>JAHEKE010000029.1 GCA_024638505.1 Gammaproteobacteria bacterium | reverse complement strand
CATTACCCAGGCCTGGAGCCGGCAGAAGAAAGCTGAGTTGGGTCTGTAGCGGCGGGGCCAGGGCCGACCGCGGTGTTTTCGCCAATACATTCGCGCCGGCATTAAGAACAACACTTTTCCAGCTGCTTTAGCAACCATACCCGCATCTTGCCATTTTCATCTTACCTCGCATTTATCGCTCGTCAGCGCCGTTTTGTTGCCTTTGGTTTTGTCATGGCTTTGTTTTCAAGCTTTGGCCAGACTTACTTTATCGGTGTATTCGGGCCAAGCATCCAAAACGAGTTTGACCTCAGTCATACCAAGTGGGGCATGATGTATATGCTGGGCACGCTGGGCAGCGCTATGGTTCTGCCCTGGTCGGGCAAAGGAATCGACCACGTCAGGCTCGACCGATACGCGATCATGGTTTGTCTGTTCTTGGTCTTTTCCTGCGCGTTTATTTCTTTGGTTCAGGGAATGACGGGTATGATCATTGCGCTGTTCTTGTTACGCCACGCCGGGCAGGGTTTGATGAGCCACGTCGGTATCACCTCTATGGCCCGGTCCTTTAAAGCCGAACGGGGCAGGGCCATAGCCGTTACCAGCATTGGTTTCGCTGCGGGCGAAGCCATCCTGCCCTTGCTCGCCGTATTTGCTATTGTCTGGATTGGCTGGCGTTGGACCTACGGCGGCCTGTCAATCGTACTGGCGTTAGGTTTGGTGCCTTTGGTTCTGTGGCTGCTGCAAGGCAAGCCGGCCAGTACCGAGACTTCATCCAATGTCGCGATTAACGGGCACGACGGCGAGTCCACCGTCAAGGCTTCATGGACTCGCCGACAGGTTTTGCGCGACTGGCGCTTCTATCTTTTACTGCCCGGGCTGATGGCGCCCTCGTTCATTCTAACCGCCATGTTCTTTCATCACTTGAATCTTGCCGATGAGAAAGCCTGGTCGCACCAATGGATAACGGGCAGCTACATCATCTATGCGATCAGCACAACGATAGCGTCGCTGCTGGCTGGCGTACTCATCGATCGTCTGGGCGCGGTGCGGCTGATGCCGGTGATGTTGCTGCCGCTGGCCGCTGCCATGGTCATCATAGGGTTGTTTGACAGCAGATGGGTGGTTTGGCCTTATATGGTGCTGGCCGGCCTCAATGTCGGTGTATCTCTGACCGCGACCTCAGCCCTGTGGGCGGAGCTGTATGGTGTGCTGCACCTGGGGGCGATAAGGAGCCTGGTGCAGTCTGCTGGTGTACTGGCGACCGCATTGGGTCCTGTTGCGATGGGTTTGTTGGTAGACTGGAACCTGCGCTTTGATCAGGTGTGTTTGCTGTTTGCCGCTTATGCGTTGGTAGGATCGGTATTGATTAGGGCAGCGCTAAAGCTGAATACCGGCTGACCGTGCGACCGGCCCATGCGGCACAACTGTCAGAAGAGTATTTATAACAAAATTTATAACAGAGTTCTGCTGCGCCGCAGCATTCACGCGGGACATCTGCAACCACACTCGCCTGTGATACGCTCGAACCGAAGCACACACCACTGCGATGAGTAAAATGAAGCAACTTGATGAATTTCGCTCTGAGGGTGAACTTAACATCTCACCTAATCGTCAGGCCTGGCAGAAGCAGAACATCGATGCCGCTACGCGCAAGCTGCTGGCAGAGGATGCCCGGTACTTTCTGCACCAGTCGCTGTCAACGCCCTGTCTGAATGTATTACAGCGCTGTCAGGGTTCGTACCTGGAGGATCTGCAGGGAAACCGTATCCTGGATTTTCACGGTAACAGTGTGCATCAGGTTGGCTTCGGTCACCCGGCCGTAATCGATGCCATCAAGCGGCAGCTCGATACGTTGCCGTTTTGCACAAGACGCTACACCAACGTGCCGGCCATTGAACTTGCCAAAAAGTTGACCGGGCTTGCCCCTTCTCCGTTGAACAAAGTTTTGTTCACTCCGGGTGGGACCAGCGCGGTGGGTATAGCGTTGAAACTGGCGCGTACAGCTACCGGTCGTTTCAAAACGGTTTCGATGTGGGACGCTTTTCACGGCGCGTCTTTAGACGCGATTTCAATCGGCGGAGAGGCTATGTTTCGTCAAGGTATTGGGCCGCTGCTGCCGGGCACCGAGCACGTCCCACCGCCCGACGACCAGCACTGCCCGTGGGGTTGTGCCGGTAGCTGCACCCTTAAATGCGCCGAATACATCGATTACGTCCTGTCCAAGGAAGGCGACGTGTGCGCCGTGGTGGCCGAAACTGTCCGCAGCATTCCTTACTTCCCGCCGGCGGACTATTGGCGCATTGTCCGCCAGGCCTGTGATCGCCACGGGGCATTATTGATACTTGACGAGATTCCGCACTGCCTCGGCCGGACGGGATCCTGGTTCACTTTCCAAAATTACGACATCGTTCCGGATATGGTCGTTGTCGGCAAGGGCTTGGGTGGGGGTGTGTTTCCGCTGGCAGCAATATTGACGCGGGCGGACCTGGATGTCGCCCCGGAACGGGCACTGGGACACTATACCCATGAGAAAAATCCGGTGGCCTGCGCCGCCGGTCTGGCGACCCTTAAGGTGATCGAGGAAGAGGGTTTACTGCAGCGGTCCAAGACGCTGGGCGCACTGGCTTTGGCTCAACTTTTACAGCTGAAAAAGCGGTATGCACAAATCGGCGACGTGCGCGGTCAAGGTCTATTGCTGGGAGTAGAGCTCGTCCACCCTGAAACCGGAGAAAGGAACATCGAGCTGGCTGAGCGGGTGCTCTACCACGCGCTCAGCCTGGGTTTGAGTTTCAAGATATCGATGGGAAATGTGTTAACCTTGATGCCTCCACTCAATATCCCAGAAAGAGAATTGGAGCGTGCGGTCGATATCTTAGACCAGTCGCTCGGACTTTGCTGTGGGCAGTAGTGGTCTGCGCGGGTCCTGCGGTGAACTGCCAGAGCCAGAGCTGCGTATTTAGTTTGACCGCGTCACCGCTGCGGGCGAAGCAGGTTTCTGCGGCGGATCCGGCGTCACAACGTGAGAGAATTTAACCGTTAACAGCTTGTAACATCATGACCAAGAACACCGTTAAAATTGGCGCGCTGGACGTAGATCGAGGCCTCTATGACCTGCTGCATAATGAAATGGTATCCGGCACCGGCATAGAGCCGAGTGCGTTTTGGCAGGCGCTGGAGCAAATAACGCGCGACCTGGGTCCGAAGAACGAGGCGCTGCTTGCGACAAGGGACGCCCTGCAGCGACAGATAGACGAGTGGTACCGGGAAAACCGGTCCCGATCCGTGGATGAGCAAAAGCAGTTTTTGCGGCAAATCGGGTATCTGCTCGCTGAAGGAGAGGATTTCACCGTTCAGGTCGACAACGTGGACGATGAGATCGCAGTCACCGCTGGGCCCCAGCTGGTCGTGCCGGTAGACAATTCCCGCTATGCGTTGAATGCCGCCAACGCCAGATGGGGCAGCCTCTACGATGCACTGTACGGCACCGATGTGATTACCGAGGAGCAGGGATGCAAGCGCACGGCGAAATACAATCCGGTGCGCGGGGCGAAGGTCATTGCCTATGCCCGGGATTTTCTCGATCAGGCGGCACCGCTGGCCCTGGGCAGCCATCACTACGCTGTGAAGTATTTAGTTGAGAATGGCCGCCTGAAAATCATCATGGGCGACGGCAGTAAAACTGGACTTGGTCGGGTCGAGCAGTTTGTCGGATACAGCGGAGATCCGGCTGCGCCCGACTTGGTTCTCTTACGCAATAACAATTTGCACGTCGAGATCCGCATGGGTGAGGGTTTCTTCATAGGCAAGGGCGACCTGGCCAACATTTATGATATTCAGCTGGAATCCGCCATTACCACGATTATGGATTGTGAGGATTCTGTTGCAGCAGTGGACGCAGATGACAAAGTCCGCGTGTACCGTAACTGGCTGGGGCTGATGCGTGGTGACTTAAGCCGAACGTTTGAGAAAAACGGTCAGACCATAGAGCGAGTGCTGGAGCCGGACCGGGAGTACGTGGCGGCAGAGGGTGGCAAGCTCATTGTTCCTGGACGCAGCCTGATGTTGGTGCGAAATGTGGGACTGCATATGTATACCGATGCCGTGCTGCTGGATGGAGAACCTATTGCGGAGGGTTTCCTCGATATTATGTTCACCGCACTGGCCGCCAAACACGATATTGCGGGTAATGGGAAACTCCGCAACAGTCGAACCCGGCAGATGTACGTGGTCAAACCCAAGCTGCACGGTGCGCAGGAGGTCGCCGCTACGGTTGAACTGTTTGCGCGTGTGGAAAAGGTTCTGGCAATGGAAGCGAACACAATAAAGGTCGGCATTATGGACGAAGAGCGTCGGACGACGGTTAATTTGAAAGAGTGCATTCGCGCCGCCCGGGAGCGGGTGATTTTCATCAATACCGGTTTTTTGGACAGAACGGGTGACGAAATTCATACCGATATGGAAGTCGGCCCGATGCTGCCGAAGGAGGACATGAAAAGCGCAGACTGGCTAATGGCCTACGAGGACTGGAATGTCGACGTTGGTTTACGGGCGGGACTGCCGGGCCATGCTCAGATCGGTAAGGGTATGTGGCCTGCACCGGATCGTATGGCGGCGATGGTGGAGACAAAGATCAATCATCCGCGGGCCGGCGCCAATACCGCCTGGGTACCGTCTCCAACCGCTGCGACGCTGCATGCACTGCATTACCATCAGGTCAACGTGTTGCAACGCCAGCGCGAACTTGCCCTGCGGCCGCGAGCCAATCTTGATGACATTCTGACCATCCCCGTGCTCGGCTCGCGTAAACTCAAAAGAAGAGAAGTACAGCAAGAGTTGGACAACAATGTGCAGGGTATTCTGGGCTACGTGGTGCGCTGGGTGGGTCAGGGGGTCGGTTGTTCCAAGGTGCCCGACATCAACGATATTGGGTTGATGGAGGATAGGGCGACCCTCAGGATTTCGAGTCAGCACATAGCGAATTGGCTGCACCATGGAATGGTGAGTGCAGAGCAGGTTATGGAAACAATGAGAAAAATGGCGCAAGTTGTGGATCAGCAGAATGAGGGGGATGCCAACTACACCAACATGGCGCCGGATTTCGATCGCAGCATAGAATTCCAGGCCGCAGTTGATCTCGTATTTAAAGGCCGTGAAGTCGCCAACGGGTATACTGAACCCGTGCTGCATGCTCGCCGGCGGGAACTTAAAGCGAACGTTCGCAGTTAGATGTAACGAAAGCGGCCCAGCCCCCCATCCGCTTTACCCGCCTAAGAGGCGGGCACCGGCACCGAGTGAACTGTGGATTATATCGACTACGCCGGGCGTGTCCCGGACGGCTTGCTCAATCGCAGCCCGGTGTCCGGGCAATGATACGATTTTGACCTGGGGGCCGGCATCAATGGTGAAAAACGCGGGGATTCCGCGTGCACGCAAGTCCCGGACCCGAAGAATAACCTCGACCGTCGCCCCGTTCCAGTACATCAGAGCGGGTTGGGTCGACAACATAACCGCATGCATTTTCAAGCAATTGGCTTCGCTGATATCAGCCAGCATTTGAAAATCCTGGTGCAGTACGGCCCGGCGAGCGTCAGCGAAGTCGCGCGGCGCGGAATCCACCCAGGCGTCATAGAAAACTGAAGCCCGTGCGCTCTGGTTCATGCCGGCGGTTGAGCTGGTCTGCTTGGCACGCGTAGAAGTAACGATGACTGCTACGTTCAACGGCCATTCGGTTTCCGCCAGCAGGGGTTGTGCCGCGGGGTCAGGCTGCTCCGTTTGCAGTTCGACAAAACCGCCGAACACGGAGCGGGCGGCGGAGGCGGAGCTTGCTCGGGCGAGGCGGGATCGGTCCTGTGCGCTCAAGTCAGCGCCCAGTGCTGAGCAGCCCGCGGTTACCAGCGCGGCGAAGCCTGCTGCGGACGAAGCAAGGCCCGCACTCACAGGAAAGTTGGTCGTGGATGAAACGTCTGCGTAGTTTGTCTCACCGCTTAGCCGCCGGAGCCTGTCCAAAGCCGCGGTCACCCGCTGCAGCTGGCTCGGGTCGGTTATCCCATTGATACTCAGGCTATCACGCTCGTTCTCCTCGCTGAACCTCACCGTGGTGCGCGCCCACAGCGCATCCAGCGTGATGGACAAAGAAGGTGTGGCGGGAACGTTGCGCTTGATATCTTGTTTACCCCAGTACTTGACCAGCGCAATATTGGGTTGGGCCTGAGCTGCAGCTTGCATTATGTTTGCAAATATCAAAAGTCTTGGTTAGGTTATGCGTTGATTCTACAACAGCCGGTTTCGATCGGAATGTTCAACTGCAGCGCGTAGCACATGTCCTGTTCATCTACGCGCGGTAATCCGCTTAATCTGTATTGCGCGACATTTGACCATGGACAGCATTCGCTTTGGCACGTTTCTACTAGCCTCGCTGGCGAGTCACGCCGCTTTGCTCGTATCGCTGTCTGGCGTCATACCGGCTGTACTCGATAGCAGCGAGCTGGAGGCTGACACTGTCACGCTATCGATCAGGGTCAGCCCTTCCGCGCCGAAAAGCGACAGGCGAAGCGAAGAAAGTGAGCCCTATCAAGCGATTGAAAATGTGGCCATGCCGCGCCGGCTCGAGCAAGAGACGGAACGCGCGGAGCAGAGTAAAACTGCGGCGACGGCGTCAGTGGCGCAGTCGCCGGTGCCAAATCTCGCCGCGGCGGCTAAGGTGGAGTCGCCAACGAACCGCGAATCAACGCAGCAACAGCTTACCGCCGATGACGGCGGTGGGACGCCGCTCGCGTCCTCGCCGGACGCCACGGCGGACCCCGACTTGAGGCAAAGCGCAGCAACTGAAGTGAACAAGCGCCGCCAGCAGGCTGCCGAAGAGCGCTACCTCACAGAATTGCTGCGGGCCGTTGCCAGACATCGGTCTTACCCGGCGCATGCGCGCAATCGGGGACAGCAAGGGAGGGTGGAGGTTAATTTGACTATTCTGAGAAACGGTGAGTTTCAGTCAATTGCGGTAAGCAAGCCTTCCAGCTTCCGTACATTGAACAAAGCCTCGACCCGCACCTTGAGTCGACTAAAACGTTTTAAGCCTTTTCCGGCAGATATCGATCGGCAATCCTGGCAGATTTCCATTCCCTTCCGCTACGTTCTGCACGCACGCAAAGACAACCAGTCCTGACTACGTTGCGGGATCACGCCGTGCGAACGGGGTCATCGAAGACCATGCGTTCCGGTCCGACTGTACCGCCGGAAACGACGAAAGTCATTGCCTGCTCTACGCTAAGATCAGTGTTCACCAAGCGCTCAGTCGGGACGATTTCCAGGTAGCCGGAAGTCGGGTTAGGCGTAGTAGGGACGTATACTGCGGCCAGTTCTTTACCACTGTTTT
This sequence comes from Gammaproteobacteria bacterium, assembly GCA_024638505.1. GTDB lineage: Bacteria > Pseudomonadota > Gammaproteobacteria > Arenicellales > JAANXG01 > JAHEKE01. The sequence goes on along the minus strand of JAHEKE010000029.1, from coordinate 31,534 downwards.
TATCTTGAAAAATCTTGGTGACGAAGCCAACCGTCTTCATGCTCTGGTTGGGGAACTCAATCAGCACCACTCGTTCCATGGTTGGATTTTCCTGATTCAGAGCAGAGATTATTTTCTTGGTCGATCCGTATATCTTTTTCACCAGCGGTATACGGTCTATGAGATTTTCTACAGAATTCACCAATTGTCTTCCCAGTACCCTGGTGGTGATCCAGCCCAGGGCATACAATCCAAGCAGAATCAGTATCGCAGCCAGAAAAGGTTGCAGCCAAGGGTGTAACAATAACTGAGATATGTTCGGTGACGTCTGCGCCAGCGTGATGGACAGTGCTCTTACCCACGGTCCACCTAACGTTGAAAGCTGCCTGAACAGGAATGAAAGCACGATCCATGTAATCCATAGTGGCACCATGGTTAGAATTCCGGCCAGTAAATAGCGTTGAATGTGAGACCCTCTCTTCTTAGCCATCAGATTGTCCTGCTAGGGTGATTGATGGTTCACTATACCCTAGATAGCGCGCTAGAAAGCATTGTCAGCTGTGGCGCGGTAGATCTTGATGAGACCCTATATCGAAAATATGATTGAAAGTATTGCAGCCCAAGATGACGCAGCGGCAATCGCCAAAATAATTCGCCAGCGGCGCAGCATCAACTTCTTCAAAGAAAAGGTGCCGCCGCGTGAACTCATTCTGCAAGCCATAGATTTGGCCAGATGGGTGCCCAACCATAACCTGACTGAGCCCTGGCGTTTCTATTTACTGTCCGAGCAGTGTAAGAAAAAGATTGTTGACTTAAACGCCGAATTGGTCACCGCTAGTAAAGGTGCGGATGCCGGGGAGGCGAAGCGGAAGCGCTGGTCATCCATTCCCGGCTGGATAGTGGTAACGTGTGTGCGCAGTGAGGAAGAGCTCAGGGCGAGAGAAGATTACGCTGCCTGCTGTTGCGCTGTTTACACCATTTGTATGTATCTGTGGGCCCACGGTATTGGCACAAAGTGGACGACCGGAGACGTGACGCGGGATGCCAGATTCTATGATGCGATTTGGACTGACCCCGATTTGGAGACGGTGGTGGCGTTGCTCTGGTATGGCTACCCGGCCGAGGTTCCCGTGACGGTGCGCAAGCCTGTGTCTGAAGTGCTGGTCGAGGTCTGAGCCGGGAGTTCCCTTTAAAATCAACGGACCTAGCCATACTGGCTCCGGAGGGTGGTCTATACTGAATTAAAGTGAGATGCACTCGGTTTGAGTGCATCTGTCCGGCCGTGGAGCTGTAAGCGGCCCCAATGGGCGTTCGTTAAATCGTGAAGCGCAGAGTATCGCTTGATCCTACCTAGATTGCCATCGTGACCACTCAGTCAACAGCTGTTCTGCACAACGTTACCGAACATTCCGTTGAGCGTAATCGAGAGGCGCTGTTTGCCGTTGCCCAATCCGCCATCGAAGCACTCGACCCACGGCAGCATGTGGTATCGATCAGCATTGATATACGGGGATTCACCGAGATCAACATGGCCTTTGGTTTCGATCATGGTGACAGCTTGCTCAACGCGGTGGCTGATCGGCTAAGCACGATGCTCAGGTCGGGTGATGTACTGTATAGAACGGGTGACGACGAGTTTTCGATCTTACTAAATCCAATACTGCATCCTGATCAGGCGCTGCTGGCGGTGAACAGGGTAAGGCAGTATTTTGATCAGCCGTTTGCCATCGCAGAGTCGTCCCAAATGCTGGAGGTAGATCTTGGCCTCGCTCTTTACCCGGATACCGCGACCACCGGTGCCGAGCTGATCCGACAGTCAGTTTATGCTCTCCACGTTGCTAAAAGAAAAAACAGTGAACACGTGATCTATCACACGGATTTGGAGAGTGGACATTACAAACAACAAAAAATGGCACGTGAGATCAAACAGGCTTTAAACGATGGACAGATAAAACTGGTATATGAACCTCTAGTCGATCCGAGTTCGAACAAAATTTGCGCTGTGGAGAGCCTGGCCAGGTGGATTCGCCCGGGAGGTGAGGTGGTTTCACCGGCTGAGTTCATTCCTGTTGTAGAAAAATCTGGGCTAATGGGAGAGTTTACGCAGCACATACTCAATGTCGCGCTAAGAGAGTGCAGCGGCGTTGAGCCGTGGCTCATTACGGTAAACGTTTCGGCCAGCAACCTGGAGCAGATTGAGTTTCCGGAGATCGTTAAACGTACATTATCGACCTGGAAGGTCCCGCCTTCCCGTCTGGTGTTAGAAGTGACTGAAACGACCATCATGCAGAATCTGGACAGCACGCGCCTGGTACTGGACAGCTTGTCTGCAATGGGAGTGATGCTGGCAATAGATGATTTTGGCAGCGGTTACTCTTCCCTGGCATACATTAGGGACCTGCCCGTAAATTTTCTCAAGATAGACGGAGGATTCGTTAAGCACCTGAAGCCGGGAAGCAGTGATATCATGATAGTCGATGCCGTTTGTAAACTTGGACATAGTTTTGGCTTAAATGTCGTGGCAGAGGGGGTTGAAACAGCTGAGAGCCTGCGCATCGTAAAAGAGCTTGGCTGTGACCTGCTGCAGGGGTACTATCTGTCAAGAGCTGTAGATTCATCACAATTCCACAAAATCCTGAAACAATATTCTTAGGCTGTCAGGCGGCATCCTTGAAACCTGTATGTATCTGAATTGGGATTTTCCCTATGGTTCACGACGTGTACCGGTGTTTGCGCGCAACGTTGTGGCCACGTCACAACCGCTGGCTGCGCAGGCCGGACTGCACATGTTGCGCGATGGCGGTAATGCAGTCGATGCAGCGTTAGCCTCGGCGATAGCGCTTACGGTGGTGGAGCCATGCAGCAACGGCATCGGCTCAGACGCGTTTGCCATGATCTGGGACGGGCAGCAAATGCACGGACTGAACGGTTCAGGTCGCTCCCCCGCCAGCTGGTCACCACAAAAATTCAAGACTGCGCAAAGCATCAGCATCGGATGGGATTCAGTGACCGTACCGGGCGCGGTTGATACCTGGACGGTTCTATCGGAGCGTTTCGGCCGACTGCCATTTGCCAAATTGTTCGAACCCGCAGTGCACTACGCTAGGCACGGGTTTGCCGTGAGCCCGACCGTGCAGTGCAGCTGGGCTTCCGCGCTGGAAACATATGCCCAATTCACCGGATTTCGCGACGCGTTTATGCCCGCGGGGCGCGCCCCCGCGGTGGGCGAAGTGTTTACGCATCCCGAGCAGGCGCATACCCTGACCGCCATCGCAAAGAGCAGGGGCCGTGCGTTTTATGAGGGTGACCTGGCTCGAAAGATGGCGGCGTACCTGAATGAAAACGGTTGTGAATTGTCACTGGAGGACCTGGCGCGGCATGAGTCAGAATGGGTAAACCCTATTGGCATTGATTACGCTGACGTGCGCGTCCTGCAGATGCCGCCCAATGGACAGGGCATCGCCGCTTTGGTCGCTCTGGGTATTCTGCACAAGCTCAATCTGAGCCAGTACTCCGTGGATAGCGCGGACAGCGTGCATCTGCAAATCGAGGCGACCAAAATCGGTTTGCGGATTGCCAACGCTCATGTCGCCGACCCAGCCTGTATGCGCACAACCGTCGATGAGCTTCTGGATGATCATAGACTGACGCGCTACGCAGAGAGCGTTGAACTCAGTCGGGCTGCAGCGGCCGACCGGCTGTCAAATTCAGGAGGAACAGTCTACCTCACCACCGCCGACGCCGGTGGCATGATGGTGTCGTTCATTCAGTCCAACTACTGGGGGTTCGGCTCGGGTATCGTGGTACCGGGTACCGGCATCAGTTTGCAAAATCGGGCAGCGGGGTTCAGCCTGGAAGCGGATCATCCCAACGCGGCGCAGGGGGCAAAACGGCCTTTTCATACTATTATTCCCGGATTCGTTTTACGTGACGATGCCCCGCTGATGAGTTTCGGCGTAATGGGCGCGCACATGCAGGCGCAGGGCCACGTGCAGATGGTCACCCGCATTTTCACCTACGGTCAAAATCCACAGGCGGCGTCAGATGCGCCGCGGTGGTACATCGAAGAAGGAGGCAGCGTTGTATTTGAGCAGGGTTTTGACGCGTCCGTCGTACGGGATCTGGTCGCACAGCGCGGGCACAGCCTGTCCACCGAGACGCCGCAGTTTGCGTTTGGCGGAGCACAGCTCATTTATCGTTTGGATGATGGCAGCTTTTGTGCCGCTTCCGACCATCGTAAAGACGGCCAGGCGGTCGGTTACTGATGTAAACGGAAAACAGCGGCCAGGCCGCGGCACGACCCGCGCGCCAGCGCGCTTGTTCATCGGTTTGCCGTTTCCTCAGCGCCGATGCCGCGATCACAAGCGTGCGCACCGACCGTCGGCAATAGTGAACTACAGCATGAAATAAAAGGAGCTGAAGATGGGAAAAGCGCGCAGCTTGGAATCGGTGGTCGTACTCACCGGTGCAGGTATCTCTGCCGAATCGGGACTGCCCACATTCAGCGGTGACGGTGGCTTGTGGGAGAAATATCGCGTTGAGGATGTCGCCTCGCCCCGTGCGTTTGCCCGGGATCCTCTGTTAGTGCAGCGGTTCTACAATACGCGCAGGCGCCGGCTGCTGGCATCGGACGTTCGGCCCAATCCGGCACACATCGCGCTGGCCGACTTCGAACAACGATTCGATGGGGATTTTATATTGGTTACGCAGAACATCGATCACCTACATGAGCAGGCTGGCAGCGCCGAGGTGGTACATATGCACGGGGAGCTGTTGAAAAAACGATGCCAGAATTGTGGTCGTATCAGTGAGGTGAAACGAGATATCAGCATCGATCAGGTGTGTGATTGCTGCGGCGAGCGAGGAACATTACGTCCCCACGTAGTCTGGTTTGGTGAGATGCCTTTGGAAATGGATCGTATTCATCAGGCACTCCGTAAATGTGATGTATTTTTGTCTGTCGGCACGTCGGGTAATGTTTACCCGGCGGCTGGATTTGTGGAGATTGTCAATGCCAGTGGCGGCCACAGCGTCGAGATCAATCTGCAGCCGTCCGCAGTGCAATCCAGTTTCAGTCAAAAGCTGTATGGCCCGGCTGGCGAGACACTGCCGCAGTTTCTGCAACAGCTGCATGTGAGCACGGCGTGAGTGCGTGTTATGGATGTGTCCGTTACAGCGCCAGGGAAGGTTATTCTGCTCGGTGAATACGCGGTGCTGCAAGGCGAGCCTGCGCTGGCAATGGCGGTGAATCGCGGGGCTCGCGTTGAAGTAAACGCTAGATGTGACGGCGCGTGCTCGGTTTGTGCGCCCGGCATGGGTCTGCCACCCGCCCGTTTTTCTTTTCGCTCAGACGGCAACATCCGCTGGTTGGATGAGGAATGTCGGTTTTATGGCCTGCCGCAATCCGTGCTGACGATTCTGTCAGAGAACCAGGTACTAAGGTTTCAATCTCAGCCCGGCTTTGATATCCATCTAGACAGTACGGCAATGTACGCCAGGGACAGCAATGGAAGGTTGATTAAACTCGGCCTGGGCTCCAGTGCCGCCTTAGTTACGGCGCTTGCGTGGGCTTTGCTGCACTGTGCTGATGGCCCCGAATGGCCCGATGAGCGCTGGATCACGCTACTGATTGAGGCGCATCGTTTATTTCAGCAGGGGCAAGGCAGCGGCGTTGACGTTGCCACCAGTTTCTGCGGCGGAGTAATCGAGTATAAGCGCCTCGACGGCCGGCCGATTATGCAGCGGTTATCTTTACCTTCTACCCTAAAACTCGTGTTTGTTTGGTCCGGCCGCGCTGTCTCCACTCCAGGTTTACTGCGTCGGCTGCGCGCCTGGCAGATGAAGTACGACGCGGATAGCGCTGTTATCATGCGGGCAATGGGAGAGGCCGTGACGCAGGCCAGGGCAGCGGCCGAACGGGACAGCGGCGAGGATTTCGTTGTGTCCGCTGGTCGATTTGCCGAGATTTTAGCGGATTTGGGTGAATGCGCCGGTCTGGAGATATTCAGTTCGGCCCATCTTGAGCTTGCAGCTATGGCAAAGAAGTCAGGATTGGTTTATAAACCTTGCGGCGCCGGCGGTGGAGACCTCGGTGTTGCCATGGGAACTGATGTGAACAACATAACGCAATTTGTAAACTTAATAAAAAGCTCGCGGTATCAAGTGGTTGACCTCACAACCAGCGCCGCGGGGGTACGGACGATTAGGAGTCAGTGAATGTTACCAAAGTTGTCTCGCATTCCGGATTTTTACAAGCTTAGCGTGCCGCAGCGCGTCCGAGCGGTACGCGATCGCGGATTGATAAATGAAAACGATTATTTGGCGCTGGTCCGCGGTGACCACACATTAAAGGTAAAAACCGCGGATAAGATGATCGAAAATGTGATCGGCGTTATGGGACTGCCGGTCGGCCTGGGCTTGAATTTTCTGATCAACGACAAGGAGTACGTGGTGCCTCTGGTTGTAGAGGAGCCATCCATTGTTGCCGCATTGAGCGCGGCTGCCAAGATCGTGCGACAGAACGGCGGCTTTTCAGTCTCCAGCACTGAGCCCATCCTGATCGGTCAGGTGCAGGTGATGGGGGTGAAGCACATGGCGAAGGCCCGGGCGGATGTGCAGCAGCGTAAGCAGGAAATCCTCAATCTGGCGAACAGTTTGCATCCAAAAATGGTCGCGCGGGGCGGCGGTGCCAAAGACATTGAAGTTCACATCCACCCGTCGCCGTTTGATAGCGGCGACATGTTGGTCGTGCATTTGCTGGTAGACACGTGCGACGCGATGGGGGCGAATCTGGTTAACACCATGTGTGAAGGAGTGGCTTCGCTGGTAGAAACGATTACCGCAGGCAAGGTTTTTTTACGCATCTTATCCAACCTCACCGATCGTGCAATGGTTACAGCGGAGTGCGTCATCCCTGCGGAACACCTCGCCGGTAAGGGATTCGATGGCGAGCAGGTAAGAGATGGGATAATCATTGCGGCCGAATTTGCCGTGGTCGATCCCTACCGCGCCGCCACCCATAACAAGGGCATCATGAATGGCATCGATGCGGTAGCGCTTGCCACCGGCAACGACTGGCGAGCAATCGAGGCAGCAGCGCATGCGCATGCATCGCGTGGAGGTCACTACTCATCATTAAGCCGCTGGTCGAAGAATGACAGTGGGGATCTCGTGGGTTGGATGGAGATACCCCTGAAGGTTGGAACAGTAGGCGGTCCGCTTGAGTCTAATCCCACCGTGGCCTTGAACCATCGCCTGCTGAATACCCAGTCGGCGCGCGAGCTGGCTGAAGTTATGGGAGCGGTCGGTCTGGCGCAAAATTTCGCAGCGTTACGGGCCCTTGCAACTGAAGGTATACAGCACGGTCATATGACGCTGCATGCGCGCAGCGTTGCCACCGCAGCCGGCGCCTCCGCTGAGATATTTGATACCGTAGTCGAACGTCTTATTGAGAGCGGCGAGATAAAGGTGTGGAAAGCGCGTGAAATTATCGCGGATGTGCGTGATCAGTCCGTACCGCAGAAAAGTGCAGCTAGAAACAAAACCGAGTGGCTGGCGGCGGGACACGGCAAAATAATCTTGCTCGGCGAACATGCGGTTGTATATGGGCGCCACGCCATAGCGGCAGCAGTTCCCCTAGCCATCCAGGCGCAGATAGAAGATATTGATTCGGGGATTGAGCTCATGATTCCCCGCTGGGGTGTCGAACAGTCGCTGCATCCAGAGGCGAAAGACCCGCAGTCCTTTGACCAACCTCTGGCCACCATTCTGGAAAAGCTGGAACTGACTAAAAGTGCGATGCGCATCACAGTCTTTGCCAATGTTCCGCGGGCGATGGGGCTCGGGGGCTCGGCAGCAGTGGCGGTGTCCATTATTCGGGCAATGGATCAGCATTTTCGGCTCAATCTGTCAGATGAAGAAGTGAACGGCCTCGCATTTGAGTGCGAAAAGGTAGCCCACGGCACACCGTCGGGGCTGGACAACACCATGGCGACTTATGGCAGAACCCTGTTATACCGACGGGGCCAGCCCGCCTTGGTAGAGGCTATCAGGCCAAAGGCACCGATCAAGATGGTGATCGGTATGAGCGGCATCGAAAGCCTCACTGCCAAAATGGTTGCGGACGTGCGCAAAGCCTGGAAGCGAAACAATAGACTGTACGAACAAATATTTGATGGCATCGATAGATTGGTCCTGGCCGCAGTCCGCGCCATCAATGACCATGATATGGAACACCTTGGAGACTTAATGAATGTTTGCCAGGGCCAACTTAATTCTTTGCAGGTTTCCAGCTGGGAAATCGAGGAATTGATTCAGCTGGCCAGGCAAAATGGTGCACTTGGGGCAAAGTTAACCGGCGGCGGCGGTGGTGGATCTATTATTGCCCTATGCCCGGACAATGCGGGCGAGGTGGTAGCAGGCATTGAAGCTTCTGGTTATCAGGCAATGGAGGTGAGCATTGAATAATCTGGCGCCGGTAACCGATCGCCACGAAGTGGTGTCTTTCGATAACGAAGAGTTGATTCTGGTGGATGCGAACGATGAGGAAATCGGCCATTTAAACAAGGAAATGTGTCACGATGGCGCGGGACGCCTGCATCGCGCTTTTTCGCTGTTCGTTTTTAACGGTCAGGGACAGTTACTCGTGCAGCAAAGGAGTGCACAAAAAAGATTGTGGCCGCTGTACTGGTCAAACAGCTGCTGCAGCCATCCGCGGCTCGGAGAAGACATGCGCGAGGCGGTTGACCGCCGTCTGTATCAAGAGTTGGGCATGCGCGGTAACCTCATGTTTTTATACAAATTCATATATCAGGCGCAGTACCAGGACGTTGGTGCAGAGCATGAGCTGTGCTGGGTGTACATCGGCAAGAGCTTGGACCCGGTCCGGGCGAATCCGAACGAGGTTGCCGACTGGCGGTTTCTCACACCATCCCAGGTAGATCAGGAACTGGCTGAGGACGAAAGGCATTATTCGCCATGGATGAAGCTGGAATGGGAGACCATTCAGCGCGAACACCGACAGCAGTTGGATCGTTTGTGACGCAATGGGCTGATGCCCGCTCGCATCTGCGCAGGCTTGAGCGCTGCCTGGATGCGCGTGGCGACAGCACCGTCAGGGACGCGTTAAATCAAGGTCGAACGTAATTTGCACATCAAAACCAATAGTATCGTCTTCCGCCCACTCTCCCGTTCCTATAGCAAAATCCGTTCGCTTTACCCTGGTTTGCCCTACTAGGCTGGCTGATTCTGCGGCCGACTCCCAGCTTAAGAAAAACTCAACCGGTCGCGATACGCCTTTTATAACCAAATCCCCGGCAACCATGTATCCGTTGTCCAGTTTACGAAAGGCTGTGGAGGCGAAGGTGGCACGTGGATGCTGCTCGGCATCGAACCAATCCGCCTCCAACATGCCCTCGTCTCGATCACGGCTGCGGCTGTCTACCGATGCTATATCAACGCTGGCTTTAATTGAGGCCTGATCGATTGTTGCCGGATCGAAATCTACTTCCACGGCAAACTTCCTGAAGTTTGCCTCGAAGGCAATGTCATCGTAAGTGGCGATAAAAGCAATCCTGCTCGCATCGTAATCAACCTGCCACGGCTGAGCCCAGAGGGTCGGTGTGATCAGCAGTGCTGTCACCAGCAGAACATTCTTAAACGTGAGATTCGCGGTGTACTTCATGCGGGAGGCGCACGTTTGGGCAGCATGCGGGTGAGGACGTTATTGCGCTTGATAAAATGGTGCCGCCAGGCAGCCGCGGTATGTACGGCAACCAGCAGCGCGAAAAACCAAAACAGGCTGAGGTGCACCGTTTCGGCCCTATCCTGCCACGCCTCGTTGGGCGGGATGATATTTGGGACCTGGGCCCAGCCGAATAGCTTGAACGGGAAGTTTGCAGTCGAGTTGATTACGTATCCACTCAGCGGCATGAGGATCATCAGCAGGTAAAGAGCAGCGTGTCCTGCCTTAGCCAGCCGGTGCTCCATCGGACTGACGTCCACGGGCTGCAGCGGGGTTTTGTTGGTCAGTCGCCACAGTAGGCGAAGGCATACCAGTACGAGCAGCGTAAGTCCAATCGACTTATGCCACATGAAAAGTTTGAGTTTTGTCGGTGACATCGGTGCACTGACCGCCAGCCAGCCCAAAACAAACATCAGTAGAATGGTCAGCGCCATGATCCAATGCAGCGCTTTGGCCACCGCTCCCCATTCCTGATCGGTGTTAAGAATCATGCTTACGGACGTTCTCCATAAAGCCCTCTACTTCGAGACGAATTTCAACCTCGTCGCCAACGTACTTAAGGTGTGTAGTCATACCAAAGGCCGAACGCTTCAGCTTCGCATGTCCAGAAAAACCGGCGGTTTTTTTCCCCGTAGCAATGTTCAGACCGGCCTTGTTGAATTTCATGTGTACATCAACGGGTAATGTTTTATCCAGCAGCGTGAGGTTGCCTTGCACCGTAGCATGCTTGCCGTCTATAGGGACGATTCGCGTGCTGACGAATTTAATGGTTGGATATTTCTCACTGTTGAAATACTTTTTTCCACGCATCTTTTTATTCCATTTATCGTCATCCATATCGATACTGTCCGCATAAATCGTAATCTCAACCTGGGTTTTGTCGAAATTATTCTTATCAAATGTGAACCTGCCCGCAAAGTCGAGAAACTCCCCCTGGGATTTTGAAAATCCAAAATGGTCAGTAAAAAAAAGAATCTGCGTGTGAACGCGATCAAATACGTACTCCTGTGCCCAGGCCTGATTGCAGGCGCTATGCATTAATGCGGCAATGATGAGGATTGATCTGAACAAAGGAAAGTGGCGGCGTTAGTTGTGGCGTCTGCTGTGTACAGACAAATGCGCTTGGTGAATGTTCCCTGACTGTTACCCTGGGTGGCCTTTGCCCCAGGAATCCCGCAGCGTCACAGTACGATTGAACACGAGCCGCCGCGCACTGGAGTCAGGGTCCATATAGAAGTATCCCTGCCGTTCAAACTGGTAACGTTGTTCCGGGTTCCTCCGTCCCAGGCTTTGCTCCAGTTTACAGTTTTGCAACACGGTGAGGGAATTTGGATTGAGCTGCGCCTCGAAGTCAGCTGGATTGGGGTTCGGCACGGTGAACAAACGATCATACAGCCTTATCTCGGCATCTACAGCGTGCGCAGCGGATACCCAGTGTATGGTGCCGCGCACTTTGCGTCCATCAGGGGAGGAACCGCCGCGCGAGTCGGGGTCGTAGGTGCACCTGACTTCCAAGATCTCCCCACCGTCGCTTTTTACTACCTGGGTACAGGTTATGTAATAGGCATAGCGCAAGCGTACCTCCGCCCCCGGGCTCAAGCGAAAATACTTTTTTGGCGGATCTTGCATGAAATCCTCTCGCTCAATAAACAGAGTTTTTGAAAATGGCACTTCACGCGTACCCAGTTCTGGACGTTTAGGGTGGTTCTGCGCGGTGACCGTTTCTTCGTGGTTGTCTGGATAGTTTTCAATAACGACTTTGATCGGTCGCAGTACCGCCATAGCCCGGGGCGCATGGTAGTCGAGGTCCTCGCGTATGCTGTTTTCTAAAACGCCCATTTCAACGATACCGTCGCTTTTGGTTATACCGATGCGCGCGCAGAAGTCCCTTATCGATGGCGCGCTGAAGCCCCTTCGGCGCAGCCCGGACAGCGTCGGCAGTCTCGGATCGTCCCAGCCTGAAACATGTTCTTCATTCACCAGCCGGTTGAGCAGGCGCTTGCTCATCACGGTGTAGTCCAGATTCAATCGTCCGAACTCGATTTGTTGCGGGTGGCAGGGAACATCGAGTTGATCCAGCACCCAGTCATACAACGGCCGGTGGTCTTCGAACTCGAGCGTGCACAGTGAATGGGTAACGCCTTCGATGGCATCAGACAGGCACTGGGTGTAGTCGTACATCGGATAGATGCACCATGTGTCGTGCGTTCGCCAGTGCGACACGTGACGGACGCGATACAAAACCGGGTCGCGCATGTTGATATTCGGCGCGGACATGTCGATGCGGGCGCGCAGAACATGCTCCCCATCGCTGAACTCACCCGCTCGCATGCGCGTAAACAGGTCCAGATTCTCCTCTATAGATCTGTCACGATAGGGGCTGTCGATACCAGGCTCGGTCAATGACCCTCTATTGCGACGGATTGCATCAGCTGACTGACTGTCGACATAAGCTTTGCCCTGCTTGATCAATACTACTGCGTACTGATAAAGCTGTTCGAAGTAATCGGATGCATAGCACAGGCGGCTCCATTCATAGCCCAGCCATTGCACGTCCTTTTTTATCGACTCGGCGTATTCGGTTTCCTCTTTTTCTGGGTTGGTGTCGTCGAATCGCAGATTGCATCGGCCAGCGTAGTCCACGGCTATACCGAAATTCAGGCAGATTGATTTAGCGTGACCGATATGCAGGTAGCCATTCGGCTCTGGTGGAAAGCGGGTAACAACTCTGCCTTTATTTTTATTTAGCTCAAGATCTTTATCGATTATCTGCCGAATAAAATTTTTCGGCGCCGAGGTTTCCGTTTTGTTCATGATGCCGTAATGTCTGCGCGAGGAAAGGGTGAGGCCGTTTGCTTGTCGGCAATTATAGCCGCATAGGCTGACCTTGCCGATGATTACTGTGCGCGCCGCTTTGGTGCCGTTCGGCGCTGCCTTTAGCCGGACCATGCAATCCGTAAAATTAGAACTACACTAATTAATAACCGATTTAGCAGGACAAAAGACGCGAGCGTGATTCGTAAAAAACATGGCGGCCCAAATCGTAGTCAATATTGAAAATCAGCCCGGTTCTATGGCCAGGGTCGTTGCGGCGCTGCGCCGGTTTGGTCTCAGCCCGTCCAGACACCGCATCCAGTCCGCCGGTAATGGCTTGTCCCGGCTGGTGCTGATCGCGGACGGACCATTCAGCCCGGGTGAGTTGATCGAAAAATTGGGAGATGTCAAGGGAGTTCGACAGGTAGTCAGCGTGGCGCCGGCAAACGGCGCCACCGGCGCTACCCCGATTCTAGCCAGGCCGACGCCGCTTAAAGACCCTGAGGAGGACCTGGTGAAAAGCATAGTCGCGAACTACCCCAGGATCCTGCACATTATCGAAAAGTATGAAGCGACGTTGAGTTCAGACCGGGATCGCGCCACCCGTTTAAAAAGATTGGGGCAAAAGGTAGGGGCGCGCATGCTGCAAAACGATGAGTCATTATTCAACTCGGGTTCTATACATGAAGCATTGCAAACAGCGGTGGTACCGGCACTCATACCGATTTCGGACGCGGAAGCTATGGGCTCTGAAATTCGCACGAGTATATCAATCTTCACCAGGCGCCGGGTCAATACGATAAGGCAGATTTTTGGCAATACAGCCAATCGATGCGACTTTATGAGTGGATTAATCCAGGGCATGATCAACCTGTCACCGAGCCTACCCAAGGTAAATGTCGAGGAGCATGCCTGTCGTACCAATGGAGACGATTGCTGCGTGTTCCGCGTTATGGCATAGCGCTTGGCGAGTCCGACCGCAATGGTTAAGATACGCTCACGATGTGGGCGCAAACAAAGATTGAGTTAGCCAATTCAGGTCGCGGCACCTACGACATCACGTCATCGATCAATGAACAAGTCGCCAAATCAGGAATTGAATGCGGTCTGGCACATTTGTTCATTCATCATACCAGTGCGTCTTTGATTATCTGTGAAAACGCTGATCCTGCGGTACGGTCCGATCTGGAGGCGTACATGCTCAGAGCAGTGCCGGATGGGGACCCGCTTTTCGCCCATACCCAGGAGGGGCCGGACGACATGCCGGCCCATATTCGCAGTATCCTGACGCAGACGGCGCTGACCATACCCGTAACCCGTTCCAGCCTGGCGTTGGGTACCTGGCAAGGGATATACCTGTGGGAACACCGCCACGGCCCCCATTCCCGCTATGTGACGGTCACCGTGCAGGGCCAATAACGCCCCGTTTGACCTTGCCTTCCGCGTATCCAGCGCTTATTCTGCTGCAGTGCAACAATAGACAGCGATACAGCCATGGCTGCGGGAGCAGCAAAACGCGTAAAAAATGAAAAATTGGGGGCTGGCGGCTGGTGGTCGTTGGCAACCAAGACGCATAAGCTGGCGCTCAGCTCCGTGCACAGCCAGGCTAAAGAGGCCACACTGCACTCGCACGATCCCTTTGATCTAATTGAACCCTACCTCCACTGGCTGAATCATTCGCTGCGGGAGCCGGCACACCTCGCACACGTGACCGGGGAGTTTTGGTTGAAGGCGGCGCGTCTGTACGGCAACGCCTGGCAAAGACTGTTCGGCATGGACGTGGAGCCGGTGATCACGCCTGATGCAGACGATCGGCGATTTCGCGATTCTGCTTGGAGCGATCATCCTGGTTACGACTTCATCAAGCAGCTATATCTGCTTTACGCGGAATTCGTTTACCACAGCTTTAACGGTGAGACCACGTTGAGCGAACAGGAGGCGGAAAAGCTCAGATTTTTTGTTCAGCTTTGGATCGGTGCGGTTGCCCCTACGAATTATGCGCCGACCAATCCCATGGTAATCAGGGAAGCATTAAAGACCAACGGTATGAGCTTGATCAACGGCTACAGAAACTTTCTTCAAGATTGGGAACGGAGCGGTGAGCAGTTCAAAGTCAGTCTGTCTGATCCAGAAGCCTTCGAGCTGGGGAAAAATATAGCGGTAACGCCGGGTAAGGTGGTCTTTCAGAACGAGTTTATTCAGCTCATTCAGTACCTGCCGAGCACCGAACTGGTGTTCAAACAACCTGTGCTTATCATTCCACCCTGGATCAACAAGTACTATATTCTCGATCTGCGCCCGGAGAACTCCCTGATTAAATGGCTGGTCGACCAGGGCCACACGGTGTTTACGATTTCCTGGGTTAATCCAGATGAGACCTACGCCGACAAGACCTTCGAGCATTATATGGTGGACGGTCTGTACGGCGCGTTAAGCACAGTGGAACGCGCTACCGGTGAGAACCGGATCAATGCAATAGGATACTGCCTGGGCGGAACTTTACTTGCCGCGGGGCTGGCCCATATGGCGGCGTACGGCGATGAGCGTATTCAAAGCGCGACCTTTCTAACTACTCTGATCGATTTCAGTGACCCAGGAGAGATACGGCACTTTATCAATGAGCAGCAGATTCAAAAATTGGAAGTACGAATGCGGCAAAAAGGCTTTCTGGAGGGCGGTGCCATGGCCTCGGCTTTTTCCATGCTGCGCGCCAATGAGCTCATCTGGAGTGCGGTGATCAATAGTTACTTGCTGGGAAAGGACGCGCCTGCGTTTGACTTGCTGCACTGGAATGCGGATTCCACCCGCATGCCGGAAGCGATGCACAGTTTCTACCTGCGCAACATGTACCTGGAGAACCTGCTGAGCCAACCGGGTGGCCTGGAACTGGCGGGCGAACCACTGGATATCGCACAGGTCAGCATACCGGTATACTTTCTTTCAACTGTCGACGACCACATCGCACCGTGGCGCACAACCTATGCTGGTGCCCGACTTTTTTCCGGCCCCGTTCGCTTCGTCCTGGCAGGCTCGGGCCACATCGCCGGAGTAATCAATCCGCCGAAAAAAAACAAGTACCAGCACTTCATCAATCCGCATGATTGGCCCGGTGACCCGGATGTTTGGCTGGAACAGGCGGAGGATCATGCCGGTTCATGGTGGCCGGACTGGCAGAAATGGATAGAGCGTATTTCAACCCCGGGCGCGGCTGCGCGTCACCCCGAACAGGGCAGTCTTGCGGTGATAGAAGATGCTCCCGGCAGTTACGCTAGGCGGCGTTTCGATTAAATATCGGTTAATATGGGCACGATATAGAGCGCGAGATGCCATGTAGCCACCCGCTTTTTTCTCGCTGCTTAAGCAGCTTCGTCTGTATCCTGACTGTTTCCTGTGAGGTGACGCCGCCGCAGGCACCGCAGTCAGCTCCGGTTCCAACACAGACACCCGCGGTTCAGGTGTATACACTCGACACACCGGAAATCAGGACGGTTGAAGCGCTCGGGTCAGAGGCAGCGGGGCGGGTAGTACTTGGCCGCAACAGATTGGACAATCCGGTGTATCTGTCTGACTACAGCGACAAAGTGGTATTGGTAAATTACTGGACAAGTCAATGCGCAACCTGCTGGCAGCACATAACCGACTTGTATTGGACGTACAAAGAATATAAAAAGCTGGGGCTGGTTGTGATCAATGTTAACTATGGCGAGACCGTGCAGACCATCGGTGAATACCTGTCAACCCGTGATCCGGATCGCGTTACCATTCAGTTGAGTGATCGTTCCGGCCAGGCCAGCGCAGCGCAGGGGGTGTTGAGCGTACCCGCAGCCGTCGTATACGGACCGGATCGGAGCGTGCTCGCAAGGTATGGCAACGATCTTGAGGTCGAACTCATACGCCGTGACCTGAGGGAGTATTTGCGCTAAGCATTTAGTCGTGGCATCGACCGTGAAACCTGAGTCATTGAAGCACAATCGAATCATTTGCGTTGCGCCGATGATGCACTGCACCGACCGGCACGATCGCTTTTTACTGCGCCTAATCAGCCGGCGGGCTCTGCTCTATACGGAGATGCTGACGGCAGCGGCCTTGGTCAACGGCGATCGGGACCGTCTGCTCTGTTTCAACCAGTGCGAGCATCCGGTAGCACTGCAGATCGGGGGCAGTGATCCCGAAAAAATGGCGGAGTGCGCGCGTCTGGCCGAATCATACGGCTACGATGAGGTCAATATGAACGTTGGCTGTCCGAGCGAACGCGTTCGTTCGGGCCGTTTCGGCGCCTGTCTGATGGCCGACCCGGACCTGGTAGCTGACTGTGTGGCGGCGATGCGCGCCGCGGTAAAGCTGCCGGTAACGGTGAAAACCCGCATCGGAATAGACCAACAAGACTCATTCGAACAGCTGTGTGCGTTTGTCGAACGGGTGTCGGCAGCCGGTTGCGAAACGTTTATCGTGCATGCCAGAAAAGCGTGGCTGAGCGGGTTGAGCCCCAAGCAGAATCGCACGCTGCCGCCGCTCAACTATGCCATGGTGTATGATCTGAAGCAGCATTTTGAGTACCTTAATATCGTCCTCAATGGCGGAGTAAGGTCGCTGGATGACGCTGCGCGGCATCTGCAGAGGGTGGACGGGGTTATGCTGGGGCGCGAGGCCTATGCCAATCCATATATACTGGCCGATGTGGATCGAAGGTTCTTTGCCAGCGAGTCTGCCCCGTTGTCGCGCGAGCAAGTACTGCAGCGGTATATCGAATACTGTGAGCGACAGCTGAAAACTGGCTGTCGTTTGAACCGGCTGTCGCGACACGTAGTCGGGCTGTTCCAGGGTCAATCTGGCGCACGCAGGTGGCGTCGCTACTTAAGTCAACAGGCCCACCTGCCGCACGCCGACGCGGAGGTGATTCGGCAGGCCGCATTGCGGCGTGACGCTGTGGGCGAAGCCGGTTCGCGCTAAGCAGTATCCGTTGAAGATGAAAGAGCTCAGCATTCGCCACCAACTGTACCCGCTGACAATCAGGCGGAATTCAGTTTTACCGAGATGACCGGTACACTGACCGGCACTGGGCAATTGGGTTCAAACGACGAGCGGCACAGCAAATCTCCACTGATTGGTCTCACGGAGACGGTCAGGCTTGTCTGGCGCCGGGCGAACTGGGTTACCCTCCTTAAAGCGGCGGTTGCAGAGTCGGCAAAAGCACAGGTTGGCGACAAGCTGCTGGGTCGAAAGCGACCGTTGCCATTGGCGTATTCGGTTAACTGCTTGCACCATTAGCATAGGGCGTGGCCTGGCGGTTAGAGGGGCCCGTGCGGGGGCGGGCTCAGGAAGAAGCACAAAATTTGGAACAGAAGCTGAAATAGAAGATTGAACAAAAAACGGGAAAAAAGCTTAAAAAGTTATTGCACTGACGTGCCCAGTCTACGCCAATTGATGAAACCATTGTTACTGGCTTTCGCCTGGCTCGCTTACGGTCAATGCCTGGCCGCAGAAACGGTTGAGGTACAGGTCGAACAGGAGGACGGCGCTTACCATATTTACTTCGAGATATTGCTTGATGCCCCGAAGGAGCGGGTGGAAGAAATACTGAAGGATTATGGCAATCTCGATGAGTTGTCGCCCTCCATTGTCAGCAGTGAAATAATCGCCGGTGCTCCGGGGGAGGACGCAACGGTTGCGCTGACCCTTAAGCCTTGCGTATGGATACTGTGTAAGACGATGCAAAAGATTACTACCGTTGAGGTGAATGCCTATGGCGCCATTGTATACAGCACGATGCCGGAAAAGAGTGATTTTAAATTCGGCAGGGAACGGGTCATTATCAAACGAAAAAGGAAAACCGGACAAACGCGGGTGACGTATAATGCAAAACTGGTGCCCGACTTCTTTGTACCGCCTCTGTTAGGCTCCTGGCTCATACGCAGGTATATCGCGCAGAATCTGAAGACTTCCAATAAACGAGTCGAGGAGCTGGCTAATCAGCTTTAACGATTGAGCGGGGTGCCGGTGGCGCACGGGGCAGGCAGGCCGCTCTGCTTCAGCCGTACGCTTAGCCCAAGGAGCAAAATCTGCAAGCGGTGGTTGACTTCTGGATTTGTCTTCTTATCATTTCGCAGCCGATACGGGAAGGGAAATCGCACGGCGTCCCTCGCCGCGCTGCGGCCAGCCTGTGCACCTGAGTCACTAAGTTTGTCGGAAGGAGAATTGTTAATGGTCGAAATGGTGGAAATAAAACGGCTAACCAAGCGTTTTAAATCGATCACTGCGGTAAATGACGTCTCGTTTACTGTCGAGCAGGGCGAGGTCATGGGATTCTTGGGTCCCAATGGCGCCGGAAAGTCGACTACGATGAAAATGATTGCGGGGTTCTTGCGCCCCGATCAGGGCGAGGTGTGCATATTAGGCATAGACTGCTTGAAGCGGCCCGTCGCTGCGAAGAAATTGATCGGGTACTTACCGGAAGGTGCCCCGCTATATGGCGACATGACCCCACAACTTTTCCTTCAGTTCGTCGGCAACATAAGAGGGCTATCCGGCGCTGAGTTGAACCGCCAAATCGAAGGTGTGGTCGAGCAGGTCAATCTGGAAACGGTGCTGCAACAACCCATAGAAACGTTGTCCAAGGGATTTAAGCGCAGAGTGGGTCTAGCGCAGGCCATTTTGCACGACCCGGACGTACTGATTCTGGACGAGCCGACCGATGGACTCGACCCCAATCAGAAACACGAAGTGCGTAACCTCATTCGAGATATGGCAAAACAGAAGGTAATCATTCTGTCGACGCACATTCTCGAAGAGGTCGATGCGGTGTGTACCCGGGCAATTATTATCGCCGGCGGTAAAGTCGTGGCAGATGGCGATCCGGCAGCATTGCGCGCGCAGTCGCCGCGGCACAATTGCATCAGGGTAAACATCCGCAGGCCTTCCGATGACGGTATCAGTTCCGTTCTGGCTGCACTGGACGGAGTTGAAACCGTCACTTCCCATAAGGGCGAAGATGGATTGATTCAGTTTTTAATCACGCCCGAGGACGGCCGCAACGTGATCGAAAATGTCAGCAACGTTGTAAGACAACATCACTGGCCGGTGGAACAGATGTGCGTCGAACAAGGTCGCCTGGACGAAGTCTTCAGACAAATAACCGACATTCAGCAATCGTAGAGATTTGTCAGTATGGCTACCATGTGGATTATCTGCAAGCGGGAACTATTCAGCTACTTCGCCACACCGATTGCATACATCTTTATCATTATCTTCTTATTTCTAAGTGGAATATTTACTTTCTATCTGGGTAATTTTTTCGCTCGAGGCCAGGCCGACCTTATTACATTTTTTGGATTCCATCCATGGCTTTACCTGTTCCTCATTCCGGCACTAACCATGCGCCTGTGGGCAGAGGAACGTAAAACCGGCACGGTTGAACTGTTGCTGACAATGCCGATAACGATGACTCAGGCAGTTTTAGGTAAGTTCCTTGCCACCTGGATTTTCACTTCAGTTGCCTTGGGTTTGACCTTTCCGATGTGGATTACAGTCAATTTTCTGGGTAACCCGGATAACGGGGTTATCGCCGCCAGCTATTTGGGCAGTTTACTGATGGCGGGGGCTTTTATTGCCATTGGCGGCTGTATGTCGGCGCTAACGAAAAATCAGGTTATCGCTTTCGTTCTGACTGCATTTATCAGCCTTGGTTTTATTTTGAGCGGATTTCCTCTGGTGCTAGATTTTTTTGCGGGCTGGGCTCCTGACGCCATAATCGAGGCGATCAGCTCGTTCAGTTTTCTCAGCCATTTCGAGGCAATCAGCAAGGGGGTTGTCGACCTGAGGGATATTATCTTTTTCCTGTCGTTGATTACCTTTTGGCTGTTTGCCAACGCCGTGTTGATAGAGATTAAAAAGGCGGATTGATCATGCATATCAAAGACCGGTTAACCTGGGGCGGGATGGTCCTGGCGCTGGTGCTGCTGTTTGCAGTCAATCTGTTCAGTAATGCTGCATTTACATCAGCGCGCGTCGACCTGACCGAAAATAGTCTGTATACCCTCACTGCCGGCACTAACAATATACTCAATAACCTTGAGGAGCCGATTACCTTACGCCTGTTCCTGTCACAGCGGGAGGCAACCAGACTACCTGGCATAGCTACCTATACGCAGCGCGTGCGAGAATTGTTGAAGCAGTATGAGCGGCAGGCAAACGGTCAGATCAGGCTGTCCATTGTCGATCCGGAACCGTTTTCAGAAGAGGAAGATCGGGCGGTAGGCTATGGCGTACACGGTATACCGCTGGACGAGAGTGGAACACAGTTTTACTTTGGCCTGGTTGGAACCAATTCCACGGACGACGAGGAAGTGATTCCCATCTTCAGCATAGATCGTGAACAGCTGCTGGAACATGATCTGACCAAGCTCATCTATCAGCTGTCCAACACCGAGCCCAGTACAATCGGCTTGCTCAGCACGCTGCCATTGGATGGCGGCATGCCGTCAATGCAGGCCATGGCTCAGGGCATGCCTCAGCCCTGGGTCGTGCTGGAGCAAATGCGCCAGCTGTTTAACGTCACCACTATCGATGCTGATACCCGGATCATTCCGCAGGACATCGGCGTGCTTATGATCGTCCATCCGAAACAGCTGCCGATGACGACGCTGTACGCCATCGACCAATTCGTTCTGCGCGGTGGGCGGGTTCTGGCCTTCATTGATCCCAATGCGGAGGTAGACCGGAATCCGGGGATGATGGGAATGGGGTCTCCACCGGGGAGCTCTGATCTGCAGCCGCTGCTTGACGCGTGGGGGGTGCAGCTGACCAGTGACAAGGTGGCGGGCGACCTTAGCATCGCGCACCGGGTACGCTATGGACAGGGGCAGAATCAGGGAGTTGTTGATTATCCGATCTGGATGAATGTGCCAGCGGAGCAAAATAATCCTGACGACGTAGTGACGGCTCAGCTCGGCAACCTGGTTTTTGCTTCCCCGGGAATTCTCCGCGACATAGACAAAGACGGCATTGCGATCAGCCCGCTGGTGCAAACTACCCAAAATGCGATGCAGTTCGACGTGGCGCAGCTGCGATTCCTTACAGACCCTACTACTCTGCTCGTTGGTTATCAGCCCGGCGGTGAGGAACTCAACCTGGCGGTGCGTATATCCGGCAAAGTTGAGACCGCATTCAAGGATGGACCCCCAGCGGCCGAGCAGGAGCAGGAAAACCAGGCTGATAGCAACCAGCCGCCGCAAGACGCAATCGAAGTGGAAGCACCGTTGCCTGCGCACCTTAGTGCATCGAACAAAGACGTCAACCTAATCGTTGTTGCCGACAGCGACATGCTGAGCGATGAATTCTGGGTGCAGGTGCAGAATTTCCTGGGCAACCGTTTGTTTATCCCTTCCGCCGCTAACGGCGATTTCGTGATCAACTCACTGGAAAGCCTGCTCGGCAGTAACGATCTCATCAGCGTGCGCAGCCGGGGACAGTTTTCCAGACCTTTTACTAAAGTGGCCGAGATCCAGCAGGCCGCTGAAATCAAGTTTCGCCAGAAGGAGCAGGAGCTGCTGTCAAGCCTGCAGGAGACCGAAAACAAGCTGATCGAGCTGGAGAGGGGAAACCAAAATGATCAGCAGCTCATCTTGAGTGCGGAGCAGGAGCAGGAGATCGCTCGGTTCAGGGAGCAGAAGATCCGTATACGCAAGGATCTGCGCGATGTGCGGCATCAGCTGCACCAGGACATTGAGCGGTTGGAAAGCGCGGCGAAGTTTTTCAATATTGGTTTTATGCCGCTGCTGGTCGGCATCGGTGGGTTATTGATAGGTCTAAGTCAGTCACGTCGGCGAAAGCGCCGGGCAAAGAACGGGCAAGATGTTAACGAATAAAAAAGTCTGGATTTTGTTTATCGTCACCGTGTTGGTAGTCGGGGCGGCGGTATTGATGCGGCAATCGCAGGAGTCGACGGCGCTGAATGAGGGCGGGCCCTATTTTTCCGATCTTCTTGAGCATTCCAACGATGCGGTCAAAGCGGTCATCAAGCAGGCGGACGCGACGACAACGATCGAGCGGCAAAACAACCAGTGGACTATTAGGGAAAAAGACGGTTACCCCGCCTCTACTGCCAAGGTGCGAGAGTTGATTCTGGGGCTGGCGCGACTTAAACGGGTGGAGCCCAAGACCAAGAATCCCGCCCTGTATGCCAAGCTCGACCTGAACGACATCAGCGAGCCCGGCTCCGGCTCAAAGCTGATACAGCTCGTGGACAGCTCGGGACAGGACCTGGCGTTGGTGGTCCTGGGTAAGAGCAGAACGGGCGGGGCAGGGCGCGAGCAGTTTTACGTGCGTTCGCCGGATGATCCACAAGCCTGGCTGGTTGAGGGATTTTTACCTGCTATTGATAGCCCTACGGATTGGATAGAGACGACGCTGATCGAGGCGGAAAAAATTGGCGAGGTACGCAAGGTTACGATTGTGCGCGACGATGAAACGATGGTGGTGGCGCGGACCGACGCGGACAGCACTGATTTTCAGCTGCAGGGTTTGGCTCGCGATGAGGAAATCGAGTCGCAGTACGCAGTTAACCAGATTGCGCAAAGCTTTCGTGGATTGAACATCGAGGATGTGAGGCCAGCGAGCGTGCCACTGAACAGCGACGAGAGCGCTGAGGCCATTGCTGAATCATTCGATGGCATTAGCGTGCGACTGAAGCTGTACAAGCAGAACGAGCAAAACTTTGCCCGCCTGCGTGCGGACTACACAGTCGAAGCTGACGCGGATGAAGCGCTGGTAAAGAAAGTCGCAGCGTGGAATGACCTGTGGGAAAAGTGGATTTACCAACTGCCCGACTATCAGGTCGAGAGCATATTCGTTGCCCGGGAGGCCTTACTGAAACAGCAAACGGAATCAGCACAGCAGGATGAGCAGGACGGCACAAGCCAAAATGTAGCCGACCCTCTACCCTCTGCCACCGACAGCCAGTAGACTAGCCGGTCTCAGTTCGGCAGGCCACGCGCAACTTGCTGCCGGGCAAGACAGTGAGGAGACGGCATGGCTCAACTAAATAAATACAGTTCCCGCATAACGCAACCCCGATCTCAGGGCGCATCCCAGGCGATGCTCTATGGCGCCGGTCTTACCGAGTCCGATATGAGTCTCCCACAGATCGGAATTGCCAGCGTTTGGTGGGAGGGTAATACCTGCAACATGCATCTTAACGGCCTGGCAGCTGAGGTGAAACAGGGCGTGGGGGAAGCGAACCTGGTCGGCATGCGATTTAATACCATCGGTGTGAGTGATGGCATTTCCATGGGTACGGAGGGTATGAGCTACTCCCTGCAGTCGCGGGACCTGATTGCTGACTCAATCGAAACCGTTGTGGCTGCGCAGTGGTACGACGGTTTGATCACGATACCCGGCTGCGACAAGAACATGCCGGGCTGTCTGATGGCTATGGGTCGTTTGAACCGTCCCAGCCTCATGATCTATGGCGGAACGATAAAACCGGGACATGTTAAAGGGGCGACCCTGGACGTGGTCTCTGCGTTTCAGAGTTATGGTGCCTACCTAGCTAAATCAATAGATGACGAGGAGCGCAAAGAAATCGTGCGCCACGCCTGCCCCGGACCGGGTGCCTGCGGCGGCATGTATACGGCCAACACCATGGCCAGCGCCATTGAAGCACTGGGCATGTCTTTACCCTACAGCTCTTCTACGCCGGCGGTTGATGCCGGCAAGCTCAAGGAGTGCCGCGCGGCTGGGGCGGCGATGCAGCACCTGCTTGCGCGGGACATCAAACCCAAGGACATTATGACGCGTGATGCATTTAACAACGCAATGGTCATCGTTTCGGCGCTCGGTGGCTCAACCAATGCCGTGCTGCATCTCATTGCCATGGCGCGCTCCGTTGACGTTGAGCTGACGCTGGAAGACTTCCAGCAGGTGAGCGACCGCACACCTTTCATCGCCGATCTCAAACCGAGCGGACAGTACGTAATGGAAGATGTGCATAACATAGGGGGTATTCCCGCGGTGATGAAGTTTCTGCTCAATGAGGGCCTGCTTAATGCTGACTGCCTGACCGTAACCGGCAAAACCATCGCTGAAAATCTGGCTCAGGTGGCCGCTATTTCCGAGGAGCAGTCCGTAATCCACCCTTTGAGCCGACCGATAAAGCCGACAGGACACATACAGATCCTTACCGGTAACCTTGCGCCAGGGGGTGCGGTAGCTAAAATCACCGGCAAGGAGGGAGAAGTTTTCGCCGGCCCCGCACGGGTTTTTGATTCAGAGGAAGATATGTTGGCGGCACTGGAGCAACAAAAAATTAAAAAAGGAGACGTTGTGGTTATCCGTTATGAAGGACCTAAAGGCGGACCGGGTATGCCGGAGATGCTGACGCCGACGTCGGCCATTATGGGAGCAGGACTGGGCAACCAGGTCGCGCTGATAACCGATGGACGCTTTTCCGGGGGGTCACACGGATTTATTATTGGGCACGTCGTGCCAGAGGCGCAGGAGGGGGGACCGATTGCCTTGCTTGAGGACGGCGATCATATAACGATTGATGGTAGCAACAATGTTTTGCAGGTTGCAGTAACGGATGAACAACTCACCGCCCGGCGCGCGAACTGGCGCATGCCGCCTTACAAAGCAAGCCGCGGGACGTTGTATAAATACATTAAGAATGTTAAGAGTGCCGCTGAAGGTTGTGTTACCGATGAGTGACCGCGTTTACTTATGCTAGTCCTGCGACAATCAAAGTATGACATCATCCTACTTACTATTGTGGTGGTGCTTAGCATTGCCGCTAATCTTCCTGATGAGTTTGCCTTCGTAGACAGAAGGGTATTGCTGGCCACCCTGGCAATCATAGTGGGCGTGGCGCTGGTGCGCTACGTTCGCATCAGCCTGGTTCTGGTTACTGCCGTGCTCGTCGCCGGAGCGAATCTGCCGAATGACCTGGCGGAGCAGTTTAATATTGATCCAAAAATCATGCTGCTGACGCTGGTTGCAATGGTGTGCGTCGCTATTTTCAATCATTATGTAAAGCGGGTGCCGACCGGAGAGGAGCCACAGCACATGGCGCGCTCCCTGCACGGGGCCAAGGCGCTGTTCAATGCGGTTATGAAAGGTAACGTCCAGGCGGTGCAGCAGCTGATCCAGTCCGGCGTCAATGTGAATGTACGCACGCTCACGGGTAAAACGCCACTGATGGCGGCGGCATTCAAAGGCTACGCCGATATCGTGCAGATGCTGCTGAGTGCCGGGGCCAACGCGAACGCGCAGGATTCGGAGGGAAACACTGCCCTTTCCATCGCCCAGTTCAAAGGCTACTCAAGAATCGTTGCTTTCCTGAAAATGGCCGGTGCCGACGACAGCCCGCAGTACCTGGACGTATCCAACCTGACCAAGGTTTCCTCCAAGTAGCACGATAAGCTCGCCGCCTGAACCGGCCCGTCACGAGCAACGCTTGTTCACCGCTGCCGCGTCAAGTCAATAGCCTGAGCATCGTTTTGGCTGGGTTGGCCCGTGAGGGAAGGGTTTTGACAAACAGGCAGGACGCGTTTTGCATTGGCATAAGAACGGAACGATACACCTGTTTTGCCCGCCAGCGTGCAGCCTGCTGCTCACTCACAATGACACAACCGGCTGACCATGCCTAAACACCCCGCGTGTGTTATATTGGCTACCCGCTTGGGACTCCCAACGAGTGTCCGTTTTTTCATTCTTGTTACTCGGAGATCTTTTTGGAAACGATCGTTCTCACTAATGAGATGATCGCCGTATTAGCGATACTGGCTTTTACCGTTTTTCTTTTTGCTTTCGAAATAGTACGAGTCGACGTCGCCGCATTATTTATTCTGGTTATCTTAGGATTGTCATCGGTATTACCGGGATATGAGGGCCTGGTTGATCCTAACCAGTTGTTCAACGGCTTCGCCAGTAACGCCGTAATCTCCATTATTGCGGTGATGATTATCGGAGCCGGCCTGGATAAGACCGGTGTGATGAGCACGCTGGCTGGGAAGATTCTAAAACTGGCGGGACAGACAGAAAGCCGAGTCATTACCACGATTTCCTATACCGTCGCGGCGATCTCCAGCTTCATGCAGAACATTGGCGCCGCCGCCCTGTTTTTGCCCGTTGTCACTCGAATCTCCCGCCGGTCGTACATTCCGATTTCACGCCTGCTCATGCCAATGGGATTCTGTGCCATTTTGGGTGGTACGGTGACCATGGTCGGATCCAGCCCGCTGATTCTGCTCAATGACCTTATACTGAACACCAATCAGGCGCTGCCGCAGAACGTGGAGCCGATGAGTACTTTCGGCCTGTTTGCAGTCACGCCGATCGGGGTGGCCCTGGTGGCGGCAGGGATCGGTTACTTCGTATTGTTGGGACGCCTGGTGCTGCCGGATAGCAAAGAGAAAATCGTCGCCACCGACAACTTGAAATATTTCAGTGATGTGTACGCCATAGACGGTCAAATGTTTGAGCTGCGCGTGCGGCGTGACAGCGATCTCGCCGGCAAGCAGCTTAAAGACGTGGACAGCCACGGGCGAGCCGGGTGGATCCTGGCAATTCGAAGCGGTGGAGAATCCAGTATGACCCCAGCCAGAGATACCTACATCTGGGTGGGTTCGGAACTGGCAATCATGGGTTCCAAGGAGGAGGTGGAGAAATTTGCCAAGCTGCATAACCTGGAACTCAAGCCCGAAGTGGATTCATTTTCTGAATTTTTGAGTGCGACCAACGCGGGCATTGCCGAGGTGGTTATACCGCCTGATTCAGAGCTGATCGGCAAGTCGGTAGCTGAAGTTCAATTCAGAAGAAGATACCGGGCTAAAGTTCTCGCCATCTACCGGGTAAATAAAATTATCGATACCGACATTGCGGATGTGGTGTTCCAGGCCGGAGATACGCTCGTTCTGCACAGCCGCTGGCGAGACCTGATTGCCATGACCGGCGACCCCAACTTCGCCGTGGTTACGGACTTCCCGCAGGAAACTTTCAGACCGGAAAAACTCCGCTATGCCGCCTTTTCTTTTGCTCTGGCTTTGAGCCTGATTCTGTTCACCGATGTTCGATTGTCCATTGCGCTGATGGTCGGGGCAATGGGCATGATTCTGTCGGGTGTGATTAACATCGAAGAGGCTTATCGCTCGATCGGATGGCAATCAGTATTCTTGTTGGCCAGCCTTATCCCGCTGGGATTGGCGACGGAGCAAAGCGGCACCGCGGCATGGGTGGCACAGCAGACGCTCCTGCTGTTTCAAGGTGTATCCGTGTGGGTACTGCAGGCCGCGATCGCGTTACTGGCGACCGTTTTTACTTTGATCATTTCCAACGTAGGCGCCACCGTGCTGCTCGTGCCTCTGGCCATAAACATTGCCATCGGGGTAGGCGCCGACCCGGCGATGTTTGCCCTGACCGTCGCCCTGGCGACCTCCAATTCTTTTCTTATCCCAACGCACCAGGTGAATGCGCTCATCATGGGACCCGGCGGTTATCGCGTCGCGGATTTCCTACGCGCCGGCGGCGTGATGACCATCCTGTTCCTCGTGGTGATGATGCTCATGCTCAATCTGGTATTCTAGCCGGTTGCTGGACAGCGCCGCGCGCTCGGCTGTATTAAATCACTCAAATGTGTGCGCCGGCGTTATTCAAGCATTAGCCTGACGGTTGGCCCCGACCAAAGACCATATCGTGCTCTACTGATCTCGTTAAACAGCGCATGCGAGGATGTCTTTTACCTAAATAAATACCTTTCTTAGAGTAAATAATTAAAAACATTGCATAACTATAGGAAATATATGTTATATTTTATATTTACATGGCTTTTTACGAGATGTTGTGAAAAAACTAAGCACACTACTGCTTCTGTCTTTGCTGGCCGCCTGCGGCGGGGGAAGTGACACCAGCAGCAACGCCGGCAGCGACACGCTGTCCGGATCAGCCGCCGTAACCGGTGGCAGCAGCTCGACCTCCGCCGCCGGCAGCGGCGCGACCACCAGTGCGGGTTCGGCGGTTACTTCGACCACCTACACCGGCACCGTTGACGTGACGTTGAGCGCGCCGGGCTATCCCGATACGGATAAGCGTTTGCCGGTCACCATCGTGGTCACCGGCAACAGCGTAAAATTAACCGCGGAGGGGCGGACGGCCACGACCCAGCTGAGCGGCGGCGCTTTTACCGCGACCATTCCCATTACCGAAAGCAGAGACAACATCACCTGTACCGGTACCGCTACGGTCAACGGCAACATAAGCGGCAATACCGCGTCAGGCCCGGTTACCGGATCCGGTACGTGTAATGTGGGTGGGCAAAATGTCCCCGTTACGGTGGTAGGCACACTCAACGCCAGATCATGACCTCGTCCCTAGCGAAACACTGTGCGTGAAGGCCGGCTCGCCGGCCTTTTTTTTCGTATGCTACTATTCCGCGCCGATAAACCAACCTTGTGCTTGAAGAGCAGGTTTTCCTATGCGAATTGGAGCAAACTAGGATGCCGCCCAGGGCCCGCTTGCTGCAACTGCTGAATGATCGCGACTTTGTTTCAGGAACGGCTCTAGGAAACCAGTTGGGCGTGAGCCGGGCGGCGGTGCACAAACAGGTTTCCCAGTTGCGCGACGCCGGGCTCCCGATCGACTGCGTCCGCGGACGGGGTTACCGGTTGGCCCGCGGCATCACGCCCCTCGATGCAGCCTTGATCAGGGAACTACTCGAGGCATCTGCCCGCGCCAGACTTGGCGGGCTGTGCATTGAGCAAAGTGTAAATTCAACCAATGACTCTCTTCGCCGACTGTCCGACGCCAGGCTGCTGCACGGAAAGGTGTGTCTGGCGGAGGCGCAA
Source organism: Gammaproteobacteria bacterium (assembly GCA_024638505.1). Lineage (GTDB taxonomy): Bacteria > Pseudomonadota > Gammaproteobacteria > Arenicellales > JAANXG01 > JAHEKE01. The sequence goes on along the minus strand of JAHEKE010000029.1, from coordinate 2,167 downwards.
CCGGCGGGTCGAGGCAGGTACGGCAACCGTTGGATAGCGTCTCCCTATCGCAATCTGATAATGTCTATGGGTTGGGTGTATTCTTCGTGGCCGGAGGGTATCAGCGGACTCGCCATAGCTGTCGGTATAGAGCTGATCGATGCCCTAAAGATCCTGGGTGTTAGCGGATTGTCCCTTAAATGGCCAAACGACATCGTGTTTGGTGACAAAAAGCTGGGCGGCATTTTGATTGAAGTGAGCGGAGAAACGGCCGGTTCCTGCTCGGTAATTATTGGTGTGGGTTTGAATGTTGAGATTGCCGAAGCCGACGGTGCGTTTATCAATCAGCCGTGGGCAGATTTGGTTAATGATTTAGGCTGTCTTATCAACCGCAACCATTTGGCGGCATGCTGTATCACGCGACTGTTCGCGCTTATGCAGCGTTATGAAGCAGAGGGTTTTGCCCCCTATCGCCATCGCTGGCACGATGTTGATGCGCTGCGCGGGCGCCCGGTGACCGTCACTTACCGCGACAGCGGAAAACAGCTGCGCGGCCGGGCAGTTGACCTAGACAGATTAGGCGGGCTGAGGATTCGCCAGGCGGGGGGAAGAGAAACGGTGTGCTACCACGGCGACGTCAGCGCAAGGCGGCAATGAATCTGGTGGTCGACATTGGCAACTCGCGGTTCAAGTGGGCGCAGGTCGGTACGGACACCTGGCGGCCGGGCGCTTCGATAGCGCTGACGGACGGGATTGAGAGCCTGCTCGATAGCCAGTGGGCGAGCCTGGATACACCCTCTTCGATTCTGATTTCCAACGTTTCCGGAAAGAGTAACGCCGCGAGCATCAATGCCTGGGTGCGGAAACGCTGGAACAAAGACACCACCTTTTTCCAATCTGGCACCAGTTTTCGGGGGATGGTGAACGGATATCAACAACCGGAGCAGCTTGGATGCGATCGCTGGGCGGCGTTGATCGGCGCGCGCGCGATTACTGCCAGCGGGGCCTTATGCGTGGTGGATTGCGGTACCGCGATAACCGTTGACGTGGTGAATGCAGACAATCGTTTCATCGGAGGCGTGATTCTGCCCGGCATAGATCTAATGCAGGACAGTCTTCTCAATAACACTTCCGATATCCTGGAGAGTCGGGCGGAATTCAAGCAGGTGATCGGCACGACCACTGCGCAGTGCGTAGCAAGTGGAAGCTATTTTGGTAGCGCCGGTGCCATTGACCGCGTTGTGCGCGAAGCCTGCTCAATTACTGGGGAAGCAAAGCTATACATTACCGGTGGGGATGCGCCACAATTGCTGCCCTTGCTAAGCAACTCTTTACAACATGAGCCTGACCTGGTCTTGATCGGTCTTGCGTATACGCTAAAGTGAAAATGAAGTGGGTCTTTGCAACACTGCTGCTGTGTAACGTCGGCTTGTATCTCTGGACTTATGGCCAAAGACCGGCCAGCACTGAATTCATCCGGCCGCCGGTGAACGGCGAAACCATGATGTTGTTGAGTGAAATAGCTCCGGTAAAAAGCGAAACCCCGGACGAGATTGCGGACGGTCAGCCAGCAGAACAGCTCTACTGCTTGCGCATAGGCCCGTTTTTTGACATCGCTCAGGCAAGCGAGTCGGGCGACAGGCTCAGCAAACTGTCAATTCCATTTGAAGCGCGCTCGGTAAAAGCGAGGGAGATTAGGGCCTATCGCGTTTTCCTGGGGCCTTTTCCGTCGACCGAAGCCGTGCAGGAACAGCGCGCGGTTCTTAATGAAAATGATATTACCGATCACTATGTGAAGAAACAGTCCGGTGAAGAGGACATTATCTCGCTTGGTCTGTTCACCCAGAGCGATGGTGCGGACGCGCTGGTAAGCCAGCTTAAGGCCAAGGACATTACGGCACAGATACGAATCGAAGATCGTTTGCTCAATTCAACCTACTGGCTGGAATTGAGGGACTCGCAGGCCAACCGTAAATCTCAGTCCGAGCTGTCCGTCATTGATTGGGGAGACGAAAGAACCAGGGTAAGCGAATTTTCGTGCTCCTAACGTTGCCGCTGAACGAATCATTTCCTACAATCTCTAACGCTCCGGTGTTAGCCCGCATAGCTCAGCTGGTAGAGCAGCTGATTTGTAATCAGCAGGTCGTTGGTTCGATCCCGACTGCGGGCTCCAATAATTAAGCGGTTT
>JAHEKE010000072.1 GCA_024638505.1 Gammaproteobacteria bacterium | reverse complement strand
GAAACAGGGTGCCACCATCCGCCGCTTCCACCAGACCATAGCGCGCGCCGACGGCGCCGGTAAAGGCACCCTTTTCGTGCCCAAACAATTCAGACTCAATGAGCTCATTCGGAATGGCACCACAGTTCACGGTAACAATCGGCGCATCTTTGCGTGGACTCGCCTCGTGAATCGCTCTGGCAACCAGCTCCTTGCCGGTGCCCGACTCACCGAATATGAGAACATTGGTATCAGTGGGGGCCACCTTTTGGATGCGGGCGAAGACGTCCTGCATGGCCTGGCAGTCCCCAATCATGCCGGTCACCGGGTATTCTCTCTGCACCACCGACTTGAGCGCAGCATTTTGTCTTTGCAGCCTGCTCTCCTTGGTTATGCGATCGATAACCAGGATCATTTCTTCATGATCAAAGGGTTTGGCGATATAGTCGACAGCGCCCAATCGCATGGACTCTACAGCGGATTTAACGCTGGCATAGCTGGTCATTATCAGTACCGGTGTGCTGTTTGCTTTCTTGATGACATCGGTTCCAGGCACACCGGGCAGGCGCAAGTCGGCTATGATCAGATCAAATGCAGACAGGTCATGCTCTGACTCCGCCTCGTTGACTGAGGATGCTGATACGACATCATAGTTGTGCCGGTTAAGCAGTCGGGTAAGGGCGGAGCGGATCACCGCTTCGTCATCAATTACCAAAATCTGAGTCACTGATTGGCCACCTTCTTGTCGCCCACCCTAAACTGATCATGCATGAGCCTTATGCTCACCGTCGTGCCTTGCTCAGGGATACTGCTAACGCTGATTTGCCCCCCATGCTCTTTGATAATGTTGTAGCTAAGCGCCAAACCCAGACCGGTGCCGACCCCCGGTTCCTTGGTCGTGAAAAAGGGATCAAAAACCCGATTTAAATCGGCTTCCTCGATGCCCGTCCCCTCATCTTGAATCAGGATATTGACCATGCCGGAGTTATTCTGAACGCTTATTTTTACCTCGCTATCGGGCTGCGAGGCGTCACAGGCATTGGTCAGAACATTGACTATCACCTGCTGCAATCGCGGGCGGTCACCTCTTACCGTTGTCTGCGGTGCGCACTGAATGTCAAAGTTGACGTGTTTCGCCCGTTCACTCAGTTTCACCAGATCAACGGCCTCCTCCAGGCAGGTGCGTAAACTGAATCCGGTATACGCAGAATCGATTTGACCGCCGTGACTGAATCCCACCAGCGAGCGAACGATGGCGCCGATTCTTTTGGTTTGCTCCAGGATCTGATTCACCGCGGTCTGAGTCTCCTGGTCCGAACTCTCATCCCGTATATTTTGGGCTAAACACGCTATACCCGTTACCGGATTACCAATTTCGTGCGCAACCCCCGCGGCGAAACGACCTATTGAGGCCAGCCGCTCGCTGTGTACGAGTTCTGCTTCCAGCATGTGGGTCTCGGTCAGGTCCTCCACCAGAACAACGATACCGGTGTGCGGCGAGGGCACGGTCACGGCTGGGACGGTTGGCATGTCTTCCAGTTGCGCCTTATGCAGGCTAAACCAGCGCGATTTTCCCCTGACCAGGCGATGGATCTTAGTCGCGCGATGATCTTTTGTGTTAACGAACTGACCTAGTAAATCCCCCCACGGCGCCGGCAAATCAACCACCTTAATGCCCAGCGTTTGGAAGGCGCGTAAATCAGATATCTCGACCATGGCCTGGTTCCAGATTAGGATCTCATCATCTGGGCCCACGGAACACACCCCGATCGGCAGATCCTGCAGCACCTGGCGGTGATAGCGGCGCAACGCGTCGAGTTCTGCCGCCAATCCTCGCAGCTGGGTGCGCGAATCTTCCAGCCGTTCCTCAACCATGCGGAACGTATCAGCAAAGACATCCTGCGCAGCATGATCAATACGCAGCTGCTTATTTACCAGCGCCCGCGCGATCTCTGGCCCGAGCAGGCCGGATAAGTTTCGTTCTATGCGGTCGCGCAGTTTACGCAGCTTGGCTGGATCGGCCTCGTCGTTCTCCATGCCGAGGTCCTCGAGAGAACGCGCCACCTCTTTTTGCGCCATATCCTGCCCCATCATGCGCGCCAGATGCTGCGTAAACTCTTGCGGAGACTGAGCTTTAAGCACACCCGCCCGCGGGGTGAACGTCTCACGGGTACACACGCTAGCCGATTCCCGCTCCTCCTCCTTCTGCTTGGTCAGAAGCGATACAGCAACAAACAAAAACGTATTTAGCGTGAGTGACCAGAACGTAGCGAATGTCCACTTATCCTGTTGCGTGACCTGCAGCCACGACGTGAGGTTAAAGCCGGTATTGAGCTGCCCGCTCTGCTCCAGCAAAGGGATGATCAGCGTGACCAGCCAGACCAAGGCGCCGCCCGCCAGGCCGGAAAGGAAGCCAAACTGGTTTGCCCGCGCCCAATACAACACACCAACGATACCCGGGAAAAACTGCGCTACCGCGACGAACGAAATCAGGCCAAGCTGCACCAGCCCCTCGTTATGCTGTAAAACCACGTAGAATCCATATCCCGCCAGGATGACCGCTGCGATAACCAACCTTCTGCCCCATAGCAACCAGCGGTAAAGGTTGACCGTTGGATCGGGATAGCTGGCGGGCAGAATAATATGGTTCAAACACATGGCGGACAACGCAACCGTGGTGACAATCATCATGGCGCTGGCAGCCGACACCCCACCCAGGTAAGCAACAATAGGTAACAGATCTGATCCGCTGCCCAGAGTAATACTCAGGGCAAAATAATCTGCACTGGTTGGAATCTGAAGCGCCTGGCCGGCCCACAGAATCGGCGGAATCGCCAGATTCATCAGCAGCAGCAGCAAAGGAAAAGCCCAGCTCGCAACCATGAGTGCGCGTGGGTTGATGTTCTCGGTGAAAGTCATATGGAACTGGCGCGGCAGCAAAAAAGCGGCGGCGAATGCGAGAAATATGATGCTTACCCAGGAGCCCTCGCGCAGTGGCTCGTACAGCGCATTTACCGCCTCTGGATTGACCTGCAGCCAGGTGTTCATCTCGCCTAAACCACCGAAAACACCGAATATTGCGAACGCCCCAACCAGCAGCATTGCCAGCAACTTGACCAGTGATTCGAAAGCGATTGCAACCACCAGACCCTCGTGTTTTTCCCGCGGAGAGATATGGCGTGCACCGAACAATATGGCAAACAGTATCAGCGTCAGGCAAAACCCGAAGGCCAATACTTTGGGCGGGGCTTCCTGGGTCAGCACGGTTAGTGACTCAGTCACCGCCTTGATCTGCAGCGCAATATAGGGCAAGGTTCCGGCCAACATGAACAGCGTCACAGCGATGCCGGCAAGCTGACTGCGGTACCTGAATGCAAACAAATCAGCCGGGGAGGTAAGCTGATAATCACGAACCAATCGCAAAATCGGCTGCAGCAGAATCGGAGCCATGACGAACGCCAGCGTCACCCCAAGATAGACAGCAAGGAATGTGTACCCCTGGGTTTTGGCGAAGCCCACACTGCCGTAATAACTCCATGAGGTTGCATACACCCCCAGGGACAGCACGTAGGTCAGCGGATGACGGACGATGCGCTTTGGGACTTTGCCACGCTCGGTAGCGTAAGCGATAAGAAACAACAGTGAGAGATACCCGACCACCGCCAGAAAAAGATGGGTGAGATTAAAAGTCATCGTCGTGCTGTGTAAAATAGAGCCAGGCGCTCAATCCAATAACAATGAGCCACAGCAGGTAGACCAAAAACCAGGGACTCCCATCCTGCGCCCACCAGTTCAGTACCGGTGTGGCAAACAACAGTATGGCCAACGCAATGACTAAAATGATACGTTCCAGAAACCAAGTTGATTGTTCGCTGTTCATGCCTACACGCGAGGGTAGCAGATTATGTTACGAAACGTAACGCTCAGGTCGAACAGGCTTGCTTTGAACGTAATGATCTCCAGGAAATAAGGGGCGATAATGCACTCACTGTTACTGGTTCTCGGCTTAGGATTGATGTGGGTACTCCTGTCTGGGCACTATACGACACTGTTACTCACGCTGGGGTTGATATCCTGCTTGATCGTCTGGTTCTTCAGTCAAAAGATGGATTTGGTCGATCATGAAGGTCATCCGCTCCACCTCAAACCGATTAAATTGATCATGTACAGCGCCTGGCTCGGTGTCGAGGTGGTTAAATCAAATTTCGACGTGGCGCGGCGGATTATTTCGCCCAGTCTGCCTATCCGCCCTCGACTGCTCACCGTACCTACCTCGCAGAAAACAGAGCTCGGTCAAGTGATCTACGCCAACTCAATCACGCTTACGCCCGGTACCGTGTCAATTAATTTGCGCGGGCGTGAAATAGAGGTGCACGCCCTGGCGCAGGCACCGGCAGGCGCTCTGCTGACAGGCGACATGGACAAGCGCGTTACCTCGATTGAACGACCTCAGCCAGAGGATCCGAGGGCCGGACAGCGATGATTGTGGTTTATGCCATCACCGCGTTACTGATCATCCTGGGTATGTTTATAGCGATGGCTCGCGGATTGCGCGGCCCAACGCTGTATGACCGCATACTCGCAGTCAATGCTTTCGGCAGCTTGACCGTATTGATGATCGCAGTGCTCGGGTTTCTTATGGGCCGTCCAGAATTCCTCGACATCGCGCTGGTTTACGTATTGATCAATTTTATCGGCACCATCGCAGTGCTTAAATTCTTTGAGTACCAGGATCTGGGCCGTCAATCTTCTTATTCGCGGAGACCCAAATGATGCTGTTCATCGACATCGTCAGTGCAGTGTGCCTCATCGGCGGGGGCGTCTTCATTGTTATCGGTTCCATTGGGTTAATCCGAATGCCCGACTTTTTTACGCGGCTCCACGCTGCGGGTGTTTGCGAAACGCTGGGTGCCTGGCTGGTTCTGCTCGGACTATTACTGCAGTCGGGATGGTCACTGGTATCCATCAAGCTGATCATGATCTTCTTGCTGCTGGTCATTACCGGCCCCACTGCCACCCATGCGCTGGCCAAATCAGCGCTGCACGGCGGTGTGAAACCGAAGCACCTGGACCAGGGTTGATGGTAGCAATCGTCGACTTCGCCCTGCTGGCTGGACTGGCGGTATGGGCACTGGGTATTGTTCACCTGCGTTCGCTGTTTGGCGCTGCCATGATGTTCGGCATATACAGCCTGCACTGTGCTTTGATTTTTGTCGTACTAGACGCGGTAGATGTTGCTTTCACCGAGGCCGCGGTGGGCGCAGGTATTTCTACGGTGCTCATACTCAGTACTCTGGCGATAACCGGAGCAAAGTTGGAGGTGAGACACAGCCGCGCCATGATGCCGTTATTGATCACTGGTGTGATCGGTGCGGCCCTGATTTACGCATCATTGGATATGCCCCTGGTCGGCGATCCCTCCGCTCCGGCCAACCTGCACGTCGTGCCCCGCTACCTGCAGGGTTCGGCTGCAGAAATCAATATCCCCAACGTCGTCACTTCGGTATTGGCGAGTTATCGTGGCTATGACACGCTGGGCGAGGTTACGGTCATTTTTACTGCGGGGATAGGGGTGCTGTGTCTGCTCGGGCGACACAGCCGGAAGCGCTCGCGCAGGCGGCGGGAATAATCCATGGAACATCATATTGTTTTACGCGTGGTCGCTAAACTGCTTATTCCGATTATTCTGCTTTTCGCACTGTACGTTCAGTTCCATGGCGACTACGGACCCGGCGGGGGTTTTCAGGCCGGCGTTATTTTTGGTGCGGGGTTTATCCTGTACGCCCTGATATTTGGGCTGCAAACCACTAAGCAGGTGATATCCCCCAGCTTCGTACACGGCATGAGCGGTGCGGGCGTCTTACTCTACGCCGGGGTTGGCGTAATCAGCCTGTTCAGAGGCGGAAACTATCTTGACTACAGCGTATTATTATCGGATCCAGTCCATGGCCAACATCTGGGTATCATGCTAATTGAGCTGGGCGTCGGCATCACCGTTGCTTTCGTCATGGTCAGCCTGTTTTACGCTTTCGCTGGGTACCGGCAAATCGAGTTGAGAAAACAGGGCAGTACGAAGCAAAACGATGTTGCGCAGGCATCTGACGCAGACCCTAATGGCAAACGTCAATGAGCACCATCGGCCTGTACAACTACTGGATCGTGTTTTTTTTGATGATGTCCGGTCTGTATGTGGTAATTGTCAGCACCAACCTGATCAAGAAAATCATCGGCCTCAATATATTCCAGACATCCGTTTTTATATTCTATATTTCCATCGGTAAAGTACGCGGCGGCACCGCACCCATACTGGCCGATGACATCACGCTGTACTCTAATCCACTGCCCCACGTTTTAATCCTCACCGCAATCGTTGTCGGCGTTGCAACGACCGCGCTCGGGCTCGCGCTTATCGTTCGAATTCACACCGCCTTCAATTCTGTAGACGAAGAACAAATATATACGTCAAAAGATTCCCGTGATTAGTGCACACCTCCCCGCTCTGCAAGTGGTGATCCCACTGCTGGCTGCACCGGCCTGCGTGGTTATCCGCCAGTTCACCGCCACCTGGCTGCTGGCGCTGAGCGTGAGCTGGATCAGCTTTTTCATTGCGCTATCACTGTTGTGGCAGACATTCCACCTCGGCACCATCAGTTACAGCCTTGGTGGCTGGGCCGCACCTTGGGGAATCGAGTACAGAGTTGATGTGGTCAATGCTTTTGTACTGACCATCGTATCGGGCATCAGTTCGGTGGTCCTGCTGTATGCCAAGGAAAGCATTGAGCAGGAAACGCATATCAAGCGCATCCATTTAGTCTATACCGGTTGGCTGCTGTGCCTGACCGGCCTGCTGGGAATCACCATTACCGGCGATGTTTTCAACGTGTTCGTGTTCTTGGAAATTTCGTCTTTATCGTCGTATCTGCTGGTGAGCCTCGGTCCCGACCGCAGGGCGCTCACCGCTGCCTTTCAGTACCTGGTCATGGGCACCATTGGCGCCACCTTTATATTAATCGGGGTCGGACTGCTGTACATGATGACCGGCACGCTGAATATGGCGGATCTGGCGCAGCGCATTCCCGAGGTCGAGCACACCACCACGGTGCATGCAGGTTTTGCCTTTTTGGTTCTTGGCATTTCACTTAAAGCAGCAGTATTCCCACTGCATTACTGGCTGCCTAATGCCTATACCTTTGCCCCGTCAGCGGTGACCGCATTCCTGGCCGGCACGGCAACCAAAGTATCCATATACCTCTTGCTGCGATTTTTCTTTGATATCTTCAGCGAGACGTTTTCCTTGCGCACGATGCGCCTCGACGTCATTCTGCTGATTCTGGGCGTGATCGCCATTTTCAGTATGTCGCTGGTCGCAGTGTACCAGCAGAACGTAAAGCGTATGCTGGCGTACTCCAGCGTGGCGCAAGTTGGCTACATGGTCATCGGCATAAGTCTGGCAACAGCCACCGGCCTGACGGCCGGCATTATTCACTTGTTTAATCATGCGCTGATGAAAGGTGCCCTGTTCCTGGCGCTGGGCTGCATTGTTTATCGCCTGAACAGCGTGGAACTGAAAGATCTAGCCGGTGCGGGGCGCCGTATGCCATGGACCATGGCGGCATTCGTCGTCGGCGGGCTGAGCCTGATCGGCGTGCCGGCGACGGTCGGATTCATCAGCAAGTGGTATCTGGTTCTGGCCGCGTTGGAGCGCGACTGGTGGTGGCTGGCCTTTATGATCGTAGCCAGTTCCCTGCTGGCAGTACTCTATATATGGCGTGTAGTGGAAACAGCCTACTTTAAAGCCGCACCCGCTGGCCACATTAAGGAAGCTCCGTTAAGCCTGCTGCTTCCTACCTGGATTCTGGTCGCCGCCAATATCTATTTCGGCATCAACGCTGTCGACACGGTGAATTTTGCCAAGCGTGCGGCAGATCAATTACTGGGTGTCTTTTGATGGCAGCGCAAGGCACCCTTCTGCTCACCGTCTTACTGCCACTGCTCGGCGCCGTTTTGATCGCCATGTGTAATAGTAAGCCCAACCTAAGGGAAACCGTTACTCTGTCGACGGCCACCCTTTTGTTTCTCCTCGTACTTCAGCTGCTGGGAAGCGATGCTCAACAAACGGAGCTGATCATCGCACGGCCCTTACCCGGACTCCCGCTCAGCCTGTCCACCGAGCCCCTGGGATTGTTATTCGCGACCGTCGCTTCCGGCCTGTGGATCATCACAACCATATATTCAATAGGCTACATGCGGGGCAACAAGGAGCAAAATCAAACCCGATTTTACGTCTTTTTCGCCGTATCGATTTCCGCGACCTTAGGTGTCGCTCTGTCTGCCAACCTATTTACTCTGTTCGTCTTTTACGAAGTCCTGACGCTGTCAACCTACCCTCTGGTCACGCATAAGGGAACGGAAGAAGCAAAACGGGGCGGTCGCGTGTATCTGGGAGTATTACTCTCTACTTCCATCGGTTTCTTGCTGCTGGCCATGGTGTGGACTTGGCACGCGGTAGGGCACCTGAATTTTACGCCGGGTGGCATTCTACAGGGCAGAATTGAACCTGGTTTTCTGCCGCTGCTCCTGGCGCTTTATCTATTCGGCATCGGTAAGGCGGCATTAATGCCGTTTCATCGCTGGTTGCCCGCAGCCATGGTCGCCCCCACCCCAGTTAGCGCGCTGCTGCACGCCGTAGCCGTGGTCAAAGCCGGGGTATTCGCCGTATTGAAGGTCACCGTTTACATTTTCGGACTGGATTTACTGCGTGATACCGGCGCCAATCGATGGTTGATGTGGGCGGCAGCAATCACTGTAATCTTGGCGTCACTGGTGGCCCTGACTAAAGACAACCTGAAGGCCAGGCTTGCCTATTCTACAGTCAGTCAGCTGGCTTACATCGTCTTAGGAGCTATGTTGGTCAACTCGGTGGCCATAATAGGCGGTGGCATGCACATCGCCACCCATGCGCTGGGCAAGATCACGCTATTTTTCTGCGCGGGCGCAATCTACGTTGCCACCCACAAAACCAACATCAGCGAGATGGACGGCTTAGGAAAATCTATGCCGGTCACGTATGCGGCCATGCTCATCGGCAGTCTCAGTATTATTGGATTACCACTGACCGGCGGACTGTGGAGCAAGTGGTATCTTGCGCTCGGTGCTGCAGCCGCCGAACAATGGGCGATACTCGCTGTTTTCATGGTGAGTTCTCTACTGAACGTAGCGTATCTGTTGATCATTCCGATACGGGGATTCTTCTTAACCCCACCCGGATCCGGACAAGCGGGCACGATCCAGGAAGCTCCATTCGCATCCGTATTAGCTCTATCGCTTACGGCATTAGGATGTATTGCCCTATTTTTCTTTGCCCAACCACTGTACGAAATGATGGCGAGCATGTTCGAACGCCAGTTATAAGCCGAGGTTTCATCAAAAGCGTTGAGCTAATCGAGAAGTGTGGGCGGCCAATTGCCACCGTGCGCTGCGACGGTTATATTTTCTCCGTCTTACACTTCCCAACATAACCCACGTGATTGAAAACGAAATAAAGCACTGGCTTCTGCGGCCACGCACCATCCGATTACTCTGGATCGGCTTTACCGTCGTGCTCAGCGCGCTCGCTCTCGCCGACGTGTTCCTCCATCCGCACGCGTTGTTTGACGTCGACGGGACGTTCGGTTTCTACTCCTGGTACGGCCTGCTCACCTGCGCGGCGATGGTACTGTTTGCCAAGGCGCTCGGCGTGCTGCTGAAACGGTCCGACACATACTATGACGATTAGCGCGCTCCCACCCTGGGCGGTGTTAATTCTCGGCGCTTTGCTGCTGCCGCTCTGCGGACCTCGCATCCGTGCCATCCTGATGCTGGGACTGCCGCTTACGACGTTATGGCTCGTCTGGAACTTGCCAGATGGAACTTCTACCGTCATTCGCTTCCTTGACTATGAGTTAATCGTCGTGCGCAGCGACGCTCTCAGCCGCCTGTTCGCGATTATCTTCTCACTGATGGCATTCGCCGGTTGCCTGTTCGCACTCCGCCAGAAGAGTATGCTCGAAATCACGGCCGCCATGGTTTACGCCGGGGCTGCCGTTGGTGTGGCGCTCGCTGGCGACATGATCACTCTGTTCGTTTTTTGGGAGATCATGGCGCTCGCCTCGACTACCGTTCTACTGGCCGCCGGCAGCGAGCGATCGAAAAAAGCGGCCATGCGCTACTTCCAGGTGCATATGGCCGGCGGCGCCCTGCTCTTGTCCGGCATACTGGTGCATGTCACCGCCGGCGGTTCTATCGCCTTCGAGTCAATTGACACCAACTCCATCGGTGGCGCTCTGATCCTCGCCGCCGTTCTACTCAACGCCGCTGCCCCTCCGGTGTCGGCCTGGCTGGCCGACGCCTACCCCGAGGCCTCATTCAGCGGTATGGTTTTCCTCTCCGCATTCACTACCAAGGCGGCAGTGTACGCGTTGATCCGTGGCTTTCCCGGCACCGACGTGCTGATCTGGATCGGTCTGTTCATGATCTTTTACGGCATTATTTACGCACTGCTGGAAAATGACATGCGCCGCATCCTCGCCTACAGCATCGTCAACCAGGTGGGATTCATGGTCGTGGGTGTGGGGATCGGCACTGAGATCGCTCTGAATGGCGCTGCCGCTCATGCCTTTGCCCACATAATCTACAAAGCCCTATTGCTGATGTCAGCCGGCGCGGTGCTCTATCAAACCGGTAAAAGCAAGTGCACCGACCTCGGCGGGCTGTTTCAGAGCATGCCCGTAACCATGGTGTGCGGGGTAGTCGGAGCGCTCGCCATTTCCTCTTTTCCCTGGACCTCTGGCTTTATCAGCAAGTCGATGATCAACGAGGCGGCCGGTCAAGAACACCTCGCCCTAACTTGGTTTCTGCTGACCGCTGCTTCGGCCGGCGTTTTCCTGCACGCTGGCATCAAGTTCCCCTGGTTTGTGTTCTTTCAGAAGGACTCGGGATTGCGCCCGCCC
>JAHEKE010000140.1 GCA_024638505.1 Gammaproteobacteria bacterium | reverse complement strand
TACAAGGAGGTGACTCATCCGCACAGTGAATACAGCATGGAGACTGCCGAAATGGCACATGTCCATGGTGATGCCCTGGCCAAGGGAGTGCTGGTAAAGGATTACGACGGCTACCTGCTGGTGGTTTTGCCCGCTGACTATCACGTTGAGCTCGAATCGCTGCACAAGCTGCTGCGTAAGGAAGTATTGATGGTGGACGAAGCCGCCCTGGAGGAGGTCTTTAGCGACTGTGAACCGGGAGCAGTGCCGCCCATCGGTATGGCCTACGGGGTAAAGACAATATGGGACCCGACATCCAGCCTTGGCAAGCTGGATGAAGTCTTCTTCGAGGCGGGTGATCATCAGACTCTAGTGCAGATGAGTGGTGTGCAGTTTCACGAGCTGATGGCGCCGGCCGAGCGCGGGGAGTTCAGTCACCACATCTGACCGGCGCCTTTCTCCAGAGCTGCCGTTCATATCCAGTCGGTCAGTAGAATCCTGGGCCAGGTGCGGACACTCAGGAAGTTAGCTACTGCGGGATTTTCAGGAAGATTATGCTGGCAGTTCGCTAAATCCAGACCCTTCATGCACATATCTGAGTGGGCGAGGGCTTGTCCATCTGGTGAGTTATACAGGATAGTCTGCGAGGTCAGACTTTGCCCTGTGAGCGGGAAAAATCAAGCATACGCTCGATCGGCTTCAGCGCTTTCTTGCGTATCGACTCGTCGATATGGATCTCATGACTAACATCATGCTCATCTTCCAGAACCGCGGCAAGGTTATCCAGGCTGTTCATTGCCATCCACGGACAATGGGCACAACTGACACAGGATGCGCTGTCGCCACCTGTCGGGACTGCAATCAGTTTTTTATCGGGAGCAGCTTCGTGCATTTTGTGAAAAAGGCCAAAATCGGTTGCAACGATCAGGGTTTTCGCCGTGGAGGCTTTCGCAGCATTGATCAACTGCGTCGTGGAGCCGACCACACTCGCCATATCAAGCACCTCGGTAGGCGACTCCGGGTGCGCAATAACCTCGGCATCAGGATGCTCCTGCATCAGTTGCCGAAGTGCGTTCGCCTTGAACTCATCATGTACGACACAGAAACCTTGCCAGTTGAGAATGTCGGCACCGGTCTGCTTCTGCACATAATTGCCGAGATGACGATCGGGCGCAAATATAAACTTCTCGCCCCTGGCGTGCAGGTGGGCCACGATATCGACGGCATTTGATGAAGTAACCACCCAGTCAGAGCGCGCCTTGACCTCGGCACTGGTGTTGGCATAGACCATCACGGTCCGGTCGGGGTGCTGGTCGCAGAGGGCACTGAAGCTCTCGATCGGACAGCTCAGATCGAGCGAGCATTCCGCGGCCAGATCCGGCATGATTACGCGTTTTTCCGGGTTGAGAATCTTTGCTGATTCGCCCATGAAACGCACTCCTACTACGACCAGCGTGGTTGCAGAATGGCGATTACCGTAATCAGCCATACCCAGCGAATCACCGACGTAGCCGCCGGTGGCATCCGTCAGGATTTGCAGCTGCTCGTCGACATAATAATGCGTGATGAGTACCGCATTCCTCTTTTTGAGCAAGATCTTGATCTTCTCGAACAACGAGTCGCGTTGCTTTGGCGTCAAACTGCGCGGCTTGGCCGCTTGCAGCGCCTTGCTGCGTATTTCATCAATAAGCTCAAGCGGAATTGTGGATGCTTCACCCATAAACGACTTCGAACGAGATAATAATCTATCCAGAATAAACGACTGTTTTGAATTAAGCCATGGATTTCGATTAACGGCAATCCCGGACAAACCATTCGCTGCGCGAATCCTTAGCCCCATTTTTGGCTGATTTCGGAAGCATGTAACCGACTTGTGGGGGACTGAATTCTCCAAAGGAGACCCTCGTAAAACCCCGGCGGGAGACAATCTTGGGTCAGAAACGGACTCACATCAATGAATCGATAATATGTTATCAGGTCAAAAGCTTTATAATTCGGCTGTTAGGTGTCAGTAGGTAGTCTGATGTCAAAGTATGAAACAATGCGAACAGATCCGGCAAACTGGAAACTGGGTATCGTGTACTGCTGTAACGATGATCCTCGTATCGTAGTAAGAAATTTGCTGCCCTTTGGGTGGACCTGGAATTTTGGGCATCAAAAAGCTTATATCGCGATACTGCTAGCAATCGCTTCGCTCCTGGCACCTCCATTCATGGCCTGGCAGATGGGAGTACGCTCTACATTTGCCATAGGAATTATCATTACCGTGGCATTCATCGCCGTAGTATTAGTAGCTAGTCGATTAGCACGGGACCCTGATGCATGATCCGGCAATTTAACAAGCACATGCAGGCGGGCGAGGCTAAGCCCCACCATTGATGTGAGCGTTAGACGACTCGGCATATCTTTGAAGAGAGTACTATCCATTGTCGCGATACTTATTGCGGCATACTACGTTTGGAATGATCTAGAACTAGAGCATCACATTGGTTCTCCAGGTTCGTCCGGGGATTCTGTTCTTGAAGAAGCTTTCGAACAGCGTCAGAGCGATCTTCAGGTACAAGGAAGCGGTGAGATCGTGAAGATTTTAGCTGACGACAACGACGGTTCTCGCCACCAGCGATTCATCTTGCGATTGAACTCTGGTCGGACATTGCTAATAGCTCACAACATTGATTTAGCACCCAGGATTTCTTCTCTAAAGAGAGGTGATACTGTGGAGTTCTACGGAGAGTATGAGTGGAATTCGCAAGGCGGCGTCATTCATTGGACACACCATGATCCCAAAGCTTTGC
>JAHEKE010000028.1 GCA_024638505.1 Gammaproteobacteria bacterium | reverse complement strand
CCACCGCCGTTTCACACCGCGTCATCTTCATGGACGGCGGCGAGATTATCGAGGAGAACGAACCCAAAGAATTCTTCGAAAATCCGCAGCACGATCGAACCAAACTCTTCTTGAGCCAAATTCTCAGCCACTAGCGCCCGCACAGTACCGTGCCAGCCCGGATCGGAGTCAGTTCTAAGCATAACCGGCAGCGCTTAGCTTTGCTGTAATAAGTTGAACCTGCATCAGGCGCCCCGCGGAAACGCGTTGGTTATCTCCGCTCCATCGTGCGGGATTTAACGTCTGGGTGTCACCGCCTGAGCGCAAATAGCCAACAGAAAACCATATTGGTTTACGCGCGGACGCCGATTGCGCACGCGCTTGCGTGACTGGTTTGTTTACGTGCGGTAGTAGCAAACTGGATAATGTTTGGTTATGCTTTAACCCTCGCAAATACAACACTATCAAATGAGGATACTATGATAACGCGAACGCTACTAACCATCGTCACAACGGCAATGTGCACCATGGCATTCGCTGCTGACGAAGTAAAAATAGGTATGCTGCAAGGCTTTACCGGACCCACCGAATCGCTGGTTGCGCCGATGGCCAAGGGCGGCGAATTGGCGATCAAAGAGGTGTCCGACAGCGGACTTTTCCTCGGCGGTAAAAAAGTAGTGTCGGTACGAGGTGACAGCACCTGCATTGACGCCGCCGCCGCAACCGCCGCCGCGGAACGGTTGATCACGTCTGAAGGCGTCGTCGCCATCAACGGCGCAACCTGCTCAGGCGCCACGACCGCGGTATTAAACAACGTGGCCGTGCCCAACGGCGTGGTGATGATTTCACCGTCGGCGACGTCTCCGGCGCTGTCCACAATTGAAGACAATGGGCTCTTTTTCCGCACGGCGCCCTCCGACGCGCGACAGGGCGAGATCATGGGCAAGGTTCTCGGCAGTCGAGGGATCAAGTCCGTCGCTCTGACTTACACCAATAACGACTATGGCAAAGGCCTCGCCGACAGCTTCAAGGCCGCGTTCGAGGCCTCCGGCGGTGAGGTCACCATCGTCGCCGCGCACGAGGACGGCAAGGCTGACTACGCGGCTGAAGTGGGCGCACTATCCTCGGCCGGTGGCGAGATACTGGTGGTGGCCGGCTATCTTGACCAGGGCGGTAAAGGCGTAATCCAGGCCGCGCTGGACAGCGGTGCCTTTAGCAAATTCATGCTGCCGGACGGCATGGTGGGTGATTCACTCGCTCAGGCTTTCGGTACCGGCATCGAGGGGTCCTTCGGTACGGTTCCCGGAACTGACAGCCCAGGAGCCAAGATGATGGGCGACATTACCAAGGGAGCCGACTTCAGCGGTACCGACCCATACGTGCCGGAATGCTATGATGCATCGGCATTGCTCTTGTTGGCGATGCAGTCTGCCGGATCCACCGACAGCGCGGTATTCAAGGAGCATGTCATGAAAGTAGCGAATGCCCCCGGGGAGAAGATCTATCCCGGTGAACTGGCCAAAGCGCTAAAAATCCTGGCTGACGGCGGTGAAGTCGACTACGTCGGCGGCTCTGCAGTAGAGCTGGTCGGCTCCGGCGAGTCCGCCGGTTCCTTTCGCGAGGTGGAAATAAAGGACGGAACTTTCGCCACCGTAACCTACCACTGATTTCCCTCCGGATGTAGGGCAGCACGGTCAGAACACCCTTGTTCTGGCCGTGTTTTGCTTGTTGACGCCGACATGATCTCGGTGGTGAATATTCACATGCACTTTGGCGGCATTCGCGCTGTTGACGGTACGTCTTTGCGCATCGAGAAGGGATCTATCACTGGCCTGATCGGTCCGAACGGCGCCGGCAAGACCACCCTGTTCAACGTCATCGCGGGTGTCTTCAAACCAACCTCTGGCACAGTGTATCTGGATGGGAAAGACATTACGGGATTGGAACCCCATCAATTGTTCAACCGGGGATTGCTGCGCACGTTTCAGATTGCTCATGAGTTCTCCAGCCTTACGGTATTGGAAAATCTCATGGTGGTACCCGGCGATCAACCTGGCGAGCAGTTACGGCACGCCTGGTTCAACCACAGACGGGTTCAGGAGTGCGAGAATCGGATTCGCACCAGGGCCCGCGAGGTAATCGATTTTTTACAGATATCGCACCTTGAGGATGAGCTTGCGGGCAATCTATCCGGCGGACAAAAAAAACTGCTTGAGCTAGGGCGTACGATGATGGTCGACGCCAAAATCGTGTTTCTTGATGAAGTCGGGGCCGGCGTTAATCGCACTCTGCTTAAAACGATCGGCACATCCATACAACGGCTCAACGAAGAACGTGGGTATACATTCTGCATGATTGAGCATGATATGGACTTTATCAGTCGCCTGTGTGATCCGGTCATCGTCATGGCCGAGGGCAAAGTGCTGACCCAGGGCAGCGTGGAAGAGGTCAAGAACAATGAGGACGTAATCGAAGCTTACCTCGGAACGGGACGCAAGCATCAGAGAGCGAAGACATGACTTTTCTCTCAGCTCTTCATATGACGGGTGGCTATGGCGGCGCCGATATTATTCAAGACTGCAGTATCACGGTCGAAAAAGGCGAGATTGCGGTCGTGGTTGGGCCCAACGGCGCAGGGAAATCAACCGCTATGAGAGCAGTCTTTGGCATGCTGGATCTGCGCGAGGGATCGGTGGTTCTCGACGGTCGTGATATTACCCTGATGGCACCGCAGCAGCGGGTTGCCATCGGTATGGGATTTGTCCCGCAGAACCGGAATATTTTCGTTACTTTGACCGTTCAGGAAAACCTGGAAATGGGCGCCTATATCCGCAACGATGACATCAGTGAGACAATGGAACAGGTGTTTGCACTTTTCCCTATTCTGCGGGAAAGACGCGATCAGCCTGCAGGAGAATTATCCGGCGGCCAGCGCCAACAGGTAGCGGTGGGCCGTGCCCTGATGACTAAACCAAAACTGCTCATGCTGGATGAGCCGACCGCCGGGGTTTCGCCCATCGTAATGGATGATTTGTTTGATAAGATTTTAGAAATAGCGAAAACAGGGATTGCTATTCTTATGGTCGAGCAAAACGCCCGCCAGGCGCTGGAAATCGCCGATCATGGTTTTGTTCTTGTACAGGGTCGAAACCGTTTTTCCGACACCGGGCAGGCGCTGCTGGCGGATCCCGAAGTTCGACGATCGTTTCTGGGTGGTTAGATGGACGTTCTAAATGCGCTGGTACTGTTTGCAAATTTCGTCGTTGTACCGGCTACCGCTTACGGCGCGCAGCTTGCTCTAGGTGCGCTCGGTATAACTCTGATCTTCGGTATTTTGCGCTTCGCCAACTTCGCCCACGGCGAGCTAATGTCGTTCGGCACCATGGCCACCATCCTTCTTACCTGGTTTCTGCAGGCGCAGGGTGCCGGCATCGCACCATTACCGACCGCACTGCTGGCGCTACCGTTGGGCATAGTTGCCGCTATTGCCGCTGCCTTGGCAACAGACCGGGCCGTCTACCGTTTCTATCGGCACAAACGAGCCAATCCGATTATCTTTGCCATCGTCTCGGTGGGAGTAATGTTTGTCATGGCCGGCCTGATACGAATAATCATCGGACCCGATGATCAGAGCTTTGCTGATGGTGCGCGCTTCCTAATACGTGCGCAGGAATTTCGTCAGGTGACAGGCTTGAAGGAAGGTCTTGCTATCAAACAGAGTCAGTTGATCACCGTAAGCATCGCCGTGATAGTAGTGCTACTGCTATTTTGGTTCCTGCAAAAAACGCGCTCTGGCAAAGCCATGCGCGCTTACTCGGATAACGAGGACCTGGCGCTGCTGTCGGGCATTGACCCGGATCGGGTAGTCACGATTGCATGGATCATTACCGCGACGCTCGCCACCATAGCCGGTGTCCTATATGGGCTAGACAAAACATATAAACCGTTTATTTTTTTGCAGCTGTTGCTGCCAATATTCGCTGCGGCAATTCTGGGCGGCATCGGTCAGCCGGTCGGCGCTATTTTAGGTGGATTTGTCGTTGCTTTTTCTGAAGTGATGGTGACCTATGCCTACAAGAAATTTTTCTCTTATTTGGGTCCGGAAGGCTGGGCTCCGGATGGACTCGTCCAGCTGCTATCGACGGATTACAAGTTTGCCGTTTCGTTTATCATTCTTGTCGCGGTATTGCTGATCAGACCGACCGGAATCATCCGCGGGAGAGTGTTGTGAAACGCAGAGGAGTTTTTTATTTCTCTGTGATGGCTGCATTGTTACTGGCCGTGGGGCTCGGCCAAAGCTGGAACGTTGCCTTAGGCATTATTAATCTGTGCTTGATTTCCGCCATCATGGCTTTGGGCGTGAATATGCAATGGGGATATGCCGGCCTGTTTAATGTCGGCATTATGGGTTTTACCGCGCTGGGTGGATTGACCGCAGTACTGGTCTCCATGCCGCCGGTGACCGAGGCCTGGTCAGCCGGGGGCAGGGGCATCGCGCTGGCGTTTCTAAGCCTGGTGGCTACGGTTGTTGCCATCATCATTGCGCGCCGCCTGGTTCCGCCTTTATTCAAAATATGGATCACCATCGTTATCGTTATTTTAGGATTCCTTCTGATTAGGGTTTTCTACGAACCAGCGGTAGAGCAAATTGAGGCGATTAACCCGGCCCATACCGGTTACCTGGGCGGGTTTAATTTGCCAATCGTCTTGTCTTGGTTTTTGGGCGGTGTCGTCGCGGCCGGTGCTGCCTGGTTGATCGGGAAAATTTCTCTGGGGTTGCGAGCGGATTACCTCGCTATTGCGACCCTCGGCATTTCTGAAATAATTATAGCCGTGCTGAAGTACGAGGAATGGCTCAGCCGAGGGGTGAAGAACGTAACCGGCCTGCCCCGGCCCGTTCCCTACGAGGTCGACTTAATGGCAGCAGACTGGTTCATCAATTTAACGGCCTGGTTTCACGCAGATGTGACGGACGCGGCCAGTATCTTCGTAAAACTGTGCTACGCAGGCCTGTTCCTGATCATGCTGGCGGCAATCATGTGGTTAGCCGAACGCGCTCTGAGATCACCGTGGGGCCGTATGATGCGCGCTATCCGCGACAACCGCGATGCAGCGAACGCAATGGGCAAGGACGTGACTTGGCGTCACCTGCAGGTGTTCGTTCTTGGCTGTGCGGTTTGCGGGATCGCCGGCGCCATGTTGACCACCCTGGACGGACAGCTCACACCATCGAGCTACATACCATTACGCTATACCTTCCTCATCTGGGTCATGGTCATTATCGGCGGGTCCGGCAACAATTGGGGTGCCGTTCTGGGCGGGTTCATCATATGGTTTCTATGGATTGAAGCGGAACCGCTGGGCAACTGGCTGATGCGAATGATTACGCTGTTCATGGAAGACGGCTTTTGGCTCAAAGACCACTTGATCGCCGGTGCCGCCTACACCAGACTAGTTCTGATGGGCGCAATCTTGCTTGTAGTCATGCGTTTTGCGCCCAAGGGATTAATTCCAGAAAAGTGAGCCGTGGATCGCTCACGACCCGCACAACAACGGGTTTTACAATCAACAGCGAGACATTCAATGAATGCGGATCCCGCTTGCACCTGGTGTCTCTAGCGCCGCTTGGGGAAGGTGATGGTGAATCGAGTACTGCGGCCGGGTTTGCTGCTGACGGTGATGTCGCCGCCGTGTGCAGCCATGATTTTTTTGCATAGGCTGAGTCCTAAACCATAACCACCGGTCTGCTTATGCCGCGACTTATCGACCCGATAAAACGGCTCAAACAGAAGAGGCTGGTCCTGCTGCGGAATACCCTCGCCGAAATCTTCAACTGTCACCCACACGGAAGTCGCCTCCGAGCCTACATTTACCTCGACCGGGCGTGACTGATCTTTTGAATATTTGAGGGCATTATCAATCACATTGCGGAACAGAACTCTGGCCCGTTCCGGATCTACTGACACCGAGACTGCGCCTTCGCTGAGAATTTTTACGCCGGGGGACTGACCCTGATAAGAAACAACGATTTCTTCGATTAACGCCGTAAGTTCAATCGTTGCGTAAGATAACCCACCCTGTTCGCTGCTTAACCGATCCGATTCGAGGATTTCCGTAGTCATCACTTCCATTTCGTGCAGATCGGTAACGATCTGTTTTTTAACTTTATTATCTTGGATAAATTCAGCGGCCAGTTTCATTCGCGTCAGCGGTGAACGCAGCTCATGGCTAACGTCCAGCAGTAACTGCTGCTTAGCGCGCACGGCGTTTCGTATTTTCGCAGACATATCATTGAACGCCTGAGTGAGATCTCCCAACTCATCGAACTTACGAATAGGTATGGTCGTATCGAGCTGCCCTTCGCTCATTCGTTTCATGCCGTTGGTGAGCCAAGCCAAAGGTGTTAACAGCCATCGCACGAGCAGATAGCTTAAGGTCAGAATGGCGCCAATCACGAGTAGAAGTAAAAGTAGAACTTCACCATAGTCGTCCCCCTCCCAATCGCCGCGTTTGCCAAAAACCAGCAGAAATTGTGCAGAGGGTTTACTTATCCTAATGAACAGGCGGCCCCGGTGTCTGGCCCTTTCTACCTGTGGAAATCCGGAAACCCTGCGATACTGGACTTTGTCATCCGGCAGTACTTCGGAAGACCACTGGGCGGCGGGCGTCACCACGGCGATAGCAATACCCAGTCTATTCGCCAGGCTCTGAGCTCGTTTTAGGTCTGGCGGGACGCCAATCTCCTGGATCAAATAGATCGAGTACTGCGCCAGATTTTTTCCCATAAGACGCCGGTGCGGACTGTCATCGGCATAGTGACGAATGATGCTACCAACCGCCAGCACCAACACTACGGCGGTTATTAGAAAAACAAGTAACAGCTTGAATAGAATAGACCGCCCGATTTTTTTAATAAAAGTAAGCACCGAAGTCTCATTCTGTTTTGGCCACGAACATGTAGCCCTTACGCCAAATAGTTTTTATGAAACGTGGTTCCTTCGAGTCATCACCCAGCTTGGCGCGCAGGCGGCTCACCGCGATATCAATAGAGCGATTAAACGCATCCCAGTCCATCCCTCGCACGCGCTCCATGAGGTCATCGCGAGTCAGTACTTTGCCCGGATTTGTCGCAAAGAGGGACAAAATCTCAAACTCGGTAGTTGTCAGATTGATCTCTACGCCATCAACGGAAACCGCGTGACTGTCCAGATCGAGAGTCAGCTCCTTGAACTTCTTGATATTGCCGTTCTGTGCGGCTTGTTGCGTGCGCCTCAGCACAGTCTGGATGCGAGCCACCAGCTCTCTAGGTTCGAATGGCTTTGCCAGGTAATCATCTGCGCCAAGCTCCAGGCCTACTACTTTGTCAGTCACCTCCCCCCTTGCGGTAAGCATAATTACCGGAATTGTAGTGCTGGCCCTGATTTCCTTGAGGATCTCAAATCCATCCTTGACGGGGAGCATCACATCCAGCACAACCAGATCTGGCCGCTTTTTTCTTATCTGCTTCAATCCGGCACAACCAGCGGACACCGTAACGACTTCATAGTCAAAACGAAGCAGATACTTTTTTAACAGTTCACAAAGTTTGTGATCGTCATCGATAACCAGTATGGAACCCGCAGGCATCGCAGACTGATAACTCAATAACAGTTAGCTGAAACAAAAAGCGAGCGACACCCGTCGCTCGCTAACATTCTCGACACTTGAGGCCTGTGTTTAACCATGCCACCGGCCACCGCCCCAGTCCCTCAGGCTCTCTAAGCGATTGACTATTTTTTCGCGCTGCACTTCGTTCAAGGATTTATGAAACTCAATAATCGGCCCCACAACCCGCTGCGCCATGCCATCGATACGAGACATGCGTTTTTCTATCAGTTCCATCACCCGCGCCTGATCCATTTCAGCTTCCTGCACCTGCGCAATGATCTGATTCATTAACTCCTTTCGCTCTTCACGCATCTGTGAACGACTTTGCATCACCGCTTCTTTTACCGCTTCCAATTTTTCCCTCTGTTCACTGTTTAACTCAAGCCTTTCACTGATCTTCTCAACCACATATCCGGCATTATGGTGACCGCGGTGGTGTTTGTAACCAGCACCGGCGGCGCCCACGCCCAACAGCACAGCAAGAGGTATGGCAACCCACAGCAGTTTTTTCTTCGACATGATTTATCTCCTATGAATGTTATCTGATTCAGGCAACAGATTAACTTATAGTAGTAGCCAAACCCTTTCTCTTGAGTAACAAGTTGTAACAATCTGTTTCAACCTTATCAAACAAGCTATTGACATGTCGCAAAGCTGAACCTACTGTGCAGTTTTGAAGATTCCTCAACAGCCATGGAGTCCGATAACTCGCTCCCCAAATTTTACCTGTCCATACCCGTGCGCTACGCGGATACAGACGCGCAGACACACGTTTTTTTTGCAAACTACTTTACCTACCTGGATGAAGCTTACATGGCATATCTGCAGGAAGTAGGTTTCAGCTGGGATGAATTGGCTAAATTGAACCTTGAAACCTACTATGTCAATGCCGATTGTCAGTTTTCAGGCAGGGCTTTTTATGGTGATACGCTGCGCGTATATACTGCCTTTTGCAAACTTGGCAACAGCAGCCTGGTCGCCGAAATGACAATCGTTAAAGCCAGTACAAACGAAATCCTTGCCCAGGGCCACCTGACCAGTGTAATGATTGATTCAACCACGGAAAAATCAACGCGCATCCCCGATCAGTTCCGCGCTGCGGTAGAAAAGTATCAGAACCGTCATTAACTCGCTGGCTTACGTTGAACGCCGGGCACATTCCAGTCGTTTTAAGCCGCCAGGCCGGCAGCATCGAGTATTAAGTTTATTTGCAGCTGCGGGTCATTGAATTCAATTGGAATACGCCTGCCAATATTATTGCTGTGCATAACCAAACTGGGAAATCCCGCTATACCCAACTGTGAGCAAAACCGTACTTGGCGCAGTAACTCTTGCTGTGTCTCTTCTGCGTTTAGCTGGACGGTAAAAAGTTCTATGTCTAGATTGATTTCTCGTGCGAGCTCGATCAGAGTGTCTTCGTTCGATGGGTTCCGTGCTTCGAGATAATAAGCGCGCTGAATTGCCACGGTCATTGGCTCTTGTTTGCTCACCTCCTGGCGCGCTGCGGCAATCACCGCCCGACAGGCTGGATAAGTAGATCGACGAGGTTGACACTTACGCCAAAAATCAAAATTAAACCTGGTGCCTGGAACGCGCGACGCAATGTTATGCCAGATATCCTGCAACATCTCTCGCTGCGCTGCCGGCATGGATTGGTTTGAGTCCGGGGCCAGCCCGCCGAGCAGTTGAGTCAGTCTAACTTCCCCCGGAAGATTCTGCTGCACGTGATCCCAAGTCGGGCGGAACGCCCAACACCAGCTGCACATCGGATCGTGCGCGTAGTACAAAGTGTAAGCCATGGTAAATAATCACGGAAACAAAGCCATATGATACTATACGCGGCCTTTTTGTAGACTCCAATTTGCTCAAGCTAGATCAATGAACCAGTTGAAACTTGGTATTCCAAAAGGCAGTCTGGAAGCTGCTACGGTCAAGCTCTTCGCGCAGGCTGGCTGGATGATCTCACCACAATCAAGAAATTACTTTCCAAGCATCAATGATCCGGAGATTAACTGTGCGCTAGTGCGGTCGCAGGAAATGGCAACGTATGTTGCCAATGGTACTTTGGACCTCGGCCTGACTGGATTAGACTGGATACTGGAAACGGGCGCTGGGGTTGAGCTCGTTTGCGATCTGATCTATTCCAAGAGCTCGGATCAGCCCTGCCGCTGGGTGCTCGTGGTTCCACAAGATTCCGCAATCCACAGATTGGAGGACTTAAATGGTAAAACCATAGCCACCGAACTGGTTAATTTTACGCGTCGCTATCTCGAAGAACGGAACATCGATGCACAAGTCGAGTTTTCCTGGGGCGCTACTGAAGCTAAAGCAGTAGAAGGCCTGGTCGACGCGGTTGTAGAGATTACGGAGACCGGCAGCACCATCCGGGCGCACGGACTGCGTATTGTTTGTGACCTGTTACATACTCACACGCAGGTTATTTCTAATAAAGTGTCGCTAGCTGACCCGTGGAAGAAAACTAAGATTGATCAAATAGCGCTGTTACTTCAAGCTTCATTGCATGCTCACCAAAAAGTAGCGCTTAGCATGAACGTTCCCGAAGACAGTTTAGATGAGGTTGTCACCCTGCTACCCTCTTTGCATGCCCCCACGGTAAATCATCTGTATGATAAAGGATGGTTTGCGGTTGAGACAGTGGTCGACAGCGCGCAGGTGCGAGATCTGATACCTAAACTGAGAGCCGTCGGCGCCGAAGGCATTTTAGAGTACGAACTGAGGAAAATTGTATAAGATCCTTGCTCTGTGCTAAGCACTCGCAATCCCCTACTTCACCGGGTCCAGCCGGATCAGAGCAAACTGAATAAAGGTCAGCTTAAGCGGTGGCTTGATTGCCCGCCTTTGGTTCTAACCTTAGCTACTGCTTGTAGCCAGCCCTGGTAGGCCCTGTCCCTCTGACCGTCACTCCACCGGGGTTCAAATATCCTGTCCCGTTGCCACAACGCGCCGATCGCGGATAGTGAGCCGAAAACGCCCTGCTGCAGGCCCGCTAAGTAAGCGACACCGAGAGCCGTGGTTTCGCTAACCCGCGGTCGATCGACCCTCGCCCCTGAGATATCGGCCAGTCGCTGCAGCAGCCAGTTATTCACCACCATGCCACCGTCGACTCTGAGTTCACGAAGCTCAGCGGTTCCGTCCTTACGCATAGCCTCGAGTAAATCCCGCGTTTGGTACGCAACAGATTCCAACCCGGCTTTGACGATTTCAGCCACACCGGTATCACGACTCATACCCAGCAGTGCCGCCCTCGCGCACGGATCCCAATAAGGCGCTCCCAGGCCGGTAAATGCAGGTACGAGATACACGTTTTGCTCTGGGTCAGCTTTTTCCGCCAGATCCTCCGTATCTTGCGCCGACTCGATGATGCGCATGCCGTCGCGTAACCACTGAATAGTGGCTCCCGCCATGAAAATACTGCCTTCGATGGCGTACGTGACCTTACCATCAAGCCGATAGGCCACTGTGGTTAACAAGCGGTTGTGAGACACGGCTGCAGCAGCACCTGTATTCATGAGCATGAAACAGCCGGTCCCATAAGTACTCTTCACCATACCTGGCTCAAAGCAGGCTTGTCCGACCATGGCCGATTGTTGATCTCCTGCCATTGCGCAGATGGGAACGCGCTCACCGAAACACGAGGGATCGGAGTGACCGAAATCTGCCGCCGAGTTCTTTACCTCCGGCATCAGTGAGGCAGGGATACTAAGTTTATCCAACAGCTCCGTATCCCAACACTGTCGCTTGATATCAAACACCAGAGTACGCGAAGCATTTGACGCATCCGTTGCGTGCACCTTTCCACAAGTGAGGCGCCACAGCAGAAAGCTATCCACTGTACCGAACGCAAGCTCTCCCCGCTCCGCCCTCTCTCTCGCCCCATCCACGTTGTCCAGAATCCACCGAATCTTTGTTGCTGAAAAATATGGATCCAGCAATAAACCGGTTTTAGCGGAAAACATCTCTTCCAATCCTTGATCTTTCAGCCCCTGACAGAAGTCAGCTGTGCGTCTGTCCTGCCAGACAATGGCGTTATATATCGGTTCGCCCGTCGCCCGGTCCCAAACAATGCTGGTTTCCCGTTGGTTGGTAATCCCGATAGCAACCACATCCGCCGCCGCCAGCCCAGCATCACTAAATACACGTCGGCAGACAAGCAGCGTCGTCGCCCAGATTTCCTCTGCATCATGCTCAACCCAGCCGTCGGCAGGGAAGATTTGCCTGAACTCCCTCTGCGCCTGCCAGCGGGGTGTTCCACTCGAGTCGAAAATTATCGCTCTAGAACTGGTGGTGCCCTGATCTATGGTGAGCAGATATTGAGTCATATTGCGATTAAAACACCCCTGCCACTAACGCCGCAAAAACTTACTGTGATTTACGCTTTACTGCTTCAACTATCTGTGGAATCACCTGCCGAGCCGCCACTTCACCTGCATTGATAGCCTCGCGTCGCTGCTTAAAATCCAACCAGGACATTTCTCCAATGTCAGGTCGTATTACCACATCCGCCCGGTTGATCTCGACCTGGGACAGGGCTCTCGCCATGATCAAGTAGGATTGATGAAGAACATCGATCCAGCCGTTAATGATCGAGTCTCTGGGCGGGGCTTTTGCCACATCTACAGCAATAACAATTTCTGCGCCCAGGTCAAGCGCTGCGTCTACTGGAACCGGGCTCACCACGCCCCCATCGACGTAATCATGATCACCAATCGTGACCGGAATAAACAATCCAGGAAAACTGCTGGCGGCGCGCACGGCCAGACCCGAATCACCTTTGGTAAAAACCGTTTTTTGACCCGATTGAAGTTCGGTCGAAACTACTGCTAAAGGAATATCCAGTTCCTGCAGTAGGCGGTAATTCAATTGTTTGTTTACAAACATCTGCAAAGAATCACCAGTGATAAAACCTAGCCTTGAAGTGGTATAGTCGATTATCTGCTCCCGTTCGAGTTCCATCGCGATGTTGGTTAACTGGTCACCTTGGATTCCTGCTGCATACAAGGCTCCGACTACGCCGCCAGAGCTGGTGCCGACGATAAAATCGGGTGTAATACCCGCATCTCGCAGCGCGTTCAACACGCCGACGTGGGCAAAACCCCGTGCTGCCCCGCTGCCCAGAGCAAAAGCGATTAAGGGACGCCCGTTGGCTCGGACTAAAGGGATGGGACCGGTAGACGGTAGATTTTCCACCGGCTTGACCGGCCTTGCACCACAGGCGAGCAGTGATGCAGCAATCACCAGCAAAAAAACAGGCTGCAGCAGACGGACCGATGCGATACTCGTATGATGGGTCATATTGAAGAATAACTGCGTTTTGACAATATTACGTCAACGTAATGTAAGAAACTGCCGACTAAATGTGTCTTCTAACACTGAGAGCCAGAGATCATTGATCTAATGCAGAGGATATCATTATGAATAGACGCCTATTTCTCGGAACGCTGGGTGCAGTTAGCGCTGGTGGTGCGCTGTCTTTTTTTAACAACAGAATCAATGCTAATCAGGAGATAATGCCCACGGTGAGTATAGAAAAATTAGAGCTTAGTAAGGAAGAGTGGAAGAAGCGATTGACGCCGGAACAATACCACGTGCTGCGGGAGGAGGGAACGGAGCGTCCGTTTACCAGCCCGCTCAACAAAGAATACGGTGACGGTACATACGTGTGTGCCGCATGCGAGCTGCCGCTGTTTACCTCACAGACCAAGTTCGACAGCGGCACCGGCTGGCCAAGTTTTTGGGCTTCTATCGATGGACACACAGAGACAAAGACGGATTACAAACTGATCTGGCCGCGCACCGAGTATCACTGTGCACGCTGCGGCGGTCATCAGGGACATATATTTGACGACGGGCCGGAGCCAACGGGTAAGCGCTGGTGTAACAATGGGGTGGCGCTTAAGTTTGTTTCGAGCGAAGAGGCTTGATTTTACGGCATACTTTTGGGAGTTCAATCTAATCGCTTCGCCCGTTTCAACAATTTAATCTTCTGCTGCCAGACAATGGGACCGGTCTGATGTACTGATTCACCCAGGCTATCCACGGCAACGGTTACCGGCATGTCTTTCACTTCGAATTCGTGAATGGCCTCCATGCCGAGGTCCTCAAATGCCAGGACCCGGGATTTGCGGATCGCCTTGGAAACCAGATAGGCTGCCCCGCCCACGGCGATCAGATACACCGCACGATGCTTTTTAATCGCATCGAGCGCAGCCTGCCCACGTTCACCTTTCCCAATCATGCCGAGGAGTCCGGTTTGTGCCAGCATGGTTTCTGTGAACTTATCCATTCGGGTTGCCGTAGTCGGTCCAGCCGGGCCGATGACTTCACCACGCACCGGATCTACCGGTCCTACGTAGTAAATAAATCGGTTAGCAAAGCGGACCCCAGCTGGCAGGGGTTTACCTTTCTGCAGCATGTCAATAATACGTTTATGCGCTGCATCCCGACCGGTCAGCAGCTTGCCCGTAAGCAGAATAGTTTCCCCGGGCCGCCATGCCATTACCTGGTCACGGCTAATCGTATCAAGATTCACGCGTCGCACATTAGCACCAACTTCAAAGCTAAGGTCAGGCCACTCACCCAGCATTGGCGGTTCAAACGCTGCAGGACCGCTCCCGTCAAGAAAAAAATGAATGTGTCTGTTCGCCGCGCAGTTCGGAATCATGGCTACAGGCTTGCAAGCCGCATGCGTAGGAAAATCCTTGATTTTTACATCCAGCACCGTGGTCAACCCACCCAGGCCCTGGGCGCCAATGCCTAAATCGTTTACCGCATTGAAAATCTCTAAGCGCAGCCGCTGCAGCGGGCTAAGATGCGCACGGGCTCTGAGCTCATGCATGTCTATATCGTCCAGCAAAGCCTCTTTCGCCAGCAGCGCTGCCTTTTCCGCAGTGCCACCGATGCCGATGCCTAACACACCCGGCGGACACCATCCGGCGCCCATAGCGGGCAGCGTGTCTACGACCCAGTCTACGATGCTGTCGCTTGGATTCAGCATGGTCAGTTTTGCCTTGTTTTCTGAACCGCCACCCTTCGCCGTTATCCGTAGCCCCACTCTCCCGCCAGGGACAAGTCTGGTGTGAACAACTGCTGGCGTGTTGTCCCCGG
Organism: Gammaproteobacteria bacterium; assembly: GCA_024638505.1. Classification (GTDB taxonomy): domain Bacteria; phylum Pseudomonadota; class Gammaproteobacteria; order Arenicellales; family JAANXG01; genus JAHEKE01. The sequence goes on along the minus strand of JAHEKE010000028.1, from coordinate 24,876 downwards.
TGTTGCGACGCCTGCCCGTCGGATCTGATACGATAGATGCCCGCAACAGATTGTCCGCATGCATGTATCCTCGCCTGACTCCTTCGTTAATCATATTTTCAACGCTCATGTCGGTGTCCCAGCGCACATCCATGCCCACTTCTAAAAAAACAACGACAATCCCAGTATCCTGGCACATAGGACGCTGTCCCTCGGCGCTCATTTTGGAATTGACCAGGATCTGAGCCAGCGCATCCTTAGCCGCATTGGACTGCTCCATTTGGTAAGCGCGGTAAATCGCCCTTATAAAATCCAGCGGATGATAATAAGATATGAACTGAAGAGCGTCAGCGACACTCTGGATAAAATCTTTTTTTCTAATCGTAGTCATAGAGATTTCAAAGGTTATTTACAGATAGTTTATCAACAACGACACGATGACCTGACATTTCTTCGACTGCGCCTTAAGGCTAGATCGACCAACAAACCATGACCGGTAAAACCATGCACATCAGACTTTTCAGTGAGGCGGATCAGGAGGCCGTACTGTCATTGTGGGCAACGTGTGGACTGATCAGACCCTGGAACGATCCGGTAAAGGACATACAGCGAAAACTCGGGTTCCAGCCAAACACATTTCTGGTCGGCCTGGTTGATGACCGAATCGTGGGTTCACTCATGGCGGGGTATGATGGCCATAGAGGCTGGTTTAACTACCTTGCCGTGGCGCCCTTGTATCGACAATTGGGTTATGGCCGGCTGCTTGTGCAGTATGCGGAAAACCTTTTGCGACAAGCGGGTTGCCCGAAAGTCAACGTACAAATCAGGTGTGAAAACAGGCCGGTGGCTGCTTTCTATCGAAGCCTGAATTACGAGACTGATGACGTGCTCAGCTTAGGTAAGCGCCTGTTACAGGACGATTGAGCACCGGGTCTGAGCTGCGCAGGTTTTGAGGGATGTTTACTTACGCCATTACCAGAAAACCAGGAGTTGACTTCGCCGATGGTCTAACCCAGGCAGGTCTGGGCAAACCCAGCTATACACGTATAACGGAGCAGCATAGCGCTTACGTTAATGCTCTGAAGCAAAGACAACTGCAGGTAGTAGAGCTTGAGCCGCTGGGCGAACACCCAGATGCATACTTCGTCGAAGACCCGGCAGTTGTCACACCCGATATTGCCGTTATCACCATTCCCGGCGCCCCATCCAGGCAGGGTGAAGGGGATTCACTCAAACAGTGCTTACAACAGTTTCGGGAGATAGCACAGATAGAGCCCCCAGGGACCGTTGATGGGGGCGACGTGCTGATGGTAGAGAACCATTTCTTTATCGGCGTTTCCGCACGCACGAATGCGCACGGTGCGCACCAGCTGGGGCGAATTCTTGAGCGCTTTGGCTACAACTGGACGACCATAACCGTACAAGCAGGCCTGCACTTCAAATCCGACGTAAATTACATAGGTAATGATACTCTGCTGATGACTTCAAGGTATAGCCATGTCACGCAGCTCCACCAATTTAACAAGATTATTCTGAAGGATGACGAGGCTTATGCTGCGAATAGTCTGTGGCTCGGTGATTGTCTGTTCATGCCGCAAGGGTTCCCGGAAATAAAGAATCGGGTTGAACGAGCGGGTCATCATGTTATTCAGCTGGACGTAAGCGAGGTGCGCAAGATGGATGGCGGTCTGACCTGCCTGTCTCTTCGTTTCTAAGGATCAGACGATATCAAGGACACGCAAATGAAAGAGGAAACAAGCTCTGGCAAATGTTTGTGCGGACGGGTCAGATTCAAGGCGGCCGGCTCGCCGCTGTGGGTCTCACACTGCCACTGTAATTCCTGCCGGCGCAGTACCGGCGCCCCCGTTACGACGTTTGTCGGTTACAACAAAGATGACGTTACGTTCTACGGACAGCGCACCTTCTATGCCTCTTCTCCTGGGGTAAGGCGCGGATTCTGCGCGGACTGTGGCACTCCGCTAACTTATGAATCAGACCGCTGTGATGCGGAGGTGCATTTCTATATCAGCGTGATGGATTTACCGGATAAGTTTATACCCGACCGTCACGTGTTCTATGGGGAACGTCTTAGCTGGCTTGAACTCAATGACGGCCTGCCCCGCTTCTCCGGTATTGATCGGGATGAGCCTTCCTCCTGGGGTCCCAAGCATTCTCGGTGAAGAACGGATGGACGTATTTATTCGCAGTCTCGACCCAAACTCAGCGCAAGCAGCCGAGCTGTTCCGCCGTCTTGATAACTATTTGCTTCAACTTTACCCTCCTGAGAGCAACCACCTCGATCCAGCGCACGAGATAGCCAAGCCTCATGTGCACCTTTTGGGTGCGTTTGACGATAATCGCGCGCTGGGCTGCGGCGCGCTCAAACTTTTGCCGAATGGGTATGCTGAAATTAAGAGGATATATGTCAGCGCTGAGGCCAGAGGTAAAGGGATTGGTCAAAAGCTGCTGCAAGCGCTGGAAGAAATTGCGCTCGGAGCGGGATATAGTCTGCTGCGTCTGGAGACAGGCGTGCGTCAACCAGAAGCTCTGCGTCTTTTCAGCAGTAGCGGATTCAGTCAAATCTCCCGCTTTGGCAGCTACCCCGACGATCCATTGAGCGTTTTTATGGAAAAAAAACTGACTTAAAATCTTCCGCGACGATTTACCCTACCGGTTCGGCCCCAGTCCCCGGCACCGATATCACGCGCCACAATCGTGCCTATACAAGCTACATAGCATAGGCTTTTTTTGCTCACCTTCCGGGAATTGTCAAGTACTTGATTCTAAGCACCTGATCAAGAACCTGGTTGCAATGAGGTGCGCGGATTCTATCGATCTTTATCAATATCTTTCCCGGAAAATTCACGTTTGCATCCGATTTTCACTGAATGAATCCACTAGTATCAAAGCATTAAAGCAGGGTAGCTATGCGGGTTGAGAAAGGCTGGAAAGCATTTCTATAGCACTAAGTAATTCCACTAATTGTATGAACGTCATCTGATTAAAGGGATTATCAAGGCAATGCAGAACTACTTAAATACTTCCCTTTTGTTAATTGTAATATTTTCACTGGGATGGGCAAAAGAATTATTCGCGGCGCCGATTACTGTGCACTGCTTATGTGAAAAATCTAATGGTCGTGTTGTGGGATACGTAGATAAAAGTTTACTCGGCAAAGATGAATTCCAAGAAATGCTAGATCACTCGGGCTGCCGTTACATCGGCGGCTGGGGGCCCACCGAGATGAAAGGCGAATGCTTGGACAAAACATATTGCGACCGATACGGGGAGCCAACCGAAGGTGGGCCCCAGGGAATAATTGTAATCCATACAAAACAGTGCGAAGGCAATGGTGACTATTGGATCTTTGTCGGAGTGGTGTTGGAGCGTAGGTAGAATGTTATCTCAAAGTGAATTGCATTAACGCATAGACAAAAGGCGTAAGGATGAAACTACACGTTTTAGCAATGCTCGCGCCGCTTGGTGCTATAGCAATTTTCCTATTGTTCGCAGCCTTGCAATGCTTTGAATTATCCAAAGCTCAAAAAAGAACCATTGAGTATTTAGAAAACTGGGGAGGGAAGGCCCCTGTAACAATTCACGTATGGCTGCGCAAAACAATAGGGGCTACAGTCATCTTTGTTTTGGCTATGGCTCTTGCCTTTGGGTTGAACAGGCTGGGTGAAACAAGTATGCCAACAATTTCAAAGATGTTTAAGCATTTTAACGAGCCTTACACGGCTTGGTCTGTGGAGCAACAAAAAGAATGGACGCGTTTCAAGCGTGATGTGAGGAAAGTTTGGTCCGCAGTCCATGAGCAAGACATCGTCAACGATCTGGATTCGTTGAACAAGTGGAAAGATGATCGTGGCATGACGATTATTCTTGTTGCTCAAACCTTGGTATTCTTTTCCATCTTTCTGCTTGTCGCAGGTATAGTTGATCTAGCTTACTCGCTGCACATCGTGCGTGGTGTTGTAGTTCTTGTGATTGGATTATGTGCTTTTGTTATTACCGTTCATTTATGGACTGAGCAAAAATCCCACTACGTCAGACAAGTTTACTTGGCAAATAGAACTTTGGGGGAAAATGCTGTTGCTCCCCCTAAAAGCTACCCGCACGAAAAAACGAATTGATGTCGTAAAAACCTCCTAAGCCTGTCGCACAAACAGCCGCCCCCATCAGAGAAATTTCTGAGCAGGTATTTCGTTCCACCTTGTATGCTATATTTTGCATATTGTGTTGGTAGATAAAACTTCAAGCAGGTTCCAACTCCGACTATTAGGGGGATTTTCTCTGCGGGACCCTGAAGGAAAGGCCATTGATGTCCCCAGCAAAAAAGGACGCGCCTTACTGGCCATGCTGGCGACAGCGGAAAACGGAGAACGCACGCGGTCCTGGCTGCAGGACCACCTCTGGTCCAGGGGATCTTCCCAAGATAGTTTGAGGAAGGAACTGTCGAGCTTGAGGAGCCTACTTGACTCTTTTAGCCTGGATCCATTACCCAGATACGTTCCGCGGGATGTCGTCCGTCTGGATCTTGCGTGTTTTGACATCGACGCACGCAGTAAAACCATAAAACCAAAAGGCGAATTTCTGGAAGGATTGGATATCCCTTATGAGAATAATTTTGAAGAATGGCTCAGGGAGACGCGCGTTTACTTCGATTCACTCCATCCTGACCCTGCGCAATTTTCTTACGCTTCACCACAGATCGTCGGACGTATCTCTCCATCACGCATCTGTATTGGTATTTCGCCGATCAATTGGGATACAAATTATGTAGGTGACTCTAAAGAGGTAATCTTTAACGATATCCTCGATCGTATTGCCCGATTGTTGATGGCCAGCGGTGGTATTGACTTGTTTGATCATCGTTACAACACACCGGCACCTAACGTGCTGAGTACATCTATAGAGCAAGAACCTCAAGTGTTGTTACTGCCAAGAGTAGCCGAGACCTCCAGTCGATTTGTGATGACGCTTCAGTTAATGCTCAATGAAACCAATCAAGTCTTATGCACTCGGCGAAACGAATTCGACTTTGATAAAGTCAATCGTCTTCTTGAAGATCATGAATTGACGACACCACTTATAGCCGAAACTGTGGATGAGATTCTTTTTACTCTATACCGTCACAGTCCACAGCTGTTATCAATGGACGAATGTGGTGTTTTAAGACTTGTTAATGATGCTATCAGCAGCATGTTCGAGCAATCCTTCGTTGGACTGGACAGGGCGCATGCGAGCTTGCAAACGGCGACGGAAACACTTCCAGAGAGCGTGATCTACGCGTGGCGGGCATACTTGTCGACCCATCAAGTCGACGATCCAAGAATAGTTGACTTTAAGCAGATTCAAGAGGAGGCGAGATACTATGCGGCACGAGCGATAGAGCTCGATCGATACAACCCGCTGGTGCTGTCCTTGCTGACGCATGTTTACGCTTTCACCTTACGCGAGTTTGATATTGCCGCAGATTATTTGCAACAAGCCAAAACGCTGTGCTCGGATCACGTCATGATCTATGACGCAGATGCTTTACTCAATTTATATTTGGGCCATTTAACACAATCAAGAGATTCTGCCTTACGCGCGGTTCGACTGAGCCGTTTTCTTCCGTTTAAGTATGTTTTTGTCACCACTTTGTGCATGATTGACGCTCGTACCGGAAATTACGAATCTTCAATTAGCGCCGGGGAAAAATCTCTACGTCTCCAACCCACTAATTCCGATAGACCCTACCCCCCGACAATTAGATACCTGGCTGAAAGCTACGCAAGAATCGGCGACAAAGAAAAAGCATTAGAGTTGATCAAACACCTTAAACATGCCGAACTTGACTTTAACATCAACCATCGGGCGATCCCCACCTTACAAATTGAGGATTTCTTGCAGACCGCTCAAAGTACACATCAGTTAACGTCATGAAACCTTCGTAACTTGATAAAGCGACTTTACCGTTACCCGCTATCAACGAAACTAGCGGCTGAGGACAATCCACTTTTCGGATTCGACTTTTTATACAATTTGTCATTGTGATGTCAGCTGTACCCAATCAATGGGGGTGAACATCTGCCAGCGAACACAACACTGCCGATTTTAGCAGTGCTGCAAATATCGTGAAGCAAGCGTGAAATTGGGGCGGTCTGTACCGGTAAAATGTTTTCTGTCGCAGCAAAATTGAGAATTTACCGTGAAATTGACTGTTTCTCGGTGGTTTCTTGAGCCACGATGGCTACGCTGACAAGTAACAGGGCGAGCATAACTAGGAAAATTTATCATGGCAAACGAACTGTAGTAATTGGGGAAAATTCAGCATAGAGGCAATGGTATAGGTAGCAGGAAATCAGCGTAACAAGCGTATAAATGATATTACTTGAGCGTCATGGCCAAAGCAGAGATACGATTATAGGTATTGCTTATTTTTGTGTTGGCGTCATTTTCGAAAGTTTTATGGACGCCTCCGCAAAGTGGGTTTCTACTTCATATAGCCTTCCTCAGATTTTATTCTTTCGCGCCGCTTTTGCCCTGATTCCACTGGCCATTCTGATTTGGATTTTGAGAGATAGCTCCTGGCGAGTTGTGGGCAACGTAAAACTACAGCTGCTTCGAGCGGTTCTCATGGGGTTGGTTTTTTGTACTTACGTAGTATCGCTAAGATACCTTTCTCTGGTTGAGGTGCTCGCCTTGTTTTTAACCTTTCCGTTTTTCATGGTCCTGGTTTCTCGCGTGTTTTTAAAAGAGCGAGTACCTGCCGCAGTCTGGGTGTCCTTGATAGTCGGATTTTTCGGCGCGTTAGTGGTCATTAATCCAAAGTTTAATCACACAGGAACCATTTTTATATTTCCGCTGCTCGCCGCGCTGATTTGCGCGTTCGTACTGGCTACCACAAAAGTGCTGATCCGGACGGTAAGTGCCTTATCTATAACAGTCTGGGGATCGATTATGCTGCTGATTTGCAGCGGCTTGTTGGCTCCGTTTTACTGGTCGAGCATCGATCCGGCAGATGTTGTACCTCTGGTATTGACGGGAATATTCGGCGGACTGGCTGCATTGTTTATTACAATATCGCTGCGCCATGCCGATCTCAAATCTATCGCCCCCTTCCAATACACGTCCTTGATTTGGACCACAATACTCGGATTGGTTATCTGGAACGACTACCCGAGTTATGCTACCTGGTTTGGTGTTGCCGTAATCATAGCCGCAGGCATGATTATATTAAAACTAGATCATGATCGATCACTTTAAGGTGAATCTGATGAAATCGTCATTTTGTATGACATTGACGTTGATTGTTTGGCCGCTATGAACTTCCAATGGCTCATCGAAAAAATGTATGCATTGCCGCCAATGTGTTTGTTGCTCTTCCTGCACATAGGGGGCGGAAGAAAAGGTACAGATTGAATCTAACGCTATATCCATCCAATAGACCAAGCCGTCGCATAATCCTGAAGCAGCAACAGTAAACGAAACTTGATCTATTTTACTGGCAGTGTTTTTCTCTAAATTTACTTGAAACAAGGGCTTAGTGTTGCTCAGCACCTCATGTGGGACTTGATCAATCCCGCACAGCTGAAAATTTTTGTACTGAGAGAATTTATTGAAAGCGGAAAGATCAATTCCCCGGTAGTGATTAACCTTAAAACTTTTTTTTACATGGGCACTGGAAAATAGAAATCCACGCAGGGTTGCTGAAGCCGGCAGAATCTTTGGATTTGCCACCAGCAGTCGATTACGCGCATCCTGCATAGACAGCATAATAGACTCATTAAAAAAATCAGCACCTAGAGTCTCCGTTACCAGAATATCTGCTGGTTCAGGCAGGTCTTCTGGTATTTGCAATTGCGTAGATATCTTTGGGATCACAGTAACACTACCTGCAAAGCCATTTCTCTTTATAATCTCGACCGCGGCGTTGGCAATAAGTGGATTGTATTCGCAACTGTAAACATGTTCGGCGCCAGATTTAACCATTAGCATAGCAAGCAATCCACTCCCCGTTCCAATTTCCAGTACTGTTTTATCCGTCCAATCTGTTTTCTGAAACGCCCGATAGTAAGCATTGTTTCTTACTTCATCATTAATCATGGCGTAGTGCCACTCAGGGAAAAAAGTCTGGGTAAGACGATGTCTGAGTGCCAACGCGCCCTGATGATTGGGTTGCTCCCGCAAAATTTGATTACACTGATCAAGAGCAATTTTCCAGTCTTGCTCTATTCGCTGTACGATCTTATTCGTTTTAGTGTATTGTTGCTCGGTATCCATGCGTTCGATGAGTACCTTTATCCATATTTGTTAATATCTACTGCTTGTCTGCAACCTTCCTGCGCCGAGTATGTTTGGCATAGAATCCTTTCTCCCTGTAGTAGGCTTTTCCCGGCTCAGTTATCGTCCTTCGATAATCATTCCAATCTTCATCTGATAAGTCAGTAACGCTCTCAACCGAGTCAAACTTATTCAAAACATCTTCGGTGTAGGTAGATCGATGCAAAGGTTGGATTTGCATCAAAGGCCTGTCACAGGTGAAATCAATTGGAACGTCTGTTTTCGTGATGCGAATATTAGTGAACAGTGGGCCGAACCAGACATCGGTTTCGATGATGCCCTCATAGTTCTCATATTTTGTACTCTTCGGTAGATTCGCCGGTGCGCGCACAAGCAAACTCCAGTCTTTACGCGTTTTAGCGATTATTCCACTCCAAATTTGAATTATTCCAGGTTCTGCGCCGGTGGCAATCAACGGTGGCGCACAGTCAACTAGATCTTCAGGACAGTGGCTATTGAATATGTCGAGGAAACCTGGGTATTGAACGGCGCTCAGATTGTGCCATGGGCCATCATCGTTGAATCGCCATATTGTATCCGTTCCATCCCATACCAGACTGAAATCAATGGCTGGAAATATATACCAGCCAAATGCTGAGGCCGTACGGAGGGCCTCGCAATATCGATAAGCCCGCGTCGGAATAGTACCCCCAACGGACTTGTCCGCCCGTTGGGGTGTTTTGCTCTCTGGAATGAGACTGTAAAACTTAACGATAGGGTTCGAAACAGTCACCTTAGTAATACGAAAGTGTTTATTTAAACGCCGGGCTCCTGCTGCCGATTACGACCTGACCTTTGTCCTTGGTATTTTGAGGCGTATTTTTTTCGACTTCAAACGCCGGGCTCCTGCTGCCGATCACGACCTGACCTTTGTCTTTGGTATTGCTGGGCGCATTTTTTTCGACTTTAAACGCCGGGCTCCTGCTGCCGATCACGACTTGACCCTTGTCCCTGGTATTTTTAGGCGTATTTTTATCTACTTTCATTTCTGATTTTACAGATTTATTCATTGCGGATCTCCTGTACACCAATTTTGAGGGGGTCTTACACACTTCATAATGAAACAAGTGCTTTGCTTCCATGAATTACACAGAAACAGTATCGATTATCGATACGCGCTTAATGTAAAACTTCAGCGTGAAAAAAACGCGACTTGAGCGTGAAACTAGCGAAATAAATAAAGCGGACAACAAACTAAACGGGTATTGCCAACATGCATTTTGATACCAGGTTTCGCCAGTACGGGGATCAGCCCGCAAATGCTTGAGCCCTATACGCTCAATTAGTGCCGCAGCGAATGGATAAAATGCCCGAGGGGGCTGTATACCGTCGGCTTCGTTCCTTGCCGCCTAACCTGACTGCGGGTCTAGGGCATAGAGTTTTAGTTTGATAAGGAGAGAATGTCAGACTGGCCCAGTCGATTAGTTTACCAGCGCCTGGTGTAGGATACGCGCGGCATGGTGTGCTTGACGACCAGTTAAATCCTTTATCTGATGTCGGCAGCTGGTCCCATCAGCAGCGATCCTGATATCCGGGTCGAGTGCTTTGATTGCTGGAAGCAGGTCTAATTCGGCCATTCTCACAGATACATCATAGGTATCCGCTTGATAACCGAACGAACCGGCCATACCACAGCATCCCGCCGCGATAACCTCGGTCTTGAGCCCCGGAACCAGTCGTAAAACCTCAGTGACGGCATCAAGCGCAGCGAAAGCTTTTTGATGGCAGTGCCCATGTATCGCCACGCGGCGTCGGCTTTGTGTCCCCAGTGGAAGAGTAAGCCTACCGCTTTGCTTTTCGCGCAGTAGAAACTCCTCAAACAGCTTCGCGCTGGCGCTGAGCAGGTCGGCATCCCTGCCTGGCAGAAGACCAGTGAACTCATCGCGGAATGTAAACAAGCATGAAGGTTCCAAACCTACAACGGTAACACCGCGCTCAACAAAAGGGCGCAGTGCCAACAACGTGCGCCGCGCCTCTTCCCTCGCCTGGTCCACAAGGCCAGCGGATAAAAAAGTGCGGCCGCAGCAAAGCGGTCGTGTGTCACCGTCGCTGGCGGTGGGAAAATGGATGCGATATCCGCCCGCTCGCAGTACCTCACTGGCAGCTTGAAGATTCTCCGGTTCAAAGTAACGATTGAATGTGTCCGCGAACAGCACCAGTTCACCCGCTGCCCCGCTACCGCCCGATGGCGGCACTTGATTAAACGGTTTTGGATGCCAGCGGGGCAACGGCCGCCGCGCGCTTAAGCCCAAAAAACGCTCCCCTAGTTTGGCTAAACCGCGGCTGCGGTTGCGCATATTCATCAGTCCGTGCATCTTGGCGGCAGTTGGTGCATACCGGGGAAGATAGGCGATCAAACGATCCCGCAGATGCAAGCCATAACGTCGCTGGTAGTGATAGAGAAACTCAATCTTCATTCTCGCCATATCAACCCCGGTGGGGCACTCCCGCTTGCACCCCTTGCAGCTGACGCAAAGCCGCATCGTGTCATACATGTCGCGCGAGGTGAACGCGTCGTTGTGCAGCTGCCCTGACAGGGCTAGCCTTAAAGTGTTTGCCCGTCCGCGAGTTACGTGCTGCTCATCCCGCGTAGTCCGATACGACGGACACATCACATTTGCATCATACTTGCGGCAAGCGCCGTTGTTGTTACACATCTCGACTGCGCTGGCGTATCCCCCCCATTCCGACCAATCCAGCGCAGTTTCCAGCCCGATAGTCCGGTACCCAGGTTTATACCTGAACAAGCTGCGGTCATCCATCTTCGATGGCTTCACTATCTTACCCGGATTCATCAATCCCTTTGGGTCGAACAGCTGTTTGACCTGAGCAAAGTTTTCGATCATGCGCGCGCCAAACATGTCCTCATGGAACTCGGAGCGTACCAGCCCATCCCCGTGCTCTCCCGAGTGTGAGCCCTTATATTTGCGCACCAGCGCGAACGCCTCTTCCGCGATGGCCCGCATTTTTTTTGCATCAGCCTCGAGTTTGAGATTCAAAACCGGCCGAACGTGCAAGCATCCAACTGAAGCGTGGGCATACCAGGTGCCGGTTGTACCATGTTTTCGAAAAACCTCAGTCAATGCATCGGTGTATTCCGCGAGATCTTCCAAACGCACCGCGCAATCCTCAATAAAAGAAACGGGCTTGCCGTCGCCTTTCATCGACATCATGATATTGAGTCCCGCGGCACGTACTTCCCAGATTGCTTTCTGTGCGGTGGGATCAGCGGCTTCAACCACGGCATCTACGTAACCGAAGTCTGCCATGCACTGCTTCAGTTCCTTTAGCTTACGCCACTGCTGCTCGAGATCTTCCCCAGAAAACTCAACCAGTAACAAAGCTTCTGGCTCGCCGCGTACATAGCGATCAACAGTTTGACGGAAAATATCAATGTCCCTGGACAGATCGATCATCGTTCGGTCAATCAACTCCACCGCACTGGGGTCGAGTTTAATCAAGTGCTGTGAGGCGTCCATAGCAGAATAGAACGTCGGAAAATGACACACCCCGAGCACTTTATGCGGAGGCACTGCTTGCAGCTTGAGATGAATGCGCTCGGAGAAAGCTAGCGTGCCCTCAGAGCCGACCAGCAGATGGGCTAGATTAGGCTCTGCATTGGTCTTTCCCCCCACAAGCGCATCGATGTTGTAACCTCCCACTCTCCGCTGCAGTCGCGGAAATCGCCGCTCAATTTCCTGCGCTTCGCGCTGTCCTAGAGAAAGCAGCGAGTTGGTCAGCGCATCAACGCGAAGCCCTGCGGACAGCGGACCGAAGCTCTGACGAGTGCCGTCAGCCATGATAGCGTCAACAATGTGAACGTTGTCCCGCATCGTACCGTACCGAATCGAGCGGGCACCGCAGCTGTTGTTGCCGGCCATTCCACCTAAGGTGGCCCTACTGGCGGTCGATACGTCAACTGGAAACATCAGACCTGACGAGGCGAGCTGACCGTTCAGCTGATCAAGCACGATACCGGGCTCAACAACGGCTTGATTGGTTGCGACATCAACCCGCAGCAGCCTGTTAAGGTATTTACTGACGTCGACGACCAGCGCTGCGGCAACCGTCTGACCGCACTGCGAGGTTCCGCCGCCTCGCGGCAGCAGGCTGACCTCTTCATCCGCCGCAATCCCAATGGTAGACAGCACGTCCTGCCAGGTTTTAGGAACTACGACGCCAATAGGGTCAATCTGATAGTGTGACGCATCGGTGGCGTAACGGCCGCGGGAGAACGCGTCGAACAAAACCTCTCCCTGCAGGTCTCGTCGTAAACGCGACGCAAGTCGGGAGTCTCCAATGCGCGAACGGGTTACGTTTTGAGCATTATTCAAGATGGTGTACAGCGCAGTCCACGTGTGATTACCGCCTTATCGTACCAGGAGTTGTTCAAGTGATGCACAGATTCTGCCGTGTCGGGCATTCACTGCGGATTAATGTGCCGTGCGGTCTATGGCCGGCCCTCAGTCAGGGCGCCTTGACATCAGGTTAAGATTGTATACAGAATGCCTTGAACACCGTTTGCCAGAACCTGATTGAGCGAAATATGAGCGGTCGCCATTTTCTGCAGATACCGGGGCCCACCAACGTACCGGAAAGGGTTCTGCGGGCGATCGATTCCGCGACCATCGATCATCGCGGTCCCGATTTTTCCCAGCTGGGGCTGGAAATCTTTAGCGGGCTGCAAAAAGTATTTAAAACATCGCAACCCGTCGTGGTGTTCCCCGCCTCTGGCACTGGCGCGTGGGAGGCTGCGCTGGTCAACTGTCTGTCCCCCGGCGACCAAGTTCTGATGTATGAGACCGGGCATTTTGCGACAGCCTGGTGCAACCTTGCCCGGCGCTGCGGTTTGCAACCCACGCTAATCCCTGCTGATTGGCGCCATGGGGCTGACCCGGATCATATTGCAGCAAAGCTGAGTGAGGATACATCCCATCGGATCAAAGCGGTGTGCGTTGTGCACAATGAAACATCGACTGGTGTAACGTCATCCATAATAGACATTCGCGCTGCCGTGGATCGAGTCGCCCATCCCGCTTTACTCATGGTGGATACGATTTCTTCCCTGGCATCGATAGATTATCGACACGATGAATGGGGAGTGGACATCACCGTGGCGGGATCGCAAAAGGGATTAATGCTGCCACCCGGGCTGAGCTTCAACGCAGTCAGTGAAAGAGCCTTGAAGGCGTCCCAATCCGCGACATTGCCAAAAGCGTATTGGAGCTGGCAGGAGATGCTGCAAGCCAATAAACAGGGATTCTTTCCTTATACCCCGGCTACCAACCTGCTATACGGTCTGCGCGAAGCCATCTCAATGTTACTGCAAGAGGGCCTGGATAATGTCTTTGCACGGCATGCGCGACTGGCACAGGCAACTCGCTGTGCGGTGCAGGCCTGGGGCCTGGAAATCCTGTGTTTGAATCCGCAGGAGCAAAGCAATTCGCTGACTGCGGTGCTGATGCCCAAAGGGCATGACGCCGATGCTTTCCGCGCGCTAGTGCTGGAGCATTTCAACATGTCTTTGGGAAACGGTCTGAGCAAGTTGAGCGGCAAGGTGTTTCGCATCGGCCATCTTGGTGACTTTAATGACCTCATGTTGACCGGGACTCTGGGCGGTGTCGAGATGGGGCTGGAACTTGCCGGGGTACCGTATAAAAAGGGCGGTGTCCAGGCTGCTTTGGACTACCTAACTGCTACTGCCGTCCATGATAAAAACAGAGCTAGTGTAGAGGTTGCATGAATGATCATGCACAAAACTAGCAAATAATAGCGAGCAACATTAGGAGTATTCATCGATACTTCACCACAACCAAAGGAGAAAGCTATGAAGAGATTATCGCAGTTCGTCGTTGTACTTACCTTTGCTCTACTACTCATGCCATTGGGCCAGGCCGAGACTATAGAACTTAAGTTTGGTCATGTCGGCGCACCGGGATCACTGTTTGCACTGTCAGCGGAAGAGTTTGCCAAGCGCGCCAACGCCGCACTGGAGGGTAAAGCAAAAGTTACGGTGTTTGGTTCGAGCCAGCTTGGAAAAGACAAGGAGCTGTTACAAAAACTAAAACTCGGTACAGTGGATTTTGCTTTGCCGTCGACCGTAATGTCGACAGTAACCGATGAGTTTGGATTGTTTGAAATGCCTTATCTAGTCAAAAACCGTGAGCACATGTCTCGCATAGAGAGCGAAATATTCTGGGACAAGCTTGCGCCTGCGGTCGAATCCAAGGGGTACAAAATTATCGCCGTATGGGAAAACGGATTTCGCCACATTACGAATAACGCGCGCCCGATCAATACGCCAGCCGATCTGCAAGGCTTGAAGCTTCGCACACCCAAGGGTACCTGGCGCGTTAAAATGTTCAAGACTTATGGCGCCAACCCAACCCCGATGGCATTTTCAGAAGTTTTCGCAGCCCTCCAGACCGGGACTATGGATGGACAGGAAAATCCTTACGCACAGATCTACAGCGCCAAATTCCAAGAAGTACAGAAGTATTTATCGATCACCGGACACGTGTATACACCGGCCTATGTGACGGTGGGTGCTGAAAAGTGGAGTCAACTACCCGCAGATATAAGGGACACGCTGGAGCAGATTGCTAAAGAAACGCAAAGCTATGTCTATGAAACTGCAGCCAACCTGGAAGTCGACCTGCTGAACAAAATCAAAGCAGGTGGCGTCGAGGTAAATGAAGCGGATAAAGATGCTTTTATCAAAGGCAGCGCGTCGATCTATGAAGAATTTAGTACTTCGGTGCCTGGCGGTGGGGACTTGGTTAAAAAAGCGCAAGCGCTCGCTAACTAGCACTTAAATCTATGACTCGGTGCCTCGCACAAACAGAGGCACCAGTCACATACTCACGTCATTCAGCGATGTGGCTGCGCTTACGCAACGGTCTTGAGCGCCTGCTCAATATCACCGTTATGTTTATTATGCTCACCCTGGTGGTGGTCGTTGTGCTCGGGGTGGTCTATCGTAAAGCCGGCCATTCACTGGCATGGTACGATGAAATTGCGTCCATTCTGCTCGCCTGGCTGACCTACTACGGTGCCGCCCTGGCGGCGCTTAAACGCGCTCATATCGGTTTTTCCGGCATCGTGCACGCCACGCAGCCACCATGGCGGTTGCCGATGGTCCTGATCGCCGAGTTTTGCGTAATAGGGTTCTTCGCGCTGTTAGCGTGGATGGGCGTTATCGTATTGAACGTGTTGGTGGGCGACACACTGATCAGCCTGCCATCAATTGAAGTGCAGTACACCCAGTCTGTGATTCCTATCGGGGCAACTCTATTCATCATCGCACAGCTGGCAAGCCTGCCAGAAGTTCTGGCGCAGGCACGTGAAGAAGCACCCCCTCACTCAGAGAAGCCTGAGCCATGATTCTACTATCGATGCTGCTCTCTTTGTTCATCCTGGTTGTTTTTGGTGTGCCTATCGCAGTCTCGCTTGGGCTGGTTGGCGTCATGGCCATGTTGTGGACCCAGGGTCCCGATATCCTGCCCAATCTCGCATTGGTGATGTATGACGGCGCGACCAAATTTCCTCTGATCGCTATTCCGCTCTTTATTCTTGCCGGCGCAATAATGAACTCCACCGGAATTTCTAGGAGACTGATTGCATTCGCTTCAGCTCTACTCGGTTTTATCCGCGGTGGTTTGGCCATGGTAAATATCGGCGCGTCAATGTTCTTTGCCGAGATCTCTGGTTCAGCCGTAGCAGACGTCGCCGCCCTTGGCTCTATCCTGATTCCAGCTATGAAGAAGAAGGGCTATCCGGGGCCGTTCGCTGCCGCTATAACTTCATCATCTGCCTCCCTTGCAATCATTATTCCCCCGTCTATCCCAATGATTTTATATGCCGTCATGGCCGACAGCTCGGTGGTCCAGCTTTTTGTAGCAGGCATTGTTCCGGGAGTACTGGGTGGCTTTATGATGATGGCTCTAGCCTACTGGTTTGCAGTTCGCTACAACTATCCCGTCGAGGAAGTCTTCAAACTGACAAGAGTGTGGCAGACTTTCAAAGAAGCAGCGTGGGCTTTTCTACTGCCATTTATCATTCTGGGGGGTATTTTTGGTGGTTTTGTAACCGCCACCGAAGGTGCGGGCTTAGCCGTCGTAGCCGCACTGTTTATAGGTGGTGTGATCTATCGTGAACTCGATTGGAACCATCTCAAGTTGGCGATAATTGATGGAGCCGTGCAGACAGCGGTTGTCATGCTGCTGGTGGCCGCGTCTGCTTTGGTCGGAGTGTATCTAACCGAAGCCCAGGTCCCGCAGGATCTGGCCCGAGCCATCGCTGATTTCACTGATAATAAATATGCGGTACTGGGTATGTTGAATTTCTTTTTTTTGCTGATTGGCATGTTTTTGCATTCTGCCGCAGCCATTATCCTGGTCGTACCTATTGTCATCCCCTTAATCAATCAGGTCGGTATCGATCCGGTCCATTTTGGCATCATTGTCACATTGAACCTTGCAATTGGCCAGCAAACCCCGCCGGTAGCGAGCGTTCTGGTGACCGCCTGTTCCGTGGCGAAGGCCGACATATGGTCAGTGACCAAGGTAAACGTCAATTTCATCATGCTGCTGCTGCTTTTGCTTTTGCTCGTTACATATGTCCCGATCATACCGATGGGTTTAGTCGAATACTTCTACCGCTGAGGACGTCATCCAGAAAATGATTGTTTTCGGCGGTAGCCAAAACACTATCTGCACTTATACCTATGGCAGAAGCGTCTGAATGATTAATGTTTTCGCTGTGACGCAGAAAAGGTGATTTCCTGGAGGAGAGCGCATGTCTAATTTGATCCGCATACACCATGATGAATTCATCGCTATCGTTGAGTTGAACAGGCCGGAAAAACTCAATGCCCTGACCAAATCGATGTGGCAACAACTGGGATCGGTGATCGAACAGTTGTCGAGTCAAGCGCAGGTGCGCTGTATCGTCCTAAGGGGGGCCGGTGGCAAAGCATTTTCTCCGGGCAACGATATCAGTGAATTCGAAAATGAGCGGTCCAATTCGACGCAAGCCCGAGCCTATGGCGCGACAATGAATCGCACGCTGGCAGCTTTCAGGAACTGCCCCATTCCTCTTGTCGCCTCAATCAAAGGTGTCTGTGTTGGAGGGGGATTAGAGATCGCGGCGCTATGTGATCTGCGTATCTGCGGTGAATCGAGTCGTTTCGGCGTGCCCATCAAACGACTCGGGCTCGTTATGGCCTTGACTGAACTGGAGGGCCTGGTTGCCCTGGTAGGTCGGGCGACCGCTCTCGAGATCCTGCTCGAAGGCCGCGTTTTTGATGCGGCAGAAGCATTCACCAAGGGGCTTGTTCATCGCGTGGTAGCGGATGACAACGTAGATAAAGAAACTTATTCCAGCGCGCAACGCATCGCCGAAGGCGCGCCGCTCGCTGCGCGCTGGCATAAAAAGTTTATTTTACGGCTTGCTGATCCAACACCGCTGTCTGCTAAAGAAATTGATGAAGGCTATGCCTGTTACGACACCGAAGACTTTCACATAGGCTATCAGTCATTTCTCAACAAAACCAAGCCAGAGTTTATCGGGCGATAGAATGGGACCTCTTGCGGGACTGAAAGTCATCGAACTTGCACACATTATGGCCGGACCGACATGCGGCATGATGCTTGCCGACATGGGGGCTGATGTGATCAAGATCGAAAAGGTACCTGATGGCGATGATTCACGCCAAATGGTGCCGCCTCACATCAATGGCGAGTCAGCGGCGTTTGTGATGATGAACCGAAATAAACGGGGCATCGCAGTTAATCTGAAAACTCGCGGGGGTCGAGCCGTATTGAGTCGCCTTGTAGAAAACGCTGACGTTCTTATTGAGAACTATCGAAAAGGAACCTTAGATAAACTGGGGCTGGGCTACGAACGAATGTTCAAACTCAATCCTGGCTTGATTCATTGCGCAATATCTGGTTTTGGTCGGACCGGGCCTTACGCCGAGCGCGGCGGATTCGACCTCATTGCGCAGGGCATGTCCGGATTGATGAGTATTACTGGGGAAGGTCCGGGAAGACAACCGGTCAAATGCGGCGCACCCATGACCGACATTACTGCTGGAATCATCGGTGCTATGGCTGTTCTCGCTGCCTACACCCACCGCCTGAAAACCGGAAAGGGGCAACAGATCGACACCTCTTTATTTGAAGCCGGCATCATACATACCTACTGGCAATCTGCCATTGGCTTCGCTACCGGAGTTGCGCCGCAAGCACTGGGTTCGGCCCATCCACTTAATGCTCCTTACCAGGCGTTTCAAACGCGTGATGGGTGGATTACGGTCGGCGCTGCCAATCAAAAAAACTGGGTCAGGCTTACCGAGGCACTTGAACAATCGTCCTTGCAGTCCGACCCACGCTTTTTTAGTAACGACGCGCGCATGCGGAACATTAGTATGTTACAGGAAATTTTATCAAAGATTTTTCTTACCCGAACGACCGAGGACTGGCTTACACGCCTCGAAAGGGCCAGCGTACCGGCTGGTCCTATTCTGGATATTCTGCAAATGCATCAGGATCCGCAGACGCTGGCCCGCGGTATGGTGCAGTCGGTGCAGCATAGCCGCATCGGCGTAACCCGGACGCTGGGACATCCGGTACAATTTTCGAAAACACCGGCTGCAGTCAAACGCGGTGCACCCCTCTACGGAGAACATACGCGTGTGGTGCTTGACGAGCACGGCTTTTCAGAAGCAGAAGTCGAGCTTCTGATTCAGGAGCAAGCGATCGTCTGCCTTGATTGAACAATAGTGTTTTATTTTAAGTCTGAACTTTCCAGCAGCAGTAAGTCGACCAGGTCCTCACAACGTCTCAAAGTACGCGACCATGCGCTTGCGCTGTTCCACATCCGGTAACCGCCCGAGACCAGCGTTCATATTGTCTAACAGATGCGTAGCCTTGCGCGTCGCTGGAATTACGTTGGTAATTCGCGGATCAGCAATTACGTACTTGAGGAAAAAGTTACCCCAACTGTCACAATCAAATTCTTTTACCCAGGACGGCAGAAGTTTTCCTTTGACTCTGGCGAACAAGCGACCTCGCTCAAAGTTTCTATGTGCAATAGTTGCCACACCGTGATCAGCCGCCACGGACAACAGTCTTTTTTCTGCCTGCCGGCCGGCTATGGAATATGGGAACTGCACGTAATCGAGTTTTTCTCGCTTTATCCAGGACTCCAACTCATCAAACGCTCCCGGCGTATAGTGCGTGATCCCGGCGTAGCGCACATCTCCATTCTGTATCAAACGCCTGATTGACTTCAGCTGTGTTTTGGTATCGACAAGATTATGCACCTGCATCAAGTCAATATGCTGCGTACCCATATTGCGGAACGAATCTGCCATCTGCTCGTTTCCCACCTGTTCGCCTTTGATCCACACCTTGGTTGCAAAAAAAATCTGGTCGGCTATACCTAAACTGGCTACAAGGTCTCCTACCACAGCTTCTGCCTGACCATACATGGGCGAAGAATCCACCATCTTTCCGCCGCGCTCTACAAACAACCGCATTACCTCCTTAAGAGGGGCAAGCGCGCTCCCGTCACGACTAACATCGAATACGCGGGACGTGCCCAGGCCCATCACGGGTATTTTTTCGCCACTTGAAGGAATAATTCGCTGCCGCTGCCTATCCGCCTGAGCAAACACAGCATGTGGCAAGGGCAGCAGAGACAGACCCGCCGCATTCAGGCACATCCTTAACCAGCTTCGTCTTTGTTCATCATGCATCATATTTTCTCATCACCGATTTGCCCACGTATGCGGTAGCCTGGGCCGTACGTCTTTCAGCAATTGCGCCGAGCCGATCACGCACCTGACCAAGCTTCCATCCTATTATCAACCAGACGAGGCTTAACACCGCCCCGACGGCGGCAATGCCGGAGGCCGCCAGGCCAATTCCAGCTAGCCCACTGTGCGCCCACGCACTTACAGCATCACCGCCGCGATAAACTACAGTATCGATAAAATTCTTAGATTTATATTTCTCGCCACGCTGCAGTACACTGAAGAGCATTTCACGGCCCGGGCGAGCGATGGCATAGTTGCCGGCCCGCCGAAGCACCTGAACAATGATCAATACTATCAAAACCGGATAGATACTAAGCACGGCAAATCCTATGATCAACATCATAGGTACCAGAGCCAGCGTAACGGGCATTCCCAATCGTGTTGAGATGCGGCCGGTAACGAACACCTGCAAACTGACTGTGAGTACGTTGGTTATCAGATCCATGATTGCAAATACCCGGGTGCGCTCATTTGAATCAACAAATGTATCCCGCACGATGTCTGCCTGAGTGAAATATAAAAAGGTTGCTAGCGTCGTATACAGCAAAACATAAGCGCATATGCCGCGCAGATAGGTTGACTGGGCTATGCGCTTGATACCATCAAAAATGCCTCCGCCAATGGCTTCGGGCTGGGCCTCGTCCCGCTGCAGGGACCACCCCCGGAGCTTGTAGATGCATGCCAAGGCAAAGCTCAAGAACGCAGCGGAAATCAGCAGCAGGTTGACGCTTCCAAGTGACCCTACCAGCAGGGTTGTTAAAGCAGGCCCTAGGATCGCCCCGGCACTGCCGCCGGCGGCAATGAATGCAAACAAGCGCTTCCCCTGCTCCTGATCAAATAGATCTACCATGAAGGACCAGAATACTGAAACAACAAAAAGGTTAAATACGCTCACCCATACAAAGAAAACTCTTGCCAAATAAGCCGGTGGGATCCATGCAAAGCGGTAACATAAGTAGAACAAAAGTATATTGAAAATAAAGAATATGTATACAATCGGTAACAGCTTTGCTCTGGGGTAACGTGAACAGAGCCAGCCAAACGCAGGGACGGTACACAGCATGCTGATAAAAGTTGCCGTGAATAACCATTGTAGATTCTCCACACCGCCTTGAATGCCCATCTCATCCCGAATTGGGCGCAGCACGTAGTAGGCGCAAAGCAGGCAGAAGAAATAGGCGAATGAAAAAGCCACAGCCCGAGCCTCTTTCGGTTTTACCGAAACCAGTCTGTAAAATCGGCTCAACTGCACTGACTTCTAATAAACTGCGCTGTATAAAAGGGCTTCACCATTCTCCAGAGTTTTCCATCGATGCCCAGGGTTCTGCTGCGGGCAGAGCGCCCCCCTTTTGCAACAGCTCAATGGAAATGTTGTCCGGTGTGCGCACGAATGCCATGTGCCCGTCACGGGGAGGCCTGTTAATTGTGATACCGCCTGCCATCAGTCGTTCACAGACCGAGTAGATATCATCGACCCTGAATGCCAGGTGACCGAAGTTTCTGCCACCCGTATACTGCTCTGGATCCCAGTTATAGGTTAACTCAACCAGCGGCGTGCTGTCCTTTTTTGCGCGCGCCACATCACCTGGGGCGGCCAAGTAAATTAAAGTAAAGCGACCCGCGTCGCTCTCATATCGATCGACTTCGACCATGCCGAGCTTGTCGCAAAAGAAGCCCAGAGACTGGTCGATGTCCGTTATTCGGACCATTGTGTGCAGATATTCCATATAAAACCTCACAAAAGTTATTGCAGGAATTTAAACTTAACAATATTGTTCAACCCTGCTCAACGCAAGGGGCACGACGTTGGTCTCCTGCCGGTAATAAACTTTTACTGCTTAGAAACACCAATCTACGGACGCGATACACAGATACCGACGTGATGGCAAAAAAAATTCTGGTCAGTTTCTATCACTGGGTTGATTGCAATATCTTATCCCTTGGCAGAGAGATGCGCCTGTCTTACCTGCCGCCATTAATGGTGTATATCGCGGCTGGAGTGTCCGGGCTTACCGCAATAGTAGGGACATTTTTTGTTAAAGACTACCTCGGCCTGTCTGCCGCCTTTCTCGCCGCACTGGGTTTTTGGGCCGGTATTCCGTGGGCATTGAAGATGCCTCTCGGCCATCTGGTGGATTTGTTTTGGCGCTGGAAGTCCGCCCTGGTTTTCCTCGGTGCGGGGCTGATCGCGCTTAGTCTGCTTATCATGATAGGTCTGATCGGATATACCGGACTCATGCGTCAATTCATGACCGTTGAGGCATGGTACATCGCGAGCGTATTGCTGGCTCCCATCGGTTATGTTGTGCAGGACGTGGTGGCGGACGCGATGACGGTCGAGGCCGTGCCAAAAGTCAACGCCGATGGTTCGGTTATTGATGACGAAAGCAGACGCCTTATGCATACCACGATGCAAACTCTGGGCAGGGTCGCCATCATTAGTGGTACGGTCATCGTGGCTCTGATCAATATCTTCATGTTCTCAGATGCGCAGAACCTGAGCGAAACGCAAAAAGTTTCGATCTATACACAGATATACGTCATGGCTCTGCTTATTCCAGCCGTATCCATATCGGGTGTACTTTTAGGCGAATACCTTAAACTGAAGAAAGCTCGCCAGCTGCGCAGACAAGGCTTCAGTCGTAGGCAAGTTCGTTCCATGGTGCACGTGCAAGAGGAAAAGCCGTCAGCCAACTGGTGGATTCTTGGGGGCAGCCTGGCGTTTGTGGGCTTTACCTTGAGCGTAGGCTTTTCGGATGTGCCGTACAATCAGGAAATAATCTTTACCGGCTCGATGGCGATCATCATTTTCCTAATTGCGAAATTGACTGTGGCGCTGGAACCGCATGCGCGTCGAGTATTGGTTGGTACGGCCATACTGATCTTTGTCTTTCGCGCTCTTCCGGGGCCGGGGGCGGGTGCGACCTGGTGGACTATTGATGAACTGGGTTTTGATCAGCAGTTTCTATCTGTTCTTAGTCTGATCGGTAGCACGCTTACTTTATTGGGAATGTTCATCTTTCGCCGCTTCATGGCAGAGAAGTCTATGGCATTTATAATAGGCTCTCTAACCATCGCGCTGACTATCATGAGCCTGCCCAACATCGCCATGTACTATGGATTTCATGAGTGGACGGGGGCGGTTACCGGCGGCATCGTGGATGCGAGATTTATCGCTATTGTTGATACTGCGCTCGAATCTCCGCTTGGGCAGATCGCGATGATTCCGATGCTGGCCTGGATCGCCAACTCTGCCCCGTCAAATCTGAAGGCAACTTTTTTTGCAGTCATGGCTTCGTTTACCAACCTGGCGCTGTCTTTCCGCGAGCTGGGAGCCAAGTATCTCAATCAAATTTTTGTCATCAGCCGCGAGGTGAAAGACGCTGCGACGGGGGAGATACAGGTACCGGCAGACTACAGCGATCTCGGCATTCTGCTTATTACGGTAGCTTTAATAGGGTTGACGCTGCCCATGCTGGCGATCGTACTGGTTAAACTGAGTCCATTGAAAAGTGTCGGCAGCTGATAACTGGCCATGTGCTTTATTCGTGGAGCGCTTTTTTGGTGTGACCTCATCCGGGGTCGGCAACTAAATGTTACACGGTGGCCTTTCTGATTTGCCGCTTTAACCGGTGAATATCCCGTAACACCCGCTTTAATCCATCGCGACTGGAGGAGGACAGAATTTCATCGCGCTTTACCTTCAGCTCCCGGATTTTTGACTTGTAAGATTTCTTGTCTATCCCTACGACTTCATGATGTTCATGGGTATCTACATCAAGAGCCTCACAAATTGCCTCTAATAGTTTCGCTTTGGTCAACTGCGTATAGCCCTTTACCGCTTCGTGCTCGATATCCTTGGCGATTTCCCGAAGATCATCCACTTTCATAGACTTAAGCTGTTCATAGGTATACGTCATATTCACTCCCAGGATTACAATATGATTGTGACAACGAGCCTGCCCCGCATTATTACGTTATGGTTAAGACGAAGTTCACGGTTAAATCATACCGTGACCAGTACAGAGGTTCCATACACCTATTACTGACCGATCAGCTTGGCCCTATTGACAACCCGCGGCATTACCAGCACGCCGCGCCTTCGTATTGATACAGCCTGCGGAGAATTCCGATGAAGCCAAAGCGCCCGCATTTCAAACCCGAAAGGTTTATACTGGTGTGACACAGATCCGATCGCGGGCGTCATTCTGACGCCTATCTATCTGGCTGGACTCAGGAACAACCGCCTCACGTGGTATGGATACATCAAAGCAAGAAACAGCCGCCAACCTACTAAGGCGATTTAACTAACGGCCAGGACTGTAACCAGAGCCTAAAACAATCTGCCTAATATCATTCCGAGCAAAAGTTGGATGCAACGGTGTGATCTAGGTTCAAATTGCAGTTGCACTTGACCGTTGCGGCAACGTCAGAAACAGGCAAGCTATTAAGTAGCTCGTAATTCCAGATGCAGCGAACGGCGTTCCTCTGTCATCCAAAGAATATTCGAGCAAAGGAACGCAAATGAGAAGGAACACGTAAATAATCCACTGTCGCGAGAGCACTATCAGCCAAAATGCGAACCCGATAACTGCAACGAGCACGCAGGAATAAATGATAAGCGGATTGAAGTAAAAGGGTTTCCGAATTCCAGGTATGGCATCCGCTATAACATGACCAAAGTTGTGCAGAAATCCAATGGAGCAAAGTATGCAGAATACGGCTAACATCAACCATCCGCTGGC
>JAHEKE010000027.1:8524-39631 GCA_024638505.1 Gammaproteobacteria bacterium | reverse complement strand
AGTCAAAACGCAATCTGCTGCCCGCAACCAAAGACCCTTTCTGCTCAACGTGATCACCCAGCACGAACTTCAGCGCCGCGTGCAGCAGGTGGGTTGCTGAGTGATTACGCATCGTCCTGGCCCGCACCTCTGACTCTACTCTGGCGTTCACCGTATCGTTGACCGCCAGTTTACTCCCCTCAACCAGGCGGCCGAAATGACCGATCACACCGCCGCCCAGCTTTTGTGTGTCAGACACACTAAAAACACAGCCGTCGGTTTGCAGCGTGCCAGTATCGCCCACCTGGCCGCCGCTCTCCGCGTAGAACGGCGAGAGATCCAGGATCACGATGGCCTCGCCGTCGTCGTCCAGTAAATCGAGCGCAACGCCGCCTTGCGAAATTCCCTTGATCTTAGCCTTACCGGACAGCGATTCGTAGCCGGTAAACACTGTTTCTCCCGCGCTCAGCAGTTCCGACGCCACGTTAGTACCGGCCTTGAACTGGCTCGAGGCCCGCGCCTGCGCACGCTGAGATTCCATCGCTTCCTCAAATCCAGTCATATCAACCTGCAGGCCCCGTTCGCGCGCCACGTCCGCGGTCAGGTCAACTGGAAAGCCATAGGTATCATATAAGCGAAACACCAGTTCCCCTGGGATTTGTTTGTCCTTTAACTTACTTACTTCCTGTTCGAACACTCTCATACCCTGATTCAGCGTTTCGGCAAATTTTTCTTCTTCCTGCTGTAGTAATGTCTCGACCTTTTGCTTTACCCGCACCAGTTCCGGATATGCCTGGCCCATCTCTCCGATCAGCGGCGTCACCAGTCTGTAAAAAAACGGCGTTTGTGCACCCAGTCCATATCCATGGCGAATCGCCCGGCGAACGATCCGGCGCAATACGTAACCACGCCCTTCGTTCGACGGCACCACGCCGTCCGTAATTAAAAAAGCGGTCGAGCGAATATGATCGGCCAGCACGCGCAGGGATTGGTCCGCCGCATCCTGCGCACCGGTAACGCGCTGCGCTGCGCTGATCAGGTTCTTAAATAAATCGGTCTCATAGTTAGAATGCACGCCCTGCAGCACTGCGGCCAGACGCTCCAATCCCATACCGGTATCGACTGAAGGCTTAGGCAGCGGCGTCATGTTGCCGCTTGCGTCCCGCTCGAACTGCATGAAAACCAGATTCCAGATTTCCACGTAGCGATCGCCGTCTTCTTCCGGCGTCCCCGGTGGCCCACCCTCTACCTCTGGGCCATGGTCGAAGAAAATTTCGCTGCAGGGTCCGCACGGGCCAGTATCTCCCATCGACCAGAAATTAGCATGTGCGCCGATGCGGCCAAACCGATCCGCAGTGATCCCAATCTCCTGCAACCAGATATCGGCCGCTTCGTCATCATCTTCAAACACCGTTACCCACAAACGATCAGCCGGTAATCCGATTTCTTTGGTCAAAAACTGCCAGGCGTAGTTGATTGCTTCGCGTTTAAAGTATTCACCGAAGCTGAAGTTGCCGAGCATTTCAAAGAAGGTGTGATGCCGCGCGGTGTAACCGACGTTCTCCAAGTCATTATGCTTTCCGCCGGCGCGGACGCAGCGCTGTGCGGTGGTAGCACGCGTATAGGGCCTTTTGTCTGTACCGAGGAATACATCCTTGAACTGAACCATACCTGCGTTGGTAAACAGCAACGTCGGGTCGTTATGCGGCACCAGAGAACTGCTGGGCACGCGCTGGTGGCCATTGTCCTCGAAGTACTTTAGAAATCGTTCTCTAATGTCCGATGTTTTCATGCCTACCCTTGCAACGATACTACTTTTCTAATCTGCTCCGAAGTAAATCCCCGACTCTGCAGAAATCGGGCCTGTTTTGCCCACTCTTTGTGGCTACGCGGCATCACTGCGCCAAACTTTTTCGACCAGACCTGATGCAAAATACTCTCCCATGCCCCGTCTGGGTGGTCCAGGTACTGCTCAATAACCTCGTCCCCAACCCCTTTGGCAGACAGTTCATAGCGGATCTTGACGGGACCGTGACCCCGCTCCATCCGTGTTCTGACCAACATTTCAGTGAATCTTTGATCGGACAGGTAGTCCCGCTGTTTTAGCTCCGCCAGCACCTGCGCAACGATATCCGCCCGTGAACCCCTGCTGATCAACTTTGCCTTGAGTTCCTGTTCGCTGTGCTCGCGCCGGGAAAGCAGCCTTAGCGCACCATCCCACGCGTGCTGATAGCTTCTGCGGTCATCGCTCAACGCTATCCTTCAGCCTCGGCAACTTTGGCATCATCCGCCTCCTCGTCAACGGCGATTCCATGGGCAACCCGCACCTGCTGCTCGATCCGCTGTGCGATATCCGGGTGCGCTTTTAAAAATTCACGTACATTATCCCGACCCTGACCGATGCGATCGCCCGCATAGCTGTACCACGCACCGGCTTTTTCAACAATACCTGCATTAACACCCATATCAATCAGCTCGCCTTCCTTGGAGATTCCCTCGTTGTACAGAATATCAAACTCACACTTCTTAAATGGGGGCGCAACTTTGTTTTTTA
Source organism: Gammaproteobacteria bacterium (assembly GCA_024638505.1). Lineage (GTDB taxonomy): Bacteria > Pseudomonadota > Gammaproteobacteria > Arenicellales > JAANXG01 > JAHEKE01. The sequence continues at coordinate 37,098 of JAHEKE010000027.1, read as the reverse complement.
CAACCTTTGCCCTAGTCTGGTTACCCAGTATTTCATCACCCTTCTTGATCGCACCAATCCGCCTGATATCTATTCTTACTGAGGAATAAAACTTAAGGGCGTTGCCACCAGTGGTCGTCTCCGGATTACCGAACATAACGCCAATCTTCATTCTTATTTGATTGATAAAAATCACCAGGGTATTGGAGCGCTTGATGTTCGCGGTAAGTTTTCTCAGCGCCTGTGACATGAGACGGGCCTGCAGTCCCACATGGGTATCTCCCATCTCCCCTTCGATTTCCGCTTTTGGCGTAAGCGCTGCTACCGAATCTATTACCACCACGTCCACGGCTGCGGAGCGTACAAGCATGTCCGCAATTTCCAGCGCTTGTTCACCGGTATCGGGTTGTGACACCAATAATTCATCGACGTTAACCCCAAGGCGTATGGCGTAAGCTGGGTCCAGCGCGTGCTCAGCGTCGATGAAAGCGGCAGTACCGCCGGTCTTCTGCGCCTGAGCAATCACCGACAAGGCCAGCGTAGTTTTACCAGAAGATTCCGGACCGTATATTTCGACCACACGTCCGCGCGGAAATCCGCCAACGCCGAGCGCAATATCAAGACCCAGAGACCCGGTCGATATCGTCGTCACATCCGTCTCCACTTCCGCATCACCCATACGCATCACCGATCCTTTTCCAAACTGACGCTCAATCTGACCCAGGGCCGCTTGCAGTGCTTTTTGCTTGTTTTCTTCCACGTTCAATCTTCTCCAGTTAGTTCTACACCAAACGCTCTACCGGCTGCTGATAGATCCGTCTACCTTTTATAACCCGTGCATTATTTCACATCCTAAATTGTTGACCAACGGTTGAGTACAGAATAGCGTGCCCCGTCCGTGCGCAGCTCAGACGCAGATAAGGTGTACTCGTCGATAGTCCACTCCAACCCGTTTAAGGCGATCCGTGGTCGCCTACGCGCTTTACGCAATAGCGTGATGTGGGGAACGAACAAACGCTGATCAATACGAAAACCGAGACGGCGCAGCCGGTGACGCAGATCCTCTACAAACTGAGTGAATTCGGGGTCTGCTTCTCTGGCGCCGATCCACACCAGACCTCGATTCTGCCAAAATCCGAGCCTATCCAATTTGATACGAAAACGTGCGGGTAACGGGTGGCAACAGCTTATTACTGCCGAAACCTGCGGCGCAGTCAGTTCGCCCAGAAAAGCCAGCGTAACGTGCAGGTTTTCTGTCGCCACCCTGCGGCCTCCGACCTGACTTTGCATTTGCCTGGAACAGTTTTGCAGCTCCTCGGCAGTGGCCGAGTCCGGCCAGCAGGCGAGAAAAGTACGCGCCGTGGATTGTTCCACTACCTCTAAAGCCGCTCTAGCAGCCCGCGTATGGCATGCACCACGGTGGCCCACCTAACCGTTTCGCGATCCCCTTCGAACCATTGGAATTCACTCATTGCTTGCTCCGCATCTGGCACGCGCCAGCCAAAGGCGATTGTGCCTACCGGCTTTTCTAGAGTCCCGCCATCCGGTCCGGCAATTCCGGTTACCGCGACGGCTGTCTCGGCAGCGCTGTGCGCGATCGCGCCATTTACCATGGCGCGCGCTACTTCTTCACTGACCGCCCCATGGCGGTCTATCAGCACAGCCGGCACGTCCAGCAGCCTGGTTTTAGAAGTGTTGCTGTAAGCTACAAAGCCACAGTCAAACCAGGATGAGCTGCCGGCAACGGAAGTCAGTTCCTGAGCAATCCAACCGCCGGTGCAGGACTCAGCGGTGGCGCAGAAAATATTCCGCCGCAATAACCTAGCCGACAGCGCATGAACAATAGGTTCTATATTTTCCTGCATATGCCTAAGCGTCATCTCAGTGATCTCTGGCGCAAGGCTTCAAACAGCCCTATGCCCACGGCCACCGATACATTGAGGCTGCCTACCGCACCGCACATGGGAACCTTGGCCACGTGATCACAGCTATCTAACGTTAGACGCTTCAGTCCTTTACCCTCAGAACCGAAAACCAGAGCGGTTGCCCCGCGCAGCGTTACATCATACAGCGTTTCGCTGGCCTCGCTGTCGGTGCCGATCACCCAGACTCCCAATTCCTGCTGCAGCCGGTTCAAGGCACGGACCAGATTAGGCACCGCCGCCACTGTGACCAGCTCTGCGGCGCCGGCCGAAACGTGGCGTGCCACCGGCGTTAGTCCGCTGCAGTCACGTTTCGATAGCACTACCGCATCCACGCCCGCTGCCTCCGCGGTACGCAAACAGGCGCCCAGATTGCGCGGGTCCTGTATGCCTTCGAGCACACACAAAAAGGGCTCCGGTCTGTCTGCGATATGTTCGATCAGAGCTTTCTCATTCAATATGGAAACGTCCAGCACTTCGACCACCACGCCCTGGTGGTGTTCACTAGAAGCAAGCGCATCGATTTTCTCAGCCGAAACGGGCTGCCAGGATAGTCCCGCGCGGGTCAATGCAGCTTTAAGTCTGTCAGCCCGATCGTCCACCCGGGCTTTGTCCACAAACACCTGCACAATTTGCTGAGGCGCAGCTCGAATTAACGTTTCAACAACACTAAAGCCGCCAATGAATACGGTGCTCTTAGCCAAGTGGTCAGTATTTACATCAGGATTTGCAGATCGGAACAACGCAGACTAGCACCCTCTCTGCTCTATGTCTTCACATGATATCGTCAGTCAGACAGCCTAGCGCTGGACACATTCATCGCTTTCCCGACATGGACTTTCTCGGCTTTTTCCGCCCTCTCCCTTTACGTCTGGCGACCTTCCCGACCGGCTCCAAATCTATTTTGGCCTCATCCAAATCAACGCGGACTACCCGTACCTGCAGCTGACCACCAATTTCATAGCGTCGGCCACTGCGTTCACCAATCAGCCTGCGGGCGATTGGGTCGAAGTGAAAGTAATCCCGTCCGAGGGCCGTCACGTGGACCAGGCCCTCAATAAAAAATTTATCCAGTTCGACAAAAATGCCAAATTCAGTGACCGCGGTTATGGTGCCGGCGAATTCCTCGCCAACATGATCAAGCATGAATTCAACTTTCAGCCACTGAATCACTTCACGAGTGGCGTCATCAGCCCGCCGTTCGGTCATCGAGCAGTGATCTGCCACATCGGCCATATGGTTGAGATCAATCTCATCATATTTTGCGGACGCGGCCTTGATTATCTTTTTAAGCTCCCGGTGCACAATCAGGTCGGGGTAGCGCCGGATGGGAGATGTGAAATGGGTATAACAATCGAATCCCAGAGCAAAGTGCCCGTGGTTTTCGCTGGTGTATATCGCTTGTTTCATCGACCGTAATAGCGCGGTTTGCACAATTCTTGTGTGAGGTTTATCGCTTGATTCTTCCACCACGTTAAAATAATTCTTTGCCGTTGGCTTGCGGCCGCCACCAAGTGATAGCCCGAACTCACTCAGGAATCGGCGCAAGTCTTCTACTTTTGCCTGATCCGGATCCTCGTGCGTGCGATAAACGCCTAGCGACTGATTTTCATACATAAAGCGTGCCGCGCAGATGTTTGCCGCCAGCATGCACTCTTCGATCAGTTCATGTGCCTCGTTGCGCAAGACCGGATCAATACGCAGTATCTTGCGTTCATCATTAAATACGATGCGGGTTTCGGGCAGATCAAAGTCTATTGCACCCTTAGCCATGCGCCGTTTTCTGAGCAATCTGGAAAGTGTGTACAGCGTTTCCAAAGTGGGCAGCACCGGACTAAGACGGGAGCGCACTGACTGATCTTGCTCCGTTAACGCCTGTGCCGTCTCGGAATAGGTTAAGCGAGCCGCCGAACGCATCACTGCCGGCTTGAACTCGAAACTCTCAATGACGCCGTCGTGCTTAATGAATATTTCAACAGCGAAACACAGGCGATCCTGTTCAGGCTTCAGTGAGCACAGGTCATTCGACAAGCGCTCCGGCAACATAGGGACGACATAGTCCGGGAAATATACCGAGTTACCGCGCTGCAGCGCTTCCAGGTCAAGGCTACTCTCCGGTTTAACATAGTAAGATACGTCCGCAATCGCCACGATCAGCCGCCACAAGTCCTCTTTACGCTCGCAGTACACAGCGTCATCGAAATCCCGCGCGTCGGCGCCATCAATAGTAACCAGAGGCAGGTCTCTTAAGTCCCAACGCTGTTCGAGCTCGTCTGCGGCAAAGTGAACCGGCAGCTCGGACACGTTGGCGTTGATTGCATCGTTCCAGATATTTGGAATGTTGTGCTTGCGTATTGCGATCTCTATTTCCATTCCCGGCGCCAGGTGATCACCCAGTACTTCGATAATGGCTCCCATCGGCTGCGATCGAACGCTGGGCTGGCGCTTTATTTCAGCCACAACCATCTGGCCGGGCCGTGCGCCGCCGTACTGCTGCGGTGGAATGAATACGTCCTGGCCAATGCGAAGGTCGTTGGGTGTAACGAAGCCCAGCCCCTGCTCAACAACAAACCGACCGACTACGTTTACGTTGGCCCGCTCCAAAACCTCAATGATGGAGACTTCCTGCCGTCCTTTGCGGTCTATCTTGCTAACGCGGCCCAAAATCCGGTCTCCATGGAGCACTTTGCGCATCTCTGAAGGGGGAATGAACAGGTCATCCCCTCCGGATTCCGGCGTCAGAAAACCAAATCCCTTGGCGTGGCCAATCACCCGCCCGCGCAGCGCGTCCATTCGGTCAGGCAGGGCATAGCGTTGGCGCCGGTCGGTCAGTACGAGCCCATCGTGCTGCATCCGCTGCAACCTGTTCAATAAAGCTTCCCTAGCCGGACCCCTGCGCAGCGCAAAAGCCTGAAACAAAGCTCGCTCGGAGAGAGGCTTGTCATGCTTACGTAAAACCCGCAAGATCTCCGCCCGCCGGGGGATATGTTTTTTTTCGGTTCGATCTTTCGTTGACATAAAAACGCTTGCTAGGTAGAGTTTGCCGCCCCCCCGACATGGAACATTTCAGTCATTGCCGAGGTGGCGGAATTGGTAGACGCGCTAGCTTCAGGTGCTAGTGAGGGCAACCTCGTGCCGGTTCAAGTCCGGCCCTCGGTACCACAATTGAAAGAGTGCAGCGAGCAACCTTTACTCAAACGGGTGCTCCAGGCAGATGGTCTCTTCCCGATCGGGGCCAGTAGATACAATCTTAACCGATGTATTACTGAGCTCTTCCAAACGATTTAAATAGCTCTGCGCATTCACCGGCAGCTCGTCCCAGGCCTTGATACCAAACGTGCTCTCCGTCCAGCCGGGCAGTTCTTCGTAAACCGGCTCGCATTCGGCCATGGCTTCTGCGCCAGACGGTAGGCTGTGTATAGTTTCACCACGCCGTCGGTACGCCCGACAGATCTTTATCGTGTCTAGGCCATCAAGTACGTCAAGCTTGGTGATACAAAGTCCGCTCAAACTGTTGATTTGGCTCGCATGCTTGAGCAGGACGGCATCGAACCAACCGCACCGACGCGGCCTTCCCGTAGTGGCTCCGAACTCCTGTCCTTTATCTGCCAGATGGCGCCCAACGGTGTCGTTTAATTCAGTCGGGAACGGGCCCGCCCCCACCCGGGTCGTGTAGGCCTTGGCGATCCCAAGAACATAATCAATACCGAGCGGACCGATGCCGGAACCGGTGGCGGCTGCCGCCGCCGTCGTGTTCGACGACGTGACAAAGGGATAGGTGCCGTGATCGATATCGAGCAGAGCGCCCTGCGCCCCCTCAAACATAACGGCTTTTCCTTCCTCGGCATAGTGATCTAAAAAATCGCCAACATCTGTCAGCGTCGGTTGAAGCACCTCGCGCAGGCGTAGACAGTCGTCCAGCATGCTTTCGTAGTTCACAGCGGGCGCATTAAAATATTGCGTCAGCGCGAAGTTGTGGTACGCGGTAACTTCTCTCAGCTTTTCAGAAAAGCGGGCAGATTCGATCAAATCACCGAAGCGTAATCCACGCCGGGCCGCTTTATCCTCGTAGGCGGGACCAATGCCTCGACCAGTTGTGCCAATAGCCTCTTTGCCCTTGGCTGTCTCGCGGGCAGCATCAAGCGCGGCGTGGTACGGCAGCAGCAAGGGGCACGCACCGCTTATCTTGAGGCGAGACATGACGTCTACACCCAATTCTTCAACGCGCCGAATCTCTGTGAGCAGCGCCGCCGGAGAGAGTACTACCCCGTTTCCGATAAGGCACATGACATGATCGCGTAACACGCCCGAAGGTATAAGATGCAGTATCGTTTTGACACCGGCAATCACCAGAGTGTGGCCGGCATTATGCCCACCCTGGAAGCGCACGACGGCATCAGCGCGCTCGGTGAGCCAATCGACGATTTTACCCTTACCCTCGTCTCCCCACTGGGTGCCGATCAGGACGACGTTCTTAGACATTAGTTAAAGAATTGCCGGCGTTGCGTCAAAAGCGTTTATCGTTATCGTTAATGTTGAGAAGCGATCGCCGATCAGTATCAGATCTATTTTACTGCACCAAACGCGCCGACTCCTAAACCCCCGACGGCGCACCCCACCGGCAGAACATGCATGCTCAATCAGCCTCTGACGAAAAACAGCAGCACCAGGCCGAGCACCATACTGATCACGCCTATGGTGCGCAATTGTCCGTCGCCCAGCTGGCTGATCACAGTCAGGGTCCGCTTGAGGCCGGCCGGGTTGATGAACGGAATGACGCCTTCCAGCACCAGCACTAAAGCTAGGGCCGCGAACAGGTCATGCCAGTTAATCACTTGCCGAACGTGCTTCGAACTCTGCCCTTACTGCATCGCCTGTGCTTGGCCTTCAGAGCCCTTGTTTGTGCGCGCGCGCGAATCTTTGAAATAGCGGAAGAATTCCGAGGTCGGTTCGAGCACGATCATGTCATTTTCGCTGTCGAACGCCTGTTTATAAGCGTTCAAGCTGCGATAAAGACTGAAAAACTCCTCATCCTGACCGAACGCGTCGGCGTAGATTTTGGTTGCTCCGGCATCGCCTTCGCCGCGCAGCTTCTCCGAGTCGCGAAATGCTTCCGCCAGCGTTATCTCTCGCTGTCTCTCTGCGTCCGCCGTGATGCGCTCGGCTTCTTCCGCGCCTCTGGCGCGGAAGTCTTTCGCCACCCGCGAACGCTCGGCCTCCATTCTCGCGTATACACGCTCACTGACTTCCGGATCCCAGTCAACGCGCTTCAGGCGGACATCAACCACTTCCACCCCGATCTCCTGCGCGGCTTCGTCGGTTTTCAGACGCACAACATCCATAATTTTGGCGCGGTCACCGGATATGACGTCATTTACGGTGCGTCTACCGAACTCTTCGCGTAAAGCGTCGTTGACGCGCTGCGCAACCCGAATCTGGGCCGAGGAAATCAATCCGCTGACGGTCACGTAATACTTGGCCACGTTGCGAATGCGCCATTTCACAAAAGAATCGACTACCAGATTTTTCTTCTCAATCGTCAGATAGCGCTGTGGATCGGCATCCAACGTCTGTATGCGCGCATCGAACTTCTTCACCGTATTGATAAAAGGCGTTTTAAAGTGCAGCCCCGGCTTATCGTTGGATTCAACGATTTCACCGAATTTGAATACAATCGCTTTTTCTCTCTCATCAACCGTATAGATGGCGGACGCGACTACGGCAGCGGCACCCAGAAGCAGAATCAATCCTATTATACTTTTACCACTCATTATTCCGTTCCCCTGTCACGCAAGCCGAATCGGGACCGGTCGTCACCCTGTTCCGAGGCAATTTCATTATCTCTGAAATTTTCGCTGGCACTGTTTGAGGATGTCGCTGACCCTGTACGCCGCTGCCGGATCAGCTGGTCCAGCGGCAGATAGATGACGTTGTTTCCCCCTACTTGATCCAGCATAAGCGTGCTGGAATTAGACAATACCTGCTCGATAGATTCGAGGTAGAGGCGATTGCGCGTGATGTCCGGAGCCTGTCGGTACTCGCTTAGTACCTGGGTAAATCTGGATGCTTCACCTTCCGAGCGCGCAATCACCGCCGCTTTATAGGCCTCCGCTTCCTGTATAATTCTGGCCGCGCGGCCGCGGGCGCGGGGAATGATATCGTTGGAGTACGCTTCCGCTTCGTTAACCAGCCTCACCTGGTCCTCGCGTGCCTTCACCGCATCATCAAACGACGCCTTGACTTCCTTCGGTGGCTGCGCGTCCTGCATCTCCACCGCGATGATATTAATCCCAGTGTTGTAACGATCAAGGATTTCCTGCAGCAGGCTCCTCGTGCGCTGCGCGACCTCGGGTCTGCCGTCCGTCAGTACAAAGTCCAATACACTTGCTCCCACGACTTCTCGCAGAGCGCTCTCGGTGGCGCCTCGCACAACCTCTTCGGTATTGAAGGGGTATTCCGCAACGTTAAACACCAGAGCTGCTGGGTCCTTAATGTTGTACTGCACCGCGAGCTCGAGGTCCACGATATTTTCATCCGCTGTCAGCATAAGCGCCTCTCGCGGCACCGTCGACAGTTGTCGCGTACGTCCCGTAGACGTGCGATAACCAACTTCAACCGTGTTGACTTTCTGCGTGTTAACCATGATGACTTCTTCAATCGGCCACCACGCCCACTGCAGGCCGGCCTGAGTCGTTTCCGAGTATTGGCCGAATCTCAACTCTATACCGACGATTCCTTGCTCCACGATATAAATACTCTGGTACGCCCAAAAAGCGATCAAAGCAAGTATGCCGATGGTGAACCCAAACTTGTTGGGTGCCCCGGAAGTACTTCCGCCTTTACCGCCTCCACCGCTGCGGCCGCCGAACAGACCCCCCATGCGTTTCTGTACGCTCTTGACAATTTCATCGAGATCAGGAGGGCCCTGCCGGCCGCCTCCTCCACCCCACGGATCTTTGTTACCCCCTGAACCGGGTTGATTCCAAGGCATCTATTAACTCCTAAACGACAGCTAGTCGATAAACAACAAAACGGTGAATTGTATCATGCCAAATAATTAAAAAGCGCCTTAACAGGAGACAAAGCGCGCCGCGTGCTCTGGCTCAGCCGTTATGGAGCAGGCTTGAAACCGTTCCAGGCTGTGCAACCGCCCGATTTCCGTATCAGATATTTCCGCGCGGATTATCCACTTACCGTCAGCAGCGAAATTTTCATCCGTTACCTTGGCATGCCGGTATAGATATGCCCGCACGTCTGCGGCGCTCGACGGAATACAAAATATGTAGGGGCGGTTGAACCATCCTATATGCTCCTGTATGGCCAGCAGTAACAGATTCAAACCCTCTCCCGTGTGCGCGGATAGCCAGATTCGGTCGGGATAACCCATTTCATTCAATTCGGAAGTACTGGGCCGGCCGGTCAAATCGATCTTATTGTATACGGTCAATACTGGCTGATTACAAGCACCCAGTTCACTCAGCACGGCATTAACCTGCTCAATGCGTAGATTGTGATCCGCATCACTCGAATCCACGACGTGAATTAACAGGGTCGCCTGAGTGACTTCCTCTAAAGTAGAGTGGAAGGCTTTGATCAAGGTATGCGGTAACTGCCGGATGAATCCAACGGTATCAGACAGCACGATCGATCCCCCGTCCGGCAGATCGAGGCGGCGCATGGTGGGATCCAGCGTAGCGAACAGCTGGTCGGCGGCCACAACGCTTGCCCCGGTTAGCTTATTGAACAAGGAAGATTTGCCAGCATTAGTGTAACCAACCAGACAAACTGTCGGAATGGGTACCTTGCGGCGCGATTTACGCCGTATGTTTCGCTGCGCTGACACGCGCTGCAACCGATGTTTCAAGTGCTTGATGCGCTGACCGATTAATCGTCGATCCGTTTCCAGCTGCGTCTCGCCCGGTCCACGCAGCCCAATGCCTCCTTTCTGCCGCTCCAGATGGGTCCAGCCCCGGACCAGACGGGTCGATAGATGGCGCAACTGAGCCAGCTCGACCTGGAGTTTTCCTTCCCGCGTTGCAGCCCGCTGGGCAAATATATCCAGAATCAGTCCGGTACGGTCGAGCACCCGGCAATTGACCGCCCGCTCGAGGTTTCTCTCTTGAATGGGTGACACGGCATGGTTGATCAACACCAAATCTGCCGCGTTTTGTTCGACCTCGGCGCTGAGCTCGCAGACCTTGCCCTTCCCCAAATAGGTGGCTGGGCTGGGGGATTTGCGGTTAGCGTAAATACTGCCTACAACCTCGGCCCCTGCGCTGATTGCCAGTAAGCGTAATTCGTCAAATGAATCGCCGCAATCGGTGCCATCCGATTGCTGATGAACCAAAATCGCTCGTTCCTTCAAATTCTGCGCTCTAGCTTAAAATCGCCCTGCGCAGACCGTCCGGTGCGCCACCCGGGGCATCGGTTTCCTCAGTACACTGCGGTTTAGGGATTTTCAGATTCGTCTTCGTCAAAGGGAACTTTTACCGGTCGACTCGGTACGACCGTAGAAATCGCATGTTTATAGATCATCTGGCTCACGGTGTTTTTCAACAGTACAACGAACTGATCAAACGACTCTACCTGTCCCTGGAGTTTGATACCGTTAACCAGATAAATGGACACCGGGATTCTCTCTTTGCGCAGCACGTTTAAGAACGGATCCTGCAGCAACGCCCCTTTTTGTTGTGCCATGACAATATCTCCTGATTGTTCTTTCTGTGTTGATTGTTAATCGGGGTCTGATCGCGACTTTTCAAGTTTAAAAGCGTTTATTGCTTGTGCTTACTCCAATTATAGGCCCAGGGTCGTAACTTTAGCCCTGATATAAGCTGCGGCGGTCTCGAGCAAGTTGTTTGATCTACAGTCTACCCAGGTTACCCCCGGCTGGTTCCTGAGCCACGTCAGTTGTCGTTTAGCCAATTGCCTCGTCCGTGCGCTACCCCTTTCCACCATTTCATTATAACCCAGTTCCCCCGACAGAAATCGAGCTACCTGCCGATATCCGACCATCCTGAGCGACGGGAGTTCCGCCTGCAATCCTTCGCCGACCAAGAGTTGCTTCACTTCATCAATAAAACCAGCGTCTAGCATTTCAGCAAAGCGCCGCTCAATTCGCTGGTGCAGCCAGGCTCGATCACTCGCTGCTAGTGCCAGCTTGCATACTGGAGAATGGTTTTGCCTGCCATCATACCATGCGTTGTTCCGACCTTCAGCTGAGGAGGCGCCGGTTAGCATTACGATCTCGAGCGCGCGCTGAATCCGCTGCGTGTCGGTTGGTCTGATCTGCGCCGCGCGTTTTGGATCAAGTCGGCATAGCTCTTGATAAAGAGTATTCCACCCCTCATCGCGCGCGCGGCGCTCAAGCGCCTGTCTTAGATGGGGCTGCGCTCCCGGTAAGTCCGGCAGACCCAGCTCCAGGGCACGAAAATAAAACATCGTTCCCCCGACCAGAAGTGGGTATTTACCTCGGTGGTGAATATCTCGAATCAAGCGCGAGGCGTCGCGACAGAAATCAGCTGCTGAATAGGTATCCTCTGGCTGTCGGATATCGATCAAATGATGCGCCACGCCGGCCAGCACTGCCGCACTCGGTTTTGCAGTGCCGATATCCATGCCACGATAGACCATGGCCGCGTCAACGCTGATAATTTCGAAGGGAAAAATTTCCGTCAGTGCAATAGCCAGATCGGTTTTACCCGCAGCAGTCGGGCCCATCAAGAACCAGACCGGGATCTCGCACCCTTTAGCCGTACTCAATGATTCTATCGGCCGCGCATAAACCAGTGATCAAGGTCGCTCATAGACAGCTGAACGAAAGTCGGCCGACCGTGGTTGCATTGACCACTCCGCTCTGTCGATTCCATATCGCGCAGCAAAGCATTCATTTCTTCAATGCTCAGTCGGCGGTTTGCCCTGACCGAGCCATAGCAGGCACGCGTTGCCAGTATCTCCCTGATGCGGTCCATGATGCCAGAGCTGCTGCCATGCTCGTTGATTTCAGATAAAACGTCATGTATCAATTCAGCCACGTTCTCCCGCTGCAGAACCGCCGGAACCTGCCGCACGATCAGATTGTCTTCTCCCAGACGCTCAATTTCGAATCCAAGCTGCGCGAATTGATCGGCGTGCTCCTGCCAGGACTTAAGCTCCCCTGCACTGACCGCGATGTTGATTGGTACCAGCAGCGGTTGCGACGATGCATCAGCATCGAGCGCGGTCTTCAACTGCTCATAGGAAATCCGCTCGTGCGCCGCGTGCATATCTACCAGAACGAGCCCATTCGCGTTTTGCGCCAGGATATAAACGCCGTGTAACTGCGCTAACGCGTAGCCAAGAGGGGGAACCTCGGCCTCGTCCAGCAGGCGATCATCCGCCTGCCCATCCGACACGGCCGGCGCTTGCGACAACGCCGCATACACCGTGCGCTGTTCTCGCACCGCTGACCATCGCATATTAACCTGCCGGGGCATCTCAGCCACGGGGGACACAGCTTCTGTACCCTGTCGTGCCCCACCAGCTGGGCAAGACAGCACCCGATGCAGTTCGCGATAGATAAAATCATGCACCATACGCGCATCCCGAAACCTGACCTCTTGCTTGGCGGGGTGAACATTCACGTCCACCCTGGTGGGGTCAACGCTCAAATTCAGCACAAAAACCGAATGGCGGTCGTGGTACAAGACATCCCTGAACGCCTGGCGCACTGCGTGGCTGATGGTTTTATCCCGGATAAACCGCTCGTTGAGATAAAAGTACTGCATATCCGGATGGGCACGTGAAAATGTGGGTAGGCCAAGCCAACCCTGCAGCGAGAGGACATCGCTTACTACGTCCACCCGTACCAGGGAATCCGCCATCGCCGTGCCGCAAATCGCCGCAATTCTCTTTCGCTGCTGGTTCTCATCCAATGCGCGCGGCCACTGCCCCTTGGACCGTCCGTTATGCTGAAAAGTGAAACCTACGTCAAACCGGCTGAGCGCTAACCGTTTTAAAACCTGATCAAGATGATGCAGCTCTGTCGTTTCTGATTTAAGAAACTTGCGTCGGGCGGGGGTACTAAAAAAGAGGTCACTTACCTCAACCAAAGTTCCCTTAGATAGCGCTGTCGGTTTAGGCGCTTCGATTCCGCCTCCACCCTCGCAGCTGACTTCCCAGGCCAAGTCCGCCTGATGCCATTTAGACTTAAGCCTGGTTCGCGCTACTGACGCAATGCTGGGTAGCGCTTCTCCGCGGAATCCGAGGGAATGGATATGCTGCAAATCGGCCAGCGTGCTGAGTTTACTCGTGGCGTGCCGTGACAGGGCAAGGACGAGGTCCTCTTTGTGCACGCCAACCCCATCATCAGCAACATAAATGCGCTTACATCCCCCCCGCTCTGCCTCGACAGTGATATTCTGCGCGCCTGCATCGAGGCTGTTTTCCAACAGCTCTTTCAGCACTGATGCCGGACGCTCAACCACCTCCCCGGCAGCAATCTGATTGATTAAAGTGGAATCCAGAGACTGGATTCTAGCCGGCTGGTTGCCCATCAACTTGCCGGAATCTTTAGTTTCTGTCCGACGCGAACCGTATTACTTTTCATGTTGTTGGCTTTTTTTATCGACGTCATACTTACTCGATACTGTAGCGCGATCTCAGACAAGGAATCACCTTTGCGCACAATATGCACAATAGGGTCATCAGAGACGAACTGAATTGGTCGCTGTTTCAGATAGCGTTTGATGCCCTGGTAAATGGCCAGGGCTATTTTGCGCTGATGATTCCGGCTGCGCAGCAGCTTCTCCTCTTTCGGATTGGAAAGAAAAGCAGTTTCGACCAGGACGGATGGCATGTCGGGGGATTTAAGCACCGCAAAACCGGCCTGCTCCACGCTTTTCCGATGCAGTCTGCCGACTTGTCCCAGTTCGCTAAGTATCGTTCTGCCCAGAACCAGGCTATCGCTCACCGTTTTGGTCATGGACAGATCCCACAGGACCCTGGCCAGCAAGTCATCTTTATCGCGCAGGCTGACTCCGCCAATAAGATCCGCTGCGTTCTCTTTGTCCGCAAGCCATCGCGCCGCTTCGCTGGTCGCACCCCGCTGGGATAGAGCATACACTGAAGAACCGGACACCGATTTACTTTTTGGAAAAGCATCAGCATGGATAGAAATAAAAAGGTCAGCCTGCGCCCGTCGCGCGATATCAGTACGGCCGCGTAAACTAATGTAGTAATCACCTCGACGGACCATCGCCGCGCGCAACTTCGGGTCCCTGTCCACTAATTTCTTCAACTCCTGGGCGACGCTGAAGGTAATCTGCTTTTCTTTTGTGCCACGGCGTCCGACCGCTCCCGGGTCTTCACCGCCATGACCCGCGTCAATCGCTATTATAGAATAGGCCTTGCGCGCTGGGGCGGGCGGCGTGATGGGCTGCTTAGCCTGGGACTGTTTATATAGGTCAACTACAAGACGGTGCCCATACAGCTCGTTTGGTTTGAGAACAAAACTGCGCGGTCCGACTTTCTGCTTGAGGTCCAGCACGATTCGCAAAATACCCGGCTTGGGTTTTCCCATTCTGATACCTTTGAGCAAAGGCCCCTCATAGTTCCTTGCCGACAGTTCACCGGCCGGGACCGCATTTTCCAGGTCGACTACAATGCGATCAGGGTTACCCAAAACAGATACACGGTGCTCAACTTGACGGCTGACATCGAATACCACCCGCGTGTGATCCGGCGCACGCCACATGCGCAGATTGTTCACAACGACGGGGTCAGCATGAGATATCGCGCTGAATCCAAACAGAATTGCCAGGAGAAGTATCAACCCATGCTTACGCAAAGTACTTCCCCCGCGTCAGAAAGGCAGTCCACGATCAATCGCCTACCGTTGTCATCGTGCAGAAATTCAATACGACAGTCAGGTTCCGGCAGAAGTGCCTGCGCACGTTCCGGCCATTCAATAAGACAAACCCCAGCGCTGTCAAGATAGTCACGTAAACCCAGAAACTCGACCTCATTGGCGCTTTCAATCCTATACAGATCGAAATGGTATACAGCAAAATCTTGCAAATAATATGGCTCCAGCAGAGTATAGGTCGGACTTTTGACCGGTCCGTCGTAATGCAAACCGCGTAACACACCGCGCACCCAGGTAGTTTTTCCGCTTCCCAGCTCCCCCGATAGAAACACCAGCAGACCAGGGTTGAGCCCCCCTGCTGCGCGTTGCCCAAGTCGCTCCATCTGCTCGGGTGTTGTAACCAGATAACTGCCCGCTGATCGCTCAGTCATTAATGATTTGTCGGGCAAAGGGCAGAATATCGGTAGCTAACAGACCAATCTGCCCTGCCGCATCCGCGGCACGATCAGCCGCCGCAGCATGGACCCAAACGCCATAGCGCGCCGCCGCGGATAGTGTCTGACCCTGCGCAATCTGGCTGCTGATGATGCCGGTCAACACGTCACCCATTCCGCCGCTGGCCATGCCGGGATTACCACGATGGCATAGCCACAGGCGCCCATCATTGACCAGGGAGCCGGCCCCCTTCAGCACCACAACGCCACCGTAACGTTGCTGCAGGTCCCGCACCGCGCCCAGCCGGTCATTTTGTACTGCCAGTGTGTCGCTGCCCAATAAGCGCGCAGCCTCGCCCGGGTGCGGTGTGAGCACCCAATTTGCACGTCGAGCCTTCAGCGCTGCAACCAGGTTGAGGGCATCGGCATCCACAACCAGCGGAGGCTCCGCCTCGAGCACGCGATTCAACAGAGTTCGCGACCATTTGCTTTGCCCCAAGCCGGGCCCAACCGCAATCACATCCGCCTGGCTGATGGCCAGATCAAGATCTGTCGACTCTTGTGCATCAAAAGCCATGATCTCCGGCAGGTGCGACATGACCTGATGCACATGGTCTTTATGCGTAGCTACCTGGACCAGGCCTGCACCGCAGCGATAAGCGGCCTCTGCCGCCATGCGCGCCGCTCCGGGCATGCCTTTACCACCGCCGGCCACGAGCACGCGACCGGCAAGGCCTTTGTGCATTACCGGATCCCGCCGGGGTAAACTGATCGCGTCCAGCTGCGGCATGATGATCTGCACTTCCGGGTGAATACCGGCATACACGCTGTCGGGGATATCAAGATCATCAAACAATACCGTGCCGGTGCAGCTGGGGCCGTTGCCGGTAAACAGCCCGACCTTCGCCCCGATAAAAGTTACGGTGGCTTGAGCCTTGATCGCAGCTCCCATGCGGGCGCCGGTATCTGAATTCAAACCCGTAGGAACATCCAGAGCCAGAACAGGCCGGTCGCTATTGTTAATGGCATCGACCACATCGGTGTAGTTGCGGGATAGGACTTGGTTCAACCCAGTACCCAGCATGGCATCTACAAGCAATTCGCCCTGCGCAAGCTTTGCCATCTGAAACGGCATCACCTGCCCACCCAACGCCTGGTAGTCCCGGCAGGCTTTGAGCGCGGCTTCCGACCTGGCCGGGCTTACCGCCAGAACGCCGGCCTCCAGCCCGTCTTGCAGCGCCAACTTTGCTACGACGTAGCCGTCGCCGCCGTTGTTACCACTGCCGCAGACAACGGTGATGCGGCGGGCAGCGGGCCAACGGGTGCGCGCGACGCGATAAGCAGAGCGACCAGCCTGGCACATTAACGCGTAGCCATCGATCTGGTGCTCCTCAATAGCGACGCGATCCAGTTCCCGCACCTGAGCCGCGGTATAGAGAAATCGGGGATTAAGAATCATGCTGTAGGTATGATATGCCCGAACTATGAATACAGAAAGCGCAGCCCACGACTATCAGGCCCTGGCCAGACGCATCAAGCACTGGAGCCGGGAACTGGGTTTTCAGGACACCCGCATCACGGATACCCGGCTCGATGCTGCTGAGCGTTACCTCAGGCGATGGCTCAGGCTCAAACGTCATGGCGAGATGGCATACATGGCCAGGCACGGAACGCGCCGGACCCGTCCCGGGGAATTGGTTCCAGGGACACTGCGGATTATTGTTGTGCGCATGGATTATCTGCCGGAGAAGCACAGTGGGTTGACCTCTGCTCTGGCACGTTCACGAATCGGTTACATCTCTCGCTATGCGTTGGGCAGAGACTATCACAAAGTCATGCGAAATCGTTTGCAACAATTGGCCAACCGAATCGAAAAAACAGTCGGCTCATTCGGCTACCGCGCTTTTGTGGACAGCGCGCCGGTGATGGAGAAAGCGCTCGCTGAGAAAGCCGGTTTAGGCTGGATTGGAAAAAATACTAACCTAATTAACAAACGAAGCGGCTCTTGGTTTTTTCTAGGCGAGCTATACACGGACCTGCCCTTACCGGTCGACAGCCATGCAAACGATCACTGCGGCAGCTGCCGCGCCTGCATCGATATCTGCCCGACCCAGGCGATTGTCGGACCGTATGAGTTGGATGCGCGTCGCTGCATCTCCTACTTGACTATTGAACTGCGCGGATCCATCCCGCTTGCGCTGCGCCCTCTTATCGGTAATCGAATTTACGGCTGTGACGATTGTCAACTTATCTGTCCGTGGAATCGCTTTGCCACTATCGGCAAGCATAATGATTTCGCCCCCAGGCCATCACTCAAAGACAGAGACCTGGTGGACCTGGCGAAATGGAGTGAACAGCAATTCCTGCAACATACCGCAGGCAGCGCGATCCGCCGCATCGGCTTCGATTGCTGGCGCAGGAACGTCGCGGTGGCATTGGGCAATGCCGCTTCGTCACCCGATGTGATCGCGGCCCTGGAGATGCTGTCGCGGAGTAATTCGCCGCTGGTTCGAGAGCATGCTGCGTGGGGGCTGCAGCAGCAACGAGTCAAGCAGGATTAGGGCTGGCTTTCACCAGGCGTTAATCATCGCGCTCCATTTTGAAAAAACACTCCCGATAGTGGCGCAGCTCTTGAATAGACTCGCGGATATCATCCAGGGCCCGATGGGTGTTGCGCTTGGTGAACGCATCACGAATATCCGGCCGCCATCGGCGGGCCAACTCTTTGATCGAGCTTACATCGAGGTTTCTATAGTGCATCCACCCCTCAAGTTTCGGCATATAGCGAAAAAGAAATCTACGATCTTGACAGATGCTGTTGCCGCAGAGCGGCGACCTTTTTTTTGGCACATACTGCTTGATAAAATCCAACGTTTCCTGCTCAGCATCCTGTTCGGTGTGCGCCGAGGTTTTGACGCGCTCAACCAAGCCCGTCTCGTTGTGCGTGCGCGTATTCCACTCATCCATGCCCTGCAACAGACCATCACACTGGTGCACCGCAAGCACCGGTCCCTCGGCCACAATCTCGAGATTGCTGTCGGTAATGATTGTCGCAATTTCGATGATGCGATCTTTGTCAGGACTCAGACCCGTCATCTCCAGATCAATCCAAACCAGCGCGTTCGGATCTTTCGGCATTAACTCTCCCTCAAGTATTTGTATCCGACCCTGTGTTTAAACGGTGCGTCGATCGGAGAAAGCCTGAGACAACGTTCCATGATCCAGGTATTCAAGTTCTCCCCCTACTGGGACACCGCGCGCGATCCGCGTGACCTTAACCGGTCTGTCTATTAACAGTTGATGAATATACTCTGCGGTAGCCTCACCCTCAGCTGTCAGGTTGGTGGCCAAAATCACCTCCGATATGTTTTCTTCGTCTACCAGGCTGGCCAAACGATCAAGCGCAAGCTCATCCGGGCCGATACCGTCAAGCGGTGAGAGGTGCCCCATCAGCACGAAGTACATACCCTGAAAAACCGCCGACTGTTCCACCGATTCAAGATCCGCAGGTGTCTCAACCACACACAGCACATCAGGCTCGCGTTTGGGCGAGGCACAAACATCGCACAGCTGTTTTTCACTGAACGTATTGCAGCGCCTGCAGCGTATTACCTTATTCAGCGTTTCATTAAGCGCATCCGCTATTTCCCGCGCGCCTTCTCGGTCACGCTCCAGCAGATGAAACGCCATGCGCTGCGCGGTTTTTGGTCCAACGCCGGGCAAACGTTTCAGTGCCCGCCGCAGCGATTCGATTGATTGTGAGTGGCTCACGTCAAAAAGGAAGATTCAATCCCGGAATGTTTAGACCACCGGTCAAGCCTGCCATTTTCTCCTGAGTCGCCTGCTCAACTTTACGTACTGCGTCATTGACCGCCGCTGCAACAAGGTCTTCCAAAACCTCCTTGTCCTCCTCGCTCATCAGGGTGTCATCGATCTCTACTTTTCTCACATCGTGCCGACAGGTCATAGTGACTTTAACCATCCCGCCACCTGAATTACCCTCGACCTCAACACGGGCAAGCTCATCCTGCGCTTTTTTTAAATTTTCCTGCATTGCCTGTGCCTGCTTCATGATGTTGCCTAGTCCGCTTTTCATGTCGACCTCATTAATCTCTTACTCGTATTGATTCCTTGATAATGGTTGCGCCAAATTTTTCCTGAATAGCCTGTACATTCGGATCCTCCCTTATTGCCTGCTCAGCAGCGCGTAGCCGTTGGTCGTTCTGCCTTCGTAATTCCTGCGCCGGTGTTTCTATATTGGCTCTCTCTACTTCGACATCTATGGATACGGGTATGCCCATCTTACGCAGTTCATCCGTTATCAGTTCAACGCGGCCGCTGTCAAGCAGGTGCTCATGACTGGGATCGAGTTTGAAAAACAATTTATCTTTGGTGTGCTTGCTCAACCCGAGATTCATGGCCAGCTCTTTCACCAGCCCATTGACTGGCATCTGGCTCACCAGCTGGCCCCAATCCAGTGGCTCGATTGAACTGCCTACCCCAACTGCTTGCGGCGCGGGTTGGGATGGCGTGACCGCTTCAACCACTTCGTCCGCTGGCCGGGTTTGCGCTGACGAGCGTTGCATGGACACCGTTTTCAACGTCGCCTCTGCGCCGGGCCCTGGGTGCCCGACCTCTCTTTCCGGCGACTTTACTCCGCCTGGCTTGAACGCCAGCATGCGCAGCAGAACCATTTCGAAACCGGTGCGAGGATCCGGGGCCAATGCTAGATCTCGCTTACCTATCAATCCGACCTGGTAATACAGCTGCAACTCTGCCGCATCAACCCGCGCGGCAATATCAGCATGCCACGGCTGCTCCACCTGCTTCGCTTTGAGCATCTCAGGGGAAATCTGATACAGAGAGATATTGTAAAGTTGCAGCAGGAGCTCATCTAGTGCCTGTGAATAATCGTTTGCGCGTTCCGCCATGGACAAAACATGACTGAACAAAGCATCCGCATCATCCTCGACTAGCGCGTAAATGATCCCCTCAACTACCGAATCTTCGATGGTTCCGAGCATCCGACGCACCATCTCCTCCTTAAGTTCGCCTCCGCCATAAGCCAGAGCCTGATCAAGCAGGCTCAACCCGTCGCGCAGACTGCCGTCGGCCGCCCGGGCTAAAAGCTGAATGCCTTCGTCCTCCAACTCAGCTTCCTCTGCCTGCAAAATCTTCTTCAGCTGCTGCCCAATCTGCTCGGGCAACAGCGCTTTTAGATTGAACTGCAGGCAGCGGGACAGGACCGTTACCGGCAGCTTTTGCGGATCGGTGGTGGCCAGCAGGAACTTGACATGAGGCGGCGGTTCCTCCAGCGTCTTTAACAAAGCGTTGAAGCTGTGGCCGGACAGCATGTGCACCTCGTCAATCAGGTACACCTTATAGCGGCCGGTAGTGGGAGCATACTGTACGTTGTCCAGCAGCTCACGAGTATCATCAACTTTAGTGCGCGACGCCGCGTCCACTTCAATTAGGTCAACAAAACGTGCTTCATCGATAGCCTGGCAGTTTGAGCATTCATTGCACGGAGTAGAGCTCACCCCCCGCTCGCAGTTGAGTGCCTTGGCGAATATTCGCGCCAGAGTGGTTTTACCAACGCCGCGCGTACCGCTGAACAGAAAAGCATGATGCACCTGGTCCCGATCCAGTGCGTTGCTCAAAGCCAGGACGACATGTTCCTGGCCAACAACATCGGCGAACGTCCGCGGTCGCCATTTTCGTGCTAAGGCTTGATAGCTCATCAACTTAAAAAATGGTGGCGGTTCCAGTCAGCCCAACCACGGCACCCGATTCAGTTGCTGCGGCTGCTTCCTTCCGGACCTGACCGGGTTCACAACCTACCGCCGCCGTAGAGACCGCCTGTCCCCGCCATTGAATTTGCCTTTTCCTATAGAATCAATTTATCGTGAAAAATTGCTTGTTCTCAAGCAAACCATTGCCATAAAAAAATTCCCTGTTTAACTTGAATGCAGGGAATTTTCAGTATTTGGGCCAGAAACAGTGTGTCTGCCAGTTGGCTCGGGATAATAGCACGATCACCTGTTTACTTGTTCAACTTTGACGTCACGGAAAGCAGTCTTACTTAAATGACGCTGCTGACCGATTCCTGAGATGTCTGCATCTTACCCTACAAACAGTTCCATATTACACCGGCAAAACCACCGACGGTAGACATCGCTTTCGCCTAAACAGGCGCATATAATTGCTGCCCTCTATGCAAACACAGCTTGCAGCAATATTTGTGCTTGATGTCGCAGGTTACAGCCGTCGGATGCATACTGACGAACTGGGCACGCATGAAGCGCTCATGCAGCTCAGAAAGCACTCCATTGAGCCTCGTATAGCCGAACATCAAGGACACGTCGTCAAGTTCACTGGCGATGGCGTGATGGCCCGATTCTCCAGCGCTGTCGAGGCAACCAGATGTGCCATTGATATACAGAGAGATACAACAGACGAGACCGTTCTTGGCAAGTATGGGGACAAACTGGAGTTACGAATCGGGATACATTTGGGAGAAATCATTTTCGAGGAAGATAAAGATATTTATGGCGATGACGTTAACATTGCAGCTCGTTTAGAACAGATTGCAACACCTGGTTGCATCTATGTGTCCAGGGCCGTGCACGACCAGGTCGTAAAGAAAACTAATATCCCCTTCGTTCGGATTGGACAAGAAAAAGTAAAAAACATTGCGGAGCCGATACAGGTCTATGCCATAGACATCGCAGGTGAATTAACCTCCGTTCATACTGCACGCCGCAAACGCTCGGCTCTTTATATCTCTGTGGCCGTCATTCTCGCCGCAATCGTTGCACTTATTCTAATCTACCGGCCGCAGGTGGAGCGAGAACTGGTGCGAGATTTAAACGTTGCCGATGAAACCGGCAAACCCACGGTCGCCGTCCTGCCCTTTACGGATCTTTCGGAAAATAAAAGCAGCATTTACTTTGCAGACGGCATTACTGAGGACATTATTAATGACCTGTCAAAAGTATCTGCGGTAAACGTAATTTCCCGTAATTCGACTGCACAATTCAAAGCAGCGGGGACCGTACCTCAGGATTTGTATGAGGAACTGGGCGCCCGTTATGTCCTGGTAGGGAACGTCCAGAGACGGCAGGATGCTGATCGAATCATGGTCAACGCAAAACTCACAGATTCGAAATCCGGGAAGAGCCTCTGGGCTGAGCAATATGATGTCGCCTTGAACGGGATATTCGAACTGCAGCAAGCAGTGGTGGATAAAATTGTTGAGATTATGGCGGTGCGAGTATCAAAGGCCGAACAATCGCGCATTATGAACAGAGACACCTCAAGTATCAGCGCCTACGAGGGTTTCAACAAAGCCTGGCGTTTATACCAGAAGAACAACCCGCGCGACCTTTCGCAGGCGCTACTAGAACTGCTTAAAGTAATAGAGATAGATGCAAACTACGCCAAAGCCTATGCTGCGATTGGCCATATTTATTTTAAAAGCTGGCTGTGGGGTTGGGAATCTTATGCCAACACGGATTTTCAGTCCGCGCCCGGACTGGCTAAAGACTTTCTCCGCAAATCTCTGGCAGTTGGCTCCACCGCGGTCGCACATCAACTGTCGGCAAATATCGCTCTGTACGATCGGCGCTTCGATGAGGCCAGCCAACAAGCGCTGCGAGCCATCGAATTGGAACCAAGTGATACCAATGGACTTCTGACCATGGCTGAAATCCTCATTTACATGGGTCAGCAGAAAACTGCGCTGCCCTACGTTGAAAAGGTATCGCGGCTAGATCCATTGAATCCCGCTTACGTATCCTTTTTGCTTGGGCTTATCGCATTTGGGGATGAGAAGTTCGAACGGGCTTCGCAGTTTTTTGAAAAAGCGCTCGAACAAAACCCCGAAGATTTTGCACCGGCAGCCCCGCTAACTGCTGCGTATGCAAAACTGGGGGATAGTGAGAATATGCGGCGCGCGTTGCAAAGGTATCTTGAGGGCTGGCCCCGGGCAAGTATCAAGGTTTTTAGAATCTACTGGCCTTACCAGCATAAGGTAGATGAAGATCGATTGCTCAGCGGACTGCGGCGCGCAGGCATGCCTGAGTCCTAAACCAGCATGGTGCACGCAACAATGATTAAAACAGCTCAGCGTGCCTATGATTCCGTCAAGATCTACCGCATGATTTATGGCAGGCGACCGAGGATCGAGACCGATATCCCCTTCATCTCTCATGTTCAGTTTCATCGAGCCAGGAGCGTTTTGGATTGCGTTGCGGATATGTCAGACATTCACGGAGCAGTGCCGAGTTACATACAAGGTAGTCAAAGCTTACCGTTAACGCCTGTAGAAAATGGAGAAGAGTGGAGCTATCGATTGAATCGTCTTGCATCCGCTCTGGAATACCTTGGCCTGCCAGTAAATCACCAGAGATATAAATTCCTCATTGTCGCTGATGAGATGACGGGGGTTTTTGCATCATATTTTTCTGATCAGTTAGGCTGGCTGAGGCATCAAGCTTCTCTTACTTATGTCGATTTCCCCGGATTTAATCTACAGCGAGAAGTTCAGTGCCTTGATCCGCACGCAGTACTGCTGATGACATCCTTCAGGCTGGATTTTGCTGAATCCGGTGCGCGATTAATTAACCTGTTAAACATCAATCAGTTTTGGCAACAAACTCAGGAATATGACCGGCTCCTTTTCTGTGATGAACTGCATGTAATTGGCGCCTGTCGCGCCGGGGAAGAGGACTATCACTACGATCACTCCCTTTTATTTTTAGAAAGAGACCCAGTCAGTGACCGTCTAGCGGTTACCTTGCCGGATTTTAGTTGCTGGCCATGGATACGCTTTACCATCGGCCCAAGCGGACTACCAACCTTTCGTCCGATCGGCGATGACTAGCGGACATCATTTTTACAGGCACCATAACGGAGATGTCTCCGTATTTCCAAATGAGGATATGTTTTCACAGCATCTTCTTGACTATTTGCAGTTTGTCCAAAACTCGTCCTCACACTACAACGAATTAATCCAGAGGACTGGTTTGAAGGTGCAGAATGATCCAATCACCGTCTTCGATTATCTGCCCTATACCAGCAAGGAGGTTTACCGCAGCGTGCTCACCGAGGAAGCCTTTGCAACTGTCGGGGGCGCACCTTTTGTCACAGACTTCAGCTCTGGCTCTGTCGCAAAATCGGTTGTTCGAATATGCAGGTCAAGCGATGATTTGTGCGAGCAGGAGATCACAGAATCTACGTTCAGCCGAGTTGGAGTTGGCTCGTCTGATTGCTTTGTGTGCATCGATGTTGGCGCCGCCGGAATCTACGACTTCTATTTCAGGGCAGCAAGAAATCTAGGGGTCGCGCGAGCGATTTTCCTGCACTTAACGGCGGAAGTGGCTGAGAGCGTGCGTCCCCTCCACGCCCTGCAGCCGACTGTTCTGCTTACTTTACCTAGCTTGTTAATACGCATGTGGCCCCACTTGCGCGGTTTGTGGAAGCCCGGAGCTTGTCCGATCAGAGTACTTTTTATGATGGGTGAACACATCGATACTAGTTTCCGCACCGTTGTGGAGAGCGTTCTGGGATGCAAGATTTTTTCTTTTTATGGAACCACGGAAATTGGAGGATTGGCTGGCGAGTGCAAGTATCAAAACGGTCACCACTTTAATCCCCACTTTGTTCTACCAAGCATCAAATCTCCAACATACACAGCAAGCGAAAGCATAGAGGGTGAAGTCCTATTTACAACACTGCACGAGCACACGCACAGCGTCATCAAGTACGAGGTGGGAGACATGGTTCGCATTTCGTTAGCTCCGTGCAAGTGTGGTGAGCCGTCACCACGCCTTTGGTTTTTACAGAGAACTACCGAAGCTTTTATACTTGCCGGCGAAAAATTCAGCTACTCGATGTTTTTCGCTGCTTTGTCAGACAAAGTGCCTGATATCAAAATCATGTCTCTGGAAATCCTGGAAAATGGTGCCAGGGGAAATGCGGTAACGCTGTCGTTTTACTTTCCCATTGCGCTATCCCCGTACGAGAACGTGTTTTATGATGTTTTGAAAAATGAAATTTTTGGACTTGATTCTCTGTATCGCTACGGCTTTGTTGATTTTAAAATTTCGTTCAAACCGGTTACCAATTTTGGGGGACGCAAGATCAAACGTCTAATTGATCATCGATCCGAAGCAGCCGCCTAGTGAATCGTAATTAGTAATCGTCTTATGTAAACCGTGATATATTCGAGTTGTTCATAACATTAGACCTTACGTGTACAAGCAGGAGGTATGAAATGGCATGGCGAGATGGATGGGCAGAGCATGAATGCATAATTGATAAACTTATCGCTGAAGTTGATGCTTATGATCCAGAAGATCCGACAGCTGTAATACTGCGTGAAGCTCTCCACAAACACTTAACGCAGGCTAAAGAAAATGCGAAAACATGGAAATCCTCTCCCGAAAACAATGAACTGATAAAAGAGAAACTATCCAACGAAGATTTTTATTTTAATATGTTTAACTTGGTGTTAAGCCTCTCTTCATCAGAGTTTCCTACTGAATGGAAAGTATTTTTTGAGGACGAGTTGGCGCTTAACGATGCCCTCAGAAAAAGTTTGTGATTACTTTTGATCTCGAATAATCGCGTTTATGGAAGAGTATTCACAGCAAAATACATAGCACGTTTGACTCGTACAGGTGCTAGTTGAGGACAACAAAGCTTCCAGGATGGAAAACTTTACGCCAGCCTCAAGTATGCTCTTGGGTGAATGCATCACCGCGCAACTCGCTTACCAAGGCAAGCCTTACGCATCATAGAAACTGAGGGAACGTATGAGCGGCGAAACAGAACAAGAACCAAGTTTCCGCGAAACTGAAAAGGCGCTCAGCTCATTGCATGAACTCTTAGACGTACTTAAAAACGGCAATGCCGGCAGTGAGCTTGGGGATAAACTTGAAGCTTTCGAGCATGCTTATGCCACGATCAATCGCTTCATGCGATTCCTGTTTGAAGAAGTACACGACTACGATCAGCCTGACGGGACCTATGCAACATACCGCAAAGAGTCCGTAGCCTCAGAGGAAATCGAGCGGGTCTCCTCTAATGACCTCAGGTTCAAGCCTACTTTTATTATCGGCACCTGGAGGTCCGGAACCAGCCTGACAGCGTCCATACTCAACGCACATCCCGAAATTTGTGCGGTTCCTGAAAATGAACTTTGCCGCATCATGCTGGCGCCGCCAGCCAGCTCGATTAGTGACTTCATTGCACCTAGAAACGCCGGCCCAATTCCCATCGTGCATGCCTATAAAACTATTGAGGTTATGGGTGAAACGCGCTCAACCTTATTTCGCCGTTGGGCAAACCTAATAAACGAAGTCTATGGTGACTTCGCCCGCCGACAAGGAAAACAACGCTGGGTTAACAAATTCGTCGACGGATACCATTATTTGGATGTGCTGGATGCCATCTTCGGCTACCAGGCGCAGTATATATTTGTGGCCCGGCATGCTCTGGACTGCGCATTTTCATCCTCTGAACTTTATGGGCGTATGGAAGGTGCACCTATTTTTGTCGACGGCACGCTGGACATTCACACTTACATTCGTCACTGGGTCAATAGTAATGAGGCAACCGCGGACTTTACCGAAAGAAACAGCAGTCGATGCCAAACCGTGCGCTATGAGGATCTTGTTCTTCAGTCGGATGCCGCGATAAAGCGCATTTTTAGCTTCCTCGGGGAGAATTGCTGCCCGGATATTCTTAAACGTATGGCAAAAGAGGAGCTTGCTCGAGGCTTGGGAGACCCTAAAATTTTTATATCAGGCGGGGCAATCGATCAGAGTCGGATGAACCGATGGCACGGGTGGCCAGCCCCGCTGCTGAGACAGCTGGGAAGAGTAGCAAATCCCACGCTCTTGCGCCTCGGCTACGCACCCATAGAAGTCTGACCAGTAAAGTGCGGCACAATCTTTTATTGCAAGTGGAAACGCATCTGACTTTTGGAGTACGAGCCAAACCATTAAATTATTCAGTGCGTTTACTTGAATCTTCCTGCATTACCCCTTATCTTGCGGTTAACACAATCCCATAACACAAGATATAGCACATTCTGGAGTCATTACACATGAAACTGGGGGAAAGCAAACAGCAAGTCACGGAGACCAAGCCAAAGATTATCCCGCCGAAAAATCGCGCGAATGACTGGATGTATCTGCTTTTTTCCGCCTGGATGGATGTGTGCCGGAGAAATCACTCGTTAGAAAAAGACTTAAAAGAAAAGCAGGCCACCTAACGCAACCGGCAGAAAGCGAGACGATTTAACTTGAACCCGTATCAACCGGCGGATGCGTCATCTGCCAGTGCCGGGCGATGTCTCCTCGCCTGCATACCCACACCGCATCATGCTTAAGAATGTAATCAAGAATACGGTACAGCGATCCGATCCGACCGGGCCTTCCTAACAAGCGGGCGTGCAGGCCCACGGTCATCATCTTGGGGCTTTGACCCCTTCGGCATAGAGACAATTGAAACTGTCTTTTAAATAGTTATACGACTCTTCACCAAGCTGATACCCATCCGATCGAGCAAAACGTGAATCGTTGGTGTCCAGCGAATACAGTGCGGAACGCCCAAATAGCAATGCACAAAAACTTGACCGCCCCATACCGGTCGCAGAAAGATTTAAAATGCTGATCGTCATTGCTCAGTCGGCTTGGAGAAGCCCGGCAGTTAAATTTACACTGGAATCCCCGGACAACCAATGAAAAAGGTTATCTTAAGACCAATGAGTAATTATGTTTTACGGCTCATCACCGCTGGGCTGTTCGTAAGCTGCATCACCGTCGGCGCGTCGGGTAGTGATTCTCAAGCTGGTTTAAGCGGTGCGAATCTGCTTCAGGCCATGCGGGAAGGTGGTTTCAACATATACTTCAGACATGCGCAGACCGACTGGTCCGACAGTGACCACGTTAAAGCCGTTGGGGACTTGACCAGCTGCGATTCTTCTCGAATGCGGCAGCTGTCGGATGATGGCCGGCAGACGTCGCAGGCGGTGGGCGACGCTATCCGTACACTGGGCATCCCGATCGACCGCATCTTGGCCAGCCCCTACTGCCGCACCGTGGAAACCGCCAAGCTCATGAACCTGGGAACCGTGGAAACCACGGCGGATATCATGAATCTGCGATCAGCATCCTATTTCGGCGGGCGTGAGGCGATTGTGCGCCGTGCGCGAGCGCGGCTCGCCGAGACCCCACCACCCGGTACGAACATCATTCTGGTGGCACACGGCAACGTTGCCCGGGAGGCGACACCGGTCTATCCCGGCGAGGCCGAATCGGTGTTGTTTCGACCAGACGGCGCGGGTGGCTTTGTGTATGTGGCGCGGCTGATGCCCGCACAGTGGCA
>JAHEKE010000027.1:0-8424 GCA_024638505.1 Gammaproteobacteria bacterium | reverse complement strand
GCAGCCGAGATTTCTTTCAGCACCGGTCGGGACAGACGACGGGGCTGGGCTGCGACGTAAGCGCTGCCGATCTGAAGAAACAGCTGGCCGCGGAGGCCATGCCGTGGATGCAAGCGCTACGCCCGTCAGCTTGAATGTGGACGCGTTGCAGCCAGCTGTTGCATCGTGCAGAAGGCTGGCGGCATGAGCTTCAGCGTTAGCATTGTGGGATGCGGCTGGTACGGTTGGCCGCTGGCGCAGCGCCTGCAGAATTTAGGATGGCAGGTGAAAGGTAGTAAATCGACGCAAGCGGGGGTAGATGCGCTGCGAGCGAGTGGCGTTGAGGGCTATCTCCTGCGCCTCGATCCCGGGCCAGTGTCTGAGGTTGACGAGGCGCTGTTTACCGCCGACACGCTCATCGTGAACATCCCCCCCAGTCGCCGCCCGGACATCGAGCGCTATCATTGCGAGCAGATGCGGGCGCTGGGTCAGCTCATCGAACACAGTCAGATAACAAGGGTGCTTTTTATCAGCTCCACCTCGATATATCCCGACATTAACCGAATAGTGACGGAGCGCGATCGGTTACCTCCGGAAAAAGCCAGCGGCAGAGCGCTGTTGCGGGTAGAGTATATGTGGCGAACCCGTTCCCAGGTGGACACGACCGTGCTTCGGTTCGGCGGTTTAGTGGGCGGAGAGCGCAACCCTGGGCGTTTTCTCGCAGGTAAACACGATGTAAAAAACGGCGACGCTCCAGTCAACCTGATCCATCTTGACGACTGCATTACGATTACGCAGGAGATTATTCGCCAGGGCGTGTGGGGTGAAATCCTGAACGCCTGCTGCCCGCAGCATCCCACCCGGCGCAGTTTCTACCGGGCCGCAGCGGAAAAAGCCGGGCTTGATGTGCCCTCCTTTGCCGATGAATCCGCGACCACTTTCAAGCAGGTTGATTCAAGTTTGCTGATGCGTCGCCTGGGCTATGAGTTTCGTTACCCCGATCCGCTGCAGTTTCCCTGACCCCGACCGCTGTTCGCCGCGGAGCGAACCCTCACAAGAACCGCGCTTTTAATCTGCTTTAAGATTAGGCTGAATCTGGCAGGTCGGGCAGTAAAACAGTCCGCGGCTCCCGAGCGTTGTTTTTCTTATCGCCGCGCCGCATGCATGACACGGCTGGCCTTCACGTCGGTACACCCAGAAGCGATACTGCTGGTATGAAAGCCCCTGTCCGTTAAGCGATCGGGCCAGTTTCTGCGTCACCGTCAGGCCTCGGGTTTGATAGGAGCGCCGGCTGATCCGCAAAGTCACCCTGGCGAGTCGCGCACGCGCCGATCTGTCCAGCTCGGCGGGGCGAATCGAGGGATGAATCCGGGCGGCAAAGAGAATCTCCGAGCGCAGGTAGTTCCCCACACCAGCCAAAAAGGACTGGTCAAGGTACAGCGAAGCCACAGCGCGCCGCCTGAAGCGATCCTCGTTTAAACGCGTCGCAACGTCTGCAGCGGAGAGGTCTCTGTCCAGGATGTCTGGGCCGATGCGGGTGAGAAAAGGATGGATTGCAAGCTGCGCCTGCGTCAACACCTCAATATCGGACGCGCTGTAGAGCAGCGCACTGTGCGTCGCCGTATGCAGTGCAACCCGCAGGCTGCGCCCTGTCTGCGGCGGTCTATCGCGCGGGACAGTAAACCAGACGCCGTAGAGCTGGTTATGGCTGTACAGCGTCAACCCCTTGTCAAAGTGAGTCAGCATCGCCTTGCCGCGTGTATCGACTGCGGTAACGACATTCCCCTTTATCTGCTTAACGTACCGGCGGAGTTGAGGGAAGGCGAAATACGCCTCGACTACCTCCCTACCTACCAACA
This sequence comes from Gammaproteobacteria bacterium, assembly GCA_024638505.1. GTDB lineage: Bacteria > Pseudomonadota > Gammaproteobacteria > Arenicellales > JAANXG01 > JAHEKE01. The sequence goes on along the minus strand of JAHEKE010000027.1, from coordinate 6,586 downwards.
CGTCAGCGATGCGATCAGCTGCACGCCTGATCTCAGGCCCTTCAGGCACAGCGAATACCGCGCTGAAGGGAAAGGCTTAGGCGGAGGTAAGCTTGGGCTCTGCGCTGCTCCTTCGTCACGCCCGCCTCTACCCGACGGCTTACAGATTCTAAAGGCACCGGGATGCGCTCCTGTTTTACGCTATGACACCACGAATGAAAAACTACTGTTCTACACGTTAGGCTTCTCATCAGCCCAGATGCATGCGTAAATGCCCAGCGTACCAGTGGGCGAATTTCGCTACGCTCGGCTCGAGCGGTGAAAACCTCCCCTGCCTGGTGAACGCCGACAGGCCGGCTTGCTGCCGTTCGAGAAACGGGATGTCCTCCGCGATCGCGGCATCAATGCGGTCGTAGTAGTGTCTGGTGCGAGCTTCAAAATCGTTTAATGAGAATGTCTCTGCAGGAAAACAAACGGTCTGCACAATGCAGCATCGATCAGGAGCCAACGGATACGCCTCGTACATCCACAGTGAATCTGGTGATGCCGCAAAGGTCATGTTCGGGTATACCCAGGTGTAACGCACACCGTTCCGCTCGCGCCCGGTCAGCGTGCCGGCACCGGGCAGAGCCTGCTTCTGCGCATCGGCTAGCAAAGCCGCGTTGCCATCAGTGGCACCAAATTGGGTAGTAAAGTTGCCGCATACGTCATCAGCGTCGTCGGGTTGCATATAGCGCCGATTGATCGATGCGGGATGCACGTAGGGCAGATGGTAATACTCATTAAAGACTTCCAGATAAGATTTCCAGTTGCATCGCACCTCGAATTCCCGCGTGCGGGCAGTTGCCCATTGAGTCAAACCCCACGGTGCATGCAGAGATGAAAAATCACCAAGCCACGAGTCCAGACCACCGGCCGCGGTACCGAGGTTGACGAAGGCAAAGCCGTCTCTTAAGCCAATGCGAAATTCCGTCAGCCCATGCGCTGCGGGATCGAAATCCGGCACTTTCTCCATACGCGGAGCGAAGACAAGCCTGCCAGCAAGATCATAGGTCCAGCAATGAAACGGACAGCGAATTTTTTTGCAGTTACCCTCGCCATCCAGCAGGAGACTGCCGCGATGGCGGCAGCTGTTGGCGAACGCCCTAAGCTCCCCGCCCTGATCCCGCACGAACAGGACCGGTACGCCGCCGATATTCCGCGTACCGAAATCCCCGGACGACTTCCATCGGTCTGCCCGCCCTACGCCCACCCAGGATTGACGAAACAGCGTTTCCACGTCATATCGAAACAGAGCAGGATCCGCGTAGCAGGCGGAAGGCAGGGTTGCCGAGCGTTGATGATCCGATGAAACCAGAAGCAGCTGTCTGCGCAGCTCATCATGCGACGAGATTTCTGCTATACGCTGGGCTTCACGCAAGCTGGTCTGGATCGACTTAGCAGGCAAGGTAGAAATGTTGCCACCCACTCAGTCAGATCATGGGCTGCCGCCGGACATTATCCGGCTGCCGGCAGCGCCCGGGTTGGCGCAACGTGGCGATGATGTCCCGCTGGCCGGCAACATAGCCCCGCGGCTCTAGCACGATATGGGGTCGGACCCAGGGGTGCAGCCGGGGCAATTGATGAAACGGCAGGTTGGGAAACAGGTGGTGTTCGGCATGATAGGGCATTTGCCAGGCAATGGCGTGAACCAATTTATTACTCAGCGTTGTGCGCGTGTTTTTTAAAAGATCCGGGCTCTCGGCGCACCCGACGTGCTCCGCCACGCGAATGATGCGCTGGATGGGCTCGCCGAGGAAACGCGGCAGCAGCCAGCATAATAGCAGCACGGGCAGGTATCCTGTGACCGCAGCCAGAGCCAGTATCGAGCTATACAATACAGCCATAATGCGCGCCTCAATAACCATCATGCCCAGCCGCTGTTTGGGTACGTAATTGACGCTGTTCGGATCGACTCTTCCGACGGTGTGTTTGACAATCCAGCTTAAGTTTCGCCACCAGAACCAGAGGCCGGCGCAGTACCAGAGGTACTGACGAAAAGTGGCGGGCTCCGGTAAAACCATGGACGGGTCTTTGTCCACGATCTGGGTAAAGCGATGATGCCCCAGGTGAAAGTAGCGGAAGAAGTTGGGCGGCACGATATACACGATGGCCGTGACCCACAGCGCGATTTCATTCAGCCAGCGGGTCCTGAACGCCGTGCCGTGCGCACATTCGTGCAGGGGGGAGAATAGAAATCCTAGGATGAGTGCGTGTATAAGCAGGCACGGCGCAAACCATGGCCCTGGAAAGCTGATCCAGGTCAGCCAGCCTCCCGCACCAATAAGTGCGAAATGCATAAGGAAGTACGACAGACCGATGGCATCGGATCGCGCGCTGAGCCTGCTCAACACGTCGCGCGGCACAAGATCAGTGGGCCGCCGCGCCACCCCGCTAACACTTGACGAGTCGGCATTCATACTTGCCCCGAAAACTGAGCCTATGATGGTAACGGATTCTTGGGTTTAAGATACCGCCTCTGTTGTCGGCGCGCAACGATGGCGAGCATCGCTGCGACCGGATTCACTGCCGCTCCGTCTTCCGCCTGTAATGACCCTGGACGATTCGGTCGATCACCATGGCGCAGAACAAGATCGCCAGCCCAGCGAGCATACCCTGCCCCTTGGCGGCGTACTGCAGGGCTTCCAGCACGTTACGCCCCAATCCGCCGGCGCCAATGAGGGACGCGATCACCACCATGGACAGACACATCAGTATCGTTTGATTGATTCCGGTCATGATTGACGGCATGGCCAGGGGAATCTCGACGTCGCGCAAGAGCATGCGCTTGGTCGCGCCGAACGCCAGCGCCGCTTCTTTGGTACCCTCGGGTACGCCGCGCATGCCGAGAGCGGTAAGGCGTATCACGGGCGGCATGCCGAAGATAATGGTGGACAGGACGCCCGGCGGTTTGCCCGTGCCGAAAAAGGCGATGATGGGTATGAGATACACAAACGCCGGCATAGTCTGCATGAAGTCAAGCACTGGCAAGGCCGCGTTGTATGCGCGCTGGCTCTTGCCAAACCAGATGCCGAGGGGGATGCCGAACACCAGGCAGAGGAATGCTGCTGCGCCCAGTAAAGCCACGGTCGCCATACTGACTTCCCACAGGCCGAGAAAGGCCAGATAGGCGAGCGCCGCCGCAGTAAATACCGCAACCCGCGGCCCGGCGAGCCGCCAGGCCGTCACCAGGATCACCGTCATGACCACCGGCCAAGGCGTCTGCACGAATACGACTTCCAGCCCATCCAGTATCGCCCTAATAGCGCCGATTATGCTGTCAAAAACGCCCGCACCGTGGATGGACAGCCAGTCAAAGCCGCCCTCCATCCAGTTCGCGATAGGCGTGAACAACTCCTTGTCCACTGGGAACTGGGTGATAAACGGGTGCGGTTTGGTAACGGTGAAACGGTAGAGCGTTAACGGCACGATGGCCAGCCACAGCACCGCCGAGTAAACGAACCAGCTCCAGCTGAATCCGGACGGCGTCTTGGGCTCTGCCCGCCAGGTCAGATACTGCTTTTCATAGCGCAGGTTAGCGTAAAAGCCCTGAAAGATGCGCAGCACTATCAGTATGACCAGGCCGATGATGATCAATCTGGTGGCGCCGGCCGCCGCGTCCTGTGCTTCCACAATGACCCGCTCCGCCGTCCGCTTAAGGTTACCCGCCGTAGTGATCAGGCCCTGGGCGTCCGGATCGCCCGCCTGCAGAGCCTCCTGCGCCTTGGCGTACAGTTCACGATAGCGGTCGTTCAGTTTTTCCGCCCGGGCGATCTTGTCAGCGCCGAGTTCGCCCCACAGCCCGCGCCCAAGCTGCACCAGGGCCAGCAGTTCCAGCACCAAAAACGTCCAGAAATAGCCCCACAGCCCGCGCGCCGCGCCCCAGAAGGGGCCCGCCACCGCCGCCATCGTATTCCACGACCGGGGTATTTCGGTAGCGGACTGAATCTTTTCGAACTCGTGGCTGTAGTATTCTTCGTTCTGCCCAACGAATTCGCCAATCGAGCTGCCGAGCGTCTTCGGGGCTGCAACAATACCGGTTTCCTGCATCAGCTATGTCCCCTTTTAATGCCTTGCAGCAAAGTGGTCTTATCAACCACGCCGACGTCCTTATCACCTTCTGTGATGATAATGGGCTGATCCGTCGTGGCGGACAGATCGATCAAACCGCTCAGATCGGTGTCGTGCGATGTGCGGATGGATTTACTCAGGTCGTGTCCATAGCTGGGCTTATAGGTCTCGAGATCGCTCATGATGGAATGCGCGAACACCAGCTTTAATGTGGAGATCCCTTCGACGAAATCGCGCACGTATTCATCAATCGGATTGGTCACGATCTGCTCCGGTGTGCCGATCTGCACAATCACCCCATCTTTCATGATGGCGATGCGATTGCCGATGCGAATGGCCTCATCCAGATCGTGCGTGATGAACACGGTGGTCTTGTCCAGCTCTGCTGACAGGGTCATAAACTGCTCCTGCAGCTGGCGGCGAATAAGCGGGTCCAGCGCCGAAAATGGCTCGTCCATGAGCAGCACCTCCGGATCGGACGCCAGCGCGCGCGCCAGGCCCACCCGCTGCTGCATGCCGCCGGACAGCTCGCTCGGAAATCGGTCCTCGTAACCGTCCAGATTGACCAGACTCAAACAGTGCTGCGAGACCTCCCAGCGCTTTGATTTTGGTTCTCCTCTGACGTACAGGGGAAAAGCCACGTTGTCGCGCACCGTGCGGTGCGGAAACAGAGCCATATGCTGAAACACCATGCCGATGTGGACGGCGCGCATCTCTCTCAGCTCTTCCTCTCCCAGCGCGAGCATATCCTTTCCGAGCACGCTGATACTGCCAGCGGTGGGTTCGATCAGACGGTTGAGATGACGCACCATGGTCGACTTGCCTGATCCCGACAACCCCATAACGCAGAATATTTCCCCCCTGGAAACTTCGAATGAGCACTGTGCGATGCCCACCACACAGCCGAACTTTTCCAGAACTTCGGGTTTGGTCAGGCCCTCGCTCTTGATCGCGGCCATGGCTTCCTGATCGCGGTAGCCGAAGATCTTCCACACATCGTCGAGAATGATTACATCTTCGCTCACAGCGTCTCCCGACGGCTTTCGCCGAATTTTTTAATAAGCGTCACCGACGCTGCCGGTGACGCTCTTTATGATTATTGGCTGTATCGCTGCTCCGCTACCTGAGCCACTTCTCTACCATGTCGCTGTTTTCAGCCACCCAGTTTTTGGCGTATTCCAGCGGATCCTGTTTTTCCACCACCAGCGCAAAGGTCATCTTCGACACCGTATCCGTGTCCAGCTTGACTTTGGATAATAATGAGGCCACTTCGGGCTGGGATGTTTCGAGCTCGGTTGTATAGTGGATGTGCAGGTAGGCCAGATCCCAGGCGACCGGTGCGGATGATTTTTCCAGCCAGTCCGGATCGTCTGTGGGCTGGATAACGTTCCATTTGGCCGCATCGTATGCCGGCTCCTCCAGGATTACCAGGTCATGCAGAGCAAACATGTGGTGCGGGGTATAGCAGAAAAACACGATCGGCTTTTTCTGTACCACGGCGTTGTCCACTTCGGCCAGCGCCAGGGTTTCATCCATTTCCTTGAGATTCATGGTCTCGGAATAGCCGTAGCTTTTCGCTCTGATTTTCTCCACGTTGGTCGAGGCCCAGCCGGGTGCGCCGATCCAGATTTCGCCCAGGCCGTCTCCGTCGGTGTCGAACAGCTTGGCAATATCCGGGTCGGTGAGATCCGATATTTTGGATACGCCGTGCTCTTCCGCAGTGTACTTGGTAACGCACATGCCCTGAAACGCCGAGACGCCGTTTGGATTCATGCTAACCGTCCCCTTTTCCTTGACGAATTTGTCGTGCAGGTTGGACTGGTTGGGCAGCCATACTTCCGGGTGTACGTGCATGCTGCCGGAGTCCATGGCTTCAAACACGACCGGGTTGGTTCCGTTCTGCAGCTCGACGTCCAAACCGAAATTATCTTCTAGAATCACTTTCAGCACGTTGGCGGTAACGTTGACCGACGGCCAGTTGGGCACGCCAATGACAACGTCTGCGGCCTGGACAGGCAGGGACAGGGTGACGGCAGCCGCAGTCGTCGCCAGGTATTTCAATAGCTTCATTTAACTCCTCCTAAGTGAGTGGGAACTGAATATCTATGCCTAGATCAGCATACTATTTATCGTTATCAGTCATGCAATGGTACCACGAGAGAAGGGCGCAATTCGACATGCGGCCTGCGCGGTAGCCGTACCACAGCCGTTTCGTGCCGAGGCGACGCGACATAAGGCCCGGTTTGCACCTTCCGTGGCAATCCCCGTAGTTTCAGCATACAGCTCAAAATTATGCAAAGCGGTAAATATGCTTCCCTTAAGACGTGAAAAGCCGATATCCTGTTGACCACTGGATTCCTGACTTATAACTTGCACGCCAGAAGCAGGCTCGACCTGCTCATCGGCTTAGCGCTAAAGGAGCTTGATTTGAATCTGCAAACTCACCCGCCCGCTGCTTCCTCACTGGCCCGGCGCTGGGGAATCGACAACGATTATT
>JAHEKE010000139.1 GCA_024638505.1 Gammaproteobacteria bacterium | reverse complement strand
CTCCCCGGGCGGAGGTGCAGAAGCTGGCTTACCTTGTCGGCCTCGTCTCGCGTGGTCCAACTCGTAGCGCCATAATCGCAGCCGCAGATGGAGCGTTCGATCGCGCGCATGGTGCCCGTTTTACTGCGCACGTACGAACGGTCGAATCTCTCAAACAGCGCTGTTTTTTCCTGGCTGCGCCGTATCAATTGTTGCCTTGCGCCGAGAAGGGCGACTGCCTGGATTTAAAAATTATGTCAGCTTTTTTTGACAGCAAAACTGCATGGCTCGGTTCGCTCGCGCGGCCGCTGAATTGAACCCGATTAATTCAACGGATGGCCACGCCAATGGCAAGTAACGCAATGATAAGCGTGGCTCCAAACAAAACGGTCAGCAGCCGTACTTTTGCCGCCAGCACCTCCATTCCGATCGAGATATCCTGAGTCTGCTGCGCGATCTGATTCACCACCTTGGCGGTCTCCTGATCGTGAATCTCGAGCTCATCGAGCCGCGAGCGAAATTCGCTCAACTGAGTCTCGGTCTGTGCAGCAGCGTTTTCGGCAGTGCGCTTGGCCTCCCGCCCTGCCAGCAGGCTGCTCGCCGCATCGATGATGTCCGGAGCCCGGCGCACGATGGTGCCCCAGGGAATCGACTTTGCCGCCACCGTCAGCCAAGACCAGGCCATCGCCTTTCCTCCTTTGAACCATTGGTGAGATACGTCGGCCGCAATCCAACTGCTTGTACGACTTTATCGATTACCTACTTACTACAGCCTCAGCCCGGCAAGCCGTCCACCCGTGGTCGGGTCAGAATGGGAAAATAAACGTATACAAACAACATGAAACTCAGGATCCACAAGACCGCGGAGAGCGTTATCCACGCCAGATAGTGCTGCGAATCAACCATTGGAATCAACACGCGGACGACAGGGGTGAAGGCCAGTAAAAGGAGTGCACCCGTCAGCAATTTCGGCGGAACATGCACATCCCGGCCCGTGTGACCCAGGGAGACCCGCCCCATCATGCTGATTGTAACAAGGCCGATCCCGCCTACTGAAAACGCATGAATGGCAAGGGAATAAGAACCGACGGTCGTAAATGCATTCAGCGTATAAACCCCGAAGCCCAGGACCAGAAAGAGATACGCGAGGTAGAGACTCCACAGCAGCGGTTTTGCCCAAATTCCATGGGTGTGCCAGCCGATGGCCCTCATACCGTGCAGCACGAACAGCGCAGCAGCCAGCGACCCGGCAGCCCACTTCAAAGGAGTAAAGGTGTCGAGAATAAAGAACAGGACAAACAGCGCCATACTCGAAAAGTCCACCCAGCGCCGATTCTTCAGCTTCACCGGGTAGCCAACGCCGCGCTCGATAAAATCCGGGATCACCCGCCGTCCCATGGTCAGAATCAGGCCAAGCACCAGGTAGAGGCCCGTGTAGATCCCCCAGCGCATTCCCTGTTCGAGAAAGCCGAGGACTCCGGCATAGAAGATCATGTTTCCCAAACCGATCAGCGCCAACTTGGAGACGATCGCCATTTGCCGCCATTGCTTTGCCTTCCATACAGGCATGACGACGCTTAACAGCAGCGCCCCGAGGAACACGAGATCCGCGATCGCGGCAACCTCAATCAAAGCATCGCCGAATAAAAAGGCTATTCGCGCCGACGCCCAAAGCAAGAACAAAGCACACAGCCTCCAACCTTCTGGAGTTTGGATACCGGTCCAATTCTTTACCGCAGTGAGCAGAAAGCCTGCAATGACGGCGAGCGCGTAGCCAAAAATCAGCTCGTGGGCGTGCCACTGGGGAGGTGACAGTCTGCTGAAGGTCAGCGGCAGACCGAAGCGATATACCCCTAACCAAATCGCCAAGGTCAGAACAGCCAGCGTTGCTGCCCCGAGAAAGAACGGGCGAAAGCCAAGGCGGAAAAATGCTGCACCGGCAGGGTTCTGTATGCCGTCTCTCATTGACGCCCAATGCATAAAAGACCTTCCAAACATCACAGCTGACGTTGCGGCACCGCACCGCTTACGTCACTTGCTTCTAGTGGGTTACGAATCTAGTGAACAGAAAGATCCGCCCCATGATCCATGTCAATAAGGACAGCTACCACCGTTCGGAGTCTTCATAGCATCTACCCAATCCCATTGGGTTAGGCGGTGCTCAATCCATCAACGCATCATTGCGCACTCTGTCTGCTTCCGCACGCAAATGCGCCTGCGTCACCTTGCCGTAAAGTTCCCGGGTGCGGTGCACGCTGCCAATCATTCCAGGCTTCTCTGCGTAGGACATGATCAGCAGCAGACGATCATCGTTGCCGGTGTTTTTCGTCACGCGATGGAGCGAAAATCGGCCGAGAAAAAGCTGCAGGCCCCCGGGCTCCAGCTGCAGACGGACCACCCTGCTCCGATCTCCTTTCAATACTCCGCTGACGTCGGCATAGCATTCGTCCCCGGCGGACCGCAGGTTGGGCACGTATTCGAAGTAACCGCCGGAGGTGGCGGATTTCAGCAACATCGTGATGGTGAATTCGTTGGTGTCGAAGTGCCAGTTGAAGCAGGTGCCCGGCTTGCCCACGTTGACAATCATGTTCGAAATCGGATCGTCATAGATATAAAGACATTTCTTACGCAGGCAGTCGGCGATGAACCGGGTCAGTGCCTTCCAGCGGTAGAGCCGCCGGGATACCGTCTCCTCACCGAAATTATCGCTGGTAATGAACCCGTTGGTACGCTCGAGGAACACCCTCCGGGGGTGGTCGACTGGAAGCGAGGGATCGTCTTCCGAGAAGTAGACGTTGGTCGCCGTGCTGCTGGAAA
>JAHEKE010000138.1:1515-2802 GCA_024638505.1 Gammaproteobacteria bacterium | reverse complement strand
CTGCCGCAATCTATTCCTGGATCAACTGGGGTGATCCGGTGGCGATAAAAGGCTGGGCAATCCCGTCGGCCACGGACATTGCCTTTGCACTGGGTGTAATTGCCCTCCTCGGCAGCCGCATCCCTCAGAGTCTTAAAATATTTCTGGTAACACTGGCCATCATCGATGACCTGGGCGCTATCATCATCATCGCCATCTTCTACACGGCCGACTTATCCGTTTCCTCATTATCACTCGCTGCCACCGCAATTGTGGTGCTGTTTATGATGAATCGCAGGGGTATACTGGAACTGACGCCCTACCTACTGGTCGGTATGATCCTCTGGGCTGCGGTGCTTAAATCCGGTGTGCATGCAACACTCGCCGGTGTTCTCACTGCGCTGTTCATTCCATATAGAACAGCACCGGGCGAATCACAGACCCAGCTGGAAAAAATGGAGCATGATCTGCATCCCCCCGTTGTTTACGGGATTCTGCCGCTATTTGCTTTTGCCAATGCCGGCATTCCATTCGAATCGATGACATTTGACTACCTTCTCCACCCCGTACCGCTGGGAATTGCTGCCGGTCTCTTTTTCGGAAATCAGCTCGGCGTATTCGGATTCAGCTGGCTTGCCATAAAACTCGGCATCTCGAAAATGCCGCAGGGCGCAAGCTGGCTCCAGTTGTATGGTATTGCCCTGCTCTGTGGTATCGGTTTTACGATGAGCCTGTTTATCGGCTCCCTGGCATTCGAGCAGGGAGGACCGGACCTGGCTGTTGATGACAGGGTGGGCATACTTGCTGGTTCACTCGCATCCGGTATTTTGGGATATGTAATATTACGTTTTTCAAGGAGCAGGTTACATACAGAAGATAGCAAATGACATTGCTGAGAGCCTTTCAGTGTGACTACCAAAGTTAAGATTTATGCAATTCAACACATGAAACAGTACCGTGTGGTCAAAATATTCATGCGGCTTCCCAATGGTTATATTTTAGCTGTGGGTGGCGAATTCGTAGTTATTACCTGAATCTGTACAGCCAAAAAAAGGAAAACTGCTTCTATTGGACGTTCGAACCTCTATTGGTCAGAAGACAGGTTCACGAAGGTTGACACAACAGCCAGACATTACCGACTAGGCGGCGAAAAAGTGACGACACATACTCTTAAGGAACCTTCACATTAGAATCTAAAGAACACACGTACTTGCGCAGGAATACGCCGTTCAGATGAAGGCGCAAAAAGATGGCACCTGTCCAATAGAATGGATGTTTTTATCGCTACTGGACAGCCACAAAAAAACC
>JAHEKE010000138.1:0-1505 GCA_024638505.1 Gammaproteobacteria bacterium | reverse complement strand
AAAAAAACCGGCCAGACAGGGCGTCATAACCGGGTGTTTTGAAAAATGGCGCGCCCGGAGAGATTACTCGGGCTAGCGCCCTCGCCCCTTCGGGGCCGCCGTCGCTGCGCGACGACGTTCTGCGCCGCTAACGCGGCTTGTCGAACTCCCGACCGCCTGGTTCGTAGCCAGACTACACTATTTTACTTGCTTTATTAATCAGTCACTTGCGGTGCTTGCCCAGCCAATACCGTATTTGAGTTATCAGTCACTTACAGTTCACTGTGCTTTCAAGTTAGCACAAATCTAGCACAGTCCCGTAGCGCTATCTCGCTCACTCTCTTCAGATTCTGTATAGACAATCGATATACGATAATGTATATTGATTGTCTATACAACAGGAGGCTATCCCTATGGCAGAAACACAGAACCGCGCAGCACAAATTAATATCCGTGCCCGCTCAACGCAGCGCAACCTGATCGACAAGGCAGCAGCAATGCTAAACAAGAATCGCTCAGACTTCATGTTGGAGGCCGCCTGCCGCGAGGCTGAAAACGTATTACTCGACCAACGGCTCTTTTTGGTAGACGACAGTGCCTGGCAGGCATTCGAGACACTCATTGACGCACCGGTCAAAGACAACCACGCACTGCGCAAACTGTTACATGACAAGGCCTCATGGGAGAAGTAACGGCGCCGGAGCCAATTTCCGAGGCTCACCTCATTGAGTCGTTCTCATGCGGTGTCCCGGTGCTGGATGAATGGCTTAAACGTCGTGCGCTCAAGAATGAAGTTTCCGGTGCATCCCGCACCTTCGTCATTTGCCAGGATAAGCAGGTGGTCGGTTATTACACGCTGGCAACTGGCAGCGTCGAACATCGCAACGCTCCAGGAAAAATACGCCGCAACATGCCGAACCCGATACCGGTTATGGTGCTCGGAAGACTCGCCGTCGATCAACAGTGGCAACAGGCGGGCCTGGGTCGTGGCCTGTTGAAGGACGCGCTATTGCGTTCCCTGTCAGTATCAAAACAAGCAGGCATCAGGGCGTTACTTGTCCATACGCTCTCAGAAAATGCAAAGCATTTCTATACCCGTAACGGGTTTCACGAATCGCCGCTAGATCCCATGACCTTGATGATCGCGTTACAGGATGCAGCACATTGCCTATAAGACCATGTCCGGACAAGAACAGTGACCACAGATCAGACAATTTGGAACGCAGTGCTGCGACAGGCTGTGATACGGGTAAAGCCAGACTATTTCGCATTATCCAATGCCGAGCGTGAACATTATCGGCTTCGGTTAAATACGAAAGATGAATTTCGTATCCGACAAGCTATCCTCAAGGACGTATTTGGCATTGTGGTCAACACGACAGAGCAACTGGATGCCACGCTGGACACGTTTGATGATTGCCAGTATCTGTTGTTGAATAGCACCCTGTTGCCGCTTCAAGGCATTGGCGAGGATAATTTCTTCCTGAATGAATATCTTCCAACGGATGTCACGCTGCTCGATTTCA
>JAHEKE010000071.1 GCA_024638505.1 Gammaproteobacteria bacterium | reverse complement strand
ATACGGGACCGAACAATCACTATTACCAGAGCCATGGTGAAAAGCGTGTGCGCCGCGATGAGAGATGCGTATCCCATATTGAGGCGAGGCGCATCGCCCAGATCCATGGGCCATAATGATTCAAGAAGCGGATTGAGAAAATTAAAGGCGGTTACCAGCGCGATCAGGGTAGCAATTCCAATAACAATCCCCGGAATCATAATCGCAATGTAAATCGCGGAATCATAAAAAACACGTAACCGGCCTCGTATATTCTGTAATGACAGTGCCGCCATGGTGCCGAAGAGACTGGCAAGCACTGCCGTAACAAAAGCTACAGTCAAGCTGGTGGTAAGAGCTTCCATGGCAAAGGGATTATCAAGTACTTTCCCATACCACTTGACGGAAAAACCGTGAAAATCGCTGGCATGCCGCCCTGCATTAAAACTGAATAGTACGATGATCCCAATGGGAAGATACAAGAATAAATAGACCGCAAGCGCATACAGTCTCATATCTAATAAAACCTACAGCAGTGACATGTCTTTACGTTGATTTGTGCCACGCATCACCAGTTTCATATATATGCTCACTACTACCAGCATCACGATGACCAAGGTTGCGGCGACGGCAGAGCCGTATGCCCAATTGCGAGACTGTAAAAACAGATCTACAAGAGCATTGCCAATGAAAAAAACCTTGCCTCCCCCGAGCAGGGCTGGAACCAAGAATTCACCCATCAGCAGTATGAAGACCAGCATACAGCCGGTGGCGATGCCGGGCATCGATAGAGGCAGGGTGACGTTCCGAAAAGTACGCAGAGGTGAAGAGCCGAGATCCTCGGATGCTTCTAACAGGCGTTTATCGAGTTTTTCAAGGCTGACATAAATGGGGAAAACCATCAGCGGCAAATAACCATAGATGATGCCAATGAGTACTGCGGTTGGCGTGTTGATTAGCCTTATGCCTTCGAGGCCTCCCATTGCCAGTAGCTTGGGTATGCCTTGCCCGCCGAGGATAAAGATCCAAGCATAGGTCCGGATCAGGATGCTGGTCCAGAATGGTACGATGATCATGACCAGCAGTATTGTTTTCACCCTTGGATTAGCTTTAACTGCCAAAAAGTAGGCTAGGGGATAAGCCACTATAAGCGCAGCAAATGTGCCCAGCGGTGCGAGTGTCAAAGTGTTCTTAAACGCGGTGAACCGGGCCGGCAGATTGGCGTATTGAGCCAGGGTAAAAGCTGGAACATAACCACCAGCCGGCCCCCGCTCGCCGAAACTAAATACGAGCACTACTGCGAGCGGCAGGACCAGCATAACCAAGAGCCACACAGTGGCAGGTAGCAACAATAGCCTCTCAGGCCACTTACTACGCACTCGGTCCCTGCCGCTCGCGATACTGGCGTGATATCAAATCAGGCTGACTTGAAACGCGCCAAAAGCTCGGCCCGGTTGGGGTCGGTTAGCGTCGCCGCGGCGCCGAATTCCAGTGCATCCAGTAGTTCCTGTGCCGGATATAGAATCGGATCCTCCAGCAATTCCTTTGGCAGCAGCGCGTTGGCTCGACTGTCAGCCACGGGATACCCGTGCGCAAGCACCTCTTTAGCATTCACCGCGGGGTCAAGCAGGAAATTGATCAACGCATAACCAGCTTCCCTGTGCGCCGCGCCTTTAGGCACTGCATAATAGTCACTCCAGATCTCGCCACCCTCTCTGCCCAGAACGTAGTCCATCTCCGGCATATCCGTGTTGAGTTGCTTGCCATCCCCCGTCCAGCACATCGACATCCACGCGTCCCCGTTACGCAAGGGTGGTTGATAATCACTGTTGATCGCGTACAGGTGAGGTTTTACCTCTATCAGTAACTTTTCCGCGTCCGCCAGCTCTGCCGGGTCTACCGAGTTGAACGAATACCCGAAATATTTCAACGCATTGCCAATAGTCGTTAGCTGATAATCATGCACCATGGTGCGACCAGAGAATTCCGCTTTGGAAATATCCCAAAACTCTTTCCAGGTCGTCAGTGTTTTCCCTCCTGTATGCTTTGTGTTCACCACAAACCCCGTAGTGCCCCAGTTTTTTGGCACGGCATACACCGTACCGTCAACGGTACCGGCATCGGAAAAGCGTGGCTCGAATGCACTCGCCTCGTAGTTAGGAATCATGGAAAGTTCAAGAGGTTCGATCAAACCCTCGCCGACGTAGGTGGTGATAGTATAATTTGTCGGCACAAACACATCCCATCCGCTACCGCCAGCCTGCAGTTTCGCTAGCATCTCTTCGTTGGAACCGAACACGTTCATTTGAACATTGGCTCCCGTCGCCTCAGTAAACTGCTCGAAGTTTGTCGGGTCATGGTAATTAGGCCAGGTCGCCAGCACTACGCGGTCACCGATGTCCCCTGCCGCCCAGGATTTACGAGGCAGCAGTCCGGGAACCGCAGTACCCATCACCGCTGTAGCTAGGCCTAGTCCGGTCACCCCCAGAAATTGCCGGCGGCTCACCGAACCACGCTTGTAACGCCATAGCTCCTGCATGAACTTCTTGCGGGTTATGGGAAGATTATCTTTTTTGGACATGTCTAACTCCTATAATGGTTATGTGGTTGGTGGTTCATTCTCTTAGTCGTCACCCAGCACCAGGGAGGCTTCTCGCCCCCAGGCTACATGAACAATCTCACTTGTTTCGAATGGACTTTCACTGACTTCATTCTGCCGCGGCGATAAAGCCAGGAACTCCCCTAGACTTTCATCTCGCAACAAATACTCCGTATGCTCACCGAGGAAAATACGATTCAACACCCGTGCTTTCAACTTTATCACACAATCTTCAGGCAGCTGCTTTTCATCTCGCGCAAGGATCAACTGTTCTGGGCGCACACTCACACTAACCCGACTGCCAGCGTGGTGCTGATCCATTTCGACTGATGGTACGGTCGATATCGTGACGCCACAGTCAAGCTGGACGTCAATGTACGATGCATTTACCTGTTTAACGTGGCCCTCAAAAAAATTCGATTTACCGACGAAATCAGCGACGTATTTGTTTTTAGGTCGATCGTAAAGATCTAGTGGGCTGCCGATCTGAACGATCTCCCCATCGCGCATGATGCAAACGCGATCGCTCATCGATAGCGCCTCTTCTTGATCATGTGTTACAAGCACAAAAGTGATGCCTACGTTGCGCTGCAGATTTTGTAACTCAATTTGCATTTCGCGTCTCAGCTTGCGATCAAGTGCCGCTAACGGTTCGTCCAGCAGCAGTACCTTGGGTTGGTTAATCAAGGCGCGCGCAAGGGCGACACGTTGTTGCTGGCCGCCCGACAGTTCCCAGATTCGTCTCTGCTCGAACCCTTCCAGCCGTACTAATTGCAGAATCTCGGCGATCCTTTTTTCGATATATTCGCCCGAGGGTCTAGGACTGCGCTGTCGTAAACCATAAGCTATGTTGTCAGAGATATCGAGGTGTGGAAACAGTGCATAGTGCTGAAAGACCATGTTCACGGGGCGCCGGTAAGCAGGTACACCATTGACGCGCTCTCCCTCCAGATACACCTCTCCTTCACTGGGTTGATCGAATCCGGCCATCATTCTGAGCGACGTTGTTTTGCCGCAACCAGACGGCCCTAGCAAAGACAGAAACTCGCCCGGTTGGACAGAAAAATTCAGATCCCGCGCCGCAACAATAACACCGTAGCGCTTCCATACTCCGCTGAAAGATACAACAGGCGTATCAGAAGCACTAGGGGTGGCTAACTTATGTTTCAACAAGCCGAATCTCAAATTACAGGAACCATTTATATATCACATTTCTCATATAAAGTTTGGGCAGTCGCCGTCAGGATGGAACGAGAGCAGAGCTTTTAGCTGCAGGATCGATTGGGGGGATAGTTCTTCTCTGAAAGCATTGAATATTTTCGGCAAAAAGTGATGGATTCATGACGCAGACATGTGTAACACTTTTGGTATGAATGGATTGACTATGATGCTTCTACATCCGTTCGCGACCAGCAATAGCTACTCCGATGCGTTACCTCCACGCAAGATCATAATGACTATCCGGTGAAGTGATGAATATAGCGATTATTGGTGGTTCAGGCGGCATTGGCCAAGCTTTTATTAATAACCTGGCTAAGCGGGACGAAGTACACTCGATCGATGCGACATTTAATCGCAACAAGCCTGAACTTCAGCACCCAAAGGTCCGCTGGCAGGCAATGGATGTTACGCAGGCAGCTTCGGTCGAGGCATGGTCACAGACGCTGCGGGAGATCGACTGGTTAGTCAATGCCGTTGGTGTGCTGCATACCCAAGATAAACGGCCCGAAAAAAGTGTTCGTCAATTCGATTCTGACTTTTTTGTGCAAAACATGTTGATCAACGCGGCGCCGACATTGCTCCTCGCCAGGTTTACACAGGACAAGTTTAAACACGGCAGGCCGGCTGTTTTCGTCACCGTCTCCGCCAGGGTGGGGAGCATTGAAGATAACCGCCTGGGCGGCTGGTATAGCTATCGCGCTTCCAAAGCGGCACTAAACATGTGTATCAAGACGTTGGCGATAGAATGGCAACGCACTCTGCCCAATGTTGTCATCGCCGCACTGCATCCGGGCACGACCGACACTGCGCTGTCCAAGCCGTTTCAGAAAAACGTGCCAAGCCACAAGCTTTTCAGTTCCGATCAGAGCGTAGGCTATATGCTCAAGGTGCTGAACGGGCTCACGCCGGCAGAAACCGGACGATTCTGGGCTTATAATGGTGAGCAGTTACCCTGGTGATATCAACTGCTGGACGTTTGCGATTTGCACGGTTATCTACTTTCCTTATCTCGGCGGTGTTTTTGACCGTCATGCCTGCGTTCGGCGCCCAACTGTCTGACTTTAAATGGAAAAACAGGCCCCTCCTGATTTTCGCCCCGGATCAGCAGGATCCCAGCCTGCAGAAAATCCGACTCGCGCTAGAGCAGCGAAGCTGCGATCTTGACGACCGGGACATGGTCATCGGCATTTATCTCACGCAGGGCCGCAGCAGCTTCGATGGTCACGGTATCTCCGCCCGCGATGCTTCCACCATTCGCCGCAGGTTCGGTATCCATTATGACGCCTTCGCCGTGCTGTTGATTGGTAAGGACGGAAGCGAAAAACTTCGTTCTTATGAGATCCCCGAGCTTAACAGCGTGTTTGCCTTAATCGATCAAATGCCCATGCGCCGAAACGAGATGTCAGGCTCAAGAGGATGCAGTGGCGAATCTGGTTGAGAGAGGTGACTGGAGCGAGTTTGTCCTTACTAATTAGCGGCTACTTTAATTTGTTCTGGATCTGGGTGCGTCCGTAACGCCGCAAGGTTTTAATTCCAGTAAACCAGTCTGTCAGACCGATTTTCTTCCCCTGTTCTTTGGTCCGGGGGTTATATCTGATTGGTACTTCCACAATACCGATGCCTCTGGCCAGGATTTTAGATGTAATCTCATGATCAAGCTCAAAACCGGTAGTTTCTAACGTCATGGGTTTGATCACATCATGCTTGAACAACTTGAGCGCAGTGACTGTATCAGTTAAATATTTGCCGGCGAAAATCCATGCCATCCAGCTCAGGCTGCGACCGCCCAAATAAGCCTGCAGTGACTGATTCGGGTTTTTCGCTTTGACCCAATCGAGCAGCCATCCCTCGGATTGTTTTCGCATATAACGACTGCCGTACACCACGTCCGCACCGCCTTCGATCATTGCCTCCAGCATCGGTAAATAATCTTCAGGGTCGTACTCCAGGTCTGCATCTTGAATTATGATGTATTCCCCGGTTGCCAATTTCAACCCGCCGCGCACTGCCATCCCTTTACCGCTGTTAACCCGCTGTTTAATCAGGTTGACGTCATCCATATTTTCAACGATCGCCGCAGTGCTGTCCGTGGAGCCGTCATCGATAACAATAATTTCTTTAGTAATACCATATGCAGATAGATTTACCTTTTTTATTTGATCCAGCAAAGTGCCTATAAATCGCGCCTCATTGAATGCCGGAATAACAATCGATAAAACATTAGCTTTCATGATCGATATTTGCCATCACCGCAGCAAGCTTCTCAGCATCGCCCGCAGTGTTAACGCCGATGGCCTCGGTGGCATCGGTTGCCGTAAATGTGGAAATGGGTTGAAAGCCTGCGAGCCAGGGAATAAAAGGTAAGAAGTTCCGCTCCGCAGTCGCGCGACCACGCGCAACAGCCTGTGCGTAACCATGTTCGAGTAAATAGTAAGTAGCCATGGTCATGGCGAACAAACCAACATCATTCTCGCCAACGTCGGGCATGTTGTCTCCTTCGCGTCGCTGTAAAATTCCAACGATCTTGTCGTCACGGTCGCGGTCGCGTTCAAAGTGGATATACGGATCACGCTTAACAATAGTCGGGAACGTCATGAACGTTTGGGATGCAGAATTGGTGTACTCGGCAAGTCGCCGTATCGTTTCCTGGCGTACGGCGACTTGATCACACCATGTAATCCATATGCTCTGTGGGTTGACTTTGCTCACAACATCGCGCGCCGTTAGAATCGCGTCAAGCATGCCGCTCTGCTCGGATTGCGTAACCAGGCGAACGTTCTGGTGTTGCTGGAAATGCGTCAGAGCTGTTTCAATATCATCCGGATTCACCACTATCACGTAATGGTCCACGTAGTTCGCGTACATCAACAGCAGGCGGTCGATCATTGGCTGGCTATTGACTGGGTACAGAAACTTTGGCCCCGCAGCGTTTAGGCGGCTGCCTCTGCCTGCTGCGGGTATGATTAAAATCCGGCTCAAAGTAACTCCAAACCGCTGATCAAATCTTCGAGATCAGAGAAGGCCCCTAGGAACTTGTCGGAATCTGTAGTGTTAAGCGTTCTCACACTGACGTGATACGCGTTTGACGACTTGGCCGCCGCCAAACCCACCGCGCTGTCCTCGATTATCAGAGTCCGTTCCGGCCCGATAGAACATGCCTGCATGATATCAAGGTAAATTTCCGGGTGAGGTTTACCAAGCTTTACATCGGACGCAGTCCTCATCACTTGAAAAGCATCCTCTAGCTTTAGCGTCTGAATGACGGCGTCAACGGATTCTTTCGATGCACCGCTGCCAATTGCCAGGGTATATCTGCCCTGCATCCTCTTAACATTCGGCACCACGTCCGTATACATGACTGGCTCTTTCTTGATGTGATCAACTGCGCGCCGTTGCTTAAATCGAACCCAACCTTCAATGTCTCGTCCAGTCGGTCCGAAGCCTCTGGTTGTCTCCTGCACCACCTCAATGGTCCGTCGTCCAGCGATGGAATCATAATTCGGACCATCGATTTCGAGCCTGGCCCACAATTCATCGTACGCCAACTGATGGCACGGACTGGTATCCACCAACACGCCATCCATGTCGAAGATAATCAAACGAAAGGGGGAATTACACTCAGACTCTTTCACGCGACTTGCCAAGCCATTTTATTTTTTGTGAGAAGATGATCAGCACTGATCTTAGCCCTTCCAGCACCGTGGTACGCTTAACCTTGTGCGGCGACTGAGGTAAAAACCTGATCGGCATCTCCAGGATCTCGAATCGACCCCCTAATATTGCAGACAATAAACGCTGGTTAAAAGTTGGATCGTCGAAACTAAACTCATCCAGAAAAAAAATATCACTGCGAAGAATCCGAATGCCGCTAAGTGTGTCAGAGACATATCGGCCATAGAGCAACAGATACAATAGACTGAGAATATGGCTTCCAACGTAGCTTACCGCACCCAGCAGCAGAGCGCCCTGATAGCGTAATCTGTACGACTGGTGAATATCGTTGACTGAAAGCCGGCGACTGCCCCAGACGACATCAAGCGAGCTGGCCCGCAGTGCAGATATCAACTTCATCACATCTTCACCATGGTACATGCCTGATGATTCAAACAGAACAACGAAGTCATAATTGTTGCTGCTGATAGCATTGCGCACGAAATCAATATCGAACTCCCCTTTTTGCTCATGCAGAATGAACGGCATATCGTCCTGCAAACGTTTTCCAACCCCGTCTGCGGTTGAACAGTACACCTCAATATGATGGTCTCGTAGGGCCCCCGAATTTTGCAGCATTTGGACTACAGACTGGATAACCTTATCGGAAGAATCGGTATCCAGCATGAAGACCGCGATCCTGTCCACTCGATCCCGGGCGAGGATTGTCTCGATGAAGGGTGTGAGCGCTTTGTCCGCGTCATGAACCCCTGAAGCTCCGTCCTCATAGTTCCCAACCCTTATCGGGCGTGGATCATCCAAAATGTCCAGATTTCCTGGCGTAATATAGGGCACATCGGCACCCGCGCGATTAGGATGGTTGAATAGATAGTGCGTGATCAACGTCGGGGTCGGATGATCCTGCATGCCTTTCTGATTCATATAATGCACCGCACGGCGCACGATTTGCACAGCGCTGGCATCCGCTATTTCGGCATCTTCGTGAATGTTAGTGATAAAAAGTTTTATGGCCGAAAGATTCGAAGCAATTGCATCGCCGATGCCTGGGGTCATATAGGATGGAAAGAGGCTTGAATGCTGGGTTCCGGGGGAGTACAAAATTAAATCCGCTTGCCGCAGGCTGGCTATCGCGGATGCGTTTGGGCGCGGTATGCGCGAGAGAGATTGCAGTCGGCGGAGGGCTGCATCTAGCGCCATGCTCTGTATCTCTCTCTGCTGCTGGCTGTCGAGAGGCATGGGCAAAAGAAAAATATCTTTGATTTGACTCCGTCGTGTGGAGTCCACGATGTCTTCTTCCCGCGGTAGATAGTTACCCTGAATATCAAGCGCGACCAGGAACAGGTTCTCTCCGTCTGTAACGTTGATAATCATTCCCGGGGGAAGACCGACAAGTTTGCAGTAGTCATCGATTGCCAGGTTGAAGTTTCGGTCCTGCGCCAAGAATGATCCGGCAAAAACCAGGTTACCCAGGCTGCAGTCTCCGTAGGGAAAGGCGTCCTTCTGCCTGCGCTCAAAGTCCAAGAAGCGTTGCAGACGACTGGCTATGCTGTCATGGGCGGCGGGCGGCAGCGCATTCGTCAGCGGCATTATTTCACCTACTGCTTCGCTACCAGCCTGTTTAAAGTTTTTGCTGCAGATTCCACGAACAGTATCTCGACCTTGGTCAGCGGGCAGATTGCGCTTAAGACGAGCGTCAAGCAGCGATATGATCGAGTCATCACAAGTTTTCAATTCCCGCGCAAAGCGAAGCGCATTTTTTCTAAAGTCGGAAGGGCCTAAGCTATCGCCTAGGAAATGCCGGATGGCGCCGGTGGAGGCACCATCATCATAACCGTTTATTAAAATTGTGATCGAAAGGTCCTGCTGCTGCACCAACCTTTTTGATAACACCGTGGATCCTCTGCCTCCGGTGAAAAGAACAACTTTCACAAAGCTCTATGCTCCTGATTTTTTCAAAGTTTACTCAATTATTACATCACGCCACAGGCCTACCTTCTTAAAGACATTGCCTGTCTCGATCAGCGGGTAAAGTTTACTGCTCTTTAGGTGTTTCTTGGTCCAGGTCTTCTCTGATGTATACGGTGCAGTGGTTGCTCTCGTTTATTCGATCTTTCCAAAATACACTGCCGTTGAAGTTGTGCCGGACGTAACCGTCAAAGTCAATTGCAGAATGCTGCCGTGCGATAACGATAGCATCTGGCCTGGAAGCCAATACCATATTCATGTCATCGACCCTGTCTGGTTCGAAGAAGGTCCAGTAGCCAAAGTCGAACTCAGGGTTGATGTTATAAAACATTTTGCCTTCAAAGTAAGGCAATGCCGCAATAGACCAGAAATTCTTGGCATAGACCCGGCGCTCTTTTATGCCGCTGTGCTTTAATAATTGAGCAACATCTCTGCCGCAAGAGTAGCTGCCTTTGTAATCGGCATACGATGCTGCCGCGGACCAGTACACATGAAACCCAAACACCACATACATACACCCTAAGACGATCTTGCGCGTATAGGGTACGATAGATGGAACGCGGCTTTTGGTTTTCGATTCGAAAGAAATCCACAACGCCAAAACCCACAGCAGGAACAACAGCCCCATATGCCAGTAGTTGTAGAACTTGATAGAAAACACAGTGACTACAGGTGTAACCATTGCAACATACAGCAGCAGCACCCTGCGCTGCCAGAACCAGAACATGCTTATCAGTAAAATCAACAGCGACAGCACGGTGATGCCAGTGAAGCTCTCGTTTAAACTCAATTTCAGAACGTATAAGGTGTGATCGAGATCGAAATACCATCTAGTCGACAGCGTACGCTGCCGTATCGGAAATACTTGGTAGAGTAAGAAACATCCAACGCTTAGCGGAATGCTGATACAGGCTAAGTTCCTTATGACTGCCTGTTTGGACAAGAAGCGCTTTTCCCGAAGCAAATCCAAAACATACATGCCTATCAATCCCGTACTCGCCAGTGCGCCAAAGGAATGCGTATACACCAGCAGCGCGATCAGAACACTATAAGTAAAAGGTCTTTCAAATCGGTGTTTATAAAGTATGGCGATGGCAAATATCACCAATGCGAACAGACAGTAACTTCGAGCAACGACGGTGTATTGAAAGAAAACGAAATAAGTGAAAGGCAGGATGATCTTGACCGGTTTGGGGAATGGAGAGTAGTAAACAAATAGCAGAACGCCGAGTGTTCCGAAAAACAGTGCGATGTATCGCAGGGTTTCATAGCTCAAGTAAGTGGAAGGCAGAATCAACATCAGGTGCCATAATGAGGGATTCATTTCGGCGTGAGGCAGCTGAAACAGGAGGTTGTGCAGGGTCGCATCTCTGGCGATCAACCAGGCTTGGGCTTCATCCGCCCATGGTTCATGCACGCTTCCGACTAAAAAAGCCAGCAGGGTAAAAGCTACGACGGCCGTGGTCAGGACTGGATCACGCGCCGCGCTTGCTCCTGACGTCTCGTTTGATCCGAGGCGTTGTTGCATGATCGCAGAAAAGTTAAACGCTCACAGGTTTGTAAAAGGGGCCCTGGTGTGCAGCGTGCATTGACCTCATTGCATGCTGAAACCAATGAAAAGCACAATCCATAGAGGGGCGCGAGGTCAAATTGCTGTTGTGTACGTCAATTCTAAATTGCTTTTGGTGGTTCGAGGTTGGTTAATTTAAAAATGCCGATAGCGAAGCGTATGATTATGCCCCATCAGCGGCGTTAT
>JAHEKE010000137.1 GCA_024638505.1 Gammaproteobacteria bacterium | reverse complement strand
AAGCGCAGGCAGAGAAAGAGGCTGCTAAGACCGCTGGGCAAGGTGCTGGCGCCGGAGGCGCGATTAGGGGCGCCGCAGCCGGCGCACTGATCGGCGAGATCGCCAATGACGATGCCAGCGAGGGCGCCGCCTGGGGTGCGGCGGCCGGGCTGGTTCGCGGCCGAAGGAAATCCCGCGAGGCACAGTCCTCGGCACAGCAACAAGCGTCGTCAAATGCCCAGCAGCGCGAGCGCGCCACGGGCGAACAATTGGCCAACTTCAAGAAGGCGTTCAGCGTTTGCCTCGAAGCAAAAGAATACATGGTCAAGTACTAGTCTGCTGAGACCAAGGAAAATCACATGAAAAAACTGTTTATCGCATGTACTTGCCTGTTCACTGCAGGCACGGCCGTCGCCGAGAACCTGGATGGCGTCGACAAAATGATATGCTCCGCAGGGCAGGCTCAGATCTGCCTTGAGACGGACGACTGTTACGGCGCCACACCCTGGGAGCTCGCGGTACCCGACTTCGTTATCATCAATACAAAATCCAGGACGATCTCGACAACGAAAGCCAGTGGCTTGAATCGCTCGACGAAATTCAGCACCGTTGAGAAGAGCGAGGGGCTTATTTATCTGCAGGGCATCGATAACGGTCGTGCGTTTAGTTTTGTCATTGATGAAGCCACGGGTCGCATGACCGTTGCCGTCTCACGCGACGGACTGTCAGTCACAGTATTCGGCGCCTGCACAGACGCAAATATTTGAGGTGCGGCCTCTGGCCAAACCGGGAGAAAAAGCAATGTTCTTGAAGACCTGCTCGGCGGTTGTCGCTTTGCTAATAGCAGCACCCACGCTCGCACAATTCCATCCGACGAAGGAATCACTGGAAGGCGTTTACCCGCCACCAACCTACTCGCCCTACGCACAACGCGACATTCCCTTGAACGTCTATTGGGGTGACACGCACTTGCATACGGGCTTGTCTCCTGACGCTGGACTGTTCGGCAACACGACCGGCCTGGACGAGGCCTATCGCTTTGCGCGTGGCGAAGAAGTCCGGTCCGCGTCCGGCCTCCCAGCTAAGCTCAGACGACCATTGGACTGGTTGGTACTCACTGAACACTCGGACATGATGGGATTCGCCACTGACCTGTTGCGGGGTGCCAGCAATATTCTGGCGACCGATAAGGGTCGGGAGTGGTATGAGGGACTTAGCGCCGGAGGTACCGCCGCGTCGGACGCCGCCCTCAATCTCATCACTACATTTTCCCAGGGAAAGCTGCCACCAGAGATCGTACGCGATTACTCGCCCGGTTCTAAAGTCTATGCATCGATTTGGGATAGCATCATCGATGCAGCTGAGCGGTATAACGAACCCGGCCGTTTCACCGCCTTCATCGGTTACGAGTGGACCTCTGTACCCCTGGGCAACAACATGCACAGAAACGTTGTTTTCCGCGACGACGGTGATCGTGCACAGCAGGTCGTACCGATGGTGACAATTCCGCCTATCGGCAGCACCGATGTGCTGGACCTCTACAAGTGGCTCGACGCCTACGAGCAGAAGACCGGCGGTAACGTTTTTTCACTCGCGCACAACGGCAATATTTCCAACGGCTGGATGTTCCCAACCGAGCGTACCTATGCCGGCCGGCGCGTCGATAAGAATTACGTCGAACAACGAGCACGGTGGGAGCCGCTGTACGAGATCACCCAGATCAAGGGCGATGGCGAAGCGCATCCCTATCTTTCACCAGACGATGAGTTCGCCGACTACGAAACCTGGGATGCAGGTAATCTCGATCTATCGACTGCGAAAACGCCCGACATGCTGTCTCGTGAGTACGCACGTGAGGCTTTGAAGCAAGGGCTGGGACTGGAAGCCAAACTCGGTACGAATCCCTATAAGTTTGGATTTTCCGGTGCGACCGATGCTCACACGTCCCTTTCAGCCGTCGAGGAAGAGAATTACTTCGGTAAATCCACCGCCGCCGAGCCGTCACCAACGCGCATGGAGCACCCATTCTCGAAAACAGAAAACGGCGTTTTCGAAGGCTACGAATTGGTGGCATCCGGCTACACCGGCGTGTGGGCGAAGGAAAACACACGGCATGCGCTTTGGGATGCCATGGAACGACGCGAGACCTATGGAACAACGGGACCGCGGATCACAGTGCGTTTCTTCGGCGGATGGGACTTCGTCGAAGACGACCTCATGAGTCGCCAGCCTGCAGTTCAGGGCTATGAGAAAGGTGTGCCAATGGGTGCCGATTTACCCGCCGCGGAAGGTGCCGACGCACCGACCTTTATGGTGTACGCGCTGCGGGACCCAATCGGCGCAAATCTCGACCGAGTGCAGATCGTGAAGGGCTGGAGAGATGGCGACGGCGAATTGAACGAGAAAGTCTACGACGTCGCCTGGTCAGATAATCGTGTGCAAAATGCGGACGGTAAGCTTCCCCCAGTAGGCAATACTGTCGATCTGGAGAAGGCGAACTGGTTGAATACCATCGGCGCGTCGGAGCTGGGCACTGTCTGGAGCGACCCGGATTTCGATCCGGAAGAGTCTGCGTTTTACTATGTCCGGGTTCTGGAAATTCCAACGCCGCGATGGGTCGTCTATGATGCCGTTCGTTTTGGTGTCGATATCCCGGAAGGTGCAGAGAAGATTGGTCAGGAGCGCGCCTACACGTCGCCCATCTGGTACACGCCTTAAACTAAAATGTCTTGCGAACGAGCCGCCGTCGATCTGATGGCGGCTTTTTCATAGCTCCGGATATTCACTATGAAAAAGCTGCTGCGAGAACCCCTTGTCCATTTCTTGCTTGTCGGTCTCGGCTTGTTCGTTCTGTTTGAAATCGTCGCTGACGACGATGACGAATACAACCAAAAGATCATTGAGGTCAGCCAGGATTCGCTGCTGACTTTCATCCAGTACCGATCTCAGTCATTCGATCCCGAGATCGCGACTGCACGCCTCAACAATATGCCCGCCGCAGACCTCGAGCGACTGATTTCCGACTTTGTGAAGGAAGA
>JAHEKE010000070.1:11720-12132 GCA_024638505.1 Gammaproteobacteria bacterium | reverse complement strand
CATTCAAATTGTCGAGGCGGTAAGTCGTATCACTGGACGAAACGTTGCCGGATATCTTGAGTTCACCAAGCTGCGGCACATCATACTCAGCATATTTTGACAGTGCCGCAGTAGATGCTACGTAGACTTCGAATTTGGCGGCGACCCCTTCAGGCCCCAGAGCATGTGCGACGCTGCCATCCACCTGTAAATCAACGCCTTCGTCCCGTGCTTTGATATTAATCTCCCTCACGCCAAGTTTATTCATATCACCGAAAATCTGTGCGCTGACCGTGAGTTCGGGTGGAACAGCCATGGGTACATCTACACGGAGTTTTTGCAATAGAGCTGCCAGCGCTGAGGTGCTCACCTGAGACTTAAGCTCAATGCCCTTTAACGCAGCAAGGTCTTCGATGCCTCCATCTACCGACAC
>JAHEKE010000070.1:0-11710 GCA_024638505.1 Gammaproteobacteria bacterium | reverse complement strand
TTGCTGATGGTGTAATGACCATCGTCAGCAGTAAGCATTGCGTTCAATTCCAGTTTGCCGAGGTCGGCGAGCTCGACCCCGGCTATACCGGTTAGTTTGGATGTGGAGGGCGCGTTCATTGCCAGTTTCAATTGAGCGGTAATATCTGGCATCAACGGGCCCCATTGTCCGGAGAGATCCAGGGCCGCGTCTCCCACCTTTCCTGTCAGCACCACTGGCGTGGAAGTGCCCTCCAGCGCTGCCACAAATTGACCGAGGTTTCCAGTCAGCACAATGCCGGTGTCCTCATAGTCACCGGAAAGGTTCAAAGTAAGCTCATTCTGGACCGTTTCTATGAGTAGATTTTTGATATCAGCGGTTCTTGCTGAGCCGGTTGCTTGATTGCGCAGTGTGAGGGACAAACTCTGGATACGAAGCTCCCGAATTAGGGGGCTTATCGGCAATCCGCCACCATCAGAGGTTTTTGCTCTTTTTTCTTCGTCTGCCTTCGGTGCTGCACCGAAGGCCCAGTTGCTGGTGTTGTCTGTATTATTTTCAACGATGATGTCAGTTGCTGTGACCACCGCGCGAACGTCGGCGACACCGTTCAACAAAGGCAGCAGATTAAGCTCCACCTCGACGCGGTCGACCGAGAGCATGCTGGGTTGGCTGCCCCAATCTGCATTGGCCAGCCGCACGTCGTTTGCTTTGATCAGTAGCGAAGAATTGAGGTCCAGTTCCAACGTTCCTATAGCAAGCTCCCGCCCCGTCGAAGACTTTACCGCCGAGGTGATCCATTCTTTGTACTGTTCATCGTTGATCAGTTTTAAAACAAGCAAAGCCACCACAACCAATCCCATCAGGGCTATGACTGCTGCGCCTAATATTCTTAAAAACTTCTTCATTGGCCTCTACATGTCCTCGACCTATTTGGATGTTTAACCTTTGCTCTTGATATTCAGATCCGTAAGTATTCTATACTGCTATGCGTCGCGTTTGCGGTTTAAACATCACCCTTGGATTAACCATTAATATTGTACTAAGGATTTAGAAAGGAGTCCGGCTATGTCAAGTTTTCGCAGGCTAAAACGTTATGCCTTGGATGGGTTCTTCATCCTGCTGCCCATTGCCCTTATTGTCTTCTTATTTGGGGAATTACTGGATTTGTGTGAGATGGGCGCGGATATGTTAGCGGCATTGGTACCCAGAACGACTATTGCCGGCATCGACGTGTCACACTGGATTGCGCTTTTTCTACTTATTGCTGTAGCAGTATTATTGGGGTTTCTGTCGTGTACTGAATTAGGCAGCCGCTGCGGGAAGTTTATACAGCGCAGACTGCTCAATAAAGTCCCAGCTTATTCAATTGTGCGAGATCTTAGCCGGCAGTTTGCCGGATTCAGAGAAAACACGAGATTTTCTCCAGCCGTCGTCAGCATGCCTATGTCGACCCAGGTTCTGGCTTTCATTGTAGAAGAGCTAGATAATGGGGACTATGTCATCCTCATCCCGACCGCTCCCACGCCTATGGTTGGGCAAGTTCAGCATATAGCCAGAGACAGAGTTAAACCGTTGCAGGTTCCACTAACCAAAGTGCTGAACTGCATCAGCTCCTGGGGAGTAGGGGCGGGCCCGCTGTTTGAAATAAACAAATTTGATCTTGACTCAGCATGAAGCCGGCTTATTCGTTCAATCCTGGTGCTTGATTACCGTGACTGTTCTATCGTTTTGTGCACACCGTACTCGGTGCGCCGGCCTTTGTTTGTATAGATGACGAAGCTTCTTTTTACGACTACACTGATTAACTGAACACCGTGTTATGCGTCTCTTATACCTCGCCACTACCGTTTTCTTTTTCGCTCTGAGCACGATCTCAGCCGCGCAGGATATGGGCAGGCTGACTCGTGAGCAAGAGCTCGCAACCCAGGGTAAGGGAGATAGAATAATTCGTGAAATAGAGCGCCTTGAGCGGGAGCGCTATCGTGAGCAGCGCCGTATGGAGGGGGAAGCCGCACGCATTGAGAGGGAACGCACGCGTGAGCAACGAGAGCAGGAGCGCGTCGAGCGCGAGCGATCACGTGACATCGATGCTCAGGCAGGTCGTGCGCAAAGGGAGCAGGATAGAGTAGCCCGTGAACAGAACCGGGTCGTTAGAGAAATAGAGCGGTTTGAGGCCGAAAGACGCTGAGCGGGAGCTACAAACTAGCAGCCAAACATAAGCAAGAACAAAAGTCGCGATTGGCGGAAACTGGGTTGGGAGCGATGAAATCACATCAATTTCAAAAAACTTCCTGGTCATGCATTGCCCCATGCGATCAATTGGCGATACCGTTGGCGCGCGGCAGCAGACGTCACTCTGCAATCAGGCTGCCATAGCGCTGAAGAAAGGTGGCAAGAGCAGTAGTAAATTCGATGTACTGTTCGTCCTCAAGTGCCAGCGAAAGGCTAATGTAACCACGATCGGCGATATAGAATCCTGAGAGCAGCATGTGCAGGTGAAACAGGGTAACTAAATTTGGATCCACAATTATTTTATCACTGATACGTCGCAAAGGTTTACGCTGAAAATGAAAGCACATCAGTGAACCTACGCCAGTGACGACCATAGGCACGCCGTGTGTGCTTATGGTCTTATTCAACTGAGCTCTAAATTCATCGCCGCGTCGGTTGTGTGCGATTGCCTTTGCCGGAGTATAGATGTCACGCAACCCAGCAAGTCCAGCAGCCATGGTCAACACGTTGTTGTTGAATGTGCCAGCGTGCGGCAACGCCCCTGGTTGGCGAGGATCGAACTGATCCATAATATGACTCCGCCCGCCAAAGCAGCCGAAAGTCAGGCCTCCACCCATGTATTTGCCGAATGTGGTCATGTCAGGGGTAATTCCTAACTTTTGCTGCATGCCTCCGGGAGACAGCCGGGACGTCATGACTTCATCGAATATCAAGACGATGCCGTGTTTATCGGCAGCCTCTCGTAGCGCGCCAATAAACTGAGTTTCACCAGGTATACATCCTCCTCCGCCCTGCATCGGCTCAACCAGGATTGCAGCGATGTTCGAGTGGTACTTACGGATTACATCTATCGATTTTTGCGTGTCGTTGAATTCACCGATTATGAACTCGAAAGGAGCATTCGCAGGGCTGTGATGACCGGCGAAATAAAAAACCCCACCGTGATAGGCGCCATCGAACACCATAATTTTACTGCGTCCCGTAAGCACTCGGGCGGCGCTTATCGCCATGAGATTAGCCTCAGTGCCGGAATTGCAGAACCTAATGCGCTCACAGGAAGGAAAGCGGTCACAGATCAAGCTGGCAAGATCAACTTCATAAGGATTGGGCGCGCACAAGACTATGCCCTCGTCCAGCGCCTTTTTGATAGCTGCGGAGATTATCGGGTTAGAGTGCCCATACAAACCTGCTGAGTACTCACCGAGAAAATCAGCATACTGATTATCGTCCAGATCCCAAATCATGCATCCCGCGCCTTTCACTATGGTCACTGGATAAGGGTCATAGTGTAATACTGTGCGCGTATTTCCCCCGGGCATGGCGGTACAGGCTCGCGCAAAGTGAGCGCGGCTTCGCGGCGTCGCGGCACAGTATTGTTCTATCGAGCTATACAGCGCAGTATCAATATTGATTTTGGCTAGTTGGGTGTTCATCATGCTGGCATTACTGTGCAAACTGGGAACAGTATACATGCTCACCGCTTACCCTTGAGCTTACGGTATCCTTCATGGCTCGCCCAGGTGGCTGGTGGACCTATACCTCAATTGCCCGTCAGCGAGCCCTGTTGCACCGGCGGGCAAGGCACGGTTCCAAACGAACAGAAGACGCAGCAATCACCGGAATTAGGTCTGAGCAGCCTGCCGCAGTGCGGGCAATCGTAGTAGTACTGACAGAGGTCGACGGGCATCGTCTCAGTACAAGATCCTCCGCAGTAGGGACAGGTAATTGTTGATTTGAATTTGATGGTGCGGGCGCCCATCGCCGTTTCAACTCCCAATGCGCAGAACTTTAGCGCCCCGGATTTTACCCGCTTTGAGTTCCCGCAGTGCTTGGTTAGCCTGGGCGAGTGCATAAGTTTGAATCTCCGGCTGTATGGGAACCTCTGCTGCCAAGGGCAGGAACTCAGCGATATCCTGGTGCGTGATATTCGCCACGGTTTTGATTTCCTTTTCCAGCCAAAGATGTGTCTCATATTCAACATTGACAAGATAAAATTTGTCCTCGTCCTCTTTGCGGATGGCGTTTATTATCAGCCTGCCGCCGGGTTTTAAGTTTGGCAGAGCATGCACGATTGGCTTCCATGCTGGTGTGGTATCGATTATCGCGTGCAGAGGTTGTGGCGCAGGACTTGTGGTATCGCCGGCCCAGGCTGCTCCCAGGTTCAGGGCGAATTCGCGTGAAGCGCGGTCACGTGCAAATACGAAAATCTCAGTGTGGGGATAAAGATGTTGACAAAGCTGCAGCACTAAATGTGCTGAGCCCCCGAATCCAGTGAGCCCAAGACGTTGGTGGTCTCCAATCCCGCAGAGTTTCAGCGCGCGATAGCCGATCGCCCCGGCGCACAGCAACGGTGCTGCATGCTCATCTGAAAATCCCTCGGGAATGGGATAAGCATACGCCTGGGGTACAACCATGTACTCAGCGTACCCGCCATTGACATCCCTTCCGGTGGCGGTGAAAGAATCGCTAAGATTTTCGAACTCGTCACCGGAGGAAGAATGAATCCAGCCTACCCCAACGCGGTCGCCAGGGCTGAGCATCGCTACTCCGGCGCCCAATTTATCGACTATTCCGACAACCTCGTGGCCTAAAATAATAGGCAGATGAGGTGGCGGAGTTCGGCCTTCGATCTCATCCAGTTCAGTATGACAAACGCCACAGGCCCGGACTTGCAGGCGGATTTCACCCGCTGCCGGCTCTGGTGTTGCGACCTCCTCTAGCTGTAAAGGCTCGGACCGCTGATCTACGGTCAATAGTCTGTGTAATACCATCGCTTTCATCACGCGTCATTATAAATCCAGTCTCAAACAACGCCTAACCCGCGCATCATTTTGCGGCTTCATAAGGAATAAACGGGCTGGTGCAGCAGTCTTTATACATGTAGATCAATACGGGGCGCCTTACGATAGTGCGAAACTGGAATTTGAATATGTGGACCGTCCGATGATTGCGCGTTTATTGCAAATCGTTTTGTTTTTCTCGTTTACCGCTGCTTTGTTCGCGCTCCTTGGGCCTTTACTCAAAGCTCAGGACAGGGACGAAGACGCGGAGGTTGGGGTAACGAGGGATGAAGAAGACTCAGGCCTGCCGAAACGGCACGTCCGGGCCTGGCAGGTCGCCGATTTACCGCCGAATGAGGCCAGCCGAATCTATGACCTCGTTCGTGGCGCTTTGGCCAAAGCCTATGCTTCCAGTGGAATCGACGGCATTGAGAACTATCAGGGACTCAAACGCTACAACACCTCGCCTTATTTGTCGTCGGCTCATGGTAAGCACTACCTGAACAACTATGCCAATGATACCGCACGTTTGTATGGTCAGTTTGAAAAAGCAGGCAAGCTGCCGGTCGGCTCCGTCCTGTATAAGGACAGCTTCAGCGTCACTCAATCGCACCAGGATTTCAGCGCAAGCGAATCGCGGCAAATTATGCTCGGCCCGCTGTTCATCATGCGCAAGATGGAGCCGGGGTTCAGTCACCTGACAGGTGACTGGCAATACATTCAAATTCAGCCAGACGGAGCGCTCTTGGGGATGACCGGGGGGGAAGGGGCTGATCGCGTCGAGTATTGCATCGGCTGCCATTTGTCACGCGAAGAATACGACCACCTCTTCTTTATTCCTGTTACGCACAGATCATAGCCGTATCTCAAGTCTTGGGATCAAAATCAACGTTTTAACAGCCCAGAGCTAGCCCCGCGCTGTTTGTATTTTTATATTTCATGTATTATTGAAATATGCACGACGCTGACGCCGCGCAAGCCATAGCCGCTCTGGCGCATGAGGATCGACTTCGCGCCTTTCGCTTACTCGTGCGCCACGCTCCCGATGGCATGCGCGCCGGAGACATATCCAAGTCCCTGCAGATCGCGCCGTCCGCCCTGACCTTTCATCTGGGTGTATTAAAACGGGTAGGGCTGGTTGAATCACATCGCGTCCGGCAAAGCATTTTCTACGAAGCCATCACGGCGCGCATGCAATCCGTACTGGCGTATCTGATGCATGATTGCTGTCAGGGGCACCCCGAGGTCTGTGGGTTCCAGCAGGAGCCCGATGCCTTGCTCGCCGGCGCCGAGAGCAAGCCTTTAAACGGTTAATACATATATTTTTGGGAGTCACATAGATGTCGACCTTTGGTTTATCCCGCCGGTTGTCAGCAGAGATGGTGGGCACGGCTTTCTTATTAGCGACCGTAATCGGGTCCGGCATCATGGCGGAACGTCTGTCCGGGGGTAACGTTGCCATTGCTCTTCTTGGAAATACGATTCCGACTGGCGCAATACTGGTGGTTCTGATCACAGCGCTTGGACCAGTGTCCGGTGCCCACTTCAATCCGGCGGTCACTTTCGCTTTTTTACTGCGGCGGGAGATAGAACTCGACACCGCTTTAATGTATGTAGGGGCTCAGGTAATTGGTGGCATCAGCGGGATGCTGCTGGCCCACGCGATGTTCGAAGAACCTCTGCTGCAGTTCTCCTCCAATATGCGTACAGGATCGGCTCAGTGGTTGGCGGAAGTTGTGGCAACTTTTGGTTTGGTCGCGACGATCTTTGCGGCGATACGCTTTAGATCGAACAGCGTGGCCTGGATGGTTGGGCTCTATATTACTGCGGCGTACTGGTTTACAGCTTCTACCAGCTTTGCTAATCCAGCAGTGACAATCGCCCGATCGTTTACGGATACCTTCTCCGGTATTCGGCCGGTTGACGCTCCGGGCTTTGTAGTGGCGGAGTTTATCGGAGCGGGTATAGCTGCGATTGTTTTAGCCTGGCTATTCAAAGCTGACACGGAGCCGACGCAACAGCACGAGGTCAAGCAGTCCGGCCGCTAAGGTATGAATCAGCCGAATCCCGCGTGTGCTACGCTGTCGGGTCATTTGTGGCAGCGAAAGGATCACATTCGGGGTTGTCATTCAACGCGTACTCAGCCCACATGCTGACCTGCTTTGCTTCATCTACACCACGCAGGGCGGCGATTACGGCCAGGCTCATGTCCATACCTGCAGACACGCCAGATGACGTATAAATGCAGTTATCCTTCCCCCACCTCGCTTGCGAAATCCACTGCACCGCTGACGCCTGCACGCGCACCCAGGGCCAAACATTTCCAGCGCACCGAACAGATCAAGCAGCTCAAATCCGGGGAACATGAGGGCGCCAATAGTTGTCATCACTAATTCAACTCAGTCGTCTGCTCTATTCTAAAGCAATTTTTTATGAGTACTCGGCGCTAGATCCTTGATAGGTCGAGCGGGGCTTGTAAGTAATGGACCCTCTAAAAATCACCACTGTAATCTTTCCGTGACGATCCTTCTGGTAATAGTTCGCTGCATAGCATTGCGTCTATTGGCTAAAAAGTGAGACGCCCTGGCAACCATGCAAATTATGCCGCCGGTTGCCGCTGCCCAAAGCGCTCTCAAAATGTCTGGTCGATAGTGACTTCACGGCAGAGGTGCCGCGGCGGAATTTCCCTCGTGTCGCTGTTATGGCGCGCTATGGAGACGGTTTCACGGCTCAGTAACAGCAGTGACACAGATAAGTCATAGCAGAAACGGCCGGTGAAACATCCCTATTTCCATCTGCTCTGCGCTGGTCAAGGATAGTAGCTCTGCACGAATGTTTGATCGGACAGCGGAGGGCGGACGTAAGCGCCGGCTTCGCTCCTTTTGGGAAGCTTGATCGGTTCGGGTGTAAGGTCCTCGTAGGGTATGAGCTCCAGAAGGTGTCGAATACAGTTCAGACGTGCATGTTTCTTTATGTCTGCGTCAACCACATACCATGGAGCCTGTTTGATGTCCGTATGGGCAAACATCTCGTCCTTAGCGCGGGAATACTCCACCCATCTTTTGCGCGACTCCAAATCCATCGGGCTGAGTTTCCATCGTTTGTGAGGCATTTTGAGTCGTCCCTGAAAACGTCGCTCCTGTTCTTCGTCCGAAACCGAGAACCAGTACTTGATAAGAATAATGCCGGAACGAACAAGCATTCGTTCAAATTCCGGACACGAGCGCAAAAACTCTCGATATTCATCGTCGGTGCAAAAGCCCATCACCCGCTCTACGCCTGCCCGGTTGTACCAGCTTCGATCAAATAGCACCATTTCTCCGGCGGCCGGCAATTGCGACACGTAGCGCTGAAAATACCACTGCGTTTTTTCGCGCTCCGTGGGTGCTGGCAGAGCCGCGACTCTGCATATTCGGGGGTTGAGAAATTCCTGGATGCGCTTGATTACGCCCCCTTTTCCCGCTGCGTCCCGACCCTCAAACAAGATGACAACTTTAAGTCCCTCGTGCTTGATCCACTCCTGCAGCTTAACGAGCTCAAGCTGTAATCTAAATAATTCCTTCTCATAAGCCGCATTTTTTATTTTCTTGACCTTTTTCGGCTTGTGCGTTGCTTGCACTTCCTCTTTTTTTTCAACTTTATCTTTTGCAGATGCATCGACATCTTTCGCGGTTGCATCGACACCTTTCGCAGTTGCATCGGCTTCAGCCTTGGTTGGTACCGGCTTCAGAGTACTTTCAGTTTTTGCCATGATTATTCCTCCTTAATCAGCAGAGATTCCCCGCTGTAACAATAGGTCTGCAGGCAGAGATCAATGCGGCGGGATGTCAGCCCGGCGCGTAAGCCTGTAGGCAATATTTTGATCTGGTTTATCCATGCGATAGGCAGACCCCTCGATCACGCCATCTTTGATTTTTCCTTCTATCTCAACCGACAGATTTTTGTCAGCTGACCCGAACATGGTGCGAGGTTTACCGTGAAACTCGACGGAAAGAGTAAAATGAACGTCATCGATGGAAGTTTGGTATGAGCCCGTGGAATAATGAAGGTTACCCCCGCCGACGGCCCGTCCGTCTTCCAGGAGTAAAACGCCGATAGATTCCCAGCCGAACAGGCCCATGATTTCTGAGGTCCAGATACCATCAACTGACATCGATTTCTCCTCCGGCTCTTAGTTATGGCCTGTGGGCAGGCGCGGTATAATAGTTATACTCTCATTATCAGACCGTTAAACCCTAATTTCAACTTGAGAAAGTCGCTTATCGCGAAATCCGCGTAAACTCAAGTTCATTCGAGCATATTACTGTCGCAAAGAGTTAGGCATACTGCTGTTTTGCGCCCGTAATGCTTTCAGGATTGTGGGGAGGCATCTATCCTGCCGTATGCTCATCCGTCGCGGACGGCGGGAAAATCGTCGATTATGTCTCATTTTGTCCCCATGATGCCAAACGCCCCTGCGCGCAGTGCGCTGGAAGAGAGCCGGACGGCGGGCTGATGCAGTTTGTTTTCTCATCGCACGATAAGTGAACTGCGCTTATACTTAACCGGTTTTAGTCTTCTGCTATTCAGGTCCGATAATGAAGCGTCTTAGCGATTACCAAGCCCTCACTTTCGACTGCTATGGGACGCTGATCGATTGGGAGAGCGGGATCTGGGATGCGCTGCAGCCGCTGATCATGCATAACCCAGACCGCAAGATCACCAGGCAGAAGGCCTTGGCCGCGTTCGGCAAGCACGAGCATGCTTTGGAAGCTGCGAACCCAGGTTTGCTCTATCCCAAACTGCTGGCGCAAGTGCACGCAGCGCTGGCAGATGGCTTTGCTTTGCTTACAACGGCTGAGCTGAATGCCGCTTTTGGTCATTCTGTGCCGTATTGGCCAGCCTTCCCGGATACGGCCGATGCTCTTCGATTTCTTAAAGCCCACTACAAGCTCGTCATCTTATCCAACGTGCATCGGGAGGGATTCGCCTCTTCTAATCGCAAACTTGGAGTTGAGTTCGACGCAATCTACACCGCGGAAGACATCGGTTCTTATAAACCAAATCCGGCAAATTTTGAGTATTTACTGATAAACCTTGAGCAGAAATTTGGTCTGCACAAGTCAGACATATTGCATACCGCGCAGAGCCTATTGCATGATCTTGTTCCGGCCGAACGGTTTGGACTGGCCAGGGCCTGGATTGATCGTCAGCAATTATCCGCCAGCGGGAACTGGGGGGCGACCGCCCCGGTGAAGCATAGACCGGAGACAGATTTTCTCTTTTTCTCAATGAGCGACATGGCAAATGCGCTGCGCGCAGAGTTGGGAAATTGAGGGCACTATCTTCGGCAAACTCTACTCAAGCTCCACCAGTCCGTTCAATACGATTTCATGATAGCTGACAACGCCGATTACAGTACCTTGTTCCAAAACCGGCGCGATAGCTAATCCAAAGTTGTCGAACAGTCTCGCACAGTATCTAATATCCAGTTCCGGCTCCACCCAGATCACGGGTTTGGACATAACTTCATAGAGACTTACTCTTTTAGGCGAGCGGTTCTCAGCTATAACGTCTTTCGCTATGTCGGATAACAGCACGATTCCGTAAGCATCATCATCATGCCGCTTGTTAATGATCAACGCTCTGGCGTTTGTCGTTTTCATGGTCTGCAGTCCCTCACCCACTGTCGCCAGGCCATCCATGAGCTCGAAGTTCGTGTTCATGACCTGCTTTACACGAATTATTTGTCGTTCAATCACAGCTTGTCCTCCACCGCGTTGGTAAGTGTTTTCATTTGATGGGCCACGCCCACTGCATCTTCGACGTCAAGCTGTATAGCAATCCCAGTGCCGGCTTTGTCGTCGAATTCACCGACTTCAGCTATATGCTCTAGGATATCCCGACTCATGTGCTCTTCGACCAGAAAAAGTAGAACGTCACGCTGGGTTTCCAACGTGAGCCCGAAAAATGTCGCTGTTTTTTCCAGGCCTTCACCCCTGGCGCTGGTGATAATGGTCGCGCCGGTGGCCCCCTTATCGCGAGCCGCCCGCATTACGACCTCGGTATGGGCTTCATCGATGAATGTAAGGATTAATTTAAATCGCATAAGTACTCTCCCGTATTTCTCATTTATCCGGACGTCTGGTTTTTCTGTTGTAAAGTGCGCTCCACCAGGTTGAGCTCTGCGCATAGGCCATAACTGTGATCATGGGAAACAGGACGGCAAAAGCAATCAACCCAAAACCGTCGAGCAGAGGGTCGCGCCCGGGTACGGAGTCCGCCAGGCCAAGGCCCAGAGCGGCAACCAGCGGCACGGTCACCGTGGACGTGGTTACGCCACCCGAGTCATAGGCCAGGGGAATAATCATTTTTGGTGCAAAGTAAGTTTGAATAACTACAAATACATAACCTGGGATGATGAAGTATTGAATAGGAATACCAACAACGATACGCCATGTCCCCAATGCAATGCCCATAGCTGCCCCCAAGGCAACCGCGAGGCGCAATCCCCAAACGCCGATAGCACCACCGGATACCTGGTTGGCTTTAACGGCGACTGCGATTAAGGCTGGTTCGGCGATGGTTGTGCTTGCACCAATGCTGAAGGCGAATAAATAGACCCAGTAATACTCGGACCAATGTGGGGCAACTGA
The DNA here is from genome assembly GCA_024638505.1 of Gammaproteobacteria bacterium. Lineage (GTDB taxonomy): Bacteria > Pseudomonadota > Gammaproteobacteria > Arenicellales > JAANXG01 > JAHEKE01. The sequence continues at coordinate 84 of JAHEKE010000070.1, read as the reverse complement.
TTCCCCCAACACGGTTTGCAGGTCAGTGAGTTGCGCCGCCATCAGTCGGCCAATTGGAAACAGCGCCTGTTCCAGCCCCACCAG
>JAHEKE010000136.1 GCA_024638505.1 Gammaproteobacteria bacterium | reverse complement strand
ACACAGAAATAAGCAACTAAAAACAAAAATCCGGTAACCACCGGAAATAAGACGTCTACCGCATCAAATTTCGCAGAAAATCGATCGGTTTCCAGCCTACTTTTTCAACACAATTGGCCAAGAAGAGACTATAGATCGCTAATGTGAATCATGTCACCTGCCAGTTGGTCCGGTTCGATCATTCTCGGCCAGCGGTCAAACGCGTTTACGCGTATGCTCCCTCCTGGGTGTCGACTTTGCCACCCCGGTAAATTAGCGCAGAGCTGTTGCAGCTGACTAGGAGCCGTCTGCTTTTGGCCGTTTCGATCAGCTCATCCGGGCCAGTGTTTTCTCCAGCGGTTGCGGATATACGCCTAACTCTTTGAAAGATTTCTTCCCGGGGTTTATAACGTTGTCGTCACTCATCAAGATAACCTGATCCCGGGTCAATGGTGGACTCGGAAGTAGTTCGCAGACTGCTGCCAGTAGTTTCCATATTGGGAAGGGCACCGGCAAAAATATACGCTTTCGACCCAGCTGCTTTACGATATCCCCTAGCAGTTCTCGGTACGTGTAAACGTATGGACCACCCAGCTCATAAGTGTTTCCTCGAGTACTTGATGTCATAAGCACACGCACAACGGCTTCAGCCACGTCTTCGACGTGCACCGGTTGCAGACGTGTAGAGCCATTACCAAACAGTGGGACGAACAACGATAAACGGGCAAGTGTCGAAAGAGAACCGAGAAAAGCGTCGTCAGGTCCAAACAGTACACTGGGTCTTAACACCACTGTATCTGGAGCGATCTTACACACCGCTTCTTCCCCAGCGCCACGTGCGGCAACGTAGCGCGATTCTGAATCGGGATTGGCCCCGATGCCAGATACATGGACCAGTTGAGCTCTCGATGCGATTGACTGCGCGGCTATGTTCCGAGCGCCATCGATGTGGACAGAGGAGAAGCTGCTTGTCTTGGTTTCGCAATAGAGGCTCACGCTATTGACCACTCCGTACGCATTCTGGAGAGCGCAAGCCACGGAATTTGCATCGACAACGTCAGCACGTATCTGTTCGACGCTGTCACCCATGTGCTGAAACAGATCAGAGCGGGGATGACGCACCGCCACCCGCACATGGAACTCATTCTCCGCCAGACTATGGACTATGCGTCGTCCCAGATAACCCGTCCCGCCGAAGACTGTTATTGTCCTTCTCGAAAAACTCTTTGGCACAGTAAGACATCATAGCGTCAAAATGTCTCTTATGGGTTGAGGGCAGAAGTAGGTGCTGCATCGCAGCAGGTTTAAAGCTTGCTTCCGGTATCGCCTCAAAAGCGGACCAGTAAGCTTCACCAACGTTTAGTTTCTTGCCCTGATCGACCCTGGGCAGTCAGTCTAATTCTGGCCAAACAAGCGTAACGCATTGCGATAGCTGATTTTTTCCGCCACCTCACGTGGTAATTGATTGAGCCAGTGGCGGTCAAATTCAATAATCTTTTCGTACATCCCCCAACGCGTTGGAATGTAAGTATCGCTACCGATGGTGATGCGTTCGGGGTGCCTCAGAAATAGCGCCTGCCACGATGGATCAAGCTTTCCTTGCGGAGCGATTTCATACTCACGTATAGAAATATCAACCCACAGATTCCTGTGTTTGTCCATCATCCGAGATACTACTTCAGGTGACTCCAGCAGCCCGGCATGCGCCCACAGAATCTTCACCTCTGGTTCATACGTAAAAATCACCTTCACTACCTCGGCGTCTGAATGAACGTGCAGATAAAGATCGCGTTCTGCTGCAAGACGGGCAGTCTGGCGAACTACTGGAGTATCGGCGTGAGCAATGCCATGTAAATGAAATTCGCCGATACCTCCATAGGTTATGGTCTCCATCCGCTGGCGGAAATACAGCATCATATCGGCTTTGTCGAACCAGTTGCTCGGATTTACATCACCGTAGTAGGGTCTCAGGAACGGTATGATGCGATCCGAATCTAGCTGGTAGAGTTTCCGAGTGCCTTCATCGGGAGAGCTGGATACTAACGCATGGGGTACATTAGCCTTTTCCATCTTCTTGAGTATCTCCTCTGGTGGATAGGTTATCCAGGCATCATCGTTGTAGTGGACATGAGTATCAAATATTGGCAGTTCGTCGTTGTCTTGAGCATAAACTGCGGACATGAACAAACATACGATTAATATCTTGCAGATTTTCAACAGCGGATAGTGTTTTTGCATCTTCGCCTTCCTTTCGGCATTACTACCGTTCAAACATACAACTCCCATCGAAACTGAAGTCGCTTCATTTCTATCGTTCGAATCGAAGCAAAATCATGGAGATAAAAAAATTCGTCAAGCGGTAAGTGAGGGAGCCCCACTTACAACCTCAAATTCCAGCTGTCTTTTTTCTTGTATATATATTTTCAGCATTTGGATCTCAATTTATCATGCATTCAACAGATAGGACGCGTTGGGTTGGTTACCGAAATACCTTGTGCGTCGCAGCAAGGTTGGAGCCTGTGTCTCTTGTTAGGCGATAAGCAGCCTGATCAATTTTTACCAGGTTTAGAGTCAATATTCACAAATTTGACCGACTCTTGAAGGCCATTTACTCATAAAATAGAGCCCTTCTAATGGCAGAGGAACGTTATCAATTGCTGTCGCGCCGCGATTTGCTCCTACGTGCTGTGGCCTGCACGGCCATGCCCTTTCTTCCCGCGCGCGTATTCGCCCGGGCTGATTACCCAGCGCGTACCATACCGAGCACTGGCGAGCAGTTGCCGGTTATTGGGCTGGGCTCCACCAAGGCCGTGTCGCAACTCGAGACGCGTGGCACAACTGGGTTCAAGACACTGCTACGCACGCTGCTCGACGGTGGTGGCACGGTGGTTGACACCTGGTCACGCGACGCGGCGCTGGACCGCCTCACCGGTGAAGCGCTGCAGACAGATGGAATGGTGGACAGGTTGTTCCTCGCCACGAAGGTGGACGCAGTTGGCGCTGAGGCCGGAAGGGCTGTTCTCGAACGCACCCGCCAGCTGTTCGGCAAGACTTCAG
>JAHEKE010000002.1:191202-219548 GCA_024638505.1 Gammaproteobacteria bacterium | reverse complement strand
AGGCAGGCATCATCCCAAGGCAGTCCGATAGCCTCAATCAGGCGTTCGGTCTGGCCGGCCGAATCCTGGATTAAATCTTCGTACCTAATTTGGGTGATGGCCTTGCCGAATATCCGCGTCCAGTGTTGCATCAAACGATAATAGCGCACGTAATAGGTGCTCAGCGCCTCGAGATTGTATACGAAACTGATATCCGAACCGTACAGTTGAAAATAATTTGAGATAATCACATCCAATGGATGGCGCTGACAGTGCACGATCGGCGCATGTGGAAACAATGTTCTAATTAGCCACACGTGAACAAAATTGAACGGCATCTTATCGGTGATGTAGGGCGTACCGATATCGTGCAGACGGCCCACCCAGGACTGATACTCCAAGGCCTCACCATTTATAACGTCCTTGGGAATATCCCAAAAATCGTCAGGATAGACCCGCATGGGCTTAGACTTCTTTTCTATGCGGCCAATCGCACGTTCAATACACGGCAGCTCGCCACAACCGAAAACTTGAGGATGCCTGGATATGATCTGTTCGACTAAAGTGGTGGCACTTCTCGGCATACCCAGAATAAAAATCGGTTTTGGATTGATATCGACATCTGCAAGCATGTTCGGAGGGTGATCAAATACAACCGTCATCCGCGCCATGTGCGCAAAGTATTTGTCTAGATCAATTTTCGAGTCTTTAAACTTAAGATCGTTGCCCCGTTGGTACGCCGCAAAGGCAGCATCATGCAGACCACAGTCATCGTATATCTTACCCAGCGCAAATGAGAGCTTGACGGCGGAAAACTCATCCAGGTCCTCTTTACCCCATAGGGATTTGACCGCCTTCGCATCCGGATCGTCCATAGAGGAAAAGCGCTTCATCGCGGCGATATTCCGATACGCCTCCGCATGCTTCGGATTGAGCTGCAACGATCTGCGATAGTGATGTTCCGCGCTTTTCTTATCTCCCAACGAGGAAAATGCCAATCCCAGGTTATTTTCATACTCAGCGTTCTGCGGACTGAGCGCGATGGCCCGCTCATAGTAAGCCTTGGATTTCTGAATGCTGTCGAGCTGAAAATATGCCACACCGAGCGAATTCCACACGCCGGCATCTTCCGGCACCCGCTTGAGCAGTCTATCCGCGACATCGATTACGCCGAAATGGTCTCGAATGGCTTCTCTGAAGGCCAGCCCCAACCGCATCGTCGACTCATCTTTGGGAAACTCATCCTCCAGCTGCTTGATCACTTTGGATGCCTCGTCATACCGGCGCATATCGAGCAGTATCTGCGCGTAAAGCTGCCGATGCTCCATCTTGTCCGGTTGACCTTCGAACAGAGGCTGGCCGACCTGCAGTGCTTGCTGGCTCTCCCCCATTACGACGTGCAGGTTGGCCAGATTGAAGCGGGCATCATCGAAATCGGGCGCTAACTTAAGGCTCTTTTCAAATGATGCTTGGGCCGTTTGCCGCTCGCCGCGCTCGGCCGCCAGCGTGCCCAGCAAATTCAATACCCGTGGATGATTCGAGTCCAGCCCAGCGCCGCGCTCGGCCGCAGCCTGGGCCTGTTCACGATCGCCCATAGCTTTGTACGACAGGCCAAGGTTCACCCAGGCATCGATAAAATCCGGCTTGCTATTGACTACTTTGTTATACGCCGCGATGGCTCTGCTGTTTTCACCCAGGTGCTGGTGACTCAGTCCCAGGTTGTACCAGGCAGCCGCGCTCTGCGGGGCCCGCTTTACTACCTTGAGCAGGCCTTGTTTGGCGCCGGCCGCATCGCCCTGCTGTAATCGGCTTACCGCTTTGGCAAACAGGGCCTGTAACTTGTCAACATCGTTCATTGCTCTTGCTTTCTTTCGCCGCTGTAAAGCTGCCGCTCTCGTTTTCAGATCTCATCCCGCTTTGCCTCTGCACGAACTGCTTGCAGGAATAATTCCACAGGTGCAGCGTCTAGTCCTCATTGCGGCAGCGTGATTATGCCCTAATACATGCTGATGTGCCGCCGCAACAACCCTGTTTTTTTCGATGCCAGCCAATTAGTTTGCAGGTGAGGGACGCAGAATGGAAAAATACAGAATAATACGAGACGACGGCATAGTTGAGTGTCCCGCCGTCAGCTTTGTGGCTACCAACCTTAGAGCAAAACGGGTGCCGTGGTTTTATATGCCGTATACGGTACCCGAGCACGGTAAATTCTACCACCACACCCTGAACGGTGTTTATGAAATCAGGGATGCCTGGTTTTACACCCATAGCCTACTGCAGGGTTGGGGCAATGAAAAGACCACCGATCACCAGATTTTGATGGCTATAAAATCACTGGGGGTCGTTCCGGAATTCGATACTCATCGCCTGACCCGCGCTCAGGCCAACTGCGTGCATAAAACCGAAACCGCGCAGATAACGCCGCCGCATCGGGATTTTGACAAACCCGGCTGCGTGTATATTTACTATGTGAACGATTCCGATGGCGATACCATTTTATTTGACCAAGACGGCAACGTAGAAGTGAAAGTAACCCCTGAAGCCGGCCATCTTTTGAGAATAGACAGCGGCCAGTGGCACTGCCAGACCACGCCGGTCCGGACGGACCGGAGAATGGTGATTAACCTGAACTTCGAGCAGATTTAATCAAGCCCCGAGCGTCCTCTGCTCGAGGGAGGGCCTGCTACGGCGCTTCGATCAAATTTATACGCGCGGCGCCTTTGCACCGCCGTGGTTGATCGCGTTCCTACAAGTAGGCGGAAACCAGTACGGACTGAAGCCTTACAGATCTTTGCATAGTCGAAGCGAATCATAGATCGCGCTGTGGATGTTTCGGCTGGCCACGGCGTCCCCCACCCGGAACAGCTTAAATTTCCCCTTTGCGTTTCTCTCTATGGCCTGCGGTTCGTTGTCGATCATCGCCTCCACGTCCAATTCGCCGAGATTGATGGAACGCTCTTTTAACGTGAAGTAAAGATCATCTACCGGCAGGGTGCCGTGCTCGACGACGACCTGATCCACAACGCGTTCTGCCTGGCTGCCGGTCAGCTCACTGCGCAGCACCGCCGCCAGTCCATCGGCCCTGCGCCGCACCGCAACCAGCCGCACCAGAGTAGTCATGCTGACGTTGTGCTGGTGGAAGGTATTAAGGTAAACGGGATAAGTCGTACTGCCTAGTTCCTGACCAATCGCCCGGTCCGGTGTTGCGATCTCAAGTCTTGCGCCGCTACTGATCATGTGCTCCGCACAGGACATGGCCTGATGCTGCCCATGGTCATCAAACAGCAGAACATCAGCCGCCACCGGGGAATGGTTGGTCAAGATATCCCAGGTCGTGGTGACGAGCTCTGATCCTTCAGCTAAAAATTCCGTATTCGGTTGACCACCGGTGGCAACGATTACGATATCCGGCTGCTCCGCCAGTACGTCTGCAGATTCGACATACTGATTGAAGCGGGTAACCACAGCCAGCCGCTGACACTGTGCGTACAGCCAGTCTGTTATGCCAATGATCTCGCGCCTGCGCTCAACCCGCGCGGCGATTGCAACCTGGCCACCTGGACGATCCGTCGCTTCGAACAGCACTACGTCGTGACCGCGTTCGGCACAGACCCGTGCGGCCTCCAGCCCCGCCGGGCCTGCTCCCACCACCACGATCTTGCGCGCGGTACCCGCCACCGGCGTAATGCTGTGCGGCATGGTTTCCTCACGACCCGTAGCCGGGTTGTGTGCACAAAATGATATGCCCAGTCCGTACAGCCTATCCAGGCAGTAACCCACTCCGACGCAGGGGCGAATATTGCTCTCCTCGCCGCGCGCTATCTTGGCTGCGATATGGGGATCCGCCATATGGGCGCGCGTCATGCCAACCAAATCGACGCAGCGGGTTGCTATAGCGTGGCGTGCGGTGGCCACATCATTGATTCTTGCGGCGTGAAATATGGGAATATCCAACTCCGCCTTGATCGCGCGGGTGAATTCGAGCTGCGGGGCGCTGGGGGTACCCATATTCGGAATGACTCGCGACAAACCCTGATCGGTATCGACGTGTCCCTTGATGACGTTGATAAAATCAATCATACCGCTGGCCGCAAAGCGACTCGCTATTTCCATGCCTTCATCCAGATTGAGACCATCTTCACGTTCCTCATCAAACACCATCCTCACGCCAATGATAAATTCGCCACCGACCTGCTTTCTGATTTCCTCCAGTACTTCAAAACTGAAGCGCAGACGATTGTCCAGCGATCCACCGTACTGATCGCGGCGGAAGTTCATGCGCGGAGTCCAGAAGCTGTCGAATAAATGCCCGTAGGACTCGATCTCAATGCCATCCAATGCGCTCTGCAGGCAGCGCCGGGCAGCCTGGCCGTAGGCTTTTACCACCCGCGCGATGTCATAGGTCTCCATGGTTTTAGGAAATGAACGATGCGCCGGCTCGCGCACGCTGGACGGCCATAAGGTCGGCAGCCAGTGGCCCTCGTAGGCAGACGCGCGACGGCCCATGTGAGAAATCTGACACATCGCGGCGGCGCCGTGATGGTGTATTCGCTCGGCCAGCGTCTGCATGTAAGGAATGACTGCATCGTCAGCGAGATCCAGGTTGCCGAATACCCGGGGAGACTCGCGTGCCACCAGGGCCGATCCGCCGAACATGGTCAAGCCGATGCCGCCCCTCGCTCTTTCCTCCTGGTACGCCTGATAACGTGAGTCAGGCATACCGTCTCTGCCGTAACCCGGCTCATGGGCCGTGCTCAAAATGCGATTTCTGATTTTGAGGTGTTTTAGCTGATAAGGCTGCAGCAGTGGATCTTCAGCGCTCACTCAATCACCCTCGCCTTCTGCGACGACCCTGCGGCCTGGCGCCGCCGGTCCCAACCGCCCCGGCCTGCACGCTCATTTCGCCGCGCAACTGGGCCTGCGCCCCGGTGGAGATTTCACCCAGTTTGTCGACGATTTTTTCAACCGACGGTTTGCCCCCCCGCGTGTGCCGTTCCAGCGCGGAACGCATGAGGCGGATATGCTCCGGCGTGGTGCCACAGCAGCCGCCAATGATGGTCGCGCCCGCATCATGCACGATCCTGGCGTACTCGGCCATCAGCTCCGGTGTCCCGTTATACACAATCTTACCGTCAACATACTCGGGAATGCCGCAGTTGGCTTTGGCCACGATAACCGGTGGACAGGGACCTGCCACGGCTGCGTTCATCATATTGACCACGGCGGCCACTGCTTCGGCGGCACCAACTCCGCAGTTTGTTCCGCAGGCTAACGGCCGGGGCGACAGTTCGGCCTGCAGGCGAATGATTTCCGCCGCGGTTACACCCATCATCGTACGCCCGTTGGTGTCAATGCTCAGCGTCACAACTACGGGCAGGCCGGTTTGTCCTGCCCCCGCCACTGCTGCCCTCACCTCCTCGCTTGAAGACAGCGTTTCTATCCACAGCACGTCAACGCCTCCCTGTTTTAGTGCGTGCGCCTGCTGCGCGAACGCGTCTTCCGCAGCGTCGTGGCTAAGCGAGCCGGTCGGTTGCAAAATCTCTCCGGTAGGCCCCATGGAACCGGCCACAACTACCGGCCGGCCGGCCTTATCTGCCTGCTCGCGCGCTATTTGCGCTGCCGCACTATTCAGCTCCGTTACGCGCTCCTGCGCGTTGTGCAGTTTTAAGCGGTAACTGTTTCCGCCAAAAGTGTTGGTTAAAATAATATCCGAGCCGGCGTCGATAAAGCTCTGATAGTGGCGCGCAACACGCTGCGCATGGTCTATGTTCCAAAGTTCCGGAGCATCGCCGGTTTGCAGACCCATCGAGAACAGGTTGGTACCGGTGGCGCCGTCCGCCAGCAGCCAAGGCCGCTGATCGAGTAGCGTGCGTAAAAGATCAGTCATTTAGCTCTGCGAGCGGGCATCGTTATCGAATTCGAAACGGCTTTGACCCAGATCCGGGACGGGTGCAAAGGGTCACACCGCCTTGCATTATACCTTCCACCGCCGGGTAGACACTGCCCGCTGAGCCGGTAAACGTGACGGCATCGCGCCAGCGCCCGCCGCAGGCCAAAACCCGCTGCGCTTATCAGGCGTGACCGATGTGGATTTGACGGTCGGAGCGTTGGCCCCGGCCGACATATTCAGCGCGCAGAATAGCTATCGTCCACAGATGTCAGTCTAGCTGCGCAAGCTTTTATTGTCCGGATCGTAGGGAGACTCGGTAATGATTTTAGCCGGCTTACGCTCGCCCAGGACTTCTATCTCTAATTCCGTTCCAACATCGCTGTGCGCATTCTGCACATAGCCTAGAGCCAGACTCTTCTGCAGATAATGACCGTATACGCCGGATGTGGCGCGGCCCACCATCTCCCCGCCCGGCACAAACAAGGGCTCATTTCCCCAGGCATCCGCTGCACTCGTATTGAGTACTTCCAGGGTTATGAATCTATTAGGCAATCCGTCTTTAAGCTGTTTCTCCAGCGCTGCCTTGCCGACGAAGTCGGGCTTGTTCATGCGGGCGAATCGATCCAGACCTGCCTCAAACAGCGTGTATTCGGGAGTTAAGTCCATACCCCACATGCGATAGCTTTTTTCAACGCGCAGAGATTCCATGGCACGCATGCCGACCTGACCGAGGCCGAACTCCTCTCCAGCCCGCAGCAGTTGATCAAATATATGATGCTGATACTCGATGGGATGATGCAGCTCCCAGCCCAGGTCGCCGACAAAATTGACCCGCAGGGCGTATACGTCCGTGGCCAGACCGATCTCTATGGTCTGCGCGGTTAACCAGGGAAAACTGTCGTTGTCCAAAGGCGTATCGGTTAATTTGGATAGTAGGTCACGCGAGCTTGGCCCGGCGACGACTAGCGTGCCGCGGCTAGTAGTGATATTGCTGATGCGCACGCTGCCATCGGCGGGCATTGCCTTCATCAGGAAATCTCCGTCATATCGTTCAGCAGCTCCGGAGCTCACTACAAAATATTGCTCTTCTGCCAGCTTGGTCACAGTAAACTCGCTGCGCACTCCACCAGTCTTGGTCAAAGCGTGGGTCAGGCAGGTGCGCCCGGTTTTCTTCGGTACAGCGTTAGCACAAATATGGTTGAGAAATTCTTCCGCGCCCGATCCGGTAACTTGGTGCTTGGTAAACGGCGATAGATCAATAAGGCCGACTTTTTCCCGCAGCGTGCGGCACTCGTTCCCGACGTGCTCCCACCAGTTGCTTCGTCTGAAACTCCAGATGTCTTTGCGCTCAACCCCGGCCGGGGCAAACCAGTTCGGACGCTCCCAACCGTATCGCTGGCCCCACACCGCGCCGAGCCCGTCGAGCTTGTCATATATTGGGCTGGTCTTGCCCGGACGTGCATCTTCCCGCTCTTCATCCGGATAGTGGATGGTGAACACGTTGCGATACGTTTCTTCGTTTTTCTTCACCGTATACGCCTTACCGGCATAGGGGCCAAATCGGCGCGGGTCAGTGGCCAGCATGTCAATCCCCGGCTCCCCCTCAACAATCCATTCCGCCAGCTGCCAGCCGGCACCGCCGGCCGCGGTTACACCAAAACTGTGGCCTTCATTCAACCATACATTGCGCAACCCCCACGCCGGTCCGATCAGCGGGCTGCCATCCGGGGTATAAGAAATGGGTCCGTTTACAATATCTTTTATGCCCGCATTTTCAAAAGAGGGCACCCGCTTGATTGCGGCCTCAACGTGCGGCAGCAGCCGGTCAAGATCTCCGGGAAACAGATCCTGCCCAAAGGTATCCGGCACACGGTCCGCAAAAACCGCCGGCGCACCCGCTTCGTAAGGACCCAGTATGTAGCCCATACGCTCTTCGCGCAGATAGTAAGACGCATCGGATTCCCTGAGCACAGCCAATTCCTTTCCACCTCCCTCCCGATATGCTTTGAGCTCCTCACACACGTCGGTAACGATGTACTGGTGCTGCACGGGTATTGCCGGCACCCCTATTCCAAACATACGTCCGGTTTGGCGCGCATAGTTACCGGTTGCACACACAATATGTTCACAGCTAATGTCTCCCTTGTTGGTTTTAACCAGCCATTCACCGTTTGACTGCGCCTGCACGCTGATTACTTCGGTGCGTAAATATATTTCAGCGCCGCGGTTACGTGCGCCTTTGGCCATGGCATTGGTGACGTCTACCGGAGCAATGTGTCCGTCATCCGGGTGGTATAGCGCGCCGACCAAGCCGTCGATATCACACAACGGCCAGAGCTCTTTCACTTCCTGCGCCGTAATCACTTCAAAAGGGACGCCAATGGTGTTGGCTGTGCCACAGTACTTGTGGTACTCGTCCATGCGATCCCGGTTACATGCCAGCCGCAGGTTACCGGTCACATGAAAACTCACGTCCTGCCCCGTCTCGCTCTCGAGCGATTTGTACAAATCAACGGAATACTTATGCAGCTGCCCCACCGTGTAGCTCATGTTGAACAGCGGCAACAGCCCTGCCGCATGCCAGGTGGACCCCGCCGTCAACTCGGTTCGTTCCACCAGTACGACATCGGACCAGCCTTTTTTAGCCAAATGGTACAGGGTGCCGACTCCGACGACGCCTCCACCTATAACAACAGCACGTGCGTGTGTTTTCATGTGTTAACCTGTAAGTATTCGATCAGTAAGAAGTGTTAAATGTAACCTTAGTCTTCACCGGCAAACCGGTAAAAGATTGCCGGGTCTTTCATTCCTTGCAGCGCAGGCTAGCTTAAGTTGAGGCAAAGCACCATATGGTAAATTGCCTCAGGTGTTTGTTTAGGCGTGTTACGCGGGGCAGTATCGCAGCAGTGTAGCCTCAGCGTGCCTGCCACTACCGGGCGTGTTTGCGACTGTAGGTTATTAATTTGCGTCACTTACAGGTGCGGGACGCAGGCAAGAACATACGCGTCGCTCGGTGTGCAGCAGGACGCGTGTTAAAGGTTAGACTGTTATTCGCGCGCTGCCCGTGCAGCCTGCAAATCTAATGCAAACAGGGATTGAATGAAATGAATGAAAGTGTGAGCCGCGGCAGACGGCGCGGCGGAGGTCGAGAAGCCAAGCGCACGTCCCGCGCGCAAACCCGTGCCGACAGCGCGCCGTACATCAAGCGTCATGTGCCTGTTTATGAGCTTCTGGATGAAGCGGGTCTGACGCTGATAGAAAAGAACGCCGACGTCATACTGGAAGAGATCGGAATAGAGTTCAGAGACGATCCTGCGGCGCTTGCCCTGTGGCAGGACGCAGGTGCTGACGTACAGGCAGAGCGCGTTCGCTTTCCTCAAGGCATGTGCCGCTCAATCATCAAGCAGTCAGCGCCGTCTGAATTCACGCAGCACGCCCGCAATCCTGCGAAGAGCGTGGTCATCGGCGGCGACAACATGGTGCTGGTACCGGCTTATGGCCCACCCTTCATTCGCAACCTCGATGAAGGTCGGCGTTATGCCTCGCTCGAAGATTTCACTAACTTTGTCAAGCTGGCCTATATGTCGCCGAGCCTGCATCATTCCGGCGGAACCCTGTGCGAACCGGTTGACATCCCGGTGAACAAAAGACACTTCGACATGATTTACAGCCATATGCGCTACAGCGATAAGTGCTTTATGGGATCAGTCACCGCCAGTGAACGCGCTGAAGACACGGTCGAAATGGCTAAGATCCTTTTCGGTGACCAGTTTATTGACGCAGAGAGCGGAAAAGAAAAGACCGTCATCATCAGCCTGATCAATGCCAATTCTCCCATGACTTTTGATGCCACTATGCTGGGCGCGGCTAAAGTGTACGCCCTGGCTAATCAAGCAACGGTTATATCGCCTTTCATTCTTGCAGGCGCCATGTCACCGGTTACCGTTGCCGGTACAGCGGCGCAGATTCTGGCCGAAGCCATGGCCGGCATGGCGTTTGTGCAGCTGGTCCGGCCCGGTGCTCCCGTTGTATTCGGAACGTTCTCCAGCTCGGTTTCGATGCAGTCCGGTGCCCCCACTTTCGGCACGCCTGAGCCGTCATTATTGATGTACGTCACCGCCGCCCTGAGCAGAAGACTGGGCGTGCCCTTTCGCAGCGGCGGTGGACTGTGCGCCTCGAAGATTGCAGACGCCCAGGCAGCCTATGAGTCCGCCAATACCCTGCAGACCGCCATGCTCGCCGGGGTCAATTTCATGCTGCATACCGCTGGGTGGCTGGAAGGCGGGCTGGCGATGGGATACGAAAAGTTCATCATGGATGCGGATCAGGCGGGCATGATACAGAGATTTTTACAGGGCGTTGACCTGTCTGAAAACGGTCAGGCTATGGACGCCATCCGCGAAGTCGGCCCGGGCAGTCATTTCCTCGGCTGCGCGCACACTCAGGCCAATTTCCAGACGGCGTTCTATCGGTCAAAGATCGCAGACAACAACAGTTTCGAACAATGGCAATCCGAGGGCAGCCTTGATGCCGCGCAGCGGGCCAACGCTATATGGAAAAGAATGCTGAACGACTATGAGGCGCCGCCGATTGATCCCGCGACAGACGAAGCGCTACTGGCCTACATTGCACAGCGCAAGTCGTCTTTGCCTGACGCAAGTTATTAATGCCCTGACGTTATGGGCTGAATGCGATGGTATGTAGAGACGGAACGCCTGCGGCGGGCTGTGCTTAGAGGAGCGGCAACTCTCGGCTGGACTGGATTGATCATTCCAGCCGTTGCGCCGGGGTATACAAGGCAGTGATAGGGGGAGGAATCGGTGCGATTAGATCTGCACTACTGCTTGGCGATCCAGGGTTTTTGACTTAATCCCAGCTGTTTCTGCGCGGTTTCTGCCAGTATTTTTGCCTCCGCAAAAGAGGCGACACCTGGAATAGACAGGCGATACATCTGCTTATCGTTCACCGCAACCTGCTCCGCCTTTACGTCCAAACCGGCGCTGTTGGCCTGCTGAATAAATTTTTCGACCGCGTCATTATCGGACAGCGTTGCCAGATTGACGACCCAGGATTGCCCTGCTGCTGCAGTGGATTCAGTGCTGCCAGCCGGTGCCGACTGGGTTGTCGCGCTGACCTGAGGTTTAGCCTGCAGCTGCTGCAGCTTGGAGTCGAACTCCTCAACAGCAGTTGTAAGGTCACTTTGCTTAACCGTATCGCCCAACAGGGTTGTCATATCAGCCTGTTTTTGTTCCAACGCCGCAATACGTTCGATCAGATCCGGTGGCAAGGTTAGTTCATTCTGATTGATCTCGTTCGTTTTTAATTCATTTACGACCTGGGTCAACTCTTGCACGCGGCTGCTTAGACTGAAGCTATAAAGGGCGAGCCCCAGTACTCCCAACACCGCCAACAGCAGCAAACCGAGCTGTAAAGCTGAGGAGCCGCCCGGGCTCTGCTCACGGCTGCGCTCGACTGGTGCAGCGGGACGATCGCGCGGCGGGGCCGTTTCCCTGGTATCCGCTGCGTCTTTATCGGGTAGCTTCAAATTAGGTTGTAATTTAGGTATGGGTTTGTCTTTCATGGGACCTTTTTCGGGCGAAGTATCCTGTTCCTTGCGCTGGAGCAGGGTGATTAATTTTCCGGCAGACTGGGCGGCTGTGGGGGCATACTCCATGGCAATCAGATTCTCATCAACGCGGACAATCTGACCCGGCACCTTATCACTGCGCCCGGGTGTCCCTCTATCCCAAAAATGAATACTGGCGGCGTCCCCCACTTGCAAAGCATTTTTCCGCGTCGCTTTTTCCCGCGTCATACATTTCAACAGCATACCTTGATTACTGTAGTTGCTGACATAGCAGCCTCGGGGACGGGCATTTTCTCTATAGAGAATAACGCTGACTTGCGAATGCGGAGTGTGCCTGGGTGACCGTCTGTTTTCGGGTTGCTTTGAGGTCGTCATGTGAAACCGTGTTTTAACACATTTAAGGCCCTAGATAACAAAAAATATCGTGAATCATCCTGGTTAGAAATGGTAAATTCATGGCGAAACGAGAGCATACCAAACTTGCTAAAAGTAAATAGCGCCCTGATGATGGCGCGTCGGCGGCGCATTGGCTCGGTACCGATTTTGCGGATCATTTGACGGGGAACGGACTGTACTCCTGAACAAAACAAACTATCCTTGTTGAGGTAAGGGGGTTTGATATGCCGGAAGAACGTACGATTGTAGCTTTTTGCAGGGTCAGGGGCCTGTTCTCCCGCCGCCTGGCACAGAAACGAGGCGCAATGATTGCACGTGATTTCGCCCGCAGAGGCCTGAAAATGACTTCTGCGGTCGAGCTAAAAAGTCCAACGTCGTGTGAACTCTCCATGCTGGTTACCTGTGATAAGTCGGTGGAGCAGCAGCTGCGGGAAAAGCTTGGGCGGCTCAATTTCAATTTCAAACACGTCACAACACCGCGCCTCAAACTGCCGCGCTGACCCGGGCAAACCGCGCTTTCCGATCGCTTCCGACGCACTGGCGGTTTTTTAGCTACCTTACGTAGCATTATTCTTGAAACGACACCCATTTATCCCCTAATATTGCTATTCGCGACACGAGATGTCGCATTATGAATATATAACAAAAAGGCTGATTTCAGGCTCAACGGTTTTACTGCCAGAGGGTGTATATATGTCTGATATGCAAGCTTGCGCCTCGACGCGCAACTTCGGTTTTTTCCTGGTTCCAAATTTTACCCTGTTGGCCTTCTCCTCCGCGGTAGAACCGCTGCGCATGGCAAATAAAATCAGCGGTGAGGAGCTGTATCACTGGTTTACGCTCAGCGCCGACGGCGAGCCGGTAGCCTCCAGCAGCGGCATCACTATTCCGGCAGACGGGCCAATGGGCGACGATATCGAGGCCACTGCTATGTTTATCTGTGGCGGCATCGACGTTCACAAATACTACAACCCTCAGACCCTGACGTGGTTGCGTAAATTGGCAAACCGTAAAATGATTTTGGGTGCGCTGTGTACAGGCAGCTACCTGCTGGCAGAAGCGAGATTGCTCAAAGGCTATCGCTGCACCATACACTGGGAAAATTTCGCGGGCATTAGAGAAGGGCACCCGGAGCTGGTTGTGTCCCAGGAACTGTTCGAAATTGACCGAGACCGCTTTACCTGTGCCGGCGGAGTCGCTCCGATGGACATGATGCTGCACATGATCCGGCGTCAGCACGGATCGGAACTGGCCACTGCGGTCTCCGAACAGTTTATATGTGACCGAATCCGCGATAACCACGACCGCCAGCGCATACCGCTGCGACACCGTATCGGTACCGGTCAGCCCAAGCTCCTCGAGGCGGTATCCTTGATGGAGGCTAACATTGAAGAGCCCATGGCTTTAGATGAGCTGTCGCAGCACATCGGATTGTCCCGCAGACAGCTTGAGCGCTTGTTTAAAAAGTACCTGAACTGTGTGCCGACCAGGTATTATCTGCAGCTTCGCCTGGAGCGGGCCCGTCAGTTACTGGTGCAAACCAGCATGCCCATTGTCGATACGGCCCTCGCCTGCGGCTTCATTTCTGCCCCCCATTTCAGTAAGTGCTACCGGCTGATTTTCGGGGTTCCACCGAGAGAGGAGAGACGCCGGGCGGCCGCCGGTCAGGCCTGATTCAAACTGCGGCAGTGCCGTTCCCATGGGGGCGGGGCGGGCCTGGCTGTTGCAGTGATTGGAATTTTCTTGGGGCTTTGACTAAGACCGCCGGCCCCGACGACGTCTGCTGTGATCCGTACCTGTACCCTCCAGCCCGCTCGACGCGGGTAGCTGCACTTTTTTTGCCAGCTCAGGATAAGCATCCTTCTGATGCGGGATCGCCATAGCCTCTACAAAGTGTTCCTGAAACCGCGGCTCCACTGCTGTTTCGATTTTCTGCACCCGCCGCACCACCCGTTCGATCTCCTCTCGAGCGTCTCGATCTAGCAGCGCGATACGGGCCCCGTTGCCCGCGGCGTTGCCAATGGAGGATACCTGGTCAAGCGGGCAATCGGGGATAAGCCCGAGTACCATGGCGTACTTTGGATCAATGTGGCTGCCGAATGCCCCGGCCAATCCGATGCGTTCCACCTTATCAACTTTCATGTGGTCCATTAACAGCTTAACGCCCGCGTACAGCGCTGCTTTGGCCAGCTGAATCTGGCGCACATCATTCTGCGTTATGCAAATTCTAACGTCCCCTTCATGCAGCAGGTAAGAATAGGTCCGCCCGTCCGCAATCACCCGGTCACTGCGGGCACAGAGAGAGCCGTCTATGGTACCGTCAGCGCGCACGATGCCGGCAAGGAACATGGTGGCGACGACTTCAATTATTCCGGAACCGCAGATACCGGTCACTCCGGTGGTTGCAATGGCTTCCTCAAATCCTTCTTCATCGGACCAAAGATCACAGCCGATCACACTGAACCTCGGTTCCAACGTCAGCTGATCGATGCGCACACGCTCTATGGCACCGGGGGCGGCACGCTGCCCGCCGCTAATCTGCGCGCCCTCGAAAGCCGGCCCAGTCGGACTGGAGCAGGCGAGCAGGCGAGCACGGTTACCCAGAATGATTTCTGCATTCGTGCCCACATCCACCAGCAGGGTCATCGCATCATTGCGATAGGGTCGCTCGGACAATATAACCCCGGCCGCATCCGCTCCGACGTGACCGGCAACGCAGGGCAATACATAGGTGCGAGCGTTACGGTTTACCACCAGATCGATTTCGTTGGCCCAAATGGCGACCGCCTCATCCGTCGCCAGAGCGAAAGGTGCGCCACCCAGCTGGGTCGGATCTATGCCAAGCAGCAGATGATGCATGATTGGATTGGCAACAAAGGTTAGGTCCAGAATATCGTCAGGGGCAGCGTTCACCTCACGCGTCACCTCTAGCAGTAACTCATTAATAGCCGCC
This sequence comes from Gammaproteobacteria bacterium, assembly GCA_024638505.1. Lineage (GTDB taxonomy): Bacteria > Pseudomonadota > Gammaproteobacteria > Arenicellales > JAANXG01 > JAHEKE01. The sequence goes on along the minus strand of JAHEKE010000002.1, from coordinate 204,743 downwards.
CGCACGACCCGGGTCATCTCTACGTCTCCGCCGGGATGCATCATAACGTAAGAAACCCGGCTCATCAGGTCCTCACCAAACCTAATCTGCGGATTCATTGCCCCGCTCGCAGCCAGCACCTTACCATTGGCTAAATCACAAAGATGTATCGCAATGGTGGTTGATCCGACATCGATAGCGGCGCCGAACGCGCGATCCCGAAAACCTGGCCATACGCAGATAACTCGTTCGTTATTGTGTACGGCTACGGTGACTTTCCATTCACCCTTGGCCAGCGCTGACTGGATTCCCTGCAGCAATCCCAGATCGCATTGCAGATCAGTCAATCCCCATTCGAATTCCAGCGCCATTTTCAGCCGGGTTAGGTCCCCACTGGGGTCATGCATGTTTGGTTCCTGTACCTCAACGTAGTACAAGCGCACAACTGGATCCAATTCGATCTCGATGACTTTGGCGCCCTTACGCACCACCTGCTTATGCACCTGGCTTTCCGGAGGCACATCGATCACCACGTTTCCTTGAATCCGCGCCTGGCAGGCCAGCCTGCGCTCACCGAGCGAACCGTGCTCTTGAGAAAAACGTTTTTCCACCGCGCCAAAGGATGACAAATGTGCCTTACGGGAAGTGATGCCCTGCTTGGGAAAGTCACCCTCGCTGCACAGGATCTGGCAGCGGCCGCACATAGCGCGGCCTCCACAGACGGAATCTATATCCACCCCCAGTGAACGCGCAGCCTGCAGCAGCGTAGTTCCGCTGGCAAATGAACCGCGCTTTCCGCTCGGCAGGAACACCGCTTTGTAGTCTGCTGGAGGATTCATTACGTTTTTTCGGAAACAGAGCCGGAATCGTGAGTTAGATGAATACTATGCCCTGTGCGTGCGTAGGTCGCCGCCTGCGGATCACTTAAGCAATAGTAGTCTCCTTTATCGCTGACGTATATCTGCGCCGCCGTATTCAGACCGGTAGCGCCATCTAACGTACCCGCCAAAATAGTGGTGGTGTCGGCGCCATCCCGCTGCCAGAAAAGGCTGGACCCACATTGCCCGCAGAAGCCACGCTGCGCGGTGAAAGAAGAGCGGTACCAGCGCAAACTGTCAGCGCTGTCACGGATATAAAGGTTTCGCTTCCAGGCAGCGGTCGCGGCAACATAGTGCCCGGTCCATTTGCGGCACTGGCTGCAGTGGCAGTTGATCACAGCACGCAGCGGCCCTTTGATTTCAAAGGTGATAGCGCCACACAAACAGCTACCGGTTGCCGCCACGACGCCTTCTCCTCAACCGCGATGGCGCATCCTCGCCTCCGGCTGTTGGCTCCCGATAACGCCTGATCCAACGCGCGCAGTCTTTGTCATGCCCGTTGACCACATCAGCGCCCATTACCGCCTGCACCACTTCGCCGTGCAGCGGGTTAGTAATGGCGGAGGTCATACCGGCACCGATGGCCATACACAGGAATGCGCTGTTTATGCCGTGCCGGTTGGGCAGGCCAAAACTTATGTTGGATGCCCCGCAGGTGCTATTGCACTTCAATTCCTGGCGAATTCGACGCACCAGGGCAAAGACCTGCTTGCCGGCCTGTCCGATAGCTCCAATGGGCATCACCAGCGGATCAATAACCACGTCGGCGGCAGTGATGCCGTAGTCAGCGGCATGGTTTACGATGGTGCGAGCCACCTCGAACCGCACATCCGGGTCCTCTGAGATGCCGGTCTCATCGTTGCATATCGCCACAACGGCCGCGCCGTGTTTGGCAACCAGGGGCAGCACCGCCTCCAGGCGTTCCTCTTCGCCGGTCACTGAGTTGACCAGCGCCTTACCTTCATAAACTTCCAGACCGGCTTTGAGTGCGTCAACAATTGACGAATCTATTGAAAGCGGCACATCCGTTACCGACTGTACGAGCTTTACCGCACGCGCCAGCAGCGCCGGTTCATCGGCCAGGGGAATACCGGCGTTCACATCCAGCATGTGGGCACCGCACCCGACCTGCGCCAGCGCATCAGCCTCTACTCGACTGAAATCTCCCTGCCGCATTTCTTCAGCAAGGATTTTACGTCCGGTCGGATTGATACGTTCACCTATAATGGTGAAAGGCCGGTCAAATCCGATCGCTATTTCTCTCTTTGCCGAGCTTACAATGGTGTCTGTCATTGGAAGGCTTCCCGTGATGCTCTTGGTTCAACTTTAGCCTGCTGATCTCTGTCGGGATACCATGGCACGCGCCCCGCTAATACGCCAGAGCGATCTACAATCTGGGCAACATTCTCTTCCTGCCTATAGGCCATGATATGTACACCCGCTACGCCTTCGATTTCTCTAATTTCCTGAATGAGTTCAATACACATCCTCACGCCCTCTTCTTTCTGACTGTCCGCCCCCTTTAAACGGGTGATAACGCTATCCGGGATATGAATCCCCGGAACATGATCTCGAATCCACGCAGCGGCGCGGGCAGAAGCGAGTGGGCCTACGCCGACCACTATAAATGCTCGCTCATGCAGCCCCAGATCGCGCACTTGACTCATGTACTCCTTTAGGCGGGGCATATCAAAGCAGTATTGCGTCTGAACAAACTGCACACCAGCTTCGATTTTTTTCGCAAGTCTGTGCACCCGATAGTCGTAGGGCGGAATAAAGGGATTAGCGGCAGCCCCAATGAAGACGCGAGGTGGGCAGGACAACACCCGGCCACTCAAGAATCGTGATTCATCGCGCATGATGCGCACGGTAGCGGCCAGCGTTACCGCGTCAAGATCAAAGACCGGTTTCGCTTCCGGTTGATCTCCAGCCTGCACACCATCACCAGTCAGGCACAGGATGTTTGATACCCCCATTGCGGCAGCGCCCAGAACGTCCCCCTGAATAGCGATGCGATTCTTGTCGCGGCAGGAAACCTGCATAACCATGGCATAACCCACCCTGGTCAATAGTGAGCAAACCCCAACGCTGGACATATGGCAGTTTGCCCCTGATCCATCCGTGGCGTTGATCGCGTCTACATAGCCATCAAAGATTTTCGCCCGTCGATATACTTCTTCCGCGTCCGCCGAATCGGGTGGCGCAATCTCCGCCGTCACCGCGAATTTACCGGCGCGCAGCACGCGCTCGAGTCGTCCGGGCGAAACGTGCCCCGGCAGGATCGGCAGGGAATAACCGGGTACCGGTTCGTCTTCGAATTCCACTCGAGCAACCTCAATCAGCGCATCGGCCAGTCTGAGCTACAGCGCGCAAATACTATACCGTCGATCAATAACATACGCATGCGCTGATACATCAATTCAGTTCCGCGCATAGAACTGCTGGTCTCGTTTCTCGCGCACCACCCTCAACCAGGATGACGTACCCTGACGTGAATGGTCAACCGGCGGATGCACGTCATGTATAGCCGAACCGCTACGCATCAATCGGCTGCCAATTTCAGCTTCAACCCAGACGCATCTCATCTCCGGCTTTACTTCACAATTGCCGTTTGCCTGCACCCCGCCACAGGGGCCATTCTGCAACTGCTTAGGGCAATTCATCGGACACGACATACCGGTGTTACTGAGCATACACTTACCACACATCTGGCAATCGAAGAGAAAGCCTTTGACGTTTCGCTCTATGAACGTTATGGGTTTCTCCACACGATCATATCCAATCTTCAGCCAGAGCGGGTGTAGGGCGTTGAGCAAGCCCTCTAGATGGTCATAGATACTCTCTAACAACCGGGCATGCCTGACCGACCAGCGTCGCGCAGCGTACACTATGATTGTCCCTCCACTCGGTCCTGCTGATCCACCCCTTTAGCCCGGATCAGATTCTTTAGCCTTTCATCTGAATACATTTCCTCCAGGCGCGCGGCTTCTGCCTTTACTGCAGATTCAATATCACCTTCACACGGCTCTCGTTCTCTTCTCCATTCCGCCAGATATGCGTCGCTGCTACCCTTACCGGCGCGCATGGCCGCTCTGTCAACAGCTTCTTGAAACCGATGAGATAGCATTTGCTTAACACTCTTGCGACCCTTTTTAGCGATGACCTGCGCAGGTATATCTCGCCAAAACACGGTTATAAGTTCAGCCAACTTAAGTCCCTCTAGGTATGATCAGCTCTGCAGTCGGAAAAAAGAAGAGTATACGGTATTCCTGCGGGCAAGCAGGGGATGAAACCCGCTGCGCTAGCGAGCCGCGCGCCGCTCCGCAATCAGCGTCTTCGCAGTTTCAACGGCGACGGCTGCATCTCGGCAATACGCGTCGGCACCGATTGCTGCACCAAACTCTTCATTGAGCGGTGCGCCGCCAACCAGAACTATGTAGTCATCGCGCATGCCTTTTTCCTTCAGAGTATCGATAACAACCTTCATATAAGGCATGGTAGTGGTCAACAGTGCTGACATACCGAGGATATCGGGCTTATGTTTGTCTATAGCCTGCAGGTAATTGTCTACCGGATTATTTATCCCGATATCAATTACCTCAAAGCCCGCACCCTCCATCATCATTGAGACCAGGTTCTTACCAATATCGTGGATATCACCTTTGACCGTCCCGATCACCATTTTACCAACCTGCTCAGCCCCGGTTTCAGCAAGCAGTGGACGGAGAATTTGCATGCCTCCCTTCATCGCGTTGGCCGCCAGCAGGACCTCAGGTACGAACAAGATTCCATCACGAAAATCTATGCCGACGATCCTCATGCCCTCAACCAAAGCATCATTGAGCACCTTGTCCGGCCCCCATCCACGCTCCAGCAGGATGTTGGTTCCTTCCACGATCTCCTCCTTCAACCCATCGTACAGATCAGCGTGCATCTGCTCGGTGAGTTCCTCATCCGAGAGTTCGGCGAGGATTATCTCTTCTTCGTCTTCCGCTGCATCATTGGGTGATTGGTCAGAGTCAGCCATGGTCGAGCACTCGCTAAGGGTATGCGTTTAAGGCGTGAAACGGCGAAAGATAGGCATAGCCCGAGGCCTATGCTGCCACCCGGGCGACATATGGTATGCGGAAAACGACAGAATGACCAACGCCGGGCCCGTATTTGGCCAACCGCACCACCGGTGATGAATTAGCAGACGATGCGGATTCTATGAAGCATACTCTCGAGCCGCATCGAGCAGGTATTGCCACAGGTATTCAGCAAAACTCCAGCGCACCTGCAAATCGAAAATGGGGCTGTCGTCAACACAGTGCAGCAGAATGCTGGCATGAGCAAAACAGGTCTGGGCACATTCTCCGCGTGTAAAAATCTTGGGGTGCACGTCGAGCGGCGTGCCCTTAGCCAACACCTCCCGTGCTTTTGCTCCGCTCAAGCGGATGACTGCATAGTAATCAGTAACATCGGTAACCGCGGCGTGCAGGCCTGAAACTTCCTGGCGCAGAGTTGACTCTACCTCCGCCTGCGTATCTTCAGGACAGTGCAGCAGCCATTCATTTGGTCCCGACCAGAACAGGATATGCTGCGCATTTGAGGATGTTGTATTCGGCACCAGCGGGAGCTCGAGATGCAAGCATCGTTTTATACCCGCTTGAAACTCCGCATTGTCTGCATTTCCTCGCACGTTGATCTTGCCAATATATGCCCGATCGACCAGCGCGATGCCGCCGGCCGGCGAGGCCAGACCGGATAAGGGCGAGAACTTTACCGGTTGAAACGCCTCAGCCACGCGCCCGCGCCCCCTCACTGTCGTAGAAAATCGTATCGGCGACCGTGGCCCCTACCACGCGCCCATCCATTAACTTAAGACTCACCCGCTCTCCTATTTTACTGCGGCCGTCGTATAGCAGACCCAAGGCGATAGACCGCCCTACGTTAGGGCTCATGTAGCTCGATGTTACGTGTCCAAGCATCGGCATGGGTGGAGTTTCTTTCACTTCCGCTACGATGTGTGCACCTTCCGGTAAAACAACTTGTGGGTCTTCGGTAAGCAGCCCTATCAGCTGTTTGCGGCCGGGCTTACTGGTGTCGCTGCGGAAAAGCGAACGCCGCCCGATAAAATCAGCTTTTTTCTTCGACACGATCCAATCCATACCCAAATCTCCCGGCGTCACCGATCCGTCCGTGTCCTGGCCGACAATGATAAATCCTTTCTCGGCTCGCAATACGTGCATACTCTCGGTGCCGTACGGGCAAATATCATATGCACGCCCATATTCCAGCAACTGTTCCCACACGTACAAACCATACTGCGCCGGGACGTTAATCTCATAAGACAGCTCACCGGTAAAACTGATGCGGAAGATTCGCGCCGGCACGCCAGCAACCTTACCCTGCCGCATTGACATGAATGGAAAATGTTCCGCATCTAGTGGAACATCCGTCAGTTCAGATAGAAGGTCACGCGACCTGGGCCCGCTGATCGCGGCTACTGCCCACTGCTCGGTCACGCTTGTACAGTAAACCTCTTTGTCCGGCCACTCAGTCTGCAGCCATTCTTCCAGCCAGGTCAGCACTCGCGCAGCGCCGCCGGTAGTGGTCGTCATGTGATAGTGCTGTTCACCAATGCGCGTGGTAACACCATCGTCAAATACCATACCGTGCTCATTCAGCATCAAACCATAGCGACAACGTCCCACTGCCAATTCGCTCCATGCGTTGGTGTAAATCATATTTAAAAACCACGCGCAGTCCTTGCCCTTGAGATCGATCTTACCCAGCGTACTGGCATCAAGAATGCCAATCTTGTCGCGCACGGCTCTGCATTCCCGCTGTACCGCCGTATCCATGCTCTCATTGCCGCGGGGGAAATAGCGCGGTCTTTTCCAGTCCCCCACATCTTCATACACCGCACCATTTTTGTCGTGCCACGCATGCATCGCCGTTTTTCGCTCCTGCAGAAAAAGATCGCGGCGATTCTGCCCCACTACAGCACCGAAGGTCAGCGGCGTATAGGGTGGCCGGAAGGTAGTCGTGCCGATTGCCTGGACGGGCTCCGCGCGTATTTCCGACAGCACACCCAAAGCCGTTAAATTGGAAGTTTTACCCTGGTCCGTGCCCATCCCTGTGGTGGTATATCTTTTTAGATGTTCAACGGCGTCAAAACCTTCGCCGGCAGCGAGGTAAATATCACCGACGGTTGCATCGTTCTGCAGTTCATGAAAATGTTTTTTCCCCCCTCGACCGATAGGATGGTCACATGGTATCGCCCACAATACCCTTATTGGCCCCTGCATAACGGTGTCGACTCTCGGCGCGGGTAAAGATACTCCTCCTAGACCACAAGCCCTGGCCGACGAGTATCCCGCCGCGTATCCTTCTTTTAAACATCGCTCAAGATCAAATTTTCCGTTGCAGGCGCCGGTGCTGACGTGCGGATTAATGCGCACACCGTCATCACTCGGAACAAATGCGGCGATGGTCTCGTCATAGCGCAGCTTACCGCGCGCCTGGCTGTGCAGGTGCACGGTTGGAGTCCAGCCTCCGGATGTTGCAATCACACCGCATTCAATAGTGGTGGTTGAAGAACTTTCCACATCATCGCCCGTCTGATTGAGGCGCATTACCTCCACGCTGCGCAGGCGCCCGGCATATCCGACGCTGGTGATCGCGCTGCCGCGATAGATCATAATGTTGGCCTGCTCAGCCCGGTCGATTAACTCTCCCTTTGGGCCAGGACGAATGTCCACGATGGACACCGCGGCGCCATGCGAATGTGCGTCCAATGCGGTAAGGTAAGCGCTGTCGTTGTTGGTAAAGACGACTATTGCATCCGCCGGCATAACTGCATAGCGGTTAACATAGGTACGAACGGCCCCAGCCAGCATCACCCCCGGCCGGTCATTGTCGGCAAACACCAGCGGTCGTTCTATAGCGCCTGTCGCAAGTACTACCTGCTGCGCCCTGATTTTCCATAACCGCTGTCGGGGTACGCTGCCGCCGGTGCCGGGTGGCAGATGATCGGTAACGCGCTCAGCAGCGACTAAATAATTGTAATCGTAGTAGCCGGTAACCGTGGTTCGCGGCAGCAGGATTACCGAATCGATCTCTTTCAGTTCACGCTCGATTTCTGCCGCCCACTGCAGTGCAGGGCTGCCGTCGATGTCAGCGTTTTCTGCTAACAGTTTTCCGCCGAATTCATTTTGCTCGTCGGCAAGTATGACTCGAGCGCCGGCGCGGGCGGCGACCACGGCGGCGGCCAGCCCGGCCGGGCCCGCTCCCACCACCAGCACTTCGCAATGAGCGTTGCGGTGCTCATAGCGGTCGGGATCCCATTGCGCTGGAGATTTTCCGAGACCCGCCGTCTTTCTTATCCAGCGCTCGTAGGTCATCCACATCGATGCCGGCCACATGAAAGTTTTGTAGTAGAAGCCCGCCGGAATGAATCGCGCGACGGCGGAGTTAATGGATGCGATATCAAAGCGCAGATTCGGCCAGCGGTTTTGGCTGACGGCCTTGAGCCCGTCGTACAGTTCCACTTGGGTCGCCTTTATGTTCGGTTCGGTATAAGCGCCCTGTTCTAGCTGCACCAGGGCATTCGGCTCCTCCGGTCCCGCGCTGAATATGCCGCGGGGACGATGGTATTTGAAACTGCGACCCACCAAATGGATGCCGTTAGCCAATAGAGCGGAGGCAAGGGTATCTCCTGCATAACCGTACAGCTCCTCGTCGTCGAAACTGAATCGCATCCGACGGTCCCGGTCGATGCGGCCGCCATGAGCAAGGCGGGAGTGCTGCAGGTAGCTCTTACTCACTCTGATCGGCGCTCATTGCTCAACCGCGGGAACAGGATCCCCGGGTTTGTAAGTGGCAAGAAACTCATCGGTTACAGTATTCCGCACGGCATTGAACCAGCGCCGACATCCGTGCGTATGTACCCAGCGCTCATAATGCACGCCTTTAGGGTTGTCTCTGAAAAATACGTAGTCCCCCCACTGTTCATCACTCAGCCGGTCTGGATACTGCGGGCGGGAAATATGCGCCTGCCCGTGACAGCTGAACTCCAGCTGGTCGCGCCGTCCGCACCATGGGCAATCTATCAACAGCATGTCTTCATCACTCTACTAATCGGTAAACCTGAGGCTGCGCGATGCCAACGGATTCAGTGCGCAACGGCGGCGGCCGCACCCTCATCCACCAGCGCCCCGGTACTGAAGCGATCTATCGAAAACGGCGCGGCAATCGGATGCATGTCCTGACCGGCGATAGAATGAGCGAACACGTGGCCCGAGCCGGGGGTTGCCTTGAACCCGCCAGTACCCCATCCGCAGTTAAAGTAAAGGTTGGCAATCGGCGTTTTAGATATGATCGGAGATCGGTCCACCGTCACGTCCACTATCCCTCCCCATTGACGCAGCATTCGCATGCGGGAAAACAGCGGATACAGTTCCACTATGGCGCCGACGGTGTCTTCAATGATGTTGAAACTACCGCGCTGAGAATAGGAATTGTAAGCGTCAGAGCTGGCGCCAATGACAAGCTCTCCCTTATCAGACTGGCTGATGTAGGCATGCACACCGTTGGACATGACAACGCAGTCGATTATCGGTTTGACCGGTTCTGACACCAAGGCCTGCAGGGGAAAGGATTCTATGGGCAGTCGAAATCCCGCCATTTCCGCCAGCACGCTGCAATGTCCGGCAACCACGCAGCCGACTTTGTTAGCCCTGATATCGCCGCGCGAAGTACGCACTCCTTTTACCGTAGCGTTTTCTATATCAAACCCGGTAACTTCGCAGTTTTGGATAATGTCTACACCAAGCGCATCCGCGGCACGGGCATAACCCCAGGCCACGGCGTCGTGTCGTGCGGTCCCGCCTCTGCGCTGCAGCAGTGCTCCCAGTACCGGGTAGCGGCAGTTGAGATTGATAAACGGCACCATCTTCTTCACTTGCTCAGGGGAAAGGTATTCCGCGTCGATGCCGTTGAGAAAATTAGAATTGCCGCGGCGCCCGATTTCCTGCAGGTCGTGCACGCTGTGGGCGAGGTGCAGCAGACCGCGGGGCGAAAACATCACGTTGTAATTGAGTTCCTGACTTAAGGAGTGCCACAGGTTCACCGCATGATCATACAGCGCAGCAGATGCATCCCACAGGTAGTTGGAGCGAACGATGGTAGTGTTCCGCCCGGTGTTGCCTCCACCCAACCAGCCCTTTTCGAGCACGGCGATATTTCTGATATGGCATTCCTTGGCTAAATAATATGCCGTGGCCAGGCCGTGACCGCCGCCGCCAACGATGATCACTTCGTAAAACGATTTCGGATCCGGACTGCGCCACGCCTGCTGCCAGCCCTGGTGGTAGCTGAACGCATTCCGGATTAAGCTGAATATAGAGTATTTCATATCGCGCATAATCTTCGAGCTACAAGTTTATCCGATGTGCGGCCCGCCAACCTTCTCATTCGGCGACGTATAAATGTCAAAGATGACTTGACCAATTGGCGGCTCGTTAGTTCCTGATGATGTTGTGTTCAGGCCCGTAGGGAAAGCCGGTGATGTTCGTGTTTCCCTCTTCCGTTACCACAAGGATGTCGTGTTCCCTATACCCACCAGCACCTGGTTGACCCTGAGGAATCATGATCATTGGCTCCATAGACAGAACCATGTTCGGCTGTAACACAGTATCGACGTCTTCCCGCAACTCGAGGCCGGCTTCGCGCCCGTAGTAGTGACACAGTACGCCGAATGAATGGCCGTAACCGAAGGTGCGGTTAGCCAAAAGCCCATGCTCTTGGTAAATCTGATTGAGGCTGCGGGCAATATCACAACACCTCACGCCCGGCTTGATCAGCGTTATGCCTTGGGCGTGAACCGCACAGTTTATCCGCCACAATCGTAAGTGTTCATCGGAACACTCCTCTGCGAACAGCGTCCGCTCCAGCGCGACGTAGTATCCCGCCACCATCGGAAAACAGTTCAAACTTAGGATATCCCCTTTTTCGATAAGCCTCGTGGTAACCGGGTTATGAGCGCCGTCCGTATTGAGCCCAGATTGAAACCAGGTCCACGTATCAAGCAGCTCCGCATGTGGATAAAGGCTGGCGATTTGCCGCACCATGGCCTGGGTGGAATGCAATGCGACCTCATATTCGGCGACTCCCACCGATACTGCCTCTACACACGCTGCGCCGCCTGCATCAGCAATGCCGGCCATCTTTTTTATATGCGCGATCTCCTCATCTGATTTGATCATCCGCATTCTCATCGCGGGCTCGCCAATATCAACAAACTCACACCGCGGCAACGCCGACTTGAGTTTACTCATATTGTGCAGACTGACCTGATCATATTCGACACCTACCGTCGTGCCGTCTTTGATTAATTTCTTAACCGCAGCGAAATAGTTCTCTTTTTGCCAATCCGTATACGAGATGTTATCCCCGACGCTGCGACGCCACGGCTGGCCGCCGTCAATATTAGCCGAGATAGTGGTATGTTCATGATCCGTGACAACCAGCCCGTAAGAACGCCCAAACGCGCAGTATAAAAAATCACTGTAGTAATTGATGTTGTGGTAAGAGGTAAACAGAGTGGCTGCAATTCCGTGCCCTGCCATGTAGTTGCGCAGTCGAGTTATCCGATTCTCCATTTCCTGTTTCGAAAACGTCCCTTCGCCTTTCTCCCCATTGTGCAGGGTAATCAAGGTAGGCATCGACATCACATTCTCTTTACTGCCGTCTACCCTGGATCCGTAAGCAACGATTACGCGCCGCGGAGGCGCGCCCTCAGCGTTTAGGTAAGCCTGCTTAAGCGCAGATTAGACACACCCTCAGGCATCCAAGGCGTGGCAGTCCTGTATTTTCCAGCCGATGCTTACCGTCGGCCCCTCTTCCAGCCTAGCGTGGGCGGCGGAGTTCGGCACTTTCACTACGAACTCATTGTGCCCGAGCACCTTCATGCGGGTGCGGATGTGGTCCCCCAGATAAATAAGCTCTTCGACCTCGCCCTCAAAGATATTGGGAAACTCAGCGCTGTCCGGATTCAGTTCGACCCGCTCGGGGCGTAACGATAAGGTCGAGTCCTCGCCTACATTTCCGATATTGACCGGATTGGCTTTAACCACGTGCTCCCCAACTAATGGATCTCTAACATCATTCATGTTTGGATAGCTGTCAGATGTAAGTGCCCTTACTCTAACGGCACGAATCATTGACCACAAGTTTTCTTCTGCCCAGTCGACGGCAGGTGAGTCATATCGGCACGCGGTGACGGGGCCGGGGCGACGAATCTGGATAATTTGATGACGCCGACGGGAAAAACAACCCGATCTACAGCCAGATTCGATGTTTTGACGTCGTTATTTCCAATCTTGGTACCCGTTCAGTTCTTTTTCATCATAATGGGCGTCAACCTCCGCGCGCGGGTCTATTTCGGTCGAGACCGGCGTCGCGATCACCTCGGGCATGGGCACGTAAGGCTCTTTTTCCGCGACCGGTGCCCAGTGTCGAACGCGCATGCGGTATAAAATAAAACCGGTATATAGAAGGCACACGCACAGGGACAGCCAGAACAGGCCGCTCGGTCCGACCAGGCGCATAACAAACGCCGCCACAACCGGCCCGAACGCCGCGCCTAAACCAAAAGCCAGAACCAGGCTGCTGCTGGCGGCGACAACCTGCCCCGGTTCGAGATAATCATTGGCATAGGCGACACAGAGCGGGTACAGGGTTGCGGTCAACCCGCCATACAGTGCAATCAAGTAGTACAGCGGAATGTCTAGCGTATGTGAACGCAGGATAAGCGCGACTGCGGCCAGGGCTGCGCCAACTGTTATTCCCATGATGACGCCGCGACGATCAAAACGATCTGACAAATGCCCTACCGGAACCTGGGTAAACAGCCCGCTGATCACCGCAATACCCATGAACAGAGAAATGCCCGCGGTATTCAGGCCTTCCGCCTTGGCATAAATAGGCCCCAGACCAAAGATGGAGCCCGTAATCACCCCTCCTGCTAGACAGCCGACAGCAGCAACCGGCGATACAGTGAACAGCGCGCGCAGGCTCATATAGCTCGATTCCACCGGCTCCGGGTTCGTTGATTTAGTCACCGCTACGGGAATCAGGGCCAGCGACAACAGTGCGGCAGACACCATAAACAGCGCGCTGCCCTCTATGTCAGCCAGATTGATAAGGAACTGTCCGCCCCCCAGAGCTAAATAGGTAATAGTCATATAAATAGAAAGTACTTTCCCCCTGGTTTCTGAGGTGGCCCTGGTGTTGAGCCAGCTTTCCGCCACCATGTACAGCCCGGCCAGGTTGAATCCGAGGACAATGCGCAGTGCTATCCAGGCGGACGGGTAAATAAAAAGGCCAAAGGCGAGAATACAGGCGGCACACATCGCAGAAAAAGCAGCAAATGCACGGATATGGCCGATGCGGTTAACCAGCTGCCCGCACTTGAACGTCCCGGCAATCAGGCCAATGTAGTAGGCGGATGCTACCCAGCCGATGACCTCATTACTGAAACCTTCGGCATCGCCGCGCAGCGCCAGAAAGGTTGAAAACATGCCGTTGCCAAGCATCAAAAAGGCAACCGACAGCAGAAGCGAGGCCAGAACACGCAGTGTCGTCGAGAGGGTCATTCAATACCTAACCTAGTGCTTTACTCTGCACAACGTGCGAATG
>JAHEKE010000002.1:0-191102 GCA_024638505.1 Gammaproteobacteria bacterium | reverse complement strand
TATGACACTTTTGGCTACTGCTTTTTTCAGTGTCTGTACCTTGGAGCAGACGGGAGTGTAACCCTGCTCACGCGCGCACCGGATCTGCGTCAGGCGAGGCACACATCCGATATACAGGACATCCGAATCTGGACCGATGGCGCTGACGTGAATCCGGCGGCACGACTAAAGGAGATTCTGCAAGAGTATGGCTGCGGCGGAAAAAAAATAGGTATCGAGTTTGACGCGTACGGCCTGACCGCCTACAACTGGCGTCGTCTGGAGCCGCTGCTACAGAACTTCTGTACGTTTGAAGACGCATCTGATCTGGTCAGTGCACTGAGAGTGGTTAAGTCACCTGCCGAGATCGAGTACGTTAGACAGGCGGCTGCCCTCGCCGACGATGCCCTGGATGCGGCGAGAGAACTGATTGCACCGGGCGCCTGGGAGGGTGACATTCTGGCCGGTATGCACAGCGTGATATTCAAAGGCGGCGGTGACTACCCCGGTAACGAGTTCATCATCGGCGCAGCAGAGGATGCGCTGCTGTGCCGCTACTTTACCGGCCGCAAGCATCTCAAAGACAACGATCAGATCACCCTGGAATGGGCGGGCGCCTACAGGCACTACCACGCAGCAATGATGCGCACGATCATCGTCGGGCACGTCAGCGATGAGCATCGACACATGCACAAGGTGGCGGTTGAAGCGCTCGGGGCATGCGAAGATGCGCTTACTCCGGGTCGGCCGCTGGGCGAAGTTTTTACTGCCCATGCCCGCGTCGCTGACGCCAACGGATTGCGCGATCATAGGCTCAATGCCTGCGGTTACAGCCTGGGCACAACCTATACGCCGACATGGATGGACTGGCCCATGCTGTACACCGGCAATCCGGTCATCACCCGGCCAAACATGGTCATATTCCTGCACATGATTTTCGCCAACAGCGACAGCGGCAACGCCATGACCCTGGGTCACACCGTGCTGGTCAACGAAACAGGGTGCGAGCGCCTGAGCCGCTCTGACCTGAACATGATTGTTGCTTGAGAAAACAGGAGTTTAGGACCGAATTTTCCCAGGAAAACGCCCTTGTGACCCCAGCTTGTTCGGCCTAGTGCGTCGGCACTTTGATTTCAGGTTTGCCGACACGCTCCTCAGGGGACGGCACGTGAATGACCGGCTCTACCTTTCTTAGTTCCTCTATTGGAATATGACATTTAATACGATGCGTGTCAGTGACCTGTCTATCCGGCGGCATCTCGTTATCACACACGTCTCCAATTCGTCGCGGGCAGCGGGTGCAGAACGGGCAACCTTTGGGCGGATTCATTACGCTTGGCAGGTTGCCTTCCAACAGGATTTCCCGCTTCGTAACCTCTGGGTCCGCGATCGGGACCGCCGACAACAGGGCCTCCGTATAGGGATGGTAAGGCGGCTCGAATATCTCCTCTGTCGTTCCTCTTTCCATGATGTGCCCAAGGTACATCACCACGATACGGTCTGAAAGGTAGCGCACCACGCTGAGATCGTGACTGATGAAGAGCAGGGTGGTCTTGTTTTCCCTTTGGATATCCATCAACAGTTCCGTCACCGCAGCAGCCACGGATACATCCAGCGCGGATACGGGCTCATCCGCAATCACCATGGAAGGATTACCGGCGAAGGCACGGGCGATGCCGATGCGCTGCTTCTGGCCCCCGGATAACTGACGCGGACGCCGGTAATAAAAATCACGCGGTAATTTCACCGTGTCCAACAGCTTCATCACCATATCGAAAATCTCTTCCTTGTCAGTGGCTACGCCGAACTTCTTGATCACCCTGGATATTTGATTGCCGATAGTCTGACTGGGGTTGAGTGTATCGGAGGGATTCTGAAACACCATTTGCAGTGAGCTGATCTGTTTGTCAGATCGGTCTCTCACCAGGGTAGTCGAAACATCCTTCCCCTGGTGCTTGATCTCGCCGTCGGTGCCGCCCTCCAGGCCCATGAGCACTTTGGCGAAAGTGGATTTTCCACAGCCGGACTCACCGACGATAGCAACCGTTTCGCCTTCACGCGCGTTGAAGTTTAATTCCTCATTGGCCTTGACGTGCTTGACTCGATTGCCCGAGATCAACGCGCTAAACGAGGTGTCGATCACGTCGTAGTATTTTTTCATGTGGTTGACTTCGAGCACGTTTTCCCCAAGCTCCATGGCTTCCTTGGCTTCGCCCCCAGGCGCCTCTTTTGTATGGTCGATCTCCTGCCAGCGGATGCAGCGAACCCGATGATCCTCCGCGCTTCCCGTTACGTGCTCCATATGCAGTTTATCGCCATCACAGCGTCCAGCTTGGAAATGATCGCAGCGCGGGCCGAAATAACAGCCGCTGGGGCGTTCATGCGGCAGCGGTAACTGGCCGCGAATCGGCTTCAGCGGGGCGGCGTTCTTGTCCGCGGTCGGCAGCGGAATACAACCGAACAAGCCATGCGTGTAAGGATGACGTGGCCAGGTAAACAAGGAGTCAATCGTACCTTCCTCAACCACTTCACCGGAATACATGACGAACACCCGATCACAGGTTTCCAGGATTAATCCCAGGTTATGTGAGATGTAAATCTGCGATGTGCCAAATTTCCTACTGATGTCCGCAATCAGCTTGACGATGCCGGCCTCAACGGTGACGTCCAGCGCCGTGGTAGGTTCATCCAGTAGCAGAAGAGCCGGGTTGCCCAAGAGTCCCATGGCAATGACCACGCGCTGCTGCTGTCCGCCGGACAACTGATGCGGATAGGAATTCATGATCCGGTCCGGGTCCGGCAGCTTGACGTTAGCCAGCAATTCCCTGGCCCGCTCATACGCCTGATCACGCGTGATATCTTCATGGGTCAAAGGCACTTCCATCAGCTGGTCTTTGAGCAGCAAGCTTGGATTCAGCGCTGCAAAAGGTTCCTGATATATCATTGAGATTTCAGACCCGCGCAGCTTGCGCAGCTCCTCCTCAGACATCTGCGTCATATCGCGTCCCTTGAACTTGATGCTGCCGCTCTTGATGCCTCCGTTCGACCCCATGTACTGCATTATGGCCATGGCTACCGTGGATTTGCCGCAGCCAGACTCACCGACGATACCGATAGTTTCGCCGGGCTTGACGGTCAATGAGAAATCGACCACGGCGGGAATTTCCCCGGCACGGGTATAGTAAGAGATGCAGAGATCTTTTATATCTAGAACCGGTTGTTCCTGATCATTCATAATTCAGTCTCGCAGTGAAATTTCACGCAGGCCGTCGGCCAGCAGGTTGAAACCCAGGATCAGAGAGGAAAGCGCCAGTGCGGGGATGACCATCATATGCCCGGCAAAGCTTCCCAGCGGCACCGCCTCCTTGATCATCAACCCCCAGTCCGGGTCCGGCGGCGGCAGACCCAATCCCAAAAACCCTAGGGTGGCAATCGCAACCACGGTATAACCCAGACGCAGGCACGCGTCGACAATAAGCGGGCCTCTGGCGTTTGGCAGCAGCTCCACCAGCATGATGCGCAGAGCCGGCTCGCCGCGCGTCTGCGCCGCAGCGACATAGTCCCGGGTGCGCAAATCGAGAATCAGTCCGCGCACGATACGCATGATTCCCGGGGCAGAGGCAAAGGTTACTGCAATGACGATGTTGATACCCGAGGCGCCTAAATAGCTGACGATCAAAATGTACAGAATCATCACCGGGAAGGAGAGCAGAACGTTACCAATAAACGAAATGACCTCATCCCACCAGCCACCAAGGTAGCCGGCGGCAACACCCATCAACATCCCGAAAAAGTAGGCTACCACGGTCGCCAGTGAGGCCCATATCAGCACACGCTGTGATCCCCAGATAACCCGGGACAGGATATCCCGGCCTTTATCGTCAGTCCCCAGCCAAAAGGTAAGGCCATCGGGGGAAACCGCCCCAATCTTTTGAAAAGGCATGAGCGCAGCCAGCGGGTCGTGCAGAGGAAGAATCGGGGCGATGATCGACATGACCAGCCAGAACAGCACTAATGCGGCGCCGAACATGCCAATGGGAGATTCCCGCAGCAAACCAAGGCCCGCGAAAAATCGGCTCAGTGCGGATGGTCTTTCAATTGTACTTGCTGCTGTCGTATTCATATCAACCAACCTCAACTAAAGCGAATGCGCGGATTCAAATAGGTGTAACCGATGTCCGAGATGAACTGCGAAGCAACGGCGACAAAAACAGCCACCAGCGTGCAGGCCTCAATGACAAAGATATCGCCGAATAACGCCGCATCGAGTAGCAGCTTACCGAAACCCTTATAGGCAAAGAACACCTCCACCACGATGACGCCGGATAGCAGCCAGTTGAGCTGTAAAACGATTACAGTAAACGGGGCGATCAACGCATTTCTCAACGCATGCCGCATAATGACCCGCTGATAGGGCAAGCCTTTCAACACTGCGGTGCGGATGTACTGCGAATTCATCACCTCAGCCATGGAGGCCCGGGTCATGCGGGTAATGTAGCCAAAGTCATAAAGCAGCAGCACCAAGACTGGCAGGATCAGCTCTGTAAAGTTGAATCCACCGGTCATGGAAGACGTGCCGGGTAACCAACCCAGGCCAAACACGAATACCGCCGTTAACAGCGTAGCGGAGGCAAACTCGGGGATCGAGGTAGTCAGCACCGAAAACACCGTTATGGCCCGGTCCTGAAACGAGCCCTCCTTCATACCCGCCAATACCCCCATACACAACGACATTGGAATCATGATGGCAAACAGGCACAAAGCCAGAAGTCCAGTGTTGGCTAACCTGGGCCACAGGACTTCAGATACCGGGACTTTAAGCTGAAGAGATTGTCCAAAGTCGCCGCGCATGGCATTGCCCGCCCAAATCATATAGCGTGTCCAGAACGATTGGTTATAACCGTTTTTCTCCAGCCAGATCTCTCTCTGCTCCAGGGAAGAATAGGGACCTAAAACTTTGCCTGCGACCGACAGCTTATCTGTTTCGAAGATAGCAAACAGGATGATCGATACCACAAGCATGATGAGCACCATCGAGCCCAATCTGCGCAAGATCAAAATCAGCATAAAGTTTCCTCCGGTGGCCTGGGCCTGAAATCGTACCTATTAGAGTATTTGCTCTAGGTATAAGCACTTTTTTGGTTCATTCTCCACAACCGGGCGACGTGCGTCAACGCATCAATGTTCAATTCACGACGTATTGAAGGAGAAGTTTAAATGGCAAAAACAACACGGGAGCCAATCAGAGGGGTAGGCCTGATGTGCGCCCTACCCCCGCACAAAACCGACAAAAGGTGGTGCAACCGGCGCGACCAAGCTCAGGCAATGGGATATACCGGGGCGTCTTTTGGCTTCAGCAAATAGTTACGAAACAGCGTGAAATAACCTTTGAAATAAAACCCACCGTTCTCCCGATTTACCGATTCACGTCTGTGGTTATATCGCGTTGCCAGGCGATACCACGCCAGCTCGGGCTCGCTGTGGTGCACATGGTGATAGTTGTTGTTCAAAAACAGTAGTCGAGTCAGCCGCGAGCCCTCAATAATAATAGTTCGCTGGTCCGTGTTTTGTGCCGGCCGGTGCTCGGTGAAAGAGCGCAGCAGGGTCAAGCTCAATCCGGGCCAGACAAAGAACACGATATACTGCCAGAGCGGCAGGTCGCATACTGTGATCACCCAGAACAACACCAGGGCACAACCAAGGAAATGCCCTATCCAAACGCCGGCATAGCGCCGGTCATCGGACAAAATCATTTGACCTTGTTTCGACCAGAAGCGGGCAATGACGACAATCGGCCCAATGATCAGCCTTCCGGCCAGGGTATTGTTGATGGTGAGAACGTTGCGGGCGATGCCCGGCAGGCGCTGCCATTCTTCAGGATCAATGTAGAAGGACTCGGGGTCCTCCCTGGGATCGGTGAGTCGCTGGCACTGATGATGGGCGATATGACTGTTGCGGTAAATGGTGTAGGGCATCCAAAGCGCGAGGGGCAGCCATACCAGCAGTTTGTTCATCCACGCGTGACGGGTAGGGTGACCGTGCAGGCACTCGTGCTGCAGCGAGCCAAACAGGCAGACGCTGTAGCCGCCGAGCAACAGCAGCAGCCACCATGGAATACTCGCGTGGTACAGGGTCAGGAACAGCCAGCCCGCATAGCAACCAAGAAGCACCAGCCAGGTTGGAATTTCATAGTGATACCACCACTTCGGTCGTATCACCGCTGTGGGCGCCATAGCCACCTTTTTATCATCCCCCTTATGTATTCCCTGTTTATTTATATAGTTTGTTTGTTATACCAAATAAAGACCTCTCAGGGGAATGCTCTTAAAATACGCAAAAAAAAGAGGCCCGCTTACGCGGGCCTCATTAAGACATAAGCTTATGATCTAAATACCCTTTTTAAGCGTCAATCCAGACCTTATGGAATTGGTGGTACTGCGTCGGATGGGCCTCCAGACCCCTAACCTTGTCACTGGCAGCGAAGAACTTCGGCGTCCAAAGCGGCTGCAAAATGACGGCGTCGCTCTGGATAATCCGCTCTACGTCCTCCATTGCGGCCTTGCGTTTGTCGACATCAATAAACGACTCGGCTTTGTCCAGCGCCGCATCGAACTCCGCGCTGGCGTAATTGGTTTCATTCCAGGGTACACCACTGCGGTAGCCCAAGCTGAGTACCATGGTGCCGAGCGGACGGTGGGTCCAGGCGGTGAATCCGAAGGGGGTGGTTTTCCAAACCTCCCAGTATTTCGAGGAGGGGACCACGTTGAGATTCAGCGTCACGCCAATATTGGCCAACTGCTCCTTCATCAGCTCACAGGTATGCTGCTGCCACGGCCCGTTGGTGTTGCCAACATCGATCGTGACCTCAAAGCCGTTAGGATGCCCGGCATCGGCCAGCATCTTTTTCGCCTTCTCAAAGTCCTGCTTAATCTGCGGCAAAGCGAAGTACTCGGGGTGGATTTGCGCAACATGGTGATGTTCAGCAGCAACACCGTATTCCTGGAAAACCAATTTGGGGTAAATTGACGTATCCAGAGCCATCATCATGGCCTGGCGGACTTCCCGCTTGTCCAGGGGCGCCTTGTCGATGTGCATGCGGGCAACCCCGGTCTGTGCCGTCTTCGCTTCGAAAATCGTAAAGCCCGGCATGTTTTGCGCCATCTGCAGCGCGCCGATGTCGAATTCGTAAATAGAATCCACCTGACCAGAGGCCAGGGCCGCCATTTGCGCTGCGGAGGCAGAGCCGTGATCGTAGTAATGGATCTCATCCAAGTAGATCTCGCCACCCCAGTACGGCTTGTCAACCCGCTTCAGTATGGCCTTTTCACCCACGGCGAAATCGCCCAGCGTGTATGGACCGGTGCCGTTGGGGGCAGCGGAGATATTACCCTCGAATCCGCGGTGCACGATCATAGTCGGGTAGTTGTACAGATTTTCAGGAACCGCCAGTACCGGCTGACTATTTTTGATTTTTATGGTGTGGCTGTCGATGATTTCCACCGCACCGTCAATGGCCCGTTTGGTCATCTTCGGCGTGCCATCTTCATTCTTCTCGCCGGTGTCCACATCCTCTGTCATGGACGAAAACAAACCAATGTTGGAGGAACCGGTGTTCGGATCCAACCAACGATTGAAGTTGAACGCCACATCTTCAGCGTTGAATTCATCGCCGTTATGCCAATTAATGCCTTTCTTTAAAGTAAAAATCCATTCGGTTAAATCATCCGAGGCCTCCCACTTCTCGGCCAGATAGGGCCGGGTGATGTTATCCGTACCGGTGATGGTCAGAAACTCATTGATGTGGCGCGCCACATTCGATTTCTGTACCCAGTCAAAAAGAGCCGGGTCGGTCATCTCCTGCACTTCCATCGAAACGCGGAGGGTGCCGCCTTTTTTGGCCTGCGCCCGTGCCGCTGGAATGACGCTGCTTACAATCCCGGTTAAGTTGTTGGCCATGGTATAGGCCGCACCTGCGGATAAGCCCAACAGTGTGCTGGTGCGCAAGAATTCACGGCGGTCGAGATTGCCGTTCTTCAAATCCTTAGCAAGCTCGGGGATAGCCGGATGAATCCTTGGCTTGTCTTTCTTTATATACATATCTTTAGGTCTCCTTCAGTGTACACTTGTAATACGTTTGACCATTTGCGCCATATATTGCTGCAGACAAAAAATGGCGAAAGCCTGGTTTTATCGCTGTATGTTTGCACTGCGAATGGAGTGAGGGTACCTGAGGCGGTGAGGGAGTCAAGCCTTTTTGTCGCTATAAGAACACTGAATGCCTCCGCATTGTCAATTTCGCTGTTGAGACAACACAACGCCTTACAAAGGCAACTTCGGCGTGCAACAGCACTGGTCCGTTTTTTCGCATCACCACGTCTGTTCGTCCCTCGCGCTATCTTAAGTAGATGCTATTACGCTACAGCGTTCTAAAGTATCGAATTGCGGAAAGATTAGGTAACCTGTCAAGCCTGACAAAATCTCACCACGCTCAAGCGCATGAAGATAAAAGACGTTAAAACCTTTGTCGTTGCAAACCCGCCTCCCCACTATGGAGGCCTGTACTGGGTGTTTCTCAAGCTCACCACCGACCATGGAGTCGAAGGCTATGGCGAAGCCTATTCGGTCCCGTTTCATCCGCACGTGGTAAGCAGGATGATCGAAGACGTTTGTGACCGTCACGTGTTAGGTACTGACCCCTTCAAGATAGAGCGGCTGTGGCGCATCATTTATTCCAGCGGCTACACTCAGCGCTCGGGGCCAGCTGTCATGGGGGTGCTGAGCGCAATCGAAACCGCGTGCTGGGACATTATCGGCAAAGAGTTAGACAAGCCGGTATACGAACTGCTGGGCGGGAAAGTCCATGAAAAACTCCGTTCCTATACCTATCTTTATCCACCTGCGCACCAAGCCGACGTGCGCGGCAACGCCCGTAACGGCGCCGATCATGCCGACGTCTATACCGATCCAGATCTGGCGGCGGAATGCGCCACTGAATATGTCAAGCTGGGATTCACCGCAGTCAAGTTTGACCCCGTCGGCCCTTACACCGCCTTCGACCCGAGACAGTTATCACTTGATGCACTGGACCGCGCCGAGAGATTCGTTAAAACGCTTCGCCAGGCGGTGGGTACCGAGGCTGACCTGCTGTTCGGCACCCACGGCCAAATGACGGCATCCAGCGCAATACGCCTGGCCAGGCGTCTCGAGCCCTACGACCCGCTCTGGTTTGAAGAACCCGTGCCACCGGAAAACGTGGACCAAATGGCGCGGGTTGCGCGGTCTACCAGCATACCGATCGCTACCGGGGAGCGGCTGGCAACGAAGTATGAGTTTGTGCAGCTGCTCGGCAAACAGGCAGCCTCTATTCTGCAGCTGGCGCTGGGACGCAGCGGCGGTATCCTGGAAGGTAAAAAGATTGCGGCCCTGGCGGAGGCGCATTACGCGCAGATCGCACCGCACCTGTATTGCGGACCGATCGAGGGTGCGGCCAATATTCAGCTCGACACCTGCAGCCCGAATTTTCTCATTCAGGAGAGCATTCAAACCTGGGGCGGCTTTCACGCTGACATCCTGAAAAAGCCCATTCAGTGGCAAGACGGTTACATTATTCCGCCAAAAGAGCCCGGGATAGGCGTTGAATTAGACGAAGAAATCGCTGCAAAGCACCCCTATAAGGGCAAGAAACTGCACCTGGAGATGCTGGACGAGCCGGTTTATTGACTGCTGGCCGGAAAACCGCCACCACCGCCGCAATATCGCCGTGGTTGATCAGACCGGGGAAGTGCCGTGCTGCCAGTACCTCGTCTGGACCCGAGCGATTATCCGTTTCGCATATCTTCTTTTAGGCTTTTACAAACAGCTTGCGCGGATAGTTAGCCAGCGTTTCACACCCGGTATCGTTGATCAGCACGCTTTCCGTAATCTCCATACCCCAGTCTCCGAACCACATGCCGGGCATGAAATGGATGACCATACCCGGTTTGAGTTCGGTTTTATCGCCTTTGCGTAAACTCATGGTCCGTTCGCCCCAGTCAGGCGGATAGCTCAGGCCGATGGAATAACCACATCGACTGTCTTTTTTCAGACCGTGGCGGGCAAGTGCATCAAACAGGGCCTGGGCGAACTGCTCGCATCGCGCCCCCGGTTTGGCCGCGTCCAGGCCGCCCTCAATGCCTTCAATCAGCGCCTGCTCCACATCTAAAAAAGTCGGCGGCGGCTTACCCAGGTAAATCGTGCGTGAAAGGGGGCAGTGGTAGCGCTTATGCACTCCGGCTATTTCGAAGAACGTACCGCTGTCGCCCGGTATGGGCTGGTCATCCCAGGTCAGGTGGGGTGCCGATGCGTCCGCCCCGGTGGGCAGCATGGGGACGATTGCCGGATAGTCGCCGCCGGCGCCGTCGATACCGGCGATTGCGGTGCGATAAATCTCGGCGACCAGGTCGTTTTTACGCATGCCGGGCTCTATGATCTCGAAAATGCGCTCATGCATCGCCTCCACAATGCGGGCGGCGGTGCGCATGTACTCTATTTCACGCGGCGATTTGACGGCGCGCTGCCAGTTAACCAATCCGGTGGCATCTTTGATGGTCGCATCGGGCAGGTGCTGCATAAGCGAGGTGTAGCAGGCGGCGCTGAAGTAGTAGTTGTCCATCTCTACCCCGATGTGTTTTTTCCCCCAGCCTCGCTCAACGATGATTTCGCTCAGACGATCCATTGGATGCCGCTCGGTGGATTGGACGTAGTGATCGTCGTATCCGATGATCTGCTCAGGTGCCATGTACACGGTGCGCAGTGCTCCCTTTGCGTCCATTCCGCGGCCGAACCAGATGGGGTCCGATTCCTCCGTCAGCATTACACACTGGTGGGTATAGAAAGACCACCCGTCATATCCAGTTAACCAGGACATGTTGGACGGATCCGTCACCAGCAGGAGCTCGATGCCGGCTTGCGCCATAGCCGAGCGCGCTTTGCTCAGACGCTGGGCGTACTCCTCACGAGTAAAGTTAAGCGTTGGCTGCGCGCTCATGTCTTGTTGTTTCAATCCAAGATTAACTTTCGAAAGCGCGGCCCGCACCCGCCGCAACACATTTGGCGTGCGCCAGAGTGGCGATGGCCGTGTCCTGCACGCCGGTGCCGGTAAGATCCGCTACGGTTATATCATCGTTGTCGACGCGGCCCGGCACGGCGCCGGTTATCACCTGTGCCAGCTCCGGCCACGCGGCGTCCGCATCGACCGCGCCCGCCGCGAGGGCATGATGCAGCTCGCCCATCGTGGCACACTGCGACACGCGATCACACACGTAGCGATCCGCCCGTGCTAGCACCAGCGGCGCCAGCTCGTTTTTATAGTCAGCATCCGACCCCATTGCGGTAACGTGCTGGCCGGGAGAGAGCCACTCCACCTGGAGCAGGGGTTCTCGGCTTGGCGTCGTAGTCACGACAATATCACTGCCCTCCACTGCCTGCCGGACATGGTCCACCGCCTGTACATTAATATCCAGTTCATCAGACAACTCCCGCGCGGCCGCCTGTGCCTGTTCCAGACTACGCGCCCATATTTTGGCCTGCTCGATCGGCCGCACCAAAGTCAGGGCTTTCAGCTGCAGCCTCGCCTGCGTCCCAGCACCGAGTATGCCGGCACTTGAAGCCCGCTCCCGCGCCAGCCATTTGGCCGCCACGCTTCCCGCTGCTGCGGTTCTGACGTCCGTGAGATAACCGTTATCCAGCAGGATCGCCTCTACCAGACCGGTTCTGGCGCTGAACAAAACCATCAGCCCATTCAGACTGGGCAAACCGAGCTTCGGATTGTCGAAAAAGCCGGGACTGATCTTTATGGCAAAGCTGTCTATGCCCGGAACGTAGGCGGTCTTAACATCCACCTCACCGTTGTGCTGCGCGATGGCCAAATGCAGTATGGGGGGCATCACTACGTCGTCTCGGGCGAGGGAAGCCAGCGCCTGTTCGACGCAATCAACCACCGCCAGGTCTAGCCAAACCTGTCGGCGCAAATCCTGCTCGGTTAAAAGCAGAATGGAACTCATATCTCCCGCGCAGGATCCTTAACTTGACTCATCGTGCAGCTGTACATCCTCTCCCCCTATAATGCGGTGGTGTAGTGCCATATCGATATTACACCCGCTCAACAGTAAAACCGTATTGCCCATCGATTCGATCTTACCGGATAAAAGTGCGGCGATGGCGACCGCCCCACCACCCTCAATGATCTGTCTTTCCTGCCAGTAGGCATGGCGTATCGCCGCCGCAATTTCTTTCTCGCTCACCAAAACAAAATCATCAACCAGTTCTTTCACCATGTCGAACGTATATTGGTTACGCAAGCCTATGCCGCCGCCCAGCGAATCCGCCAGTGAAGGATATTCTTCTACCTGCACCGGTTTTCCTGCCCTAATGCTCTCATACATTGCCGCACCCCTTTCCATGGTCACCGCGATGATCCGGGACGAAGGATTGATGGACTTGATCGCTAAGGCAACGCCGGATATCAGTCCGCCGCCCGACAGGGGCACCACAGCGCGCTGCAGCTGCGGCCACTGCGCCATAAGCTCCAGTCCCAGCGTGCCCTGACCGGCTATCACATCGGCTTGATCGAACGGATCCAGCATCACCATGCCCTGTTCTGCAACCAGCCGATCGACTTCTGTCTGCGCCTCGTCTTGGGATCGTCCGACAATACGCACCTCAGCGCCCAGCGCCTTGATTCCCTGCACTTTGTTGTCGGGCACCAGATTGGACATACAGATCACGCAGCGGACCCCCGCCTGTTTTGCCGCATAGGCCAGGCCTCGACCAAAATTGCCAGTCGACACGCCAACCACACCCTTTTTTTTCTGCTCGGCGGTAAGATTTAGCACGGCATTGGTCGCACCGCGCAGCTTGAACGAGCCGGTAAGCTGATGGTGCTCAAGCTTTAAGCGGATAGCGCCACCGTTGAATGCGCCCAAGCTCTGCGACTCAACCAAAGGCGTCTCGCGCACAAGCTCGTGGATTCTTTTCTTTGCCTGATACAGGTCAACGAGAGCGAGACGGGCGCCGCCCATGAAATTTCCTCTTTCTTAATAGTGCAAGATCAGGGTGAAGTTTAACCGTTAAAAGGGGTCAGAGAGGAATTTGCCGGAATCCTCTCTCTGACCCCA
Organism: Gammaproteobacteria bacterium; assembly: GCA_024638505.1. Lineage (GTDB taxonomy): Bacteria > Pseudomonadota > Gammaproteobacteria > Arenicellales > JAANXG01 > JAHEKE01. The sequence continues at coordinate 177,969 of JAHEKE010000002.1, read as the reverse complement.
AATTTTACAGCATTCTTTTTAGGGTACCGTCGCGGTCTATGAACTGATGTTTCAATGCCGCAGCGGTGTGCAGCATCGCTACTCCGAAGATGGCGTAGGCGACGTAATAGTGGATAGCGATGGCCAGGTCCCGGGTCGACTCATCCGCGACAAACAGTGCTGGCACATCAAACCAGTTGAACATGGGCACCGCCGCGCCCTCAGAAGTAGATATGACGTAACCGGTAATTGGGATAACGAACATAGAGACTGCCAGCGTCCAGTGCACCAGGCGCGATGATTTTTGCTCCCAGGGTTTATGTGACGGCAGCGGCTCTGGCGTGGGTGACACCATCAACCACAACACCTTAAGCAAAGCCAATGCCAATACAACCATGCCAAGCGCTCTATGCGCTATCAACGAATCTTGAGACCAAGGATCATAGTAGCTCAAGCCAACCATGTACCAGCCGAGCCAGGTTAATCCGAGTATCAACAGCCCAATCGTCCAGTGCATCAGTTTCGCCACCAGACCGAACTCCCGCCGGCTGTTTTTTATTAACACCTAAATAGCGTTCTTCACTGGCGAATGCCTTCGACGCTGAGCTCCAATTCTACACTTTCGCCTTTTGGCCCCAAGCTGGGCTCCACACCCCAGTCAGTCCGGTTAAGTGCCACCGTACCGATAAAGCCAACGCGGTAATTACCCCAGGGATCTTCGCCTTCACCCACTTTACTTACATTGATTGCAATCGGCTTACTTACACCGTGCATGGTTAGCGTGCCTTCCAGTACACCTTCAGCATCGCCGCCAGTGTACTTGCTGCTCGCAAAGCTGGCTTGCGGGAACTCGTCGACTTGGAACCAGTTTTCCCTAAGATCCTTATCTCTTTCAGCATGGTTGGTGTCTACGCTGGCTGGATCGATGTTGACTGATATCTTGCTGGCTTCAGGATTGCTTGAGTCGTAGCTGAATGAGCCTGAGAGCGCATTAAACCGGCCGTAAGTCCAGCCAAAGCCTAAGTGCACTATGCGAAACGTGATGAATGAATGGCCCGGATCGATTTTATAGTCCGCTGACCAAGCCGGAGCGGCTAAGAACGTCAGGGCCAGCGTAAGCGCGAACTTCTGTAAATTCATAATACAGCTCTCCCATTTTTGTTTTAACAGAGAAATCCAACTGAACTGACGGTTCAGGTAAAAACATAATGATCGCCGTCCAATCATCCGACACCCCTTGGCTGTTTTTGTTCCACATACGGCCAAGTTCTGTCCGTAGGCGAAAATCGCGGGCCGTTTACTGAACAATTATTTCTGCAAAACAATCACCGCACCTTACCATACCGACCCGCGCTGCTTGACAGCACCACCGGGCAGGCATGACCCTATAGACCGACTCGCCCTTCATCAGGAGAACCGCATGAACTTTGAGGTCTTCATCAGCTGCGCCGTCACCGGGGCCGGCGACACCGTAGACAAGCACCCGGCGATTCCGGTTACACCTAAAGAAATTGCCGATGCCGCAATCGATGCGGCCAAAGCCGGTGCCGCTATCGCCCACTGTCACGTGCGCGATCCCGAAACGGGCAGAGGCAGCCGAAACGTCGAACTTTATCGCGAGGTAGTTGACCGCATTCGCAGCTCAGGTACCGATGTGGTAATCAACCTTACCTCCGGTATGGGCGGGGACCTGGAGGTGGGCGCAGATGAAGACCCCATGACCTTCGGTCCCTATACCGATCTGGTTGGGCCGCTGACGCGCCTGGCCCACGTCGAGGAGCTGTTACCCGACATCTGCTCCCTCGACTGCGGCACGCTGAATTTCAGCGACGGCAACATGATATACGTGTCGACGCCGCAGCAGCTTCGCGCCGGCGCCAAGCGCATCCAGGAATTGGGGGTAAAGCCTGAACTGGAGGTGTTCGATTCCGGCCACCTGTGGTTTGCCAAACAGTTACACAGTGAGGGACTGGTGGATGACCCGCCCATGTTTCAGATCTGTCTCGGCATCCCTTACGGCGCACCGGCGGATACCGCCACCATGAAGGGTATGGCCGATGCGCTGCCGGACAATGCGGTATGGGCCGGGTTCGGCATCAGCCGCATGCAGATGCCGATGGTGACCCAGGCGGTGATGTTGGGCGGCAATGCCAGAGTAGGGCTGGAAGATAATCTTTATCTGGACCGGGGCGTGTTCGCCAGCAACGCGCAGCTGGTAGAACGCGCAGCGAACATTATCGAGCTGATGGGCGCGAAAGTTATCGGGCCTGATGGCGCGCGCGAAAAACTGGGCCTGAAGAAGAAATAATGGGCGAGATCAAAACGGTTGGCGTTGTGGGAACCGGCGTTATCGGCGCCGGCTGGTCAGCCCGTTTTCTGGCAAGAGGGTTGACCGTCATCGCTTCCGATCCCGCGCCCGATGCCGAGCAGAAACTGCGAGACAAGGTCGGCAACGCGGAACCTGCGCTGTCGAGACTGGGCTTTAAAACCGATGGTATGCAGCAGAGGCTGACTTTCACCGCAGATCTTACCCATCTCTGCAGCAGTGCTGATTTTATTCAGGAAAGCGCGCCCGAAAATGAAGATTTGAAACGCCGGCTGCACGCCGCGCTGGACAAAGCGGCAGCGGAGCAGGTCATCATCGCTTCCAGCTCTTCGGGACTGCTGCCCTCACGCATCCAAGCCGACTGCCAGCATCCCGAACGCATCGTGGTTGGGCACCCGTTCAACCCGGTTTATCTGCTACCTCTGGTCGAGGTGTTGGGGGGAGAGAAAACCAGCAGCGCTTGCATCACTCAAGCGGTGGACTTTTATCAAGAACTGGGTATGCACCCATTGCGCGTTCGTTCTGAAGTCCCGGGCTACATCTCCGACCGCCTGCAGGAAGCGCTGTGGCGCGAGGCGCTGCACATGGTGGCGGAGGGTGTTGCCACTACGGAGGAAATCGATGATGCCATTATCTATGGTCCGGGTCTGCGCTGGGCTTTTATGGGGACCTGCCTGACCTTTCACCTGGCCGGCGGAGATGTCGGTATGCGCCACATGCTGGAACAGTTCGGTCCGGCACTCAAGCTGCCCTGGACCAAACTTAAAGCGCCTGAACTGACCGGCGAGCTGATCGACCGCATGGTAACGGGAACGCAGGATCAGGCCGCCGGTCGGTCGGTGGCGGAGCTGGAGCGGCTCAGGGATAACTGCCTGATCGCCATCATGCAGGCTTTGGCTGAGTTGAACTATGCCTCCGGGCAGACCTTAGCGCGCGATCAGGCCAGCCGACGCTAGTCAGGCAAAAAACCTAAAGCAAAGGCACGCATCCGCAATCAGCAGTCCTCGGATCAAATACGAACATCTGCGGCTTCAATTAGCGAAGCGATCGTGGTTGTATACGTAGTCGCTGCCCGGCGCCAGCTTGTGGCAGGCGATACAACCCTGAGGTTTACCCTTGGCTACTCTGCCCGCCAGCGCTACGCCCTCGGGGTCGGTGTGCAGGCTGCCATCCGCCTGGTATTTGGCCCAAAACCAATCAGCGTTCTCCGGGTCGTACCCACTTTCCCGCTTAAACATGACGGTGATGGCATCGAGATTTTGTTCTGGATTGTTGCTAACCGATTTTTCTGACACCGCCGCTCCAGCGTAGTTGTTCTTAATAATAGCGACGCCGGTATGTCCCTGAACCTCGACCGGTGCTTCAAACATTACCAGTATCGCACCGTGCGGGTGGGTCCCCTGGTAGGGCTTTGCAGATACGGCCGCGGGACCGACCAGATTGCGTTCAATCAAGTTAGCCCACAGCGTCTGGGCATAGGCCACGCTGTCCGCGCCGCCGAAAGGTGCTTTTGTTTCGGCCGGCCCGCCGTATTCGGACGTGGCGCAACCGGCTATCAGACTCATCAGGAGCAAACCTGACCCGGTAAAGCTCGCTTTTTTCATATGCTACCTCACTGTTCCTCGCGGAGAACAATGTCGGTCTGAACTACTGGCGATTGTTGTTGCACTTGTAATCTCCGCAATGGCATGCGATACAACCCTCCGGCCTGCCTTTTGCCACGCGCCCAGCCAGCTGCATTCCTGCTGCATTGGTGTCCAAACTGCCATCGGGCTTGTACTTTACCCAAAACCAATCCTGGTTGTCAGCATCGCAGCCGGCTTCCCGCTCAAACATGACGGTCACCGCTTTCAAATGCGCGTCAGGATCGTCCGCCATCTGCGCAACGGTCAATCCTTCTCCACCGAACACCACTTCCGTCTAAACCAAATGGGTCAATCCGAGGCGCAGGTGTTTAGCGGATCTACTCGTTGACGACCTCTGCATCGAGCGGCTGGTTCGCCATAACCTTGAAATCAACTGCGGTTTTGGCAGCCGGCTGGTCCGCATAGTCCAGCCATATGCGAAAACGATACACCCCGTACATCTCGATGTTGCTCATAAATTCCATGCCACCTTGCGCAAAGGCCTGGGACTGCTCCTCGGTTACCCAGTGCCCCATATAGGGCATGCCAAAGCGGCCCCGTACGGCAGCAGGCGGCGCATTCCCGGGCGCGGGTTCGACCAGCACCTTAAACGGCTTCTGATCGCCCACCTCAAAGGAGGATACCGGAAACTTAACCGTTACCGTACCTTGCGCGAGTTCCGCTGTGAGCGTCGGCGGGCCTTCAGCGTGGGCGATGCCGTAGGCCAAGGCAAACAATGCGACCATCAGACCAGGCTTTTTAACGTCCACCGTGTTAGATAGTGCCGCTGGCATTAACAGGACAAATGTACTCAGGATGAACCGCGAAGCCGGACTACGGCTTCGCGGTCTGTCCCAGCATGTTACATCATGCCTTTTATATCGACTTCCTGGCCTTCTACCATCACCTTCATCGGCATAATGACGCCACCCGGGGTCATTGAACCTTCGATGGTGGCCTCTTTAGCCATGTGCGGAGCGAGCAGGGGTGCCGGCGCCGCGATGGTGTGCATTTTGCCGTCAACTAAAAGAGCAACGGGAATGCCCATCTTCGCACAGGCGGTGGCACAGCCTTTGAGCGCGCCATCCTTATGGTCCTGGCCCATGTTTTTGTTGTTCATGGCCATGCAGCGAGTATCGACTAGCTGCCCGGTAAAAGAATCCGCACTGGCGGCGACAGGGGCGAGGAATAAAGCTGAAACAAATAATGCAGTAGTTTTACGCATTAACATATCTCCTTGATGATTAACCTAGGTTGATGCACAGGCTTAACTGTACACAGACTTAAGACCGGTTTGGTCCAGGAAATATTCCTTAAAACGCAATAAAATTAGATTCAGCCGATCGGTGGTAGTTGTTTTCAGTGAAGTTCTGGATCAGAAGAAACTTAGGGATCTGGTTTTTCCAGCAGCGGCAGCACGACACTAGCCTCCAACTAAGGGCTACCCTCGATCAGGCGGGTCAGAAAATCATAGGTCTCGGGCTGGGACCACACCGTCACGTCATTGATCCATAGCTTCGACTCCCCGGTTTTCGAGTCGGGAATGGGCACCAGTATTCCATCTCGCCCGACCAGGAACGTCTGCGGCACGACTTCTACCTGGAACGCGTTTTTCGCCTGCTCCTCATGGTCGAACAGCACCGGGTAGGTAAACTGCTGCTTGTCCTGAAACGCTCTGGCGTCAGTCAGTTGATCGAATACCGCGACCGCCAGAACGCTAAAGCCCTTGTCCTTGAATTTGTCATAAATCTTCTGAAATTCCGGCATCTCGACCAGACAGGGGTAGCACCAGCTGGCCCAAAAGTTGAGCAGAACGACTTGCCCCGCGTAGTCAGATAACCTCAGCTTTTGGTCACTGTCTACGTGCCTGACCTCAAAATCAGGTGCCTTGATCTTCGGCAAGTCCTCGGTCTGGGCGGCAACCGAAAGGCCGAAAAGCAAAAGCGCTGTAAAAACAGCAGGCAATATCAGGTAGGGTAGGTTTAATCTCGACATACGCTTCTCAGAGGCCATGCTCATTGGGTTATTAATATAGAACGGCGCACATCAGTTTTTATTCCATTTGCACTTACCGACGCAAGGCGCCTCACTGCACTTGTATGGTCTCTCGTAAACCTTGATTGATGGGTAAAACAGGGGGCGATCAGAGGTCAGGCGCTGCTCTCTACCAGTACGACGTGCAAACGACGGGGGCCGTGGGCCCCCAGTTGAATGGTTTGTTCCACATCGGCCGTGCGCGACGGACCAGTGATGAGGTTTACTGTCCGCGGCATGTGGGCATGCTTTCGCATCAACCCCCACAGGTCCTCCAGATGTGACACGATCTGGTCCGCCCGGATCAGCGCTATATGATCATCCGGCAGAAAATTGAGCGTCGTCGGGTGAACGGGGCCTGAAAGGAGCGCCAGGGTTCCCGTTTCAGCGATGCCGGCGAACACGCCAGTGACGCTGACGTGGTCCCCACCGCTTGCCGGTCGGTGTTCGATCTGCCAATCTTGAGGCCAGTCGATCTGAGCCAGCGTCGAATCCGCGGACATGACCAGCTTCGCCTTGATCTGGTATTGGTCAAGATAGTTTTGCACCGCCGCCGGCACCTGCTTCAAACTGGGTACCCGGGTCACCGTACCCGCCACCGCCTCCAGTTTTTCAACAAAACGTTCAGCCAGATCCTGATCAAAGTGGGGGCGTATACCCTGTTCGGGTTCACTGATACGGCTACGCAGCTCAAGTTGTGCACTTTCAGGCAGCTCGTCCCGGCCGAGGGAGCGTCTTATATTCGCCATGATCTGCCTGCGCGCGTCGCTCATTTACGCTTTGCCCACAGCTGCTGAAAGGTCTGCCCCTGGGGCACCGGCAGATCGCGCGCCGACGTCCAGCCGGAGGCAAAGGGCACTGCGCGCAATGAGCCTTTTGATTTACCCATCAATGCAAGCACGCGCGTCAGCACTGAGGTCAATGCGTGATACAGCCTGGGCCGCTTGACCATCAATGCCCAGGCGGTGAGCCCGTATTTCGTGCGGGAATCGATTAATCCTTGTTGAAATGCTTTAAACCGGTGCCTGCGCAGCAGATCCGGCAGGGGAATGCTCATCGGGCATACCTGTCCGCAGCGTCCGTTGAGGGAGCAGGCCTGGGGTAAATCAAGCGCGTTCTCCAAGCCAATGATCAGGGGCGTTAACACCGAACCCATCGGTCCGGGATAGACCCAACCGTAGGCATGCCCACCGATGGCGCCGTAAACCGGGCAGTGGTTGAGGCAGGCGCCACATTTAATGCAGCGCAGAATATCTTGAAAATCGCTGCCCAGAACCTTGCTGCGTCCGTTGTCGAGCAAAATAACGTGAAATTCTTCCGGCCCATCCTGATCGTCTGTTCTTTTTGCTCCGGTTGAAAAAGTCGTATAGCTGGACATCTCCTGCCCGGTCGCGCTGCGCGCCAGCAGGCGCAGTAGCGTGCTGGCGTCGTTCAGCGTGGGCACCACTTTTTCGATGCTGGCGGTGACGATGTGGACGTTGGGTAAAATCTGGCTGAGATCGCCGTTGCCCTCGTTGGTCACGATGACGGTCGACCCAGTTTCCGCGATAAGGAAATTTGCGCCGGTAATGCCGACGTCGGAGTTTATGAACTTATCCCGCAATACCTGTCTGGCTTCGCTGACCAGATCCGGCACTTCGGTCAGGCGTTTATGCAGGCCGTACTTCGGATGTTCTTGGTGGAAAAGATCTGAGATCTGGTCCCGGGTTTTATGCACCGCCGGTGCGATAATGTGACTCGGCGGTTCATGCGCCAACTGAATGATGTATTCACCCAGGTCTGTTTCAACCACCGTATGTCCACGCTGTTCCAACGCGGCATTCAGCCCCATCTCTTCCGACACCATGGACTTCCCTTTCAATACCTGCTTGCCCTCGCCCCCGATAATGTCCTGCACCACATTGCATGCCTGTTCGGCGGTTTCAGCCCAGTGCACGTGTCCTCCGGTAGCAATAACTTTTCGTTCAAATTCCTCCAGATAGTAGTCAAGGTGCTTTAAGACGTGATCTTTGATCCGGCGCGCCTCCGTCCTGATGCTTTCAAACTCGTTCAGGTTTGACACCGCCTGCAGCCGCTTCAGAACAAAGCCGTCTTTCGCCTTAGCCAGCGCCCGTTTCAGGTTATCGTCTTGGAGCGCCTCGGCGGCCTGTGGTTTAAATCGAGCGGCGGATCTATGCTCCAGGTTCATGTGCTTTTCTCACCAATGCCCGGAATGTCGGCCATGCCGGCCAGCACCTCGGCCACGTGAAACACCTCTGCCGACGCTCCCTCACGCTTGTTGCGGCCGGCAATGTTCAGCAGGCACCCCAGATCTCCACCCAGGATAACCTCTGCATGGGTTTTTTTTACGTTACCCACCTTGTCACTCACCATGCGCTCCGAGATGCCGGGGTACTTGACGCAGAAAGTACCGCCGAATCCGCAGCAAACCTCACTGTCCTCCATTTCCTTCAGAGTCAGTCCCTTTACCTGTTCGAGTAACGCCCGCGGCTGCGACTTGATTCCGAGTTCACGCAGCCCCGAGCAGGAATCATGATAGGTGACCGACCGGCTAAAGCTGGCTGTTACCTCAAGTTTACAGACCGAGCTCAGAAAAGTTGTCAGCTCATAGCACTTTCCTGCCAGATCATCAGCTTTGCCCCGCCATTCGGCATCACCAGCGAACAGTTCTGGATAGTGCACCTTGACCATGCCGATACACGATCCAGACGGTGCCACGACATAGTCGTAGTGCGCGAAAGTCTCGATGACCTGCTTGGCGACCGCTTGCGCGCTCGCCTGATCGCCGCTGTTGTAAGCCGGCTGACCGCAGCAGGTTTGCGCCGTGGGCACATCAACCGTGAATCCGGCCTGCTGCATAAGCTTGACGGTTGCAAAGCCGATATTGGGCCGGAATAAATCAACCAGACACGTTACCAACAGAGCAACAGTGGATTTTGCTTCGTCGTTTGCGGCGGTCATTCGGATCCTGGTTTTTTACAGTTCGCGGTGTGTCTAGGTTGACACGCCCCGATGGCTAAGATCAACCGTGGATATGTTTTAATTGGCAGCGCGCCAGCTCACCCCGTTTGCCGCCGCGTGGCGGGCATGCTGCACGATTGATAGGGCGGGTTATGTGGTCAAAATCGATCGGCGCAGACGTGCACGACCCGATTCAGCCGAGATCAGGGCTCTGGCCGGGGCTTTATGCACTCGACCCGTTCTCGCTTGACCTTGTACTTAAGTACAGAGTTTACTGTTGCACCATGAAAACTTTTACCCGCGGCCAGCTCGCCCGATTAGCTCAGATAGGAACGGAAGCCATTCGTTTCTATGAGCGGGAGGGCCTGCTGCCTGCCGTTGTCAGATCTAACAACGGTTACAGGCGCTATCCGGAAGATACGATTCAGCGGCTCAATTTTATACAGCGCGCTAAAAGACTTGGGTTCAACTTAAAAGAGACGAAAGAGCTTTTATCCCTGCACGATAATCCCCAGGCCAGCCGCGCCGATGTTAAAGCGTTGACCGAGAGTAAACTGACTGAAATCGAACTCAGGCTAGAAGACCTGCAGCGCATGCGAGACGTCCTATCACACCTGGCCGCACAGTGCTCTGGCCGTGGCCCCATCAAGGATTGTCCGATCATTCAAGCTCTCGACGACAAGGGTAAGGCCGTTACTACGGATAAATCAGGTCTGGCATGAGCAGCTGCGCGCGGCACGAAATGAACCACGACGCGACCTCCGCCAAGGACCCGGTTTGCGGTATGACCGTTAACCCGCAACGGTCAATTTCACTGGTTCATCAGGACCATACTTACTTCTTTTGCCGCCCCGCCTGTCGCGACAAGTTCAAGGCGGATCCCGAGGCTTACCTGAACAAGGCCCCCCCCAGCAAGGAACCGGATGGCCGGCACTTCATCTGTCCGATGTGCCCCGGTGTAAGCAGTGACCGCCCCAGCGCCTGTCCCAGCTGTGGCATGGCGCTGGAACCCGAAACACCCACCAGCACTCGGCGCACGATATACACCTGCCCGATGCATCCGGAGATTGAACAGGAAAAGCCGGGCACCTGCCCCAAATGCGGAATGGCGCTGGAACCGATGGCGGTAACGCTGGAAGAAGACGATCCGGAGCTTAGAAACATGTCGCGTCGCTTTATTCTAAGCCTGCTCCTGTCTCTCCCGCTGTTTATTCTGGCCATGGCGCACGACCTGTTTACCGGTTTTACCGAAGGGCTGATTAGCACGCCAATGCTGCAGAAAATAGAGTTCGCGCTGGCAACCCCGGTGGTGTTGTGGGCAGGCTGGCCGTTCTTTCAACGAGGCTGGGCATCAATTATCAATCGTCATTTAAATATGTTCACGCTTATTGCAATCGGTGTTGGCGTGGCCTGGTCTTACAGTACGGTCGCAACGTTTTTGCCTGAGATCTTTCCCGCCTCGGTGCGTATGCCCAATGGATCGGTTGCGGTTTATTTTGAAGCAGCAGCGGTCATTATCAGCCTGGTATTGCTTGGCCAGGTTTTGGAACTCAAGGCTCGTCACAAAACCGGTGCCGCTATTAAATTGCTCCTTGAACTGGCGCCCAATACCGCACGCGTTGTTCGCAGCGAAGGCGAAATGGACATTCCGCTCGAGCAGGTGCAAGTAGGAGATACGCTGCGCATTCGACCGGGAGACAAAGTGCCCACTGATGGTGTGGTCACGGCCGGGACCACCAACATCGATGAGTCCATGGTGACCGGTGAAGCCATGCCCGTTGGCAAACAATCCGGAGACAGATTAATCGGAGGAACGGTAAACGGTACCGGCAGCATTCTGATGCGTGCCGAACGCGTTGGTGAAGATACCCTTCTCGCCCAGATTGTACGCATGGTGAGCGAAGCACAGCGCAGTCGAGCGCCCATTCAGCGGCTGGCTGACAGCGTGGCCGGGTACTTCGTACCCGCGGTTGTGTTGGTGGCGATCGTTACGCTTGTCGCATGGGGCCTGTGGGGCCCAGAGCCCCGGCTCGCTTATGCCGTAATCAACGCGGTGGCTGTTCTCATCATTGCCTGTCCATGTGCTCTGGGGCTGGCAACTCCCATGTCGATAATGGTGGCTACGGGACGCGGAGCCCTGCTGGGTGTACTGATCAAAGACGCTACCGCTTTGGAAACTCTGGAGAAAGTAAACACGCTGGTTGTGGATAAAACGGGCACGCTGACCCGGGGCAAACCGAAACTGATACGCATACTCGTTGCTGATGACGCCGATGAAAATGATGTCCTGCGCCTCGCCGCGAGCCTGGAGCAGGCCAGCGAGCATCCGCTTGGGGCCGCTATCGTAGAGGAAGCACGGGAGAAAGCGGTCTCTTTACTGCCGGTTGAACAGTTCGAATCGACAACCGGAAAAGGCGTCCGCGGCAGTATTCAGAAACAAAGCGTGGCCATTGGTAACCCTGCAATGATGCAGCAGCTGCAGATAAATATGGCAGACTGGGATGAGCGTGCTGATGAACTAAGAGCAGCAGGCCAAACCGCTATGTTTTTAGCAGTAGATGGTGTGATCACGGCTTTACTTGGAGTAGCCGATCCCGTAAAAGATGCAACGCCGCAAGCAATCAATGATTTACACGCTGAGGGTCTGCGCGTAGTCATGCTAACTGGAGATAACCGCAGGACAGCCGAAACGGTTGCCGCCAAGCTGGGTATTGACCAAATTCAGGCCGAAGTTCTGCCCGGAGATAAAACAAAGTACATCAAATCGCTGCAGGCAGCAGGCAATGTCGTAGCCATGGCCGGCGATGGCATTAACGACGCCCCTGCGCTGGCGCAGGCTGATGTAGGTATCGCCATGGGCACAGGTACCGACATCGCCATGCAAAGTGCTGACCTTACTCTCATCAAGGGCGACCTGGGTGGAATCGTGCGCGGCATTCGATTGAGTCGTGCAACAATGAAAAACATCAGGCAGAACCTCTTTTTTGCGTTTGTCTACAACTCGATCGGCGTACCCGTTGCGGCGGGCGTCCTTTATCCATTCTTCGGCATGCTGCTGTCTCCCATGTTAGCAGCGGCGGCAATGAGCCTCAGTTCCGTTTCGGTGATCGGCAACGCGCTTCGCCTGCGCGGTGTACAACTTTAAGTAGGTGCAACTGTCTAATCAGATCACGAACCGGGCATTTACCCGGCGGCAGTAAGAAAAAGGCTGATCCAGGGCACTGACAGACTTATGGCGGCATATATCATCCAAAACGAGGCATTCATACGCGTCGGCGCTTTTCTATCCGTGCTCATCATCATGGCCAGCCTGGAATTGATCTGGCCCAGGCGCCAGCTCCTTGTGTCAAAAGCTAAGCGCTGGCTCAACAATCTAGGCATTGTCGTGCTCAACACGATCATTATCCGCCTGCTGTTTCCGACTGCAGCCCTGGGCATCGCGCTGATTGCTGAAGACCGGCAATGGGGATTGTTCAATGTCCTGCCAATCCCGTACTGGGTAAGCGTGATCGCAGCGGTGATCGCGCTCGATTTGATAATCTACGCGCAGCACGTTCTCATGCACAAATTGCCTGTACTGTGGAAACTGCATCGGGTGCATCACGTCGACCTCGACTTCGACGTCACCACGGGTGGTCGTTTTCATCCGGTTGAGATTATCGTATCGATGCTGATCAAGTTTATCGCGATCATTGCGCTCGGCGCGCCGGCGCTGGCTGTAGTTGTGTTCGAAGTATTGCTGAATGCGACTTCGATGTTTAACCACAGTAATGTGCGCCTGCCCGCAGCCTTGGACCGGATCCTGCGGCTATTTGTGGTAACCCCTGATATGCACCGCGTGCATCACTCCGTAATTCGCCGGGAAACGGACAGCAACTATGGATTTAACCTGCCGTGGTGGGACCGGTTGTTTAAAACCTATTGTGACCAGCCGGAATCAGGTCATACCGGTATGCAGATCGGCTTGAAAGATATCCGCGACCAAGGCCTGTGCGTCGACCTAGTGGGGATGTTGAAACTGCCGTTTATTCGCCGGGCGCTTTAATCGGTTTGAAGGTCCGCCCCAGCACGGGCCGACTGACCGGAACAACTTCGAGCGAAACGGCTGCCTTGCCGCGATCAGTCAGTCCACTGCCCACTGCCGCGGATTAACTTAGTTCAGTGCTGCGCTTCCGGATAAACGAACGGGCTGCCTTCTCTGTCCCCAGCTCCCGGGGGCGCCCTCAAACACGCCGGAGCAAGGCGCGCCGCACTGTCCACAGCGTCCCGCTGCGTCCACATCCCAGTGCGTCAACTGATACCAGTCACGACCTATGATTTTTGCGTTACAACTGTAACAGTATGTGCTCCCGCCCCCCTCATCATGCACGTTACCGGTATACGCATAGCGCACCCCGTTTTCCATAGCGATGCGGCGGGCCGTGCTCAGAGTAGCGGGGGGCGTACTGCCTTTGTTCCGCATCTTCCAATCGGGATGAAAAGCAGAGAAATGCATGGGCACGTCAGGGCCCAGATTTTCCACCACCCAACTGGTCATCTCTGCCAGCTCCTGCGGCGAGTCATTTTCGTCTGGAATCAACAGCGTAGTGAGTTCGAACCAGACGTTGGTTTCATGTTTCAGGTACTGCAGGGTATCCAGCACTGGTGCCAGTTCCCCGCCACAAATCTTTTTATAGAACTTTTCAGTAAACGCCTTCAGGTCCACATTGGCTGCGTTCATGTGTTTAAAAAATTCCATTCTCGGCTCAGCACAGACGTAGCCAGCCGTAACCGCCACTGACTTTACGCCTGCCTCCCGGCACGCCTGCGCAATATCAATGGCATACTCGTGAAAAATAACCGGATCATTGTAGGTAAAAGCGACGCTTTGACAGCTCATTTCCCGCGCCGCTTGCGCTATACGTTCGGGAGAAGCGCTGTCCGCCAGCGTGTCCATCTCTCTTGATTTGCTGATATCCCAATTCTGGCAGAATTTGCAGGCCAGATTGCAGCCCGCCGTGCCAAAGGACAGAACAGGGGTTCCCGGTAAAAAATGATTGAGCGGTTTTTTTTCAATTGGGTCGACGCAAAAGCCGCTCGACCTGCCGTAAGTGGTCAGAACGATCTGATCATTCTGCCGTTTGCGAACGAAACACAGCCCGCGTTGACCTTCCCTTAATCGGCAAAACCTAGGGCACAGGTCACACTGTATGCGCTCATCATCCAACTTGTGCCAGTAACGCGTCGGATGATTATCTGCTGATATATTCATTTTTATTATATATGCAGTCTTCGGCCCGAAGTTTCAAGCACTGGTCTGTTAAAGATAGAAAAGTTGATCTAACTCGGGTTTTTGATTGTCAAATATTCTAAGATGATAAAAGATAGTTGATATGCAATCGGTAAGAAATCCAGCCGTCGCTGGCATGTTCTATCCAAGCGACGAAATTGAGCTTAAAGATCAGGTGCAAGGATTTTTGCGCACTGCAAAACCCGCTAAACACACACCCAAAGCAGTCATCGCACCCCATGCTGGCTATATGTATTCTGGCGCAATTGCAGGTTCGGCTTACGCACCGTTACGAAAGTTGATTCGGCACATTGAAAAAGTAGTCCTGTTGGGGCCCTGCCATCGCGAGTATGTTGCCGGTATTGCCGCCAGCTCAGCCGCTGCATTCAGCACGCCCCTCGGGGTCGTACCCCTGGCTCACACGGCGATCCAAGACTTGGTAGACGAATTAGAATTCGTCGAGTATAGCGATCGTGCGCATGAACTCGAACACAGCCTGGAAGTACAAATCCCATTCCTGCAGGCTGTTTTTAACGAATTTTTTCTGCTGCCTTTTGCGGTTGGTGGTGCCTCACCGGAGCAGGTAGAAATGCTGCTGGAAAAGCTGTGGCGCGATGACTCGACCCTGGTAGTGATCAGTTCCGACCTCAGTCATTACCACGACTACGCCAGCGCACAACAAATAGATCGATATACGACCGAGAAGATTGAGCGGCTGGACCCGACAGGATTATCGGGCGAACATGCATGTGGCCAACGACCTATCTGTGGACTGTTGCTATACGCCGCTAAACACGGGCTGCAATGTGAAGTAATTGACGTGCGTAACTCCGGTGATACCGCAGGCCCACGCGATAGAGTTGTAGGCTACGGCGCATATCTTTTTCATTAATGACCAATGCAGTCGATTTCATCTGAAAATCGCAGTCGACTGACTGAACTTGCTAGACACTCGGTACATCACGGTGTGCGCCATCTATATGCCGCTCCCGTACTGTTGAGTGACTGGCCACAAGAATTACATGAATACAGAGCCAGTTTCGTAACTCTGCATCAACATGGAGAACTACGTGGTTGCATCGGTAGCCTGACAGCGACGTTGCCGTTGGTACAAGACGTATCGGAACACGCGTTCGCCGCGGCATTTAAGGATCCGCGTTTCACTCGCGTCACGGAAGTTGAGCTGGAGACGATCAGCATTCACCTGTCGGTTTTATCCCCGCCGCAACCCTTGAACTTCGAAAGTGAATCAGAGTTGCTTGAGCAGATCAGGCCCGGCATAGATGGACTGATCTTAAAAGAGGGTTCACATCAAGGCACGTTCCTTCCCTCTGTGTGGGAAAGTTTACCCGACCCCAGTTTGTTTCTGTCGCACCTTAAGCAAAAGGCCAGACTGGAACCAGATTATTGGTCGGACTCGATCACGGTAGAGCGCTATACGACCGAATCTTGGTAGACCCGCGGTTAGAGCTTACAGACAGTCAAATTAGGGGGGGCCGATGCGGAGCGTTCATCAAGCAGTCACCGGAATTGGCGTGACCGCCCGATATTCCCGGGCGAGCAGGCTGATTACTGCTACCCACGACACGCATACGGCGACAGTAATCCAGCCCAGCTGAGAAAAATCCAGGGTGATTGGGAGCCATTGCGTGAACAACAGTATCAAGGCCGAACCCAGGATCTTAAACAAGCGGTATCCAAACATATCGATCCACGCCTTGGCCTGATAGGTACGGACCGGATCGATTGGGATATACAGCTGCTCCTTGGAGGCACGGTAAATGGAATATGACAGGCCGCGATCACCGATTTTCATAACCGACGCCATCATCAGGGTTGGTATGGCAACAAAACTCAGTGAACAGATTGCCAGCACAAAGGGTTGCGTCAGCAAACCGGCCATAATACCGAGGTAGCGATGGATGATGGGCGTAATGATCAAATTGATGCCAATCGAAACAATACCCAAGACGCTGAAGAATGTTGAGATGAATACCGTGCGTTGATCAAGTTCCTGATACGCAGCTTCGACGGTTTTAATGAACTGATACTCCACCACAGGCTGCGCCAGTTGTGCACATAGCAACGCTGCTGCTATCAGTATCAAGTAGCGGCTGTGCACCAACGAACGCCATCCGTCCGCCATCTGCACCGGTGAATCAACGCTTTTTACTTCCTGGTATAAGCCCATGCGCCCCATCACCACGTTAAGTGCAAACACTATGACCAGCAGGGCAGCACAGGACAACAAAAGGTCGGCGGTGGTCATCGGCGTATAGTGCAGCAGCGACGCCGCGAGCACGCCGCCAAGCACGCCGCCAACCAGTCCACCAGTGCCGACAAACCAGTAAGAACGCTTTCCATCTTCGGCGTTAGTTATGCTGTTGGTTAGACTCCAGAACTGCTCCACCAGCACTACGCTCAGAATATCAACAAAGATGTAAAAACCAATTGTTGCCGCAGCGCTGATCGACTCCAGCATGACCCGGAATAAAATCAACAACGCGATAAACAGCAAACAAGACCCCAGGATAACGCGTAAACGCTGGTATCGCTGCACCAGTTGATGATAAAAACCAATGAACACGCCGAGAATCAGGGCGGAGGCGATCCACACATAAGGAAAGCGGTCGGAGCCCCAGTGTTCGATCAGCAGGGAACGGCTGGCAGATTTAACCTGATAATAAGCAAGGATAATGAGCAGGAAATTGACGAACAGAATTACAGCCCGCCGACGGGTAACATCCGAAGGTTTGTCCGAAAGTCTATTGCCGTTTATCATATTCGTTGATTATCCGCTAACATATACAAATAGACCCACAAAACGGGAGGGGATTCCGCATCCATGCGATTTATCCGTATGATAATCGTGCTGTTATTGTTGCCAGCGCCGACCCACGTTGTGGCGGCCTCATCCGATGCCTATCCGCCGCTGCGTCAAAGCGTCGACCCAAGCCTACAACATGATGTGGAAAAGTCCATAGACGCATTAGCGCTTAGACATGCCGTCGATAAAAAGAAGCTGGCGTTAGCGTTGGTTGATATCACCGACAAGAACAAGCCGCGCTGCGCGTTGCTGAACGGGGACGAAATGCTGTATGCGGCGAGCCTGCCCAAGATCGCCATACTCCTGGGGGCGTTTGTACAAATTGAGCAGGGCAAGATGAGGCTGACCTCTGAAACCAAGGAATCGCTCACCCGGATGATACGGATGTCTTCAAACACTGAAGCTACCCGCATGTTGAACCGCGTCGGCAAACAAAAGCTCATTAGTATATTGAAGTCGGATCGTTTTCGCCTCTACGATCCCGCTATCAACGGCGGCTTATGGGTAGGTAAGGAGTACGGCAAATCACCGGCGTATCAGCGAGATCCATTGCATAACCTGTCCCACGGTGCGACCGCACTACAGACCGCGCGTTTTTATTACTTACTCGAAACAAACCGGATGTTACCGGCCGATTTGTCGCGACAGATGAAAGCGATGCTCGGCAATCCCGGGATCCGTCATAAATTCGTCAAGGGCCTGGCAAAATATCCCGGTGTTCGAATATTCCGAAAATCGGGCTCGTGGCGACACTGGCACGCCGATAGTGCAATCGTTGAAGCCGGCAAATACAAGTACATTGCGGTGGCACTGGCCGAACATCCCAAGGGTTCGATATGGTTGCCGAAAATCATTCAGCGGCTGCATGAGCTTATTGTCCCTACCGCTTTGGCCCGCGCCACAGTCCCATAACGCGCTCATTCCGTATGCGCCGCCTGAATCAGGCGATGTATGCGGGTCGCCAGTGTCTGGTGATCCACCGCCGAGTTCTTACGTAACACGTTCGACACCAGGGTAACGAAGTAGAACAAACGGCGCTCGGCGGCCGGCGACTCAACTATCGCGACCGAGTGCATGAGATTTTGTTTGTTGCCATGGTACTTGCGGCACACAAACCCTGCCTCAGGCTGGCATTTGTACAATGACCCTGACTTGAAATAAACGGCGGCTTCATGCAAGGCTGGGGAAGACGCGTAACGAATGCGCCGCTCAGTCATATACAGCAAGCGTTTGATCTCACGGCTTGAGAATTCATCCACGATCAGGCCCTGCTCCAGCCGCAGCAGGTACCTCATCAATTCGCGGCTGGTGGCATAGCTGGTGGTGCCGGGGACCTTGCGTTTGCCGGTTGCGGTGAAGAAACTGCCCTGACGAAGACGTTCAAGGTTCATACCGTTTCGTTGCAGCGGGCTGTGCAGGGTTTTAACCAGCACGTTGCCCAACTCCGCCTTCGGTGTATGGTTAAAAAATTCCGCCGCTACTGCACCGTCCACCGGATAGCCGCGTCCAAACCGAACCAATAGCATCGCCTGCTTGATGACTGTGCTGGCGGCAGCGTTGGAGCTGGGCGACAGCATCCAGTCGACAAACTCCCATAGCGAGGCGCGGTCGCCGATTTCGATCGGGCGGCGCGACAGCTGCCGCGTGGGTGGATCCCAAAACGTTACTTTGTGGCTGTCTCGGATAATGAAGTCATCCGCGGTAACCCACGTGTCGCGCAGCACTTTGCGCCGTGATTCCAAGTCGTTGGGATAAACATCCGCCAGCGCCTGAAACAACGCAGTGGCGACGACAATCTTGCCAACGCTGCCGGGATTCTGGCTGTTTTCGCTATTGTGTTGCGCATAGCGGGGCCGGGCAATATCGGAGAGATCGAGCACGGCAATGCCATATCGATCAGCGCTCTCGCCGAGGAGCTCCAATACCTGGGCGGTGAACATCGGATCGGCGTCCGGTATTTGCATATCGCGGTGATGCAATAATCGCAGATCCACTTGTGGCAATGTCAACAACTCGCCCGGCAGGCGTCGACTCCCTGCTATTGTGCCCTCATGCGCCAGGCGCGCGTGCTCCAGGCGCCGTATGCCCGTCGCTTCGCTACCGTAAATCGGATAGGAGGCAGCGATATCCGGCCATACTGCACAAGCCAGCAAGATCAGCTTAAGGTAACGCATCAAGATCGCTTTCTGGGGCTACGGTCTAACTTCACCGTCACCTGGTCCAACCGGCGCATATCACTGTCCAACGATCGCAGGTAGCTGTTGGTATGGGCCCGCCTGCTGTCGAGAAAGGGGCGGATCTGGAACAACACCAGCTTATTATCAATAAAACCGAATTCAATATCAGCCGGGGTCGGTTTACCGTCTGCGTCGACGATGGCGGGGAAGCGCTCGGGCAAGCCTTTGATAAAGTCGATCAGTACAGCAATCTCACGGTTGTTTAGGATATGTTCGTTATCGCTTACAGGTAGCTTTTCGATGCCGCCGAGGGGATTGATTATCTTCTTGCTAGTGGCAGTCGCCTGCGCCAGAAGTTTTACTTCACCGCTGTTCAGGTGAACACGTAAGGACTCGGCCGCCTGACCATCTACCGCACCGCCAACCCCTTCGTTAACGGCTACGGAAAACCAACCGGAATCACCGCTTTCGATATCCTGAGTTACCAACACACCCGATTTATCTACTGCGACACTGCGCATCAACAGCACCGCCGGATAGACATATTCCGGTCGGGCCATGCGTGATTGCCGCCACGCGTATGCGCGCTGTGTAAACGGCGATGCCCACACCCGCGAAATCGCTTTGAGGACGTTATCGAATCCGACCACATTGGCGACGGTAAGATTCAAACCGGCACCGGTAAAACCTGGCAGGTCTTCGACATTGGTGTCGCTGCGCACGAATACGCCATATGTGCCCTCTCGGCCAAACACCTCCTCCATCGCTGCGCGCAGACTTATCCGGAAGTCGTCACCCGGATCTGCATTCTCGATCCAGCTTTGCAGTTGTTGCCTGAAGCCCTCCATCGCGTTGGTATACGCCTCGGATCCACGCGGCAGTGCATCCATGCGCCGGTACTGCTGCACCATCCATTGAAACACCGACAGGCCGGTTTCACCGTAGGCTTGGCTGAGTAACTGATCAAACACACCGAACGGTATCGCCAAGCCGTCGGCCACGGCCTCGGGGAAGTGGTGACGCAATTCACCCAGCTTGGCCGCCTTGGGTCCGACGCTGCGACCAGAGTCATCTGCGCGCAGAGAACTCAGCGCTATGAAGTCCTTGCGATCGAGGTCGAGTTTATTCAGATCGGGATGAATGAGCAGGTCGGAAACAGCCTGGTCGTTGATAAGAATACTCGAAGCCACGTCGGCTGCGTCGGTCAGTCGAACCGAGCCCTGCGAGGACACCGCCAGCACCACTTCTCGTCCGTCCCATTGACGCAGCCTCGGGATCAGCGACTCGTCCACTGCCACATTGGGAATGCCAAGATTGCGCGCCAGAAGTTGTACGTGGGAGAGAGGATTACCCTCTCCCGCCGTCAGTATGCCGGCAATCGGCGGCAGGTCGGACACCGTAGCCGTAAGCAGGTAGATGCCGTCGGGGTTAAAAGGTTCTCCGCTTTTTGGCGCCGAGGAATACAGTCGACCTCTGGCCAGACCTGGATTTAGGCTGCGCATACCGACGCCAATGTTCTCGCCTAATAATTCATGGTGCACACCCGCCAGCGTATTAGCGTCTTGCAGCAAGTCATCGAGAACTTGACTGAAAAAAAACAGCGGGCTGGCGCGCAGCTGGTCTTGTGAGAACACGACGGCAAGCGGTTCAATGCTGATGAACTTGTCAAGCGACGACTGGAAATGAAATCGCTGCCAGCGGCTGCTCCAAGCAGGCAGCAGCGCAAGATATTGCAGGATGCGCTTGTACGATTCGAGGTCGACGCTAACTTTACCGCGCAGTTGACTGAGAGCGGCGCTCAATTCATCTCGCTGCCTGGAGCTGATGAAACCCACCCCATAAGTTGCCTTGATACTCGCGCCTAACCAGTCAAGCTGCTGGGCCCGGGTGACGCCGGCAGCGATACTACGCAGTTCCGTCGCCGCTACAAAGTGATCGTTCTCCAAGGCATGGCTGGCGGCGACAATCGCGAGGCGCAGTCCGGCGCCCGTTTCCCCCGCCGCCGCGGACCTGAGCTCGGACAGCAGCTCAGCGGTCACGACAAAGCGCTGTTCCGCGGTGGAGCCGACGGTGAGCGCCTCAGCGCCGCGGCGAGATAAGGCGACCAGGTTTACACTCGCCTCCGACCTCTGCGCTAAGCTATTCAGTAGCTGTGCCGCCGAGGGCCCCGCATACGCCGCCTCGATAAGCTCGGCAAGACGCTGGTACTCCGCATACAGGCTCGAATCCTGTCGCTGCAGCATATATTCTCGCACCGCTGCGGCGTCACTGTAATCTGGCCTGACGTGAATCTTGTTACGCAAAAGTGTGAAGCCCGCGTCTTGATCCGCCAGCGATCCCGCCAGCTGGCGAACCTCAACGATTGATTTCGTATCCCCGCTCCTGCCCAGATACCCTGCGGCAGTGCGAAAAGCCAGATAACGGCGCTTCAGCCATGACGGATCTTGTGCCAGCTCGAGCAACAGTAGGCCAGTCCCCTTACGCTCATCCTCTTCTTGCAGGGCGCCGCGGTAGTAGCGCGCTTTGCGATAAATCCATCCATTATCAGCGGCAATGAGGAACTGCTCAATAGCCATTTGATTGAGCATGTCGGGGTGATTCGCCTCAGCTGTGAATGCGCCGACATCCAGATCGGCATAAATATTGGCGACCGCATAGCCGGCCGCGCGCAGCTGCTTAACGCGATCTGTCCACTCACCGTGTTGCGCACCACCGCCGTGGTCGGCACAGGCATACGGTGTGGGAGGCAGTACGCTACCATCCTTACAGAACCACCGAATGCGCCGGAAAGGACCTCGTGCAGAGGTCTTCATGTCTTCGATCCACAAGCGCAAAGTACCGCTATCTGGTAATTCCGCTTGTACTGGCATAACTAGGCCAGTCATGACCAACATGCAACCAATCACTCCCAACCGACATCGCGTCTTATTTATCTTCATCACTCAATGTTGCAGATGTTAGGCCTATTCAAATACTTAAGGTTCCGATGTCACCTTCCAGCCGATATCTGGAGTCTACCCGAGTCATACGAAGAAGTGGCACGGCTGATCAATGCAATTCAAAACCTCCTACCGCGGCTCTATCTATTGCTTATGGGAAGATTTGAAATCAACAAAAAACTTACTCATTCCTGTATACCAGCAAAGTTCGATACTGACTGAAAATCTGGGGCACCATCAGCGAAAACCACTCGAGCAAGCGTGGGTCTAGAGCACCAGCATCCTTAATTACCTATGGCCGGTCCAGCGGTTTTTGCGTGGCCCCCATCGAGAAGAAGCCGCTCAATCATTTTTTGCGTGGGTCCTCGGTGCTTTCCTACGATACGGCAGGCTGCAATCTTGCCTGTAAGTTCTGCCAGAATTGAGACATCAGCAAATCTCGGGAGATGGGCACACTGGCCATAACATTCTATACCGAGTTGGACGTATCCAGCATCTGAACTGCCCTCTGGACGCAAGCCGGTGAACACAGTGGTAGTTCCGGAACAGAGGCGTGATGAGGTGATCCAGCGCATTCGTCATGCCTGCACCAGTGGACGCCAGCATGATCTTGTCTTTATCGATGGACTTCATGCGGCCGTGCACCTGGCGGATGTGAGCGTCGGGCAGGGCGCCGTGAGTCTGAAATCATCAGCGCTTGGCGGCACTAGCTGGCCAGCCTTGATCGGTAGCATCTTGAACATGGCGTAAGATCCCGAATACGCGTATCCTTGAATAAAACGTAAAAGCGAAGGGGTCAAAAACATGCGATCGATACTGGCCGTCAATCCTAAAGGAGGGTGCGGCGAGACAACCATCTCCACCAATCTGGCCGGCTATTATGCAGTATGGGGGGGTGCAGTATTACCGGAAAAGTTGTAGATCTCATGCAACAGTCAGACGCAGTGATCACCCCGGTGCTGCCATCGCCCATCGATATGCACGCAGCGGGAAAGTTTCTCGATGAGTTCATTCGCAAAGGACGGCCGTGCCAACAGCGACGCCCGGTTGGCCTGGTGGTCAACCGAGTCAGAAAACACACCGATATCTCCAGCAACTTCGAAAAATTCCTCGTTGATATCGAACTCCCGTTTGTGACCCAGTTGCGGGATTCTCTAAACTACGTTCGTGCAGCGGAACGCGGGGTGGGGTTCTTCGAAATGGGTCCGGTGGCGGTTGCCGAGGACCTCGAACAGTGGCGCCCTCTGATCAACCGGATCGAGGGGAAAAAAGTCAAGACACGTTAGTTGGGAGCCGCTGGCCCAAGCCGCAAGGCCTCGCATGGGATTCATTGGTAAATACTGGAAAGGTGAATATCCGTTAAACGTCGCTTTCTGGCTGTTTTTCGTGCTGCTGACGGCAACGTACCACTATCTGGAGCCTCTGTTACTGCACCCTTTTGTTGACCGCCCGCTGGTCTTCATCGGACTCACGGCCGCTTACCTGGTCGTTTCACGGCTGATTATTTATCCCTGGCAAATTGTCGGTCTGTTGCGATCCGCGGACAAGCACTACCTGGCCTACCAGCGCGCGATCATAAAATACGGCGTGCAGGCGACGATTGTTACCAGTCTGGCTTTGACCGTCGCCGACATTATAGGCACAGCCCAATCGTTGGTGATTTACAAGGAAAAAATAGAGTTCGAGGCCAGCCGGGGAAGAACCGATTACTCACTGAGCCTCGCCAGTCAGGGCAGTATATTGCACTTGCAAGGGCCATTGGATGTCGGCATTACTGGGGCGGTAAAAAAAATGTTGGACCAACATCCCCAGGTAAAAGCCATCATACTGGATAGCGACGGCGGTCAGATATACGAAGGTCGGGGCCTGGCGATGTTGTTCGATGAGCGTGGACTTGACACTTATAGTTTCAGTGGCTGCAGTTCAGCTTGCTCCACGGCTTTTATCGGCGGCATTAACCGATTCCTGAGTACCAAGGCAAAACTGGGATTCCATCAATACCGCCTGGATTCGGAAAAAATTCTTCAGTTCTACAAGTTTCACGATCTGGAGATCGAGCAAAAGAAAGATCTGGCCCTATACCAGGCAAAGAACATAGATTCTACGTTTTTAAAGAAGGCATTCGAGGCCCCTTACGACCGGATGTGGTTTCCAAGCACGCAGACGTTGATCGATGCTGGCGTCATCCATGCTGTTGTGGATGCCAGGGAAATCTTGAAGTAAAACGGGGTCAGCCCGGGCTCATGCCGCGCAACCGTTCGTTGCGCCGGCGCAGCAATTCCAGGGTTGCCAGCAGGGAGGCGGACAAGATGATTAACATTGTCGCCACCGCCAGGATAGTAGGGCTGATCTGCTCACGTATGCCGGAAAACATCGCCCA
Source organism: Gammaproteobacteria bacterium (assembly GCA_024638505.1). Lineage (GTDB taxonomy): Bacteria > Pseudomonadota > Gammaproteobacteria > Arenicellales > JAANXG01 > JAHEKE01. The sequence goes on along the minus strand of JAHEKE010000002.1, from coordinate 153,452 downwards.
CGGTATGGTCCGTTGCTCGTAACTGCCGACGAACTTGACCACCACCACCTCGTCGAACGAGGTGACAAAAGCAAATAAGGCGCCGGATATGACGCCGGGCAGGATCAGTGGCACAGTAACCTTGAAGAAGGTGACAACTGGCGACGCGCCCAGAGTGGCTGCGGCGCGGATCAGACTCTGATCGAAGCCGACCAGAGTAGCGGTGACGACAATGACCACGAACGGTGTAGCCAACGCGGCGTGGGCCAGGATTACTCCCAAGTGCGTCGACGCCAACCCGATGTTGGTATAAAAGAAGAACATCCCGGCAGCGGAAATAATGAGCGGCACGATCATCGGTGAAATCAGTATTCCCATGACCACTGTCTTCGCCGGCATCTCGGACCGGCTCAGTCCCAATGCCGCAATGGTGCCCAGGGTGGTCGATATGAGCGTTGAGAAGATGGCGATGATGAAACTGTTCTGCACCGCGCCCTGCCAGTTCAAATCGGTAAAGAAGTCCTGATACCACTTCAGCGAGTAACCCGCCGGGTCTAGCGACAGCATTTCACTGGTGAAGGTGAAGAACGGCACCGAGTTGAACGACAGTGGTATGATGATCACGATCGGCGCAATCAAAAAGAAGAAAATAATCCCGCACAACACCCTGAAGGTGTAATACCAGATGGTCTCGATCTTTCCGGCGTGTGCGGGCAGGGCCATGTTCAATCAACCCAGTTTCATGTTGTCGATACCGACAACCTTGTCGTACAGCAGGTAAAGCACCAAAACACCACCAAGAAGTATGGCGCCGAGCGCCGCGGCCAGTCCCCAGTTAAGGGAAGCTTCGAGGTGGTAGGCGATTAAGTTGCTGATCAGGGTGCCGCTCTGCCCTCCCACCAGCGCCGGGGTAATGTAATAGCCGATGGCGATTATGAATACCAGAATTCCGCCGGCGCCGATACCGGCGACGGTATTGGGCATATATACGCGCACGAAAGCGGTAAACGGATTCGCCCCCAGCGAACGGGCGGCGCGCAGATAGCTGGGGGGTATGGTTTTCATCACGCTGTACAGCGGCAACACCATGAATGGCAGCAACACATGCACCATGGCGACGATGGTGCCGACCTGGTTGTGGATCATGGCCAGACGACCATCGTCGGTCAGAAACCCAAGGAAGACCAGAAAATCGTTGATCACCCCCTCCTGCTGCAGGATCGCGATCCAGGCCGAAGTACGAACCAGCAACGACGTCCAGAACGGCAACAAAACCAGGATCAACAACAGATTGCTGCTACGCGCCGGCAGCGTCGACAGCAGATAAGAAATCGGGTAAGCAAGGACCAGGCACAGCACGGTGATCAACATACTCATCCACAGCGTGCGCCAGAACAGCTTGATGTAGATGCTTTCCTCGCCGGGGTTTTTGACGATGTTACCTTCCGGGTCGTAAGAGAAATCGAGCGCCGACAGGTAGTAGGCCTTGGTGTACTTGCCGCTTTCCCGTTTGAGCACGCGCCAGTACTCGATATCGCCCCAGTCTTTGGAGATCTTTATCATTGCTTCCTTGTAGGGCGGCTCCAGCTTTTCTGCCTTGCGTGCCGTTTTGCGAAACAGGCTGGAAAACCCCGGTTTCTCGTAGTTGAGCCGCCGGCCCGGCCTGCCCGCGGTCTTGGTCTCCTGCGCCTCGGCGAAATCCTGCACCAACGCCGCGAACACCTCTTCACCGGGGATGGCGTCGCCCGATTCGTCCCAATTCTGCAGCAGCGGGACTGTCCGGTGCAGGGTCTCGCCCACAAGTTCGTTCTCGACGCTGCGAAACAGCATAGAGAATATGGGGATGAAGAAGGTGACAAAAATGAACAAGAACAGCGGCGCCACCAGTAAAAGAGCACGGTTTCGCGCCCGGCGCCTGGCGCGGGCCAGGCTCACCTTCAACGGTATGCCGTCCGCCGTCACCATCTGTTCAGCAGCTATCGATTCTACGGTTGTGCTCATCTTTTTCGCTTCGGGAAATCGCGGCCGGCCGCGTTGGTCGGCCGCGATCTACATCTATGAATTAAAAGCCAACCGTTATTGCGCCAGCCAGGCCTGGAACTTCTCGTTCATATCGTCGAGGTTGTCCGCCCAGAACTCATAGTTGTAGAGCAGAGTGTTCTTGGCGTTGTCCGGGGCCGTGGGCATGTGCGGGCCCATATCGATGCCCAGGACGGCGTGCTTGCCCACCATGGGCGCGGACGAGGCGCGTGCCGGACCGTAGGAAATGAACTTGGCCTGATCAGCGAGGCGTTGGGTGTCGGTGGCGAACCTGAGGTATTCCAGCACGTCCGCCTCGTTCTTGCCACCCACGGGGACGACCCAGCCGTCCAGGTCGAACACCTGCCAGTCCCACAGCATGGCGATCGGCTGCTTCTCCTCTTCGATCACCGAGAACAGGCGCCCATTATAGGTCGAGCCCATCACCACTTCACCGTCGGCCAGGAGCTGCGGGGTCTGCGCACCCTTCTCCCACCACACTACCTGATCCTTGATGGTATCCAGTTTGGCCAGCGCCCGCTCCACGCCCTCGTCGGTGCCCAAGACCTCGTAGATCTGGTCGGGGGCGACGCCATCGGCCAGCAAGGCCCACTCGAAGTTGTTGATCGGCCTTTTCTCCAGCGAACGTTTGCCCGGGTATTTTTCCAGATCGAACACGTCGTTGATGGAGGTGGGCGGGGTGTCGCCGACCAGGTCGGTGCGGTAGCCGAAGGTGGTGGAGTAGACGATTTGCGGGATATAACAGGGCGAGACGATCATATCACCGAAGTCCTTGCTGGCCGGGGTGCCGTCCGGCGCGGGGGCGAGCATGGTATCGTGATCGATTTCCATGGCCAGACCTTCGTCACAGGCAATTATGGCGTCAGAGGCGGTCATATCGATCAGGTCCCAGGTGAGGTTACCGGCTTCCTGCATGGCGCGCAGCTTGGCTAACGCGCCACCGCCCGAATCGTCGTTGACGATCTTGATATCGGGGTTCATCGCCATCCACGGCTCATGGTAGGCCTTTTGCTGACTGGCGGTATAGGCGCCGCCCCAGGACACGAACACCAGGTCCTTGGCCGCGGCGGTACCGACCGCAGCGGTAGCGACCGCCATGGCCAGCAGGGTTTGCGTAAACAACTTATTCATCAGACATCCTCCATCTTTAGTTTGATACTCGGTTTAATCTTCAGTTTGGGGCTGAATATTGGTTTAAGTCCGCATTCACGAGCGGCTGGTATAATCGGGCATATACTCAATGCAGAGCATCCAGCGCCCGACAATCCTCCATTGTCCAACCCACCTTTACCGTCGCGCCCTCACGGAGCTGCGCGTGGGTGGATGAGTTGGGGATCTTGACGATGAACGCATCGTGCCCACACACTTTCATGCGGGTGCGGATGTGATCACCCAAATAAATCAGTTCTTCCACCTTGCCCTCAAAAATATTAGGGCAATCGTCACCGGGGTTCAGAGTGACCCGCTCCGGCCGCAACGACAACGTAGTGGCTTCGCCCACTGCGCCGATATTCACCGCCAACGCCTGCACTTCCCTGCTCTCCCCAACGTCCACCTGGCAGGATTGACCATCGATGCGGGTTATTTTTCCGCCAATCACATTATTTTCACCGATAAAGTTGGCGACAAAGGCGTTTTCCGGCTCTTCGTACAGCACCGCCGGCGCCGCCAACTGCTGCACCACGCCGTCATCGAACACCGCGATCCGATTGGACATGGTCAGGGCTTCACTTTGATCGTGGGTCACGTACAGCACCGTAACACCCAGGTTTTCGTGGATGTGTTTGATTTCGTACTGCATCTGTTCACGCAGGTTCTTGTCCAGCGCGCCCAGCGGTTCATCCATCAGCACTACGTCCGGATCGAACACCAGCGCCCGCGCCACCGCGACGCGCTGCTGCTGGCCACCCGACAGTTGCGCCGGGCGCCGGCTGCCAAACTCACCCAGTTGCACCATGTCCAAGGCGCCCTTTACCCGTTCCTCGACCTCCGATTTACTCTTTTTACGCACTTGCAACGGAAACGCCAGATTCTCCGCCACCGTCATATGGGGGAACAGGGCGTAATTTTGAAATACCATGCCAATTCCGCGCTTATGCGGTGGCACATTATTAATGGGTTTATCGTTCAGGTAGATCTCACCGTGGGTGGCCGGCTCGAAGCCAGCCAGCATCATGAGACAGGTGGTCTTGCCGGACCCGGAAGGCCCAAGCATGGTCAGAAATTCTCCTTTTTGCATATCAAGGTTGAATTTCTTGACTACCAGGGACTCGCCGTCGTAACTTTTCTGGACGTCGACGAAACGAACTACGGCGTTATTGGCGTCAGTCATAGTGCTTTATTGATAGCGTGCATGAATCATTGGAGAATTGAATAGGCAATGCAACTAAGGGGCGGCGTTTTAGCGGTCAGATATCGCAACCGACTGCTCCGCTGAGAGTCCGGGTGCCCGCACTTTGATGAATGGGAAACTGAATTCATCGCCCGAGCGGCGCCCTCATCGCTCTGCAGATATCTCCGTGGCCTCCGATTCACTACATATCCTCCAATGGCTTAGATGCTTGTACTCATAATTTTTAGCCTGTCATCGTGACATATAAGGTTACGCGAGGTCAACGGGCGCTTCTTTGCAGATTGCCATAATTTAGTCGACCACAGAGCAATACTAATGGCACAATGAGCCCCATCGGCACGACCCCTCAGTGCAGCGCAGGTGTAAATAGTTCCTCGTCCGTTGACATCCGGCTCAAATGATATTTACCATCCCATGCGGAGAAGCGCGTAAATCACGACTGTTAACGGTCCAAGGGTGGGAGCGGCAATGAGTCCAAGACCATTGACCTGCTAAAAGTGACCCTGCCAGGGAAGAAGCCGTACACATGCCAACAAAATATTTTAGGGGACTATCAACGGTCCTGAGTTACAGAGCAGCGGCCATTGGCTTCGCTGCGGTTCTGGGGTGTTCGACCGCCCAAGGGGACGTTACGGTTACCTCGTGGGGCGGTGTGTATACCAAAAGCCAGCAGAAGGCTTATGGCAAGCCCTGGGAGAAAAAAACAGGCAATAAAATCATCTGGGAGAACTACAATGGCTCATTGGATGAGCTCAGGGCCCAATTGGATGCCGGTAAGTTGACTTGGGATATCATGGACGTGCTGTCTGCCAATGCCATTGTTGGTTGCGACGAGGGCTTGTTCGAAGAGCTGCCTTTCGAAAAGTTCGTTCCCGCACCGGATGGCACGTCGATGGTCAAGGACATGATAGTCCCACCCGTCTCGAACTGCGCCGCGCCGCAAATTTTCTGGAGCTACGTCATTTTCTACGACAAGACCAGGTTTCCCGAAGGGGCCAGTCCCAGTAGCATGGCCGATTTTTACGACGTAAGGAAGTTTCCCGGCAAGCGTGGAATCCATGAATGGGCCAATGCCAACATCGAAATGGCGCTAGTGGCGGATGGCGTCGAGCCGCGCAAAGTCTATGATGTGATGAGCACCAACGAAGGCATGGATCGTGCCTTCGCTAAGCTGGATACCATTAAGGAAAACGTTGTGCTCTGGTCCGATGGTGCTAAGCCCTTGGAACTCGTAAAGAGCGGTGAGGTGGTTATGGCGATAGCTTACAATGGCCGCGTTGGTACCGCAATCCTGGTCGAGAATCAGCATTTCGAGATCGTTTGGGACGGCCAGGTTCTGGAGCAGGAGTACCTTGTTATGGTCAAGGGGACGAAAAACTATGACGAAGCCCTGAATTTCATGATCTTCGCCTCTGCGCCCGAACAACAGGCCAGTCAGGCTAAGTGGATTAACTATGGCCCAATGCGCAAATCCGGTTTGGACATAATCGCTGCCAACGAGCCGTTCTTTTACGATGGCCAGAACATTATGCCGCATATACCGAATCGCAAAGAAGTAATGTCGCGCAGCGTAATTGCTGACCCGTACTGGTGGGCTGACAACGGTGCTAGGGTGGCTGTGCGCTTTGCCGCCTGGATGGATAACTGAGTGCACCGCGGGCGCAGTATGCTTACTACCATAATTCCGTAGTGTAGCGTTCGACGGTCATGGTGTCGGACTAGATTCCCTGTCCAGGCCCGCCTTGAGTTTGAGTTGCTCTAAAAATTGCCCGGGATCGGGTATATTGTCCCAAACTTCCGGCAGGAAAGTGGCCTGATGAGCACCTTCTCTCAGTATCAGGCCGTCCTGCCCAGGTTGGATAACATCGAGCAGCTCGGCTTCGCCTCCATCAAACCGGTGGTTTCTTACGCAAGATCAACAGGATATAGCCCCATCTCGGCACCTTAGTGCACAATGCAGACTAGCGAGTTTTAACCCGCTTGCCTTCAATCCAATTAATCAGAGGCCGCCACTGATCAAGGTCTTTATCAACCGCCGCCGGGCCCATCTCAAAAATACCCACACCGCGTTCTGCGGCACGCACGTAGTTCTGCGTATCGCGCAGGGTAGTGACAAATGGAAGCTCAGCATCAATGAGAAAGTTTTCCAAGTGGCCATATATATTGGTGTGCTCCCTTACCCGGTTGGCAACCAGCCCAACCAGTCTTGGATTCTGGCGCAAGCGGCCCTTGCGGATCAGCTGGTCGACAAATTCCCTGGCAGCGCGCATGTCGATGGGAGATGGCAGAACGGGAATGACCACGGCCTCAGAGCGCAGCATGAGCTCAACCACCTTGTCTGTTACGCTGCGCGCCGGCGCATCATAAACGATTCGCTGCACGCCTTCGGGCACCTGCAGCTTACCGGTGAGGCCCGAAACGCCGTGTATTTTCTCGTACTTACCCGCCTGGTTACGCACCTTCAGCCACTGTATGCACGACTGCTGGGGGTCGAAGTCGACGAGCACGGTCTTCACGCCCCATACCGCGTAATAGCTGGCTAGATTGGTGGAGATGGTTGTCTTACCGCAACCTCCTTTGGGATTCACGACCAGTATCGATCGCATCTTTTTGCCTCCTCTAGTTATTTATTTTCTTGAAGGATACGCGTAATCGAGGCGCTGTGCCATTCCCGATGCACTGCGCCGTCTTATGCAAAACCTTAAAGATAATTCAACACCAGCCCCAAGAATATCGCCGCCCCAACCCACGCATTATTTAGGAATGCCTGGAAACACCTGGCTTCATCTCTCTGCCGAATGAGCCATTGTTGGTAATAAAACAGGGCCGCAGCAACAACCAGCGCCCCATAATAGTATATATTCAAGTTCTGCAACCAACCCACGATAACCAGTAAAAGCAGGGTGATAAGCTGACATAAGGCAACAATCAACCGATCATACCTGCCGAACAAAATCGCCGTGGACTTAGCGCCCACGGCCAGATCATCTTTGCGATCGGCCATAGCGTACATGGTGTCGTAGACCAAAACCCAGAACAGGTTGGCTGCCAAGACGAACCAGGTCAGCTGGGGCACACCTCCGGTCTGCGCAGCGAACGCCATCGGGATGCCCCAGGAGAAAGCGAAGCCCAGAAACAGCTGGGGGAAATGAACGAAGCGCTTCATAAAGGGATAGATGACGGTCCACAGCACCCCGATCAGGGATAAGTATACGGTTAACAAATTCAGCGTCAGCACCAGCGCGAAAGCCAGGCCACCTAGCAGAAAAAACAGGATCAGCGCCTCCCTGGCCGTTACCCGTCCGGCGGCCAGCGGCCGGTCTCTGGTGCGCTTGACGTAGGGGTCCATGTTTCGATCAGCAAAATCATTGATCACGCAGCCTGCCGATCGCATCAAGAACACGCCGAGGATGAACACCAGCAGTATGCGCGGATGCGGGGAGCCCGAGGAAGCTATCCACAGCGCCCAAAGCGTCGGCCAAAGCAGTAGAAATGTGCCGATGGGACGATCTACGCGCATCAGGCGCGCGTACTGCTCTATTCTATCGACGAGGAGCAAGCTGGGCGGCATTTACCAACAGTTCCAAGCAAAGGCCGGGCAAGCGTCGTTATACATTGCGCATGCGGCAAGCCTGGACCGCCGCCGGCCGCAGACTTTGCGGCAAACGTTGCAGCCGGTCAAACCTGGCCATACTGCTCACCCCGGCTGACCCATCGCTCGATCAGTTTAGGCACGTGCTGCGGATATCTGCGCGTCATTTCCGCACCGATATCAAAAACCACTGGCAGTAACTCCCGATCACGAATAAGGTCAGCCACGCGCATCTTATGCGCCCCGGTCTGCCGCGTGCCCAGGACTTCACCCGGGCCGCGCAGGTCAAGATCCCGTCGCGCAATCTCAAAGCCATCTGTCGTCTCGCGCAATGCTGCCAGTCGGATGCGCGCGTGCTCGCTTAAAGGGGATTTATAGAGCAGAACGCAGGCTGACTGTTCCCGTCCCCGGCCAACGCGCCCGCGTAACTGATGCAGCTGCGCCAGTCCCAAGCGCTCGGCATTCTCCACCACCATCAAACTGGCGTTGGGCACGTCGACCCCTACCTCTATCACCGTTGTGGCAACCAAAATATCGAGCGCGCCATCGCGAAACGCCGTCATCACACCGTCCTTTTCCCTCGATTTCATGCGCCCGTGGACCAGGCCGATGCGAACGGAGGGCAGTGCCTGCTGCAGCACCTTTTCCGTGCTGGATACGTTTTGTACAGACAGCGCTTCGGATTCTTCAATTAGCGGGCAAACCCAGTAAACCTGGCGGCCCCGGCTGCAGGCATGACGAATACGCTGGATCACTTCTCCCCGTCTCTCCTCCGGTACGACCACCGTTTCCACCGGCGACCGCCCGGGAGGCAGCTCGTCCACACTGGATATGTCAAGGTCGGTATAAAGCGTCATCGCCAGGGTTCTGGGAATAGGCGTTGCCGTCATGATCAGCTGATGCGGGATCACTCCCTTTGCCCCTCCCTTATCGCGCATCGCCATGCGCTGATCCACACCGAATCGATGCTGCTCATCAACTACCACCAACGCCAATCGCTTGAATACCACTTGTTCTTGAAACAAGGCGTGGGTACCCACGGCGATTACCACTTCCCCCTGCGCCAGACGGGACAAAATGGAACGACGCTCCCGCGCGCCCATGCGGCTGGACAGGCACACAGTATCCAAACCCAGTGGCGTAAACCAGCTGGCGAGGGTTCGATAGTGCTGCTCCGCCAGCAGTTCGGTCGGCGCCAATACTGCACTCTGAAAACCGCTACCTGCGGTGCAGGCAATGGCGGCAGCGGCAACCACTGTCTTACCGGACCCGACGTCACCCTGGACCAGCCTGAGCATTGGTGTCGGGCGGGCCAGATCGCGCAGAACCTCAGCCGTGACGCGCTTCTGTGCCGCAGTTGGTTCAAAACCCAGACCGCTGCACAGTTTCGCTACCTCCTCACTGCCGGTACGCAAGGGCGGCGCGGCGAGTGTTTTACGTTGAGCACGCAGCTGCCGAAAACTCAGATGGTGTGCCAGCAATTCCTCTATCGACAGCCTGCGCTGGGCGGCGGACTCACCCCTAGTCAGGGCGGTCAGATCCGTATCTTTGCCCGGTTTATGCAGGTCAACCACCGCCTTTCGCAGTTGCGGCAATTCCCTTGCTTTCAGCACCTCCGGCGGAATCAGGTCTTGCAGCAGACCAATGTGGCTTTGCAGGCCATTGCTAACAATACGCCTTAACACAGGCTGCGAGACCCCCTCGGTCGTAGAGTACACCGGCGTCAGTGTGGCCTGGTCATCAGGCCGAGGCTGTTCAGCCGACACCCTGTATTCCGGATGAACCATTTCCATGGCGCTGCGATTTTGTCTGATCTCTCCAAAACACGATAGCCAGTAACCTCGTTTGAGATTGTTCTGCTGGGACTTGGTGAAATAGAACAGGCGCAAATTTATCCAGCCCGTGCCGTCGCTGATGCGGCTTACTAAACTACGGCGCCGCCCAAAAGTCACGCCGGTGTGCTCAATTTTGCCTATGATCAGACAGCGCTGGCCTGGCTTTGCCGCTCCGATGGCGATACGCCTGGTGCGGTCTTCATAGCGGAATGGAAGGTGCAGCAGCAGGTCCTGCGCGCTGCATATTCCGAGTCGATGCAACTTGGAAGCCAGCTGGGGCCCAACCCCTTTGACCGACGTTAGCGGCGCATCGCCGGTCTCCTGCGGTATTGGCGCGCTGCGCTCCGTGCTAGTCATTCCCGGATAAGTTAAACGTTCTGCTCACCCGTCAAGGGTCATAATGGCGTCCACTTCGATTTGAGCACCTTTAGGCAGGGCGGAAACCTCAACCGCCGCCCTGGCGGGATAGGGTTCGCTGAAGAAACGCGCCATGATCTCGTTTACCGCTGCAAAATTGCCAAGATCGGTGAGATAAATGGTCATCTTTACGACATCTGTCAGTGAACCGCCCGCCGCCTCGGCAACCGCCTGCAGGTTGCTGAATACTCTTTCGCACTGATCAGAAAAAGCATCCCCTACCAGAGCCATAGACTCGGGATGCAGTGGGATTTGTCCGGAGACGTAAACGGTGCTGCCGCTCCTAACCGCCTGCGAGTATGTACCGATAGCGGCAGGTGCATTAGCTGTAACAACGATGGTCTTTTCCGTCATGATCACTCCTAGGCTTTGGGGTTGTATTGGTACGGATATTGATCCTGCACCGACGTTTCTCAGCTTAAAGTGTTAGTCAGCCTTTCGCTCGGGCCACACGAAATACATTGGGTATATTGCGGATGTTCTTAATGATATGGGCTAAATTAATCCGGTCTTTGACCTCGATGGTGAATCGTATGGTCGAAATTTGGCCATCTCGCTCTTCGACGTTGACGTAGTTGATGTTTGAACCCTGCTCAGCGATGGCAGTGGCGATATTGGCCAATACGCCCCGCTTGTTTTCCGTATCAACGCGGACATTCACCGGGAAATTACGCTGCACCCGGTCAGCCCAATTCACATGAACCCATTTGTCTGGATGCTTTCGATATTCAGCGATGTTTCTACAGTCAAACGTGTGTACGACAATACCTCGTCCAGCGCTTAGAAACCCTACTATGTTATCCCCCGGTATAGGACTGCAGCAGCGGGCAAACGTAAGGAGCATGCCCTCTGCACCATCGATGGCGAACGGCGTCGCGCTGGCGCTTGATACGTCGTCATCCTTTTTTTTCTTTCTTTTTGCTGCAACCTGATTCGCCACCATGGCCGGTAAACGTTTTCCAGAGCCCAGGTCTTCCAGCAATTTATCCCAGCTGTCCAAGCCGAGATCGTTGAGCACGTCTTTTTTTATCTGATTGGTCAGACGGATACGACGAAAAGGGCTGCTTTTAATGGCATGACCCAACAGACGCTTACCCAACTTAACCGCTTCATGACCCTGCTGCTTTTTTAAGTAGTGCCTTATTGATGCCCTTGCCTTACCAGTGACAGCATAATTTAACCATGACGCCGTCGGTCTAGAGGAATGTGAGGTGATAACTTCGACGTGATCGCCGTTGTTAAGCACCGTAGGCAAAGAAACAAGCTCTCTGTTTACCCTCACCCCGGCGCACTGATTGCCTATGTCGGTATGCACCGCGTAGGCGAAATCGAGGGCGGTAGCGCCCCGCGGCAGCTTCTTAATATCACCGTGATGAGTAAAAACGTAAACCTCGTCCGGAAACAGATCAATCTTTAAGTGCTCAAGAAACTCGCTGGGGTTTCCGCTTTGCTTTTGCGTGTCCAGTAGGTCGAGCAGCCACTGTCGTGCCAGCTCCTGAGCCTTCACGCCGCTCATGGTTTCTGATTTATAAATCCAGTGCGCCGCAATACCCGCTTCGGCGATTCGGTTCATATCTAAAGTGCGAATCTGGACTTCGAGTGACTCACCAAAAGCACCAAACACCACGGTATGAAGGGATTGATATCCATTGGCTTTGGGAATGGCGATGTAATCGCGAAAACGCCCGGGTATGGGCTTGTACAAGTTGTGAATCACGCCCAGGACCCGATAACAGTCGTCCATGGTGCCAACGATAATGCGAAACCCATAGATATCCTGCAGTTCCTCAAACGATTTCCGTTTTTGCACCATCTTTTTATAGATGCTGTAAACGTTCTTTTTTCGGCCTAAAACCTCCGCCTCCACGCCGGAACTGCGCAGTTCAGCCTCAATAGCTGACTGCAGTTTCTTCACCACCGACTTTCTATTGCCCTGCCTTTTTTTGATGCCGGCCTCAATGGCCCGGTAGCGGTTTGGATAGAGATTCTTAAAGCTTAAATCTTGCAACTCTCTGCTCCACTGGTACAAACCCAGGCGGTTGGCAATGGGGGCATAGATATCCATGGTTTGCCGGGCCACTCTGCGACGTTTGGATAAGGGCAGTGCATCCAGCGTGCGCATGTTATGCAAGCGGTCCGCCAACTTAATCAGAATGACCCGTATGTCCTTAGACATAGCCATTAGCATTTTGCGGAAGTTTTCCGCTTCCGCATGCTCCTTGCTCTCAAACTCTATCTGGCCGATCTTGCTGACACCATCAACCAGCAGGGCGACCTCATGGCCGAATTCTTTCTCTATTTCATCTTTTGCTGTAGGAGTATCTTCGATAACATCGTGCAGGATAGCTGCAATTATACTGCGGCTATCCAGTTTTAAATCGGTGAGAATTTCAGCGACCGCGACCGGGTGGTGGATATACGGCTCGCCGCTGCGGCGATGCTGTCCAGCGTGGGCCTGCGCGCCAAATAGGTACGCCTTGTACACCTCGCCAACAGCATCGTCGTCGAGGTACTGTTTTAGTACATCACACAGCGCATGCGCTGGCTTGGCTGGAGCGGTAGGCGATAGCCGCTGAGCCAGGCTACGCGGTCGTTTCCTCCGAAGGGCTGGTATCTGCATCCCCCTCGGCCTCCTCCGCATCCCCGGTCAGGGATTCGAGTTCATCTAGTTCAAGCTGGGGCTGCTCCTCGAGAATCGACTTATCAATCAAACCCTCAGCGATCTCACGCAGCGCCACCACGGTATTCTTGTCGTTATCAACCTGCACCAAAGGCTCTGCTCCATCAAAAAGTTGACGCGCCCGCTTGGTTGCCACCAACACCAGTTGGAAACGGTTATCAACGTTTTGCAGACAATCTTCTACAGTAATTCTTGCCATTTGGTACCCCTATATGTATTCGTACGTTATGTTCAAAGCTATATACTTATTGTAGCCCGTCTCAGGTTTTCAATATGTCCGGAGAGGATGGATTTCAGATCCGTCAGCGCCAGATCGAGATTATCATTCACTACCACATAATTGTATTCGCCGCGGTGACTCATTTCATCCTCCGCTTCCCGCATCCGGTTCAAGATAACCGCATCGGAGTCCTGTGCCCGCTCGCGCAATCGTCTTTCCAGCTCCTTGCGCGAAGGTGGAAGAATGAAAATGCTCTGCACTTCAGGCATTTGTCGGCGGACTTTTCGAGCCCCTTGCCAATCAATATCAAGCAGCACATTTTTCCCTGCAGTCAACAGCTTATCCAGTTCGCTCCATGAAGTCCCGTACAGATTGCCAAATACCTCCGCATACTCGACAAACTCACCGGCGGCCGCCATATTCTCAAACTTCTCACGATCGATAAAGAAATAGTCCACGCCGTGCGCCTCACCCTGTCGAATCGGTCGGGTCGTATGAGATACAGCCAGCACGGTGCCGTCCATTTCACTTATCAAACGCTTAGCCAGCGTCGTTTTACCTGCGCCTGAAGGCGCAGAAATAATAAAAAGCTGCCCATGAGACATGACAAAGACGATACCTTTAGGCGTGGAAGACCGAAGTGGCGTAAAAATAATATCTTAAGCAAAACACGTAAACCGTGCGTGATGGGAATTATATCACCCCGGACACAAGTCGCTCATAGCATTACGCGTAATGGTCGCGGGTGCCGCAGCAGCGGGGTGTTCATCACAACCATGACGATACGTGCCCAGCACAGCCGCTTCGGACAACGGCTGGCGGCGATGGTATGTACAATCATACGCAATACCAATCGCAATCCCTGGCCACCCGCACTAAGCTTTGGCTTGACTTGTGCGGTATGATCAGTGCTCACACTAGAGAATCAGCTAATGAAACTTTATATCGGTAATTTAAGTTACAGCACAACGGAACAGGAAATTGAGGAACTGATGACTCCGTTTGGCACCGCAGACAGTATTCAACTGATAAAAGACAGGCATACGGGACAATCTAAAGGCTTCGGCTTCATCGAAATGAGCGATAACAGTGCGGCAGACGCCGCTATTAAAGGATTAAACGAAACTAATTTCAAAGGAAGGAAACTCAAACTTAATCAGGCGCAACCGCGTGATAAAAGCCGTCACCGGCGCCGGTATTGATCTTGCTGGACGGCGAAACTGCCTGGCAGCTGAAGGTCCCGCAATGCCCGCTGTATAGGGCTGAACAAAGTTAACTGGTGGCCGCGCGAGACGTTCGCCAAAAAGGAACATGAAAGCGAAAGCAGGGTGGATGAAGCAGGCTCCACCTAGCATCTGGACCTCACTCAGCGTCGTTGCCCTGATACGGTTTAGCGCCGCTGGTCTGAAGCATGAATGATAAACACGACCTGGCGCTGCTCATAAGCTCGCACATTCCCATTATTGCGATCAAAACACATGAAGAGCGGCGCGCGGTCAATTTAATAAAATCTCTGCAAGCTCGTATTGGTCTGCCGATTTTTCAGTGGACCGTTACCGAAGGACTGCTCCGACTCGAGCCGGGATATACCCCCCAACGAATAAACAGTAAGCCAGAAGATGTGTTGGGACACGTTAAGTCATCGTCGCAGCCTGGTATTTATGTGCTGCTGGATTTTCATCCCTACCTGGCTACGCCGGTTAACGTGCGTCTAATCAAGGATATAGCCATGCAATATGAGCAGCAGCATAAGACGCTGGTGTTTATCAGTCATGATTTTCAGGTTCCCGCCGAATTGCAGGTTTTTTCCGCTGAGTTCGACCTCAGCCTGCCAGACAAATCAGCGCTGCGACGAATTATTAGTGAGGTGGCAAGTAAGTGGTCGCAGGACAACGCGGGAAAAAAGGTTAAAGCGACCCCTGCTGCGCTGGAGCACCTGGTTACCAACCTTACAGGATTGACCTCGTCTGAAGTCAGGCGCCTTGCGCACAAAGCTATTTTTGATGACGGCGTAATTGGCGAGGACGATCTATCCAGAATGATGCGGGCGAAATATGAGCTGCTTAATCGGGATGGGGTGGTTCACTATGAATTCAAGACGGAAAAATTTTCCAACGTAGGTGGACTTGAGCGTCTGAAACAGTGGCTGAAGCGAAGGAAAGAAGCGTTTCTTGACGACAACAGCCCGCTTGATGTGCCCAAAGGCATCCTGCTGCTCGGCGTGCAGGGATGTGGCAAAAGTCTGGCTGCCAAGGCGGTCGCCGGCCTGTGGGGCGTACCGCTGCTGCGTCTGGATTTTGGCACCTTGTTCAATAAATATTACGGCGAGACCGAGCGCAATCTGCGGCAGGCGTTGAAAACTGCTCAAATCATGTCTCCCTGCGTGCTGTGGATCGATGAGATTGAAAAGGGAATAGGCGGCAGCGACAATGACAGTGGGCCATCGCAGCGAGTGCTTGCTACATTGCTCACCTGGATGGCGGAAAACTCCGCCGCTGTTTTCGTCGTGGCCACGGCGAACGACATCGAGATGCTGCCTCCCGAACTGGTGCGTAAGGGCAGACTAGATGAAATTTTTTTCGTCGATTTACCCGATGCCGCAACGCGTAAACTGATCTTTGACATCCATCTCAGCAAACGCGGAATCGACATAAAAGGTCTGAATCTGTCCAAACTTGCCCAACACACCCCAGGTTTTTCTGGAGCTGAGATCGAGCAGGCGGTGGTTGCAGCTCATTATTCAGCGCACGCGCAGCAGGCTGAGGTCAACCAAGATGTCCTGCTACAGGAATTGCAGCAGACCCGCCCACTCTCCGTGATAATGCGGGAACGCATTGATTATTTGCGGGAGTGGGCGAGAAACCGAACCGTACCCGCCCACTAGCAAGGGAGTTGGTGTGCTCCGCATCTGCCGTGGCGAGGATGACGCCAGCCTAATGCCGATTTAGTGGCGCGGTCTATCCGCAGGCACTCGGCTGAGCCTGTTCTTCCTCAATCTGTCTATGGCAATGGTTTGGAAGGTTTGTAAGCATTGTAAGCAGAGCTACGTCCTGTGCAAACGGTAGCGCTGTGCGATGGAAGCGCTCTACGCCAGGGGCAATCTCTATCCAGCCGGCTCCACTCCCGCCAGTTGCGAAAAAATCTTCCCGGGTGCAATTGTTGCATGATTCTTTCATCTGTCATGCCGATGACAATGCCAGGTTTCCATAATTTTGGGGTTGATCTAGATCAAATGTTCGCGCGCACACAGCATACATGGACATGCTTATAGTCGGAGCACTGAGTAATACCGAGCCTGCGCGAAGCTGCTGGAGTGGCAGGCAGGAACGGAAGCGATGCCTTTATTCCAGATTCTGCACCTGTTCACGCATCTGTTCGATAAGTACTTTAAGCTCAACGGAGGACTGCGTGAGCCGACTGTCTATAGACTTGGAGCCCAGCGTGTTGGCCTCCCGATTCAGTTCCTGCATTAGGAAGTCCAAACGCCTGCCGATAGGCTGGTTTTGCGCGAGCACATTAAATACTTCTTCCAGGTGCACCTCCAGCCGTTCTATCTCTTCAGATACATCTGCTTTTTGAATGTAAATAAACAGCTCCTGCTCTACCCGCGTCGGATCCAGGTCTGCCCGGGCC
Source organism: Gammaproteobacteria bacterium (assembly GCA_024638505.1). Classification (GTDB taxonomy): domain Bacteria; phylum Pseudomonadota; class Gammaproteobacteria; order Arenicellales; family JAANXG01; genus JAHEKE01. The sequence continues at coordinate 136,703 of JAHEKE010000002.1, read as the reverse complement.
TCTGCCAACCGCTTCTCAATGCGTTGCCGAAAAAGCTGCTGCCAGTCTGGGACGGATTTCTTTAATCCGGTTACGATTTCTTGCGCCTGCTGCAGCCTGAGTTTTACAAATTGCAGCAAACGGTCGCCCTCACGCTTGCGGATATCTATTAACTGACCAATACTGTTCTTTAAACAGTTCATGGCCGCCGTACCAATTTGATCTTCATCCAGCTGCTCAGCTTGAACTACTCCGGGCCATCTGAGCACATCTACTACCCGTAGGGGCTGCAGGTCGACAGATTGTGACCTTATCTGCTCCGAAATATGTACGAGTTTACTGACAAGCGCAGCGTTTACCGCGATATCCTCGGTCCAGACGTCTTCCTGCTGCAGACGAATGGTACAATCAATGCGTCCCCGCTTCAGATGTTGAGAAATGATGTCTCTTATACGCGGTTCAAGGCTTTTGACCTCATCGGCAAGACGCGGATTGATCTCTAAATAGCGGTGATTAACCGATCGAAGTTCGCACGTAATCTCCCCCCATCGGGTTTGATCCGATGATCGGGAAAACGCGGTCATGCTGCAAGCCATATCAAAACACTGTTTTTTGATTAAACTGTTACTTAGCGAACCTAATTGTTTACGTATAACCAGGACCCATAGCAATCATGCCCGATAGAGAACAAGCCCTGAGCCGAGGCTACATCCTTGACGGCTATCGCATCGAGCGGCTGATAGGAGGAGGCGGTTTCAGTTTCGTCTATCTAGCCTATCATATCAGGACCAAAGTAAAGGTCGTAATCAAGGAATACTTCCCACATGAGCTGGTTAGACGCATGCCAGGCGGGCGTATTTATCCTGTATCGGAAGATGGCAAATCTTCGTTTCAAGCCGGATTAAAACGTTTTTTCGCCGAAGGCATGGCACTATCTAAACTGAAACATCCCAACATTGTGAACGTATCGAATTTCTTCCGGGCAAATGACACGGTGTTTATGGTCATGGATTTCGAGCAGGGCCGGGATCTTAGATGGTTCATTAAGCGGTCAAGAGGCAGACTGAGTGAAAAATTTCTGCTGTCGGTGTTTCCACCTGTGCTGGGCGGGCTGAAAGAACTGCACACCTATGACTTTCTTCACCTCGACATTAAACCGGCCAATATCCTGCTGCGTGCCTCGGGTACGCCGCTGCTATTGGATTTCGGGGCGGTGCAGCAGATCAAGCCAGGAACGCGATACAAGGGAGTGCAGACGCTGACCCACGGGTTTGCTCCGCCCGAGCAGTATGAATCCGGCATAATGGGGCCGTGGTCAGATATCTATTCACTGAGCATGACCATGCGCTTCTGCATAACTGGTAAAGCGCCCATACCTTCCACCGAAAGATTACAGCGTGACAATTTGGTGCCCCTGTGCAAATCTCACTCCCGTAAGTACAGCAAAGAGCTGTTGCAGGCAATCGATTGGGCATCTGAACTCGACCACGAGCGTCGTCCACCGAACGCAGACGCGTTTCTGGATGCGCTTACCAGTGGGCGAAACACCGCGGAGGCCGAGCCTCCCAGACGTTGGTTTGGATAATGCGCTATTCAATCACTCTTGAATCAAGGATCGGTACTCGCGAAACAAACCAGGATCGCGTCGCCTACAGTGAAAATAAAAATGGGGTGTTTATGGTTATAGCTGACGGGCTGGGCGGATATGCCGGCGGGGAGCTGGCTGCGCAAACCGTGGTCGATAGCTTGCTCCGGTCTTTTGAGGAACAGGGTGAGTCGATCATCGACGATCCGCCCGCCTTTATCGCGTTATCCATGAACTATGCCCATTCCCTGGTTATCAAAGAAGCGAGATTGAGGGGATTCAATCCGAGCGAACCGCGCACAACCTGCGTTGCCTGCTTGGTGCAAAATGGCTACGCCTACTGGGGTCATGTCGGTGACAGCCGGCTGTACTTGTTCAGTGGAGATGAGCTTCTCGTCCGCACTATTGACCATTCTACAACGGATCATATGCACCAGAACGGCGCTGTGGACGAACAGTTTCAACGTCTCGGCAGTGGCCAGCTGTTCAGATGCTTGGGCGGTACGCGCAGGCCGGTAGTCACGCTGGGTGCGGAGACGCACTTAAGCCCCGAGGATACGATCCTGCTCTGTACTGATGGAATATGGCGCGCCTTCAATGAGAAGAAATTGGCTAAGTCTGTAACTTACGAATCAATAGATGACTCCATAGATTATATGATGTCTCATGCGCGCCGCTTCTTTCGCAGTGATTGTGATAACATGACTGCACTGCTGTTCCGCTGGGAAGATGAACCCACCGAGGAGAGACCGCTGTTGCCCGCATCTTCATCTGAACCGATCGCTGACAGGCTGTGGCACTATGCTATGGAAAAAGTTACCGTGCCGACCGCACCCAGCACAAGTGACACTGATCTCAACGAAGAATTCAACTCGGTCATTGAGGAAATCGAATCTCTGGTAAATGAGCTCGACACTACCCATGAATTGCGACGCAAGCGAAAGAGTAGGTGACGCAATCACCCGGAAAATCGCGACCTTTGTTCCGTTTTAGTTACAGATAGCCACCAACCCCCAATGACGCGACCCAGCGGTAGAGCTGTCGACGAGCTGCGCACAATCCGAATCACGCGGCAATTCACCAAACACGCCGAAGGGTCTGTGCTGGTCGAATTCGGTGACACAAAAGTACTTTGCACAGCAACCGTAGAAGAGAGGTTACCCGCTTTTTTACGCGGGCAGGAGCAGGGGTGGGTGACCGCCGAATACAGCATGTTGCCGCGCTCCACCAACACGCGCAACGTTCGCGAGGCGATCAGGGGCAAGCAATCGGGGCGAACGCAGGAAATTCAGCGTTTGATCGGACGCTCTTTACGAGCGGTGATAGATTTGAAAATGATACCCGCTTACACAGTCACCGTTGACTGTGACGTTATTCAGGCTGATGGCGGCACGCGCACAGCCGCCATCACTGGCGGCTACGTTGCCTTGGCGGAAGCCGTTGCCTGGATGCAGCAGGCAGGGAAGATTTCAACAGCTCCTTTACTCGGTCAGGTCGCATCTATCTCAGTGGGAATCTTCAGGGGGCAGGCTGTGCTAGACCTGGACTATGCCGAAGATAGTCAAGCCGAGACGGATATGAACATCGTCATGAACGATGCTAGTCGTTTCATTGAAGTGCAGGGGACGGCAGAAACTGAACCGTTTACTAGTGAACAGCTGATGGCCATGCTGGAACTTGGAAAGCAGGGTACACAGAAATTACTCGAACAGCAGCGACATGTCCTGCCAAAATAAAACCGGTGGTGAAATCCGTTCAATCGTGATCGCATCCTCCAATCCGGGCAAAATCAGGGAGTTGCAGTCTATTTTTGGTGGCCATTACTTACTGCGGCCACAATCAGATTTTGGCATCGAGTCTGCCAGTGAAGGGGGCAAAAGCTTTATAGAGAACGCCATTCTGAAAGCGCGCCATGCTGCGCATCACGCAAAACTGCCGGCCATCGCCGACGACTCCGGGCTGGAAGTGGATGCTCTGCAGGGCAGACCGGGCGTATTTTCCGCCCGCTATGCTGGGATCGATGCAACTGACGCGGAAAATGTCGAAAAGCTGCTTAAAGAACTGCAGGATGTACCACTGTCTGAACGCGCTGCGCGGTTTCACTGCGCCATCGTTTTCATGCGTTTCGCCGATGATCCCGTTCCCCTTATAGGTGAAGGAACCTGGCACGGATACATCCAGCTACAACCGAGCGGAGAAAATGGCTTTGGCTATGACCCCGTATTTCACGTTGTTACTCGTCAGTGTAGCGCGGCTGAGCTTGACCCTAATGTAAAAAACCAATTGAGTCACCGCGGTCAAGCGTTAAAAATTCTGAGCACCAAACTAGGACACAAGTTTGGTTTTACGAACATAACAGTATTTTCAAGCGCCGTCGCCGATTTTGAAAAAAGCGTACCTGGGGAAAAACCAGATGTGTAAGTTTGGAGTAAAGAGATGATTAAAATCGTCCTGTTACGACATGGACAAAGCCTGTGGAATAAAGAAAACCGATTTACCGGGTGGACCGATGTCGATTTATCCCAGCGGGGAATCGACGAAGCGCAAACAGCAGGCTCGACGCTGAAACAGTCCGGCTTCGAATTCGATCTAGCTTTTACTTCCTACCTTAAACGTGCCATCAGGACATTGTGGTTGGTGATGGAGGAGCTGGATCAGATGTATTTACCAGTAGACACTGACTGGAGGATGAATGAGAGGCACTACGGTCAGCTTCAGGGTTTAAATAAAAAGGAAACCGTGGAAAAACACGGCAGCGAGCAGGTCCACCAGTGGAGGAGAGGATTTGCCGTGCGTCCGCCCGCTGTGCCGGAGGAGGACCCACGTCATCCCAAAAACGATAGAAGATATGCAGGTTGTAAACCACCTGGAACCGAGTCACTGGCCGATACGCTGGAGCGGGTAATACCCTACTGGCAAAAAAAAATCATTCCGCAGCTTAAGCTGCGTAAAAAGATCATCATCTCGGCTCACGGCAACAGCCTGCGCGCCCTGGTGAAATATCTGGATAACATCTCTGACGAAGCCATCATGAATCTCAATATCCCCACAGGGATCCCACTTGTTTACGAACTAGACGATCAGATCAAGGCGGTGAGTCACTACTATCTCGCTGACGAAAGTACTTTAAGCAGTGCGGTTGATGAAGTCGCACGACAAACAGATACAGCGAAAAGGGCATGACAAACGCAAGTCCACGTCATGCTTAAAGACAGCCAGCGGGAAGTATACAAGGGACGCTTAATTTCCCTGTCAATTGAACAAGCAGAGTTGCCAAATGGCCATCAGCTGTGTCTGGAGGTGGTCAGGCACCCAGGGGGGTCGGCCGTGGTCGCGATCAGAGATGACCGCTCCGTCTGTTTGCTCAAGCAATACCGGTACGCGGTTGATACTCACCAGCTGTGGGAGCTTCCGGCAGGCTGTATCGACGGCACCGACGCCAATCCGTTAGCTACCGCTCAGCGTGAGCTAGAAGAGGAAGCGGGGGTAAAAGCCCGACAGTGGACTGAACTGGGACGAATACTGCCGTCGCCCGGATTTTGCGATGAGGTGCTCCATTTATACCTGGCACGGCATCTGCAGCAGGTACACAGCAGGCCGCAGCAGGATGAAGTGTTTGCCATTCACTGGCTTCCTTTAGAAAAAGCCATAGCGATGGCTGCCCAAGGGGAAATTAGCGATGCCAAAACCGTAATTGGCCTGTTTCGCGCTCACTCACGGCTAGACACGCTTTGACCATTCTGCCTCGAACATACCAAACCAAACCTGCACGGTTCACTATAGTTAACAACATAACGTAAAGTTTCCATCCTTAACCCAGCTGGAGTAACCCATGCTTAATTACAAGAACAAACTGGCGTGTTTTTTTTCCTGTTTTCTACTTTTCGTAACCGGCGCAATTACTCCCGCATTGGCAACTGAACGAGGGTGGTACCTTGGATTTTCGGTGGGCGAATCCGATATCGTCAATCCTGAGAGAGTAGACGAGTTTTGCGCGACAGCCGGCATCGTGTGCGGCGAGGAAGATGGGGACACTGCCGTGCAGGCTATCGCGGGTTACCAGATCAGTAATTTTTTTGGTGTCGAGGTCAGTTTATTCGATCTTGGCAATCCTGCCTTATCCACAGAGGCGCCGATTGCGGCTACCGCTGCAGTAAATGTAAAAGGGGGATCGATTTCGCTGCTGCCACAAATTCCGCTGGGCGAGATCGGAGCGATATTCGGACGCGCTGGAGTAGCCGGTGGTGAAGTCGAGCTCGTTGCCGAGGCGCCGTCCATTGCCCGCCGGGAGAGCGCGAGCGCAAGCGGTGGCACCATCTTGTATGGTGCGGGTGGCGCAATCAATCTGGGGAATTTTACGGTCAGGGTAGAATGGCAGCGTTACGCTTTCAATGAGACGCTGAATCTGGCCCAGGTCGACATCGACACGCCGGACATCAACGTGTATTCAGCCACTCTGCTTTTCAGGTTTCCCAAAAAGAATTAGCCCTGGCCGAGCAGGGCGGGATTCAGTCCCGTCGCAAACGATCCGACACGCCGATCGGGGTTGGATAGCGCAGCACGATCAAATAGGACGACCCGATAAAGGTAAGAAGAGTCGCCACCTGGATAAGATAAGCCGTTTCCTTCACGATAAGGCCAACCTGCAGCGCCATAAAGGCAATGAGGAGCGAAAATTCGCTCAGCTGACCTAAACGCCAGCCGGTCTCCCAGCTCAATTTTTCCGTCTCAGATGCCTTGGTCAGCATGAATTTAAAGGTGACCGGTTTGACCAATAGCACCAATACCGCAAGCACCGTTGCCGGAATCAGCACGTCTTCTACTCTATGCAGGTTCATCCCCGCGCCGAGCGCGAAAAAAAACATGACCAGGAAAAAATCCCGGATAGGGCGCAGGCTCTCGGCGATAAAGCGGGAGATCGGATTAGTTGCCACCGCCACACCGGCGATAAACGCTCCGATTTCGTACGACAATCCAAGACCGCTTGACAGCTGAGCGATGCCCAGACACCAACCAAGCGCTAACAGAAATATATACTCTTGAATTTTATCGAAGCGACGAAACAGGGGAAGCAGCACAAATTTTTCTATTACGATGACCGTAACAATCAATATGGGCAGAGCCAGGATCAGCATCACCATTTCCCTGGTTGGAACATCACCCTGATGCAGGATTTGAATTATCAGTAAAGCAACGATGGCAATAACATCCTGCAGCAGTAAAACACTGATAATCACCTCGCCTGTGTGACGATGATGCAGCACGGTCGTCGGCAATAACTTTAAGCTGACAATCGTACTGGAAAACATTACGGCGATGCCGATGATCAAGGCGTCGATTTGTGGGAAACCAAAGCTCACCGCCACGCCCCAGCCCAGGGCGGCAAAAACGATGGATGTAAAAATAGTGATTAGCGTTGTCTGCCGCAGGAGCTGAACCAGCTTCTGCGGATACAGATTGAGTCCAAGCAAAAACAGCAGGAATATTATTCCGACGTGCGCAATGTCCTGAATCAACTCAGCGTCGTTGACCCATTGCAAACCCCACGGGCCAACCACCGCGCCCAGGACGATATAGCCGACTATCAGGGCCTGCCGGGCAAACAGTGCCAGCGTGGCAACCAAAGCGGCGCCGGTGAAGATTAAAAATACAGAGAAAACAATCGATTCGTGGGGCATCGCTTACAGGTCAGAACTTAGCTTACCGCCTCAGTTCACGGCGCCTGACCAGGCTTCCATTTTATACTGCAGCCCACGCTCGCAGCCTGCGACGGCAGTGGGGGTTTGCCCTGCAGTGCATGGTCGATAGCTTTTTTAATATCGCTGCCAGTTACCGGCACAGCGCTACCGGGTCTGGAATCATCAAACTGCCCGTGATACACGAGTTTTCGGCCTGCGTCGTACAGAAACAGATCGGGTGTGCACACCGCTTGATAATGCCTGGCGCTTTGCTGCGACTCGTCGTACAGATAGGGGAAGGTAAAGCCGTATTTCGCCGCCGTCGCGGTCATTTTATCCGGCGCATCGTCTGGATGCGTATTCACATCGTTGACGCTTATAGCAACCATCGCCAAACCTAGGGGTTGATGCGTCTTAACGACATCCACCAGTGTTTCAATAATATGTATGACATAGGGACAATGATTACACATAAACACCACGAGCAGAGCTTTGCTATCGCCGAGTTGCGCTAGCGATACGGTCTCGCCGCCGTGCTCGGGATTAGTGTTGGGCAGATTGAAATCCGGCGCGCTTGAACCAAGCTCGAGCGTCGTGGAGGGTGTTTTAACCATGGCTGCAAGCAAACATTATTGTTAACGATAACGCAACCCGGGGACAGAGACATGCCTGGTAACTTGGGGGCCGGTTAATCGTCGGTGTGAACGTTACGCCTCTGTCTGCTAATTGCTGGATAGTAGCATAATCAGGAATGCACGCTAGCCTGCGCGCTGAAGGCAGCAGCGTACTGTCAGGTAATATTCTCTTGACCAATGTAGGTTTAAGTTTTCATTGCATAGCGCCTCGCCGAACCCGACACGCGGTCACACCCTGCAGCTAGCCGTCGAACTGAATATTGATGCAGTAAAAAAATGACGCAACGAACCGGCGGGTCAGACCCCACACTACCTGATGCTCCTTATCACTGACGCGAATGCCTGGAAAGGTTTCATCCGGTTCGACCGGATGCGTCACATGCGTGTAGTGGCGGGCATCAAGAAATCTGCGGATCGGGACCCACACGATATCCTCGACTTCATAATTTGACTGAACGGATGTACTTTGCTCCACGTTGTAAACATAGCCGCGCACAATGATCCCGCGCAAATGACCACGATGCCTACCTTGCTGATCATCGAGCTGACCAAGATAGCCCGCGTCGGACAAATCAATACCGACCTCTTCAGCTGTTTCTCGCTCAGCCGCCTGTTTTGCATCGGCGTCAAAAGACTCCACCATCCCCCCCGGAAAGGCCATCTGCCCGGACCATGGGTCTGCCTGATGCCTGGCGCGTTCGATAAATAGAGCCTGAACCTCATCCTTTTGCTGGCGCAACACCAGCGCCACCGCCGCCTGCTTGTTGCCGCTGAGTTCCAGGACAGCCGGACTGTATGTACGGACCCGCTGCTTAATGGCTGACAGAGAAATCATTCCATACTACGCGGGTGATCATTCGTCTATAATTTCAACCTGGGTTCCCGCTCTTAATCTCTCATTACCACGTACGACTACCCGATCCCCCACCTGAATCTCTCCAATAACTTCAATCATATCTTTAGCAGCGATCCCGGTCTTTACATTGACCTTAACTGCCTGGTTCTCGCCATTGATTTTAAACACAGCAATACCATCGGTGCGCAAAACTAATGCATCCCGTGGGATAGCAACGACTTTTCTTGGATCTGCCGTAGGCATCGCCACTCGCACGGTCGTTCCCGCAGGCCATGCTCGCTCATTCAGATACAGGCGCACATCATATAGCCTTGATACATCATCACCGACCGGAACTACAGACTTAACGGATGAATCCACCTGGGTTGACGGGCTGCCATTGACGACCACGGGCGTACCAGCAGGAATGAAGGGAAGACTGTTGGCCGAGACACGCACCTGGATCTCAACTGCCGACGGATTGACCAGACGCAAAACCTCCTCGCCGGATTCAACATGCTCGCCTACGCGTCGATACCTCTGCGCCACAACACCGGCAAAAGGCGCTCCGATTATTGTACGACTAATACGGTCATTAATCAGATCCAGTTTGGCTTGCGCCGCCTGCTGCTCGGCTCTCGCGGCGTCCCTGTTAGATTGTGCCTGGTCCAGCTGACTAGACGAGATCAGGCCCTTTTTGACCAGAGCACTCAAACGCTCGAGTTCCTGGTCAGCAAACACCAGCTGAGTTTTTTCCCGGATGAGTACAGCTTCGGACTCAGCCTTCGCCAGAAGCAATTCCCGATCATCAATGCGAGCCAGAGCATCGTCTTTGGCGACTGAAGTGCCGATCTCCAGTACTGCAATCAAACGGCCTGCGACCTCTGCTGCTATTTTTGCGTCGTCGCGACTAACAACTGTCCCCGGTACCAGCAATGTAGGCGCCATCGCAACCTGTTGTGCAACTGCGACCTTAACCAGGGGAGGGGGATTCTGCTCAGTTTGCGCAGCAGCGTGAGCAAATACGGCCGCGGCACAAAGTGCGGCTGGCCAACGCGGCGGCTTGCTGGGAAAGATCATGCCAGGAGAACGCCATCATTGCGGCAAAACCAATAGCGCAGGCAAAGCCGTATGCAACGCCGCGGCTGACGGTCAATGGAAGAGTTTTCCCGCGTCAAACGATGTATGCAACGAATCTGCCTTTGATATTGTTTGACCACCAGGCAAGCCCAGGTTCCAATACAGAACGCGGTCGTTAAAATAAGAGATCTGGTCATGAGGTGGCATAGAGTGGGTGCAAACCCTTTGGCCTGCGTAACGAGGATTAGTGTACTAAATATACATAAGATATAAACAAGGATTCATAACTGACTGATATTAAATGAAGTGTGACCTTATCGTCGGGCTGAATCCCTTAATCAGCGGCACTTTAGCCAGACTATTTTCGCGTTTCTACCGCATGGACGCGCAGCGGTGCGTGACTATTACTGCGCCTCAACCGGCACGTCTCAGCGCTACTCATGCTGGGCGGTGAACATGGAGAAAAATCCTTGTACTGAGGCGCGCCTGGACAAATGGCTGTGGGCTGCCCGCATTTTCAAAACTCGTCAGCTTGCGGCCAAAGCAATAAGCGGGGGTCATGTAGTGGTGAACAACGGGCGGGCGAAACCCGCGCGTATGATTCGCGCTGGAGATGAGCTGCGTATTCGCAAAGGCCCGTACATCTATGAGCTCACCGTTTTGGCGCTGTCACACCGACGTGGATCTGCCACTGTTGCCAAGTCCCTTTATAGCGAGAGCGAGTCGAGCCAGGTTGACCGGGATCGCTTAGCCAAGGAGTTGAAAACCCAGGCATCGCAGATACTGTACGATCCTAAAAAGCCGTCAAAACGTGCACGACGACAGACCAGGCTGTGGAAACGGGAGAAGTTTTAGCAGCGTAGCACCCCGCGCGCAGAAGGGGAGAGCTTCTATATAAATTCTGCTCAGATTAAATCAGTTGCATTGATCGGTGGTACGATTAACCGGGTTAAATATGATACAGGTGAGCGATGCGCGGTGTTTTTCTAGATACTGATACGGTTGACCGCGGTGATCTGGACATGTCACCGATCACGCGTATTGACTGTATTCAGTGGTCGTTTCACGGCGTGACGAATAGCGCGGAAATCAGCGACAGGATCGATGATTGCCAAGTTGTGGTGTGCAATAAAGTCATACTCGACCGCGAGACGCTGCGCCAGGCGGATCAGTTGCAATTAATTATCGTCGCCGCCACGGGTACCAACAACATCGATCTGACGGCGGCGCGCGAGGAAAACATCACCGTATGTAATGCAAAAGATTACAGCACCCCTTCGGTTGTGCAGCATGTTTACGCCTTAATCCTCGCGCTGACGACCCGATTGCCGCAATACATGGCTGCGGTAGAGCAGGGCGCGTGGCAAAAACACCCCCATTTCTGCTACTTTGATTTTCCCATTCGCGAACTGCACGGGCTGACAATGGGGATTATTGGCTATGGCGCGCTGGGCAAAGGTGTGGCCGAAGTCGCATCGGCCTTTGGTTTGACGGTCAAGATCTGCCAAAGGCCCGGCGGACCACCTGACAGCGGGCGCGTGCCGCTGAACGAGCTGCTGCCTCGGATTGATATTTTAAGCTTGCATTGCCCGCTCACCGAGCAAACCTCTGGTTTGATCGGCGCTGAGGAGCTCGGGTCAATGAAGAAGGATGCGATATTAATCAATACCGCTCGCGGGGGCATTGTCGACGAAGAAGCGTTGGTCCGGGCATTGCAAAGCGGCAAGCTGGGAGGAGCAGGTATTGACGTATTAAGCGAGGAGCCTCCCGCAAGCGGCAACGTGCTGCTCCAGCCAAACATTCCAAATCTCATTGTCACTCCACACACCGCTTGGGCCAGTCGCGAATCTCGACAGCGAGTAGTCAATATCGTTGCCGATAATATTCAAAGCTTCTTCAACGGCAAACCACAAAACCTAGTGTAATCAATGACCGCGCCCGTATTCCATGCTCTTCCCCGGCTCTCGATTTACCTGCACATTCCATGGTGCGAAAAAAAATGTCCATACTGCGATTTCAATTCGCATGCGATAAAGGACGGTCTGCCCGAAGAGCAATACGTGGACGCCCTGATCCAAGATCTAGAACAAGAGCTGCCCAAAATCCAAAACAGAAAAGTGAATAGTATATTTATCGGCGGCGGAACACCCAGTCTGCTAGACGCAAGAAGTATTAATCGGCTGCTTACCGAAATCCACGCTCGACTAGACTGTATCGTTGAGCCTGAGATTACTCTTGAAGCCAACCCCGGAAGTGCAGACAGCGGCAAGTTTAAAGACTTCCTCGATGCCGGGATTAACCGGTTGTCGATCGGTGTACAAAGCTTCAACAATGATTTGCTACAAGCCTTAGGGCGGGTGCACGATGGCAAAGCCGCGCGCGCGGCGGCGACGGCCGCGGTTGACGCCGGCTTCGTTAATTTCAACCTGGATCTGATGTATGCCTTACCCGGCCAGGACCTGGAGATGGCCGTGAGTGACCTACAGACGGCGCTGTCGTTCAAACCCTCACACCTTTCCTGCTACCAGCTTACTATTGAACCGAATACCGTTTTCCACACTTATCCGCCGCAGCTTCCGGATGAGGATATTAGCTGGCAAATTCAGACCAGCTTCGAAACGATTCTTGCCCAGGAGGGATACGGCCAATATGAAATTTCGGCATATGCGCGTGACGGTTATGCCTGCCGGCACAACTTGAACTATTGGCGCTTTGGCGATTATTTGGGAATTGGCGCAGGTGCACACAGCAAGCTTACTGTGCACGACAAAGTGATGAGAAGCTGGAAAGTGAAGCATCCTACAGACTACATGAGCAAGGCGAACAGTGCTGCGCGCATAGGCGGATGTAAATTTTCATCCGCCGAGGAAATACGGTTTGAATTCATGCTGAACACCATGCGGTTGAATGAACCGGCGACGGTGAAGGAATTTCAGCAGAGTACTGGGCAATCCATAAACACTGTAAAAGCAGAGTTACAGCGGGCGCACAAAGATCAACTGCTCGATTTTGACGGCGCGCGCTTTATGACCACGGAATTAGGTCGGCGCTTTTTGAATGATCTGCTGCAGCGCTTTCTACCGGAGCCTAAACCCGGCATAGGTGACAACGCAGTCGCCGCCCAGATAGAGCTGCCTTGATTTCGCGCATGAATACCCGCATTACTATGCTTGATCCTGAAGGGAGACCTTAAACTTTGGAAACCGTCTCTATAATTGCCGCGGCGATGGGTGTCGCTTGGGCCAGCGGTATCAACTTATACGCAGCCCTGCTGATGCTCGGCTTGATGGGCGTAACCGGCTCTATAGTTCTTCCTCCGGAATTGCAGATATTGCAGAGCCCCGTTGTGTTGATAGCCGCGGGCATTATGTATTTCGTGGAATTCTTCGCCGACAAAATTCCAGGGGTGGATACAGTTTGGGACGCAATCCACAGCTTCATCAGGATTCCAGCCGGTGCGATCTTGGCGGCGGCGACTTTAGCTCAGATTTCGCCGGAAGCGGAGCTGATGGGATTGATCCTGGGCGGCACCCTAACGGCAGGCACACACTTTACCAAAGCCGGCTCCAGAGTTCTCATCAACACCTCACCCGAACCGGTGACCAACTGGACCGCATCGATTGGCGAAGACCTTATGGTGGTTGGCGGATTGTGGACCGCACTGAATTATCCAGTCCTGTTCATTGTTCTGCTGATTGTTTTTGCGGGCGCGGTCATCTGGCTCGCGCCAAAAGTATGGCGCGGTATCAAACGCTTGTGCAGTAAAATTAGAAGCTGGTTTGCAAAGTCTAAGCCGGTCGATGCGATAACAACGGAAGAGCTGACATCTTCTGCCAAACGCATTGACTCAAATTGATATCGGCGCGACTAATGACATTCAACAAAAAGCTAACGGTTGCCGCAATCGCGCTGCTGGGAATGGTGGGCTACATTAGCTGGAGCGGCAACCAGGTGAACAAAGCTCCGGATGTCGCGTTACGGCTGATCAATGAGGGCCCTACATCCCTCAGCAAGCTGCGTGAAAACAAACAGCTGTTGCTGGTGTTCTGGGCAACGGACTGCGTACCGTGCGTGCGGGAGGTTCCGACCCTGATTCGGCTGCACCAAAATTATTCCGGCGTACTAACTATTGTCGCTGTCGCGATGGCTCACGATCCGCCAGATAGGGTATGGCAATTCATGCGTGACCGGTCATTGCCCTACAAGGTTTCATTGGATTTAAATGGCAATGTTGCGCAAGCGTTTGGCGTCGAGTCAACCCCCAGCCTGTTCCTGATAGACGGCGCTGGGCACGTTATCTTTACCCACTCCGGTCGCTTAAAAAGCGACAGGCTCGAAGCGCTGATCGAAAAACAGCTGCACAGAGAACCGGTGTAACCTGGATGCTGTGGATAAAGTCTTTCCACGTATTTTTTGTAGTGACCTGGTTTGCCGGGCTTTTTTACCTGCCAAGACTCTTTGTCTATCACGCGTTAACCGATGACAATACTGGCAGCGAACGGTTTAAGGTTATGCAGCGCAAGCTGTATTACGGCATCATGACTCCAAGCGCTGTACTGGCGCTGGCTCTCGGCTCGTGGCTATGGCTAGGCTATGGGTTTTCCGGAAACTGGTTACACGCCAAACTCCTGCTCACGCTTGTATTGATCGCATACCACATCTGGTGCGGAAAAATTCTGCTCGACTTCAAACTAGACAGGAACAAAAAAACTCACACTTGGTACCGTTGGTTTAATGAATTTCCAGTCTTGATTTTACTGTCGGTAGTCATACTGGTCGTGGTCAAGCCATTTTAACCTAGTTTGCATAGCCTGGGTTGCGCGAAGCATGAGGAGCAGCCTTTTTTAGATCGTTTTAACAGGCGTGCGTAATCTCAAAGCCAAGACCATTCAGCGTGAGCTTCGTCAACTTAGTGATGCTGCTATCGCTGCGCACTCCCAGCGGTTTTTCAAAACCGGTCCCGGGGAATACGGCGAAGGTGACCGATTCCTGGGTATACGCGTTCCCGTGCTGCGCCGGAGCGCCAAGAAATATAAGAGCTTAGACATGACCGAAGTAGAAAAGCTGCTTCATTCGGGTTATCACGAAGAGCGCCTTTTGGCTCTGCTCCTGCTGGTAGATAAGTACAAAACTGAAGACAATAGCGCAAGGCAGCATATTTACCAGCTGTATGTCAGGAACATAAACCATATAAATAACTGGGACCTGGTCGACACCTCGGCACCTCACATAGTTGGGGCCCACCTGCTTGGCAAAAGCAAGCAACCACTTTTCGAATTCAGCAGGTCAGAAAATCTGTGGCAGCGAAGAATCGCCATCATATCTTGTCTCTTTTTTATCCATCGCATGCAGTTTTCTACAGCGCTCAAGATATCGAAGATGCTGTTGTACGACAAAGAAGATCTGGTGCAAAAAGCTGTAGGCTGGATCCTGAGGGAAATAGGCAAGCGCAACATCGCCGTTGAACAATCTTTTTTAGCAAAACATTACCAGCAAATGCCGCGCACCATGCTACGGTACGCCATCGAAAAGTTTCCGGCAGACAGCCGACATCGCTATCTCAAAGGTGAGTTATAACAACGGTAAGCGAGCGCTTTGTGTTTCACGTTATCCTTTATCAACCCGAAATTCCCCCCAATACCGGCAATATCATTCGCCTGTGCGCCAACGCTGGCTGCACCTTACACCTAATCGAACCGTTGGGATTTGAGCCCAGCAACAAGCAATTGAGAAGGGCGGGCCTAGATTATCACGATTGGGCGGATGTGCACCGTTACCCTAATTTTACAGCGCTGCAAAACAACCGGCTTATCAAGCGTATGTTTACTTTATCCACGCACAACAGAACGCTGTACACAAGTCCTGGCTATAAAGCCGGAGACGGGTTTGTTTTCGGGCCGGAGACAAGAGGCCTCAGCCCACAGATCAGAGGATCCGTGCCTGGATCACGGCAGATTACGCTACCCATGATGCCAGGTAACCGAAGTTTGAATCTGGCTAATGCTGTCAGCATAGTTATCTACGAGGCCTGGCGGCAAAACCGTTTTGCGATAATGAAATCTTGAGTCTTAGCGCTGTGGCGTGTGGGGCGGCGCTGACTATTCCGCCTTAGGCTCGCGCGTTAGCAGACTCACCACAGCCTCCTTCGGCGGCAGTTGTTCATACACAACTTTATACACCTGTTCGGTTATCGGCATGTCCACTCGCACACGCTGCGCCATAGCATACAGTTCATGCACTGTTTTTATCCCCTCTACCTCCTGGCCGATTTCCCGTAACACCCGGCGCACGGTTTTACCCTGGCCTAAACCGATGCCGGCACGACGGTTGCGCGATTGATCATCGGTACAAGTGAGCACCAAATCACCCACCCCGGTTAACCCCATAAAAGTCTGCGGATTCCCGCCTAAAGCAACGCCCAGTCTGTTCATCTCGGCCAAACCGCGAGTGATTAACGCGGCCCGGGCGTTTGCGCCGAATCCAAGTCCGTCACTGATCCCCGCAGCCAGCGCCATCACGTTTTTTATAGCGCCGCCCAACTGCACACCAGCCAAATCATTATTGGTGTAGACGCGCACGCGCTCACTTCGCAACCATCCGGCTACAGTGCTCGCCGTCACGTCGTCGGTGGAGGCAACGGTCAGAGCGGTAGGCAGGTCGTTCGCGACCTCACGTGCAAAGCTCGGGCCTGAGATCACCGCCAGAGCCGCCTGCGGAAATATATCCCGCGCCACGTCGCTGAGCAAAACGGTACACTCAGGATCAAAGCCCTTGGTACCCCAGCTGATTATCAGGGCGCGTGAGGTACGGCGCGTTTGCGCCAGGCTGTTCAAGGTAGCGCGAAAAGCGTGGCTCGGAACAACCAGTACAAAATGATCAGTCAATTCAACCAGTGCCTGTAAATTCGATTCGCATTCGATGCCCTTGGCCAGGGCAATGCCAGGCATGTATCGCTTGTTTTCCCCTTCCTCAGCGAGTCTGGCCAAGTGTTGCGAATCAATATCCCACAGTTTTACAGCGAGGCCGTTACGCGCAATCAATATGGCCAGCGCAGTGCCCCAAGACCCAGCGCCCAGCACCGCGATACATGAACTATGCGTGCTTTGTGGCGGCATAGTTAGCTATGAATTGAACGAACTAATTGATGGTTACGCTACCGGCAGGATCTCCATTCGTTGCAGATGCGTCGTCACCATCTTCACTTTTCGCTTTCTCTCGCTGCAGCTTCCTGGCATAAAGCGCTTCGAAGTTGACCGGGCTGATCAATAGCTGCGGAAATCCACCTTTACTAACGATATCGGTGATTGCGGTTCGCGCAAAGGGCAGGAGGATAGTTGGACAGGCGACATGCAGCACCAAACCCATTTCCCTCTCGGAGAAGCCTTGCAGTTGAAACAACCCGGCCTGCTGTACTTCAGTTAAAAACAGCGTGTTGTTGTCACCAGTTTTTGCGATCACAGTGATATCCAGAACAACTTCATAATGACCATTCTCATCCAATCGCTCAAAGTTAATCCCCATCTTGATATCGATACCCGGATTGTGTTCCGGATTGGTGATCATCCGCGGCGCCTGCGGCGATTCAAAAGACAGATCCTTTATGTAGATTTGTCGAATATCGAGCTTGGTATCTTTTTTTTCTGCCATTTGTTCCTCATCATCCCTTTTCAACAGGTAGATTTTCTTTTTGCCAGGCCATCATTCCACCAGCTAGTACGTATACGTTTTCAAACCCGTTCTTCAGCAGATAACGGGCTGCCGCGGGTGCCTTGTTCCCCGCCTGGCAAACCAAAACCACCACCTTTTTCTTCTGCTTTTCAAGTTTGCCCAACCCAGCCCGCATGGTTTTCAGGGTCATGTGTAAAGCTTTTGGGATATGCCCTTTTTTATAATCACCACCCTCGCTCACATCCACAACCACGCCACCATCGCGCAACACCTGCGGCATCTCCAGAGGCGAAACCTTTCTAACGCCGGATGCATGCTGACGTATGGGATCCATGATCAGGGCAGCCAACACAACCGCCAACGCTACGAATAAGTACCAGTTGTTCGCGATAAAATCGAGTGTCATTTTCTACAGCAGGATTCTACAGGCGGGCACGAATGATCTTTAGTGGTGGAGCCATGGTGGCAAGTCAAACCGATCCATCTATTTGTTCGAACAGAAGGCCGAACGCAGCGACTCAATCAAACGTAGAATGCCTTCATCACTTATTCGATAATACACTTTGTTGGCAGCTTTTCGTGAGCCGAGAATGCCCTTATCGCGTAGGATTGAAAGATGTTGGGAGATATTGCTCTGAGAAGTCCCGACCAGATCCACCAGATCCTGCACGCTGGCCTCCTGTACCCCGCTTAAAATACATAAGATTTTAAGTCGCAGCGGATGCGCCATTGCTTTTAACGACCGGGAGGTTTGGTGAATATCGGATTCCTTGGCCAGTAATTCCTGCGCCGCCTTGGCGCCTGGACTAACGGTATCTGTACCGAAATTAGTCATTAGCGTACTTCAGTTTTTTACATCTTTATAAGAACTCGATTATACAATAATATAACCAAAAGGAAAAAGCTGTTGATTTACAAGAACCATTGGGTCACCGGACTTAGCTCGCTGCTGATCCTTCTGGCGGTCACCGCGGTAGATGCCTTCGCCAGCAAGCCGCAGGAGAAAGAGCTGGCGGAGCTCCGCAACCGGATCAAAGCCATTTCCCAGCAACTGAATCAGGACAGGGCGCAGCATAGTACGGTGCGTGACCAGCTGACCGAAGTAGAGATTGGGATTGTCGAACTCAATCGCAAGCTGCATAACATTCGTTCCAAAATTGAAAACAAAAACCGCGAGGTCTTAACTTCAGAAGTCGAGATCGAACAGCTGCAGCGTGAGCTTGCGATCCAGCGGACACAGTTGAAAAACCTGATTTATTCCTCTTATCTGACCGGACGCAACGAATACTTCAAGCTCCTTCTCAATCAGGAAGAGCCGCAGCGCTTGGGGAGAACTATGGCGTACTACCGCTATCTTTCACAAGGACGGGCGAACGAAATTCTGGCGGTGCAGGCGCTCGTAAAGCAGCTCGAGCGCCTCAAATCATCGCTTGAGAGCGAACAACAGGAACTTAAGGCCCTGGAAGTGGACCAATTATCGCAGCGGGAAAAATTGGATCTGGCGCGCGAGGAGCGCAGCGAGTTGCTGGCGAAGCTGGAGCAACAAATCGGCTCTGAGCAAGAAGAACTGTCTCAGCTCGAACGTAAAGCGCAACGTTTGGAGCAGCTTTTAAAGGATTTAAGGAATGCGATGGCGGATCTTCCGCCAGAGGGTACGTTTAATCAGCGCTTTAGCAATATGCGAGGCAAATTACCTCTGCCGTTGAGAGGATTGATCAGCGCCCGCTTTGGCCAGGCGAAGAGAGGAACAGACGTCTCATGGCAGGGCATATTTCTGGATGCGAAGGAGGGTGCGAAGGTTCGGTCTATATTTCCAGGACGGGTCGCATATGCCGATTGGCTGCGCGGTTTTGGACTATTATTGATATTGGATCATGGTGATGGCTACATGAGTTTGTATAGCCACAATCAAATCCTGTACAAGGAAGTAGGCGAGTGGGTGAACAGTGATGAGACCATCGCGCTGGTGGGATCCAGCGGAGGATTGAAAAAAACCGGCCTTTACTTCGAAATAAGGCACAACGGCAAGCCACACAACCCGCTTATCTGGTGTAAAGTAGATTAGTTTAGAGTTGGAGAACATGTGATGAAGAGGTCAGGACGTTACGTACTTGTCTTGTGTCTAGGGATGTTTCTGGGCACCGCGATTACTATGGAGCGTACCGTCTTTGCGGAACGTGCAGAGTCACAGCCGTTACCTTTAGACACTTTACGTATATTCACAGAAGTTTTCGGTAAGGTAAAAAGCGATTACGTCGAATCAGTCGAGGATCAAAAACTCCTGGAAGACGCCATCCACGGGATGCTCGCTGGGCTCGATCCTCACTCGGCTTACCTTAGTCCGGAATCATTCAAGGAAATGCGCATCGGCACGGAAGGGAAATTTGGTGGCCTCGGTATAGAAGTAACCATGGAAAATGGCTTTGTAAAAGTAGTCGCACCCATTGACGATACCCCGGCACAGCGTGCAGGCATCAAAGCCGGTGATTTGATTACGCGCCTGGACGGCACTCCGGTAAAAGGCATGAGCCTGAATGACGCCGTAAAGAAGATGCGCGGTAAGCCAGACACCGACATAAAACTGACGGTTGTGCGTGAGGGTGAAGCGAAGCCGCTGGAGTTCGTCATCACCCGCGCAATCATCAAAATCACCAGCGTCAAAGGTAAGCAGCTGGAGCCGGGCTATGCCTACGTTCGTGTGTCGCAGTTCCAATCAAACACCGCTGATACTCTGCGGCGAAAATTGAGTGATCTGAAAAAGCAGGCAGACGGGAATTTAAAAGGCTTAATCCTGGACCTGCGCAACAATCCCGGTGGGGTGCTGAACGGTGCCGTATCAGTGAGCGATATGTTTATTACGGATGGGGTGATCGTCTCAACCAGAGGCAGGCTGGAAGAATCAGAGGTTAAGTACACCGCCACCCCGAATGACTACCTTAAAGATGCGCCCATGGTTGTTCTGGTCAATGAAGGCTCCGCCTCAGCCTCCGAAATCGTGGCAGGTGCTTTGCAGGATCACGGTCGAGCCGTAATAATGGGTACCAATACCTTTGGCAAAGGCTCGGTGCAGACCATATTGCCGATCAATAACGGCGCGGCACTCAAAATCACTACCGCCAGATACTACACGCCGAATGATCGATCGATCCAGGCAACGGGAATCGTTCCTGATGTGGTGGTCGAAGACCTGGAGTTTAAGCGCAAGGAAGATAACGGCAGTTTGCTGCGGGAGTCAAACCTGCAGGGGCATTTAGAGAATGAGGTCGAAGGAAACGCTGATACTAGAAACGCTTCCGTCAGCAGCGCGACACCTAACGTGGAGACAGATTTTCAACTAAGGGAAGCATTAAACTTGCTCAAAGGCGTCAACATAGTTCGCAATCAGGCCAATAACTAAAACGGCGCTGTTTCTGCTGTTCAATTTCTGAGCAGGAAAACCGCACGCCTTCTTGTGCTGCGCGGCCTGGGATGGTCGGCGCGTGAAGGCGGCGGCTCCTAATTCGCGTGCTGCAATTCTTCTGCTCAACGCCGTGCGCACGGTGTGGATTGATTAAATCAAGCAGCGGTGCCGGGTTTGTTCAAGTAAGCTGCTATATTTCACGCTCTGTATATTGACCATATTCACAAGTGCA
This sequence comes from Gammaproteobacteria bacterium, assembly GCA_024638505.1. GTDB lineage: Bacteria > Pseudomonadota > Gammaproteobacteria > Arenicellales > JAANXG01 > JAHEKE01. The sequence goes on along the minus strand of JAHEKE010000002.1, from coordinate 115,611 downwards.
GACGATCTCTCTGTTCCATCTCACATTTGCTTTTGTTCCGGTGGTCATCGTAGTAGCCGCCCTCTTCTGGTGGTCGCTGGAAAGCAAAAACGCAATCTACGCTTTGGCCAGGATGCTGGTGCAGCTTCTGCTCATCGGCTATGTACTCACTTTCATTTTTAAGACCGAAAGCGCGCTGGTGGTAATCGGCGTGCTAAGCATTATGCTGCTGATTTCCAGCTGGATCAGCCTGCGCTCTTTACACCAGAGAAACCGATTGCAGTTTGCAAGAATACTGGGATCCATCGCTCTCGGCGGGGTTTTCACATTGGCTTTAGTGACGCAGGCTGTACTTGATCTCAACCCGTGGTTTGACCCTCGATACATGATTCCGCTGGCTGGGATGATTTTCGCCAATGCCATGAACACAGTAGCCCTGGCAGCGGAGCGTTATGAATCGGAGGTAGAAAGAGTCGATTACAGCGAAGCCAAGCGCACAGCCTTGCGCGCAGCGTTGATTCCTTTAATCAATTCACTGTTTGCTGTCGGATTGGTCTCGTTACCAGGCATGATGACTGGACAGATTTTGTCCGGTGTCTCGCCCCTCATCGCTGCGAGATACCAGATAGTGGTGATGTGTATGATATTTGGTTCCGCCGGCATTTCAGCGGTGTGCTATTTACTGCTTGTCGAAAACAAAAGCAAATGATATCTGCATCGGGCAGGGATGAGCGGACTCTACTCTCCTGTCGCAACTCACATCAAACCTAATTCCAGTTTGGCCTCTTCCGTCATCATTTCCATCGTCCAGGGCGGATCCCAGACCAGTTCAACGTGCGCCTCGGTTACGCCCTCGACGGATTCCACGGTCTGCTCGACGATACCCGGGAAAGTCTCAGCAACCGGGCACCCCGGCGCGGTCAGCGTCATGTTGATGTTTACCACGCCACCGTCACCTATATCGACGTTATAGATCAAACCAAGGTCGTAGATGTTAACCGGAATCTCAGGATCATATACTCCCTTAAGGGCCTGCACGATAGAACCCTGGAGAGGATTGTTCTGCTCCACTGCGGATGAGTCGCTTGTTATTTCAGACATATCGCAAAGCCTAGTGTAGAAAACGATCGAAGAAAGTACGTGTCGATGCGCTCATATTAGACCAGCATCTGCCTGGCCTTTTCCAGCGCTGCGATAAACACATCGACATCGCCCCGACTATTGTACAAACCAAATGACGCTCGCGCCGTCCCGGGTAAGTTAAAATGCTGCATCACCGGCATTGCGCAGTGGTGTCCCGTTCTTATGGCTACGCCCTGATAGTTCAATATGGTGCCAATATCTGAAGGATGGGCACCCTCCAGGGTAAATGACAGTATGCTGCATTTCAATTTAGCGGTGCCAATGATGCGAATCCCTGGAATCGCGAGTATACGCTGGGTTGCATACTGCAGAACCCCGCGTTCATGCGCTGAAATCACGCCGAGCCCCAGCTGCTTCACATAACTGAGGGCGGACTCAAACCCTATGGCCCCAGCGATATGCGGTGTGCCCGCTTCGAACTTGTAGGGCAGTTGATTGAAAGTGGTTTTAGCAAACGACACATACTCGATCATATCGCCGCCGCCCTGGAACGGTGCCATTTTTTCGAGAAGGTGCTGCTTGCCGTAGAGCACGCCTATACCCGTTGGGCCATATACTTTGTGCGATGACATGGCGAAAAAATCACAGTCAAGGTCCCGCACATCTATCGCGATGTGGGCGACAGCCTGTGCACCGTCGACCACGGTGACCGCTCCGACGGCGTGTGCCATTTTAATCATTTGCTTTACCGGATTGATTGTCCCCAGCGCATTTGACACATGAACCATGCCGACCAGCTTAGTCCGCGGGGTCAATAGCTTCTCGTATTCTTCTAGTATGAGTTCACCCTTATCATTCATCGGCGCAACCTTGAGATTGGCGCCGGCTCTTTCGCATAGCATCTGCCAGGGAACGATATTTGAGTGATGCTCCATCTCGGTAATCAGCACCTCGTCTCCAGCTTTAACATTCTCTATCCCGTATGAATAAGCGACAAGGTTGATTGATTCAGTGGTACCGCTGGTATAGATGATCTCTTTTTCCGAGTTTGCGTTGAGAAAAGCCCTAATGCTTTTACGCGCTCCCTCGTATGCTTCGGTTGCGCGCTCGCTTAATTCATGTACGCCACGGTGTACGTTAGCGTTATCCAGATAGTAATAACGCTCCAGGGTTTCTATGACGACATTAGGTTTTTGCGTGGTCGCGCCATTGTCTAGATAAACCAGCGGTTTGCCGTGCACTTTCTGCTGTAACGCGGGGAATTCGCTGCGCACGCGCTCCACGTCTAGCGTCTGCGGTCGCAGTGAAGCAGTTTTCAGGGCACCTATCTGATTCACACCAGCTGCTCCATTTGACTGCCCCCAAACAGCTTGCTGCTGAGCACACTTTCAACGCGGCTTCGAATTGCCGGGATGGAAAACCGGCTGATCAAATCGGCGGCAAAAGCGTAAGTTAAAAGACTGCGCGCGGTGGCTTCATTAATCGCTCGCGAGCGCAGATAAAATATTGCGGCTTCATCCAGCTGTCCCACCGTCGCCCCGTGCGAGCATTTAACATCGTCGGCATAAATCTCCAGTTGCGGTTTGGTATCGACCTCGGCATCTGCTGACAACAATAGGTTTTTATTCTGCTGCTGTGCATCAGTATGCTGCGCGTCCTGATGCACTACGACCCTTCCACGAAACACGGCTCGAGCTCGATCATTCAATACACCTTTGTAATACTCGTTACTTTTGCAGGCGGGTTTTTCATGATCTACCTGAGTAAAATTATCTATGTGCTGGCGTCCGTTGGCGAAGTAGACACCGTTGAGATCGCAGCTGGCGCCCTCGGCTTTCAACGCCACCTGTAGATCGGTGCGGCCTATCAGCGAACCTAGCGCAATATTATTGGACACCACCTGCGCCCCCGCCTGCAGATGCATAAATACGCCGCCCACGTGAAAGGCCTTGTCGCCCTCCTCCTGCAGCTTAGTATGCTGCAACACTGCGGAGTCCTGCACTAGCAGCTCGCTCACGGCGTTGGTGAAATAGACGCTGCCCTGTCCGCAGACATAGTGCTCGATAATCTGAACGCTGCTGCGGTTACCAAATATAAATAAATTACGCGGCTGTATCAGCTGCTCCGCCGTATCGGTGCTGAAGAAAACCAGCTCAATAGGCTTATCCACTACACAATCGTCATCCACGTGCAGATAAAGTCCGTCGTCAACAAAAGCCGTATTCAGTGCGATAAAGCCGCTTCTATGCTTTGGCGCAATAGAACCCAGCGTCTCGCGCACCTCATCCGTGTCCGCCGCAACCGCCGCGGCCAGAGATTCGACGGTAACTCCGCCGGGCAGCCCATCCAGGCTGCTCAATGCCTTACAGTAACGGCCATCAACAAATACGACACGGTAGGCATCGAGCCCAGTTAGCGCAGATTTTGACAAACTGTCATTATCCAGCTCGTCCTGCGCAGAGTTCCCCAGGGTAAATTCCCGCTTCTGTATGGGGCGGACGTTGGTATGGCGCCAATCTTCATCACGCATCGTAGGAAAGCCCACATCTTTAAAATGGTGCGCGCCTTCGTTGCGTAAAGCATCAATCCAGGACAAGCCCCGCCCCGGCAAAACCAGTTCTTTTTGCAACGCTAAATAACGGTCGACCGCTGCGCTCAAACTCGTAACTCCGCGGCCGGCTCTTTCTCAATCCACTTGTAGCCTTGTTTTTCCAGTTCGAGCGCCAGTTCCTTTCCACCCGACTTCACGACTTTTCCTTCGGCCAGAACGTGCACGAAATCCGGCACGATATAATCCAACAGCCGCTGATAGTGGGTTATAACGATGAATGCGCGATCTTCGTTGCGTAAGCTGTTTACGCCGTTGGCCACAATTTTTAATGCGTCAATATCCAGCCCCGAATCGGTCTCGTCCAACACCGCCAGGGTAGGTTCAATAACCGCCATCTGCAGTATTTCATTGCGTTTTTTTTCGCCTCCAGAGAACCCCTCATTAACTGCCCGGTGTAAAAACTCCTCCTTCATTTCAACCAGTTTAATTTTCTCCCTGACCATTTTGAGAAAATCTACCGCACTCATTTCAGACATTCCCTGATGCTTTCTCCTGGCGTTCACCGCAGCCTTCAATAAATAAATATTGCTGACGCCAGGTATCTCCACCGGATACTGAAAAGCCAGAAAAATGCCCTCGCAGGCCCGCTCCTCCGTACTTAAGGCAAAAAGGTTGGAATTACGGTAAAACACTTCCCCCTGCGTCACCTCATAACTTTCACGGCCAGCCAGAACATTGGCCAGGGTGCTCTTGCCGGAGCCGTTGGGCCCCATAATGGCATGCACTTCACCTTTCTTAACCTCAAGATTAATCCCCCTCAAGATGGGCTTGCCTGCAACCGAGGCATGTAGATTACGAATAGAAAGCATAGAACTCACTGTCAGTAAAAAATGTTACGGAAATGTGTGGTCGACCGGGATCTACCCTACAGCGCCTTCCAAACTGACATCGAGCAGTTTTTGCGCTTCGACCGCGAACTCCATTGGCAGTTTTTTAAACACGTCTTTACAGAACCCGTTGACGATCATAGAAATAGCATTTTCTTCGGATAGTCCGCGCTGCATACAATAAAACAGCTGGTCTTCACTGATTTTAGAGGTGGTTGCCTCGTGTTCGACCTGAGCCGCGGGGTTCTTGATTTCCATGTAAGGAAAAGTGTGCGCGCCGCATCTATCGCCCAGCAGCAGAGAATCGCACTGCGAATAATTACGCGCATTATGCGCACTTTTCAGCACCTTAACTAAACCTCTATAGACGTTCTGCCCGTGGCCGGCAGAGATACCCTTGGAAATTATTGTACTGCGTGTATCTTTACCGATATGAATCATTTTTGTACCGGTATCAGCCTGCTGCATGTGTCGGGTCAGGGCCACGGAATAAAATTCACCAACCGAGCGATCTCCCTCCAGCAGCACGCTGGGATACTTCCAGGTAATCGCCGAACCGGTCTCGACCTGAGTCCAGGATATTTTAGAACTAGGTCCACGACATGCGCCGCGCTTGGTGACAAAGTTATAGATGCCGCCCCGGCCCTGCTCGTCTCCAGGGTACCAGTTCTGCACGGTGGAATACTTGATTTCCGCATTCTCCATTGCCACCAGCTCAACCACCGCCGCATGTAGCTGATTCTCGTCCCGCATTGGGGCGGTGCACCCCTCAAGATAACTCACATAACTGTCCTCATCGGCGATTATCAAAGTCCTTTCGAATTGCCCGGTGTTCATAGCATTGATGCGGAAATAGGTGGAAAGCTCCATCGGGCAGCGCACGCCTTTCGGGATGTATACGAAAGAACCGTCACTGAAAACAGCGGAATTGAGCGCAGCGTAATAATTGTCTCCCGGCGGCACGACTGACCCCAGGTACTGCCGGACCAGATCCGGATGTTGCTGCAGCGCATCGGAGATAGAGCAAAAAATGACGCCTGCGTCAGCCAGGGTTTCCCTGAAAGTCGTTTTAACCGAGACACTGTCAAAAACGGCATCGACTGCAACGCCGGCCAGCGCCTTTTGCTCCTGCAGAGGAATCCCCAACTTTTCATAGGTTTCAAGCAGCTTTGGATCAACTTCGTCCAGGCTTTTAGGGCCATCCGTTTTAGGCGCTGAAAAGTAACTGATAGCTTGGAAATCTATCGGCGGATAGTGTACGTGCGCCCATTTGGGGTCTTGCATAGTCAGCCAGTTGCGATATGCCGCCAAGCGCCAGTCGAGCATAAATTCTGGCTCCGCTTTTTTCGCGGAAATGGCGCGAACGACGTCTTCACTCAGCCCGGGGGGGAGCGTATCCGCTTCGATGTCGGTTACGAAGCCCTCCTTATATTCCCGGCTGACTAACTTGTTCAAGTCCTGTGTAGAAGTACTCATAATGATCCAGTTCTTAAAATGCCTTGACCTCTAAGATATGCGGCGTCAGAGCCTGGGTTCCAAGCCGTGCCGATGATAAATACCTGACTGATTTAGTCAGGTATAGGATAGTGGATCTCCGCGCGCCCAGTCAAACACCAAATCTGGCGGTAAACGGCTGAAAACCAATGGTAATCAGTATATTGCCCGCCTTAATGAGATGATTGCGGAAGGTGACCCGACTATTGCGTATCCGGCCAGGCAAAGACCAGTAGCAACACCCCCAGCCCACCGAGCAGCCAGCTTATCAGGGGTGCACCATAGATCATGGTGGGAGCATATCCATCCAGTGCTGCCATCATAAAGGCGGAGAGCAAGGAAATCGTGCCGACAAAACCTACAAACTGGCGCCGCTGGCCGCGGGCGATTTCCTGCCGCAGCTTTTCAATTTCCGCGACCTGATTTCGATTGGACAGATCTGCTGCACTCAGCTTGCTAATCATATCGTGCGCGAGGGCCGGCATCCGTGGCAGCATGCGGCTCCACTTTGGCACCTCTTTCTTTAATTCGTCGATAAACGCTTCTGGTCCAACCTGCATTTTCATCCACTTTTCCAGATACGGCTTAGCCGTCTGCCATAAATCCAGCTCCGGGTACAGCTGTCTTCCCAGACCCTCGATGTTGAGCAGCGTCTTTTGTAACAAGACCAGCTGGGGTTGAATTGGCATTTCAAATCGCCGGGCGACTTGAAACAGCTGCATAATAAAGCGGCCAAATGAGATCTCATTTATAGGCTTGGCGAAAATGGGCTCACAGACTGTGCGGATAGCGGCCTCAAATTCTTCCGCGGGAGTATCTGCCGGTACCCATCCGGCGCGTAAATGTGCATCGGCCACGGCGCGGTAATCGCGGTTAAAAAAAGCCAGGAAATTTTCAGCCAGGTAGCGTTTGTCTAAGTCGCTGAGAGTCCCGACGATACCAAAATCAACTGCCTGATACTGACCTTCCTTAGTGACAAATATGTTGCCTGGATGCATGTCCGCATGGAAGAAACCGTCTCGAAACGCTTGTGTAAAAAAGATCTCTACACCATTGTGCGCCAACTGCCGCATGTCGATTCCGGCTGATTTGAGTGCGTCCACGTTACGTATGGGAATGCCGTGGATGCGTTCCATCACCATTACGGTCTGCCGGGTGTGGTCCCAATACACTTTCGGTATGTACACGATTTCCGAATTCTCGAAATTCGCCCGCAGCTGACCGGCGTTAGCTGCTTCCCGGCGCAAATCCAGTTCATCGTGTATCGTTTTGTCGAATTCGGCGACAATTTCAGTAGGACGCAGGCGCGGCCCCTGATCCCAATACTCCTCTGCCAGCTTTGCCAGTGTGTACAGTAAAGACAGGTCTCGCTCTATGACCGGTTGAATGCCCGGCCGTAAGACCTTAACCACGACCTCGGTGCCATCTTTGAGTTCAGCCAGATGCACCTGAGCCACGGAGGCAGCGGCAATGGGTTCGCTGATAAAAGATGCAAAGTGTTCATCGATGGCGTTACCGTAAGCTTCTGCAACCAGGCTGCGCGCCTGTTCACCAGAGAAGGGGGTAACCTGGTCTTGCAGTTTGGCCAATTCAGCGGCGATGTCTTCCGGTAACAAATCCGGCCTTGTCGACAGCACCTGTCCGAACTTGACGAATACCGGCCCAAGTTCTTCCAGCGCCTTGGTTAGACGCACACCCCTGCTTGCCTCGTAGCGCCCGCTACCCCAGCGCCACGGCAGAAGCTTGAGTACAAAACGGTATGGGCGAAACAGATGAAGGGTGACAACGAACTCATCAAGCCCATGCTTAACGAAGACCCTGGTGATGCGTAACAGGTGAAATAACTGGCTGGATTGAGCCATCAGCTGAGAAGTCTTGTTATTCTTTTGATACGCTGATCCAGCCGCTCGACATCGGCGCGTAGAGAATCGACCTGTTCGTTGAATGCCGACACACGCCACTCGGGAGCAAGGATCCTGCTTTCCTCCACCATGTACTCCTGAATATCCAGGCGGAGACTTACTACCGCAGCGCGCGCCCAGCCGCGCAATGATCTTGCGCTTTTGCCTACTTCATGAGCAGCTATATCGCCCACGTATTGGGACAGCAGTTCCTCAAAATCAATATCGAGTTCCCGCATAATCCTCTGCAGATCCTGCGCGAGTTCTGCATCGCCTTCTATGATGACGCGTTTTTCTATAAAAACTTGGTTGTCGATCCCTTTCTGTTTCAACCCGAACTGCATGAATGCCAGCGGTGAACCTCGTAGGATGATGTCAGCCTGACCAGACCACTCATCTTTAATCTGTATTCCTTGATCAGTCGGGACAAGATAAAGAACCTTGTTCAGCACGGACAAATCCAGCATAAACACTTTACCCTGCAACCTTGACAGTTTACGCCGCGTGTCAGGGTCGAACTGAAGCAGTCGATTTCCCGATGTCTGCAGGATTTGCGAGATCATTTTTATGATGCTCGGACGTGGCGAGTGAAATCGCCAGTGAACGCTGACAATACCCTAGTTTGCATCATCGCTCGCTGCCCAGCCGTTGACGTCAATACTTGTACCCGCTATGCACAGCAACGATTCCCCCAGCCAGGTTGTTGCATCCAACCCGTTCAAACCCCGCCTGCTGCATCATTTTCTTGAGCTCATCCTGGGCCGGCTGTTTTCTGATGGATTCAACCAGGTACTGATAACTGCGCTCATCATTTGCCACCAGTCTGCCCAGCTTGGGTAGAAGGCTAAACGAATACGCGTCATACGCCGTGCCCAGGAGCTTGCTGCGGGGCTGTGAAAACTCCAGCACCAGCAGTTTCCCACCGGGGCGCAAACAACGGAACATGGAAAGCAGAGCCTGCTGCTGTCGAGTAACGTTGCGCAGCCCAAATCCTATGCATATGCAGTCAAAATAGTTGTTTCTAAAAGGAAGAGCTTCCGCGTCAGATTGAACGTAATGCACATTACCTATAATCCCATCGTCTACCAGACGAGTCCGTCCCTTGCGCAGCATGGCGCTATTGATATCAGCTGCTACCACCGTTCCGTTTGCGCCCACCCGGTGCGCAAACTGCAGGGCCAGGTCGCCGCTGCCGGCGGCGACATCCAAAACTCGACTGCCCGGGTGAACACCGCTTATGTCAACGGCAAATCTTTTCCAAAGACGGTGCGCACCGAGGGACATCAGATCGTTCATCAGATCATAGTTGTCAACCACTGAGTCGAATACTTCTCTCACCAGTCGGGCCTTTTTTTCCTCCGCCACCTCGCGGTTGCCAAAGTAGGTAGTCGCGTCACGCATCGATCATACTGTCATCGTAGGGTTGTGCTTTTCGATGATGGCCGGCTTGTGCCAGTCTTTTAAGATACTCAGACCAATACTGTGATTTGTTCTTCCCAAGGTCGTACAGCGTGTCCCATGAATAAATGCCGGTATCATGTCCGTCATCAAATCTGAAAACCACGGCGTAAGTTCCAACCGGTTCTATAGCGTCTATATTGACTGCTTCCTTACCAATCTGCAGGACCTCCTGCCCCGGTCCATGGCCACGCACCTCAGCGGAGGGAGAGTACACCCGCAGATACTCACAGGGCAGAGCAAAATGGCGGTCATCATCGAAGGTCACTTCCAGGATGCGTGATTTCTGATGCAGCTTGATATCCGTTGGTTTAGGTGTATCGGCCATGATTACTCTCTCTTATTCGTTCAACCAGGTAGCGACAGTTTCTGAGAAATAGCTCAGGACTCCATCTGCTCCGGCTCGTTTAAAACCAAGCAAAGCCTCCAGCACAGTCGATCTGTGATCAAGCCATCCCTTTTCAGCAGCTGCACAAAACATGGCATACTCACCGCTGACCTGGTAAACATAGGTTGGCACGGCGAAACAGTCTTTTACTCTGCGTACGATATCCAGGTAAGGCATACCCGGTTTTACCATTACCATGTCCGCACCCTCTGCAATATCCAGCGCAACCTCGCGCAGTGCTTCATCCGAATTAGCGGGGTCCATTTGGTAGCTGAACTTGTTGCCAGATCCGAGTTTTGCCGCGGAGCCGACGGCGTCTCGGAATGGGCCATAAAAGCTTGACGCATACTTTGCGGAGTAGGCCATTATTCTAACGTTGTGATGGCCTTCCTCCTCCATAGCGAATCGTATGGCACCTATTCGACCATCCATCATATCCGATGGCGCCACCACTTGCGCACCCGCAGCGGCGTGGGACAGCGCCTGTTTGATTAGCACTTCCACCGTATCATCATTGACAACATAGCCAGAATCATCGATCAGCCCGTCCTGACCATGGCTGGTATAAGGATCTAGAGCAATATCGGTGATAATACCCAAATCAGGTACGGCGGCCCTCAGTTCCGCTACCGTGCGCTGCACCAGTCCATCCGGGTTGAATGCCTCGTCCGCCCTGGGAGTCTTTTTCTCCTCATTCACCACGGGAAACAGTGCTATAGCAGGAATCCCCATCGCGTGCAGTCGCCCGGCCCGAGTCACCAGCCGATCTATGCTCAACCGCTCAATCCCCGGCATGGACGGTACCGGCACGCTGTGGTCCTTACCTTCCATCACGAAAAACGGTTGAATCAGATCATTCGGGGAAAGCGCATTCTCCCGCATCAATCTGCGGGAGAAATCATCCCGACGCATGCGTCGCATGCGCACTGCAGGGTACCGCATGGCCGTTCTTTCAGGCATAACACTATCCTTGATATAGTTTGAGCAAGTATGAATGATATTTTACGTGAAAACGGTTACTGCGGCTTCGTTTACCAGAAATAACCAGTTACTGGCTCTCGCGCCGGCGCCGGCCGTTGGCAAAGCGGAACATCCAGGGCTAAGGAGAACGGACTGCACACCATTTCGTGGCTTAGTCAAGAGTAAACTATTACGCCGGTTGGTATGATATAAAATGAAAATTGCCGATTTTTTGCAGCCGAAATTAGACGCGGTCCATAATCTGGCGCAGCAGCGATTCAAGCGGGAGGCGCAGCTGCGTTTTGATCAGTATGGGGCCGGTCACAAACTCTATCATGATCTCACCGAGTGCGTAGCGGCTCTGCAGCAGACCCGTTCCGATCACGAACGGGAGCTGCAGGGAGTTAGTTCAGGCGCCGCTGGCGAAAATCTGCAATGAGGGTGAATTAAATCATTATGAACAACAAAAATGCATTCTACGCGCAGTCAGGCGGGGTTACTTCCGTCATCAACACCAGTGCTTGTGGTGTTATCGAAACTGCGCGTATAAACAAACAGCATATAGGTACGGTGTTTGCCGGCTATAACGGGATTATAGGTGCTCTGCAGGAGGAATTAATCGACACCAGCAAGGAGAGTGACGCCAGTATCGCCGCGCTTCGATACACTCCGTCGGGGGCTTTTGGCTCCTGCCGTTATAAACTGAAAAGTCTGCAAGAGAATAAGCGGGAGTATGAACGTCTGATAGCTGTATTCGAGGCGCATGACATTGGATATTTCTTTTACAACGGAGGAGGTGATTCCGCAGATACCTGTCTTAAAGTTTCACAGCTGGCTGAAACTATGGGCTATCCAATCCAGGCGATCCACATTCCAAAAACCGTAGACAACGATCTGCCGATTACAGACAACTGCCCCGGCTTTGGGTCTGTCGCAAAATACGTGGCGGTTTCAACCAGAGAAGCCAGTTTTGACGTTGCCAGCATGGCTAAAACGTCCACCAAAGTTTTTATCGTAGAAGTAATGGGCCGGCATGCCGGGTGGATAGCCGCCGCCGGGGGCCTCGCCTCGGACTGTCTAACCGAAATTCCCTTGATAATTCTTTTTCCTGAAATCGAATTTATGCGCAGTGATTTCTGCGGCCGAGTCGAGCAGCTGGTGCAGCAGCACGGGTATGTTTCCGTAGTGGTGTCCGAAGGTGTGCGCGATGGTTCTGGAAAATTTTTATCGGATCAGGGGCTGACTGACGCATTCGGCCATGCCCAGTTGGGAGGAGTTGCGCCGGTAGTAGCGAGTATGGTCAAACAGGATCTCGGATATAAGTATCACTGGGCGGTAGCTGACTATTTGCAAAGAGCGGCACGTCACATCGCGTCAAAAACCGATGTGGAGCAGGCCTATGCGGTGGGTAAGGCTACGGTCGAAATGGCTCTCGCTGGGGAAAACGCGGTAATGCCCGCGATCATTCGAAAGTCAAATGACCCTTACCAGTGGTGCATCGAAAAAGCTCCCCTGCATGAGGTCGCCAATGTTGAAAAAAAGATGCCGCGGGAATACATCACGCCGGACGGATTCGGTATTACGGATGTTTGCCGACAGTATCTCGAACCACTGATCCAGGGTGAGGACTATCCGCCTTACCGCAAAGGCCTACCGCAGTACGTCCGCTTGAAAAATGTCTTAACAGAGAAGAAGCTCCATTCATTCGAGATTTAGTTATCTAAAATGTCGCTGCAAAAAGCCTACACGATGATCGCGTTTTTATAATCGGTTCGACCGCTCGCCCGCGGGAGCAGGCGAGATTAAACCGCTTTATCCCAGCAGCGGCGCGATGACCAGAGATACGATGGCCATTACGTTGATAAGGATATTCATCGATGGACCGGAAGTGTCTTTAAACGGATCACCCACCGTGTCGCCGACCACCGTAGCGCTGTGCGCGTCGGAACCCTTACCCCCATGGTGTCCGCGTTCCACATACTTTTTCGCGTTGTCCCAGGCCCCGCCGGCATTAGCCATTGTCAGGGCAAGCAGTACGCATCCTAACAAAGCCCCGCCGAGCATACCGCCCAGTGATTCTGGGCCGAGGATGAATCCAATGACCACCGGCGCCACTACCGCCAGGATGCCAGGCGGCACCATACGTTTTAACGCCGCGTCAGTCGCAATCTCCACACAGCGTTCATTGTCGGGCTGCGCGTTGCCTTCCAGTAAACCAGGTATCTCTTTAAACTGCCGCCGTATTTCCTTAATCATGTCAAAAGCGGCGTCACCCACTGCGGTCATGGTCATACTTCCTACCAGAAATGGGAAAATCCCGCCGATAAAGACACCAACCAGCACTTTAGGGTTGCTCAGCTCAAGAGAAAACCCCGGAACGCTAAGCGCGACGGTTTCAATATAAGCCGAAATAATCGCTAATGCTGCCAGCGCCGCAGCCCCAATGGCAAAGCCCTTGCCAATGGCGGCGGTCGTATTACCCAATTCATCCAGGGAATCAGTGATCTTCCGGACGTCTTCGCCCAGACCAGACATCTCGGCGATCCCTCCGGCGTTGTCCGCCACTGGACCATATGCATCGATGGCCATGGTAATGCCCACCGTGGCCAGCATGCCCACCGCGGCTATACCAACCCCGTATAAACCTGAAATCTGGCTCGAGATCAGAATGATTGCGCTCAATGTCAACATGGGCACCACCACAGACTGCATACCGACAGCGAGACCACCTATGATGACGGTTGCCGGGCCGGTCTCACCGGCCTGCGCGATCTTGCGCACCGGGCTACTGGCGGTATAGTACTCGGTGATAAGTCCAATAATGATGCCACCGACTGCGCCGACCAGCACCGATCCCCATACCGACAGAGCGATCCCGGACAGCGCAATCACGGCCAGCGCCGCTACCATGAAAATCACGCTGGCGCCTATGGTTCCGATTCTTAACGCTACTTCAGGGGATTTTGCACTGAAATGGCGGACCAGCCAGATACCGGCAATAGAGCACAACAACCCGGTTGAGGCCAGTGCCAACGGTAAAAACATGAGGCTGCCTTGCTCACCCAGCTGATCCAGCAGCTCCATACTCAGGGTGGAGGCGATGGCGATGGTCGCAATCATTGCGCCGCAGTAGGACTCAAAAATATCGGACCCCATGCCTGCGACATCGCCCACGTTGTCACCCACGTTGTCTGCGATGACGCCTGGATTCCGCGGATCGTCCTCGGGGATTCCTGCTTCCAATTTACCTACAAGGTCAGCGCCAACATCCGCACTTTTGGTGAATATGCCGCCTCCCACACGTGAAAACAGCGCAACCGAAGAGGCCCCCATACCAAAGCCGTGAATAACGTGTGCGGTTTCCGGATCTCCACCAAACATCAGATAGAGCAGCCCAAGCCCAAGCAACCCCATGGACGCTACGCACAGACCCATAATCGAACCACCGAAAAACGCGACAGTCAGGGCCGTGGCGGCACCTTTTTCGCTGGCCGCTGTTGTCGTACGCACGTTCGACTTGGTAGCGGTATACATGCCGATGTAGCCTGCCACACCAGAGCAAAGTGCACCGACCAGAAATGCGAATGCTGTACGCCAGCCCAACGGCGACAGCAGTATCGCCAGTAAGACCGCTGCAGCAAAGATCCCGAGTATCTTGTATTCGCGATGCATGAACACCATCGCCCCGCGGTGGATGGCATCGCCGATTTCGGCTACTTTTCCAGTTCCCCCTGGATACTCCAGTATCATGCTGAATATCCGTTTCGCGGCATACAGGCCAAAGGCACCGAGAACGATCGGTATCAAACCCTCGAAAGACATGAACTTCCCCTTACATTTTGCTGTTACAGTCCCCCGCTTTGCTGGTAACGGGGGATGATGATTAAATACTTGACGCGGGCCCCTCCATCCGCGGCGCCGTATGATACCTGACTTTACGCCAGCTTCAAGCGGATTTGACTAGACCGGAATTTCGCCCCTCGCATCGGCCTAAGCAAGACTGCCTCCCCGCACATCTCAGCCGCGTGGGTGAGTTATGCCGGCCGGCGGCCCCGATTCTTTTTCTTCGCGCGGGGATGCGCCCTATCGTACACCTTGGCCAGGTGTTGAAAATCCAAATGGGTGTAAACCTGTGTGGTGCTGATATTGGCATGGCCCAACAATTCCTGCACCGCTCGCAGCTCCCCGCTCGACTCCAATACGTGCGTCGCAAAACTGTGTCGCAACATGTGCGGATGCACGCTGGTATCCAAACCCTGTTTTTTCGCCCAATGTTGGATGCGCTGCTGCACTGCGCGCGTACTAATACGTCTCCCCCGACTCGACACGAATAGTGCCGCTTCACCCCGGACCGCCATTTCTGACCTGAAGGGGAGCCACTCGGTAACAGCCGAAACCGCCAGACGTCCGACTGGAATCTCACGCTCTTTATTACCTTTACCCACTACTCTGACCGAACCGCCGCGCAGATCTAAACGCGGGAGATCCAATTGCACCAACTCAGACAGCCTTAATCCCGACGAATAGAACAGCTCCATCATGGCTCGGTCCCGCATCGCGACTGGATCTTTTGCCTTAACCGCAACCAGCAGGCTGACCTGATCCACGCTAAGGGCTTTGGGCAACCTTTTTTCAGCCTTCGGTGCTGTAATGCTGGAAAACGGATTGACCCGTGCGTGGCGATGCTGCATGAGGTAACGAAAAAAACCGCGAGACGCAGACAGATGGCGTTGTATGCTGCGGGAAGACAGTCCTTGAACGCGTAAATCGCCGGCGAATCTTCTGGCGCCGTGTGCGCTCAGATCCGTCCACTCGATAAAATCCGCTTTTTGACAGTACTGGCGCAGTCTAGTCAGATCCCGACGGTAAGCAGATTCGGTATGCCTCGACAGCCTTCGCTCAACGCGCAGATGTTCAATATAGCGCTCCACCAGCCTCAGCGCAGACGGTGACATCGAACGCTATTTATTCCCGCTGCGGTTATTCGACAGCCGACGAACTGCCGCTCCCAGGAGGTCGCCCAAGCGATCGAGGTAAAGAGTCCCGTGCTCGTTCTTGAATCTGTCCGCCTGCGGGGAGCCTAGGGCCAATATGCCACAAGGGCGGCTGCCGCCTAACGGTATCAGCACAACGCTCGCTATGCTTGCATCCTCACCGAACAGGAAACTCTTCGCCGCGGGCGCAAGCTGATTGTCGCACACACTTTGCCCCGACATCACGCGCAGGCACAAATCGGCAAAAGTTGGCGAGCGGGCATCCACCAGCTCGGCGCGCTCGCCGCCGCTGCTGGTAACTCTTAAACTGACGTGCTCAACGTTAAACAAATCCTTGATCAACTGCGGCACGCTGTCCAAAACATCGTCCAGATTATCCAAACCCAGCAGTTCTAATGCAATACGATGCAGCCGGTCGGCCACGCGCTCATTGTCACGCGCAGTCTGCACTAGAGAATAAAGTTGCTTTTGTTCTGCCTCGCTCTGCTGACGTAATACCGCAACCTGTTTCTCAATTAAAGAAACAGCCCCCTCACCCTCCTGGTGCGGAATATCCAGCTGGGCCAGCACATCAGGGTTGTCGACAAAAAAATCTTTATGCGTACGCAGATAATCAATCACCAATTTAACTTCATCTGCTTTCTCGTTTTTGATCGTTTGCTCTAACTTTGACATTACATTTTTTCCAAATCTATTTCGCCCTCAAACACTTTGTTTGCCGCGCCGGTCATAAACACCGGTTGCCCCGGACCTGCCCAGCGCACGGATAAATCCCCCCCCCGCAGCGAAACCTCTACCTGATCATCCAGCAGCCCTGAGGTTTTGCCGGCGATTACTGCCGCGCAGGCGCCACTGCCACATGCCAGAGTCTCACCGACCCCTCTTTCATATACTCTCACTCTTGCCCGATGACGATCAACGATTTGTACAAATCCTGCGTTGACTCTGTTGGGAAATCTCTGATGAGACTCAATTTTCGGTCCCTGTTCACTTAGCGGAGCGGCATCGATATCGTCAACTATCTGTACAGCATGCGGATTTCCCAAAGACAAAACGGTTACGTTGACCGTATCTCCGTTCAGCTCGATTTGATAAAAATCTTTCTGCTTACCGGCTATAAATGGTATAGAGGCCGGTTCAAAAACAGGTACGCCCATGTCTACCATAACCGTATTGTCTGGCTGCACACATAAAGTCATGCAGCTTCCCCTGGTTTGAACCCTAATTTCATTCTTATCCGTAAGACCTCTGTCCCTGACAAAAATCGCAAAACAGCGGGCACCGTTACCGCATTGCTCCACTTCACCGCCGTCGGCATTAAAAATGCGAAAGCCAAAGTCAAAACCAGGCTGACGCGGTGCTTCGACCATAAGGATCTGGTCGCAACCTACGCCGTGTTTACGATCAGCCAGACGCCTCGCCTGCTGTGCAGAAATGTTTAGCTTTTGGGTAATTCCATCTAACACAATGAAATCATTCCCCAGGCCCTGCATTTTAGTAAATTGCAGCCGCATCACGATAACCCAAAACTCGTGTATAGTTGGTGCGTCGAGTCAGAATTCATGTCCACTAGAAAATCGCTTTACGCCAGGTTCAACCAGCTCAAATCACACCCTCGATGGGTGCGAATTCCGCTGGGTATTCTACTCGTTCTAGGGGGTGTCTTTGGAGCCCTTCCGATCCTTGGATTCTGGATGCTCCCCTTGGGTTTGATTTTACTGTCGGCTGATTTCCCATGGGCTAAACGGATTCTTATTCACCTCAGGTTAGGGTGGCGAAAAATGCGTAATCGCTGGCGGCTGCACTTTGGTAAAAAACCCCTGCCACCGCTGAAGAGCAACGCAAATCAAAGCACCTTGGATTAACCATGGATGGTGGCGGCGAGCAACTTGTCTTCGCTTACGGAACTTTGCGTCTGGGGCAACACAACCACTCACGCCTGCATGGCAGCAGATTTCTTGGAGTGTGCTTGAGTCCTCACGCTTTTACCTTACTCAGAGTTGGTAATTTTCCCGCAGCGGTGGAAGCCGGCACACAGTCGATTACGGGGGAAGTATATGCGGTCGGCGGGCATCGCCTGTCTGCGCTCGATGAATTAGAGGGTTATCCTAACTTCTTTGATCGAGCGATAATCGATACCAGATTTGGTCCCAGTTGGATGTATGTTTATCAGCGGGCAACCGGTCATGAGCCGAGGATATCATCCGGAGATTGGTTATACAGGTAACCCTATGAAGGATTGTCGCGGGGTAAGTCAATTAAATGCCTACTCCAGTCCTCATCACCTCTACCACTGGCGATAAACCAGGGGTTGAGCAGCGATTGCTTGTTGTAGAGCAGCGGGTTCCCGTCGCAATCGGTAAGCGTTCCTCCAGCAACCAGTAAAACGCAGTGCGCGGCGGCGGTGTCCCACTCACTGGTGGGCCCAAGCCGAGGATAAACATCCGCCTTACCCTCCGCAACGATGCATATTTTTAACGCGCTACCCATACTGGTCAGCTCATAGCCACCGTAACTTCGCTCCACCGACTGTAAGAATTTATCCAGATTTCCTCGACCATGCGAGCGGCTGGCTACAATCGTGGGAATCCCGTGCCTGAACTTTTTCACTTGGATACACTCCACCTGCGCATCGCCCACTTGCCTGTGAGCGTCTCCACCCTGGAACCCCCAATGCAGGAGATCCTGTACCGGCGTGTAAACCACACCGATTACCGGTTGCTGCTGGTGAATCAGAGCAATATTCACCGTAAACTCGCCGCGCCGGCTGATGAATTCCTTGGTGCCGTCGAGTGGGTCGATTAGCCAGTAGGAGGGCCACGTGCGGCGGTCCTTGATCGCGTCGCCGGTTGATTCTTCAGACAGCACCGGCATTGTCGGCTGTAATCTGCCGAGTTCCTCTACAATGAGGCTGTGCGCCAGGTGGTCCGCGGTGGTAACCGGAGACCCGTCTTTTTTTGTATCCACATCGAAGCCGCGGTCGTAGACTTCGAGTATGCGCGCCCCTGCCTTGCGGGCGACACCAACAGCCGCCTCGGTCAGGCGTGGCAGATAGTTATTATCTTCGACGTTCAATTACCTAACTCTTGTTGTAGTAAAAAAAGCGCAGCAATGCTCCTGGCTTCCACAAAATCGTCGCGCTGCATAAGCTGATCCAGTTCGTGCAAGGACCAGGGCAGCACTTCTATATCCTCTGGCTCATCACCGGGCAGCTTCTCAGGATAAAGCTCGGCAGCAAGCACGATATGCGTTTGGTAGTCGGAATAACCGGGCGCGACCGAGAGAACCTTTAAGGTTTTCAGCTGACGCGCACCATAGCCTATCTCTTCCTTCATTTCACGGTGCGCTGCCCGCTGCGCAGTTTCACCGGACTCGATGACTCCTTTGGGAAAACTTAGTTCATAGCGTTCCGTTCCAGCAACATACTCTCGAATCAAGATGATAGTCTCACGGTCAAGCAAAGGAATGATCAGCACCGCACCGCCCCCTGGGCTGCGCAGTCGCTCATATTCAACTTCTGTACCGTTAGCGAACAGAAGCCCAACCTTCTCCACATGGAACAAACGGGTTCTGGCAAGAGTCTCGGTACGTGTGACGGTCGGCTTTTTGGACACTGCTAGGGTTTATCTTTGCCGGCGCATGGCGATAACCACTGGGGTCAATCCGGCATTATTTGGGCAAACGACCGAATTGCAGCAAATTCGGCTGGTTCCTGGCCCGGCTGACCTGAATCTGGCTGATGAATTGAGATCAGGTAATTGATACCGAACTCACGGGCCGTGCGCAGCACACTCAGATTGTCATCAATAAATAAAGTCTGCTCCGGGTCGAACGGATATTGTTTGTCCATGCGTTGCCAGAACGTCAGCTCTTCCTTTGGCGCATCCAGCTCATGTGCGCAGACAATGTTTTCAAAATAGTCATCCAGCCGAGTATGACTCAATTTGATACGTATGGTATCTCTGTGTGCGTTGGTAACCAGCAAGGGTTTTCTTTTTTTTGAGCATGCGGCAAGAAATTCGGGCACCAGCGGACGGACGGTGATTCGATTCGCGCTGCTCGCCTTTAACTCGACGATATCTAAATTAAGGGTATTCGACCAGTATTCAACGCAATACCACTGCAGAGTACCCTGCATCGCCCGCATCTTGGGGAACAGCCGGGACCTGGCGCGTTGCAAACTCACTCCCTGCTTGACGGCGTAGCGAGCTGGCACATGCTCACGCCAGAACCAGTTATCAAAGCGCAGATCTAGCAACACGCCGTCCATATCAAGCATTACCGTATCAATCTGATCCCAATCTATTATCGCGGCGGGATTGACAGGCGTGCTATTGCCAGGAGTCACTTGTTCGATCTGGGTTGGTTAAATCTCATTTGCATCATATATTCTTTGGCGAGCTCGACATAGTGCTTTGGGATCCAATCGATCATATCGATTTCTTCCTGTTTGAGGGATCGTACCGGCTGCGCCGGAACGCCAGCCCACAATTCTCCGCTGCGCACAATCTTGCCTGGTGTAACCAAAGCACCAGCGGCAACCATGGCGCCACCCTCGACTGTCGCTCCATCCATTACGCAGGCCTTGATACCGACGAATGAATGATCTTTTAAAAAGCAATCGTGCAGCACCGCCATATGACCTACGGTAACATCGTCACCAATAAGCGCACCTCCTCCTGCGCTGGATACATGCACTATGGTTCCGTCCTGCAAATTGGTCCGTGCACCGATGCAGATCCTGTTTATGTCTCCACGCACCACCACGCCGTACCACAAGCTGGACTCTGCGCCGACGGTTACATCGCCAATGATGGTAGCCGTTGCCGCCACGAAGACGGAACTATCCACTTTGGGCTTTGCTTTCAAGAATTTTGAGAATGGTTGCATGATATTGATTCACGCTAAACGATCACGGCCGTTACTATCCCACACATGCTAAGCCGAGCCAAACGGCGTCTTATTATCTCACGCGCATGGCTTTTCTGCGCCGCGTCGCCGTGTGGATTTATGAGCTCAGCGTTCTGCCATAGACAGTATCATTAATAGTAGCGTAAGTTTACAGTAGTGAGCGCAGGTGTCGCTGTAAACAGCTTGAAGTCGGCGCGTAGCGTGAAGTGCGCATATGACGCAATATTGCTTGAATAATATTGAGGCCTAGCGATGATCATCATCGAACAAGAAAAAGATTTATTGAAAGTCCACATCTACAGTGATATGACGCTGGAAGATTTCCGTGAGTTTGAGGACGCAGTGACTGATGAGCTCGAGCATTATGACCATGTAAACCTGCTGCTCGACTTAAGCAGCATGTCCGGCTTCTCAGTCGATGTTGCGCTTGAGGAGCTGCGCTTTAATAAGGAACATGCTCGAGACTACCAGAGGATCGCGGTGGTTACGGAAAGCCAATGGTTAGCCTGGATGAGCTGGCTCGCTGTTGCCTTCGTTACTGCCGAAGTTAGACAGTTTGATGACGTTGAGTCGGCGCAGATGTGGTTGCAGGAGCCACAGCAGTAAAACCAGGTTGAGGCTAATCTACTTCCAGCACTGATCTGTTTTGCGTAATCGACGACGCCCGCTGTGGACGGCTCAAGGCGTACCCTCATCAGCCAAAGCGCCTGGCCCGCCTTAAAACAGCGCAGCCATGCGGCCGGACTGAATCAACGCAAACCAGTCCATACTGAATGCCACCGTGCAGTGGATGATAACCCCCGGCCAGATAGATCTACTTTTCAATGCCAGCATGCCGAGCACCAGTCCCGCGATGATGGACGCCAAGGCCTCGGCAAAGGGTTTATGAATATGCAGCAGGGCATAGGGGATAACCATGATAGTAATTGCATGGTAGCCAAATCTGGCTTCCAGGCGGAACAGGGTGAAGCCGCGAAAAAAGAACTCGACACAGAAAAACTGCACCATATAAACCGCTTCAAATAAAAACCACATACCTATGGTTAGCGGTTTATACATGGGATAAAAATGATAAAAACCTGGCTGATAGGATGCGATCCATAGTAACGGGATCATGCCCGCAATTATGACGATATACACCGGCAGATGGGGACGTACAGCGCTGAGCGTCAGGCCAAAAGGATTGTCCAGACCCGAAGGAAACACCAGGTGATACAACAGCGGCAGCAGTACGTAGCAGACGAGAGCGAAAGCAGAGAAATAAATTTGCGCAAGAAAGGCTATATAGTTAGGGTCATAGCCCTGTTCTATAAGTAGCGGGCCAAATGTTCGCACGAAGGTGTTCTGCAGTCCAAACCGGTCAACTACCAGCATGATCAGCGCCACAAAAACCGGCAACAGGGCCAGGCCCAAAGTGTTTTTACTAAACGGGCCGGGTGGTAGGTATCGTCTTAAGTAGTCCCGCATGCGATGCAGTATATAAAATTTGCCTGTTGCTGGTGGTTGTTAGTTAGCGCGCTGTTTTTATCGGTAATATCGCAGGGATTCGCGTCGAATTCTCTATTGCAGCCCTTCGCCGTCAGCAACATGAATCCCTTTATCGGCGTCTACGGCATCGCAACCATGCAGTCGTCAGTCGTTACTGCCGCAAAGCAAAGCTCTGTTAATGTAACGCTTGATGCTGCCAGCCATTTCACTGATAGCCGAAATCTAACTGAATCGATACGTATAGACGGTGAATCCTACAGGCTGGCCGTCCGCTTTAGCCGGGGTTTAACAAATCAATGGGAGGTGGGGACTGAGATTCCCTTTGTATCTCATAGCGGAGGATTTATGGATGGATTTATCAACCGCTGGCACAACACCTTCGGGCTACCAACTCTTGGTCGGGATCGCGTTGCAAATGACCGGCTTGTGTTCCGCTATTCTCGCAATGGTGATGATTTGATCAATGTGCAAACATCCACCTCAGGTCTTGGCGACATTCTGTTTTTTACGGGAAAAACATTGCAGCAAACGGATAATTTTGCATTCACTACACGTGCCCAGTTAAAACTTCCCAGCGGAGACGCTAGCCGGCTGCTGGGAAGCGGTGGAACAGATGTATCAATTGCAGCTATGGCATCGCGACGGTGGGGAGAAAAATGGCTGGGTTCTATACAACTAGGCGGTAGCTTACTGCAAACCGGTGACATATTACCGGAACTGCAGAGAAATTGGGTAGGGTTCGCTGCCGCATATTTGGGCTGGCGGCCGTTTCCATCCTTGGCCATTAAGTTACAGCTGGACGCGCATACAGCAGTATATCGAAACAGCGATATGCAGCAACTTACCGATGAGGCCTATCAGCTAACGATCGGCGGCAGCGCTCATGTTGGCCGTTCTACCTTCCTCGATGTCGCTGTGACTGAAGACGAGATTAATCCGGATGTTTCCTCTGACGTTAGGTTCCAGTTAAGACTGCGCACTTTGTATTAATCGCCTCACTTGTATCGCCAATGTAACAATGACACCCATTGACTGTTACAAAATTAATTTACAGCGCGCAGAATTTGTTCACGACCCTGCACAGGAGCAGGCCATGCTGATGCTGCAGCGGGTCTACCACGATCTCGTGCGCACCAACGACTCCCAAATCAGTTGGCTATCGCGCTTGCTCAAAAAGCATAATCACTATCAGCCGGTAACAGGACTTTATTTGTGGGGCGGGGTGGGGCGGGGTAAAACTTACCTGGTAGATCTGTTTTTTGAGAACCTGCCGTTGGCCAACAAAAAACGCATACATTTTCACCGATTCATGCGTAAAGTACATGAGCGCCTAGGAGAGTACCGGCATCTCCAGGATCCGCTGAAAAAAATCGCGTTCCATTTTACCAGGGATTTCCGCGTGCTGTGTTTTGATGAATTTATCGTCAACGACATTACCGATGCCATGCTGCTTGGTGGTTTGCTTAAACATCTGTTCAACAATGGTGTGACCCTTGTCGCCACGTCGAATATTGCGCCCGATGACCTATACAAGGACGGACTGCAGCGCGACCGCTTTCAACCCGCCATAGACTTGATCAAGCGGCATAACGCAGTTCACCAAATTCAGGGCAAAACAGATTATCGCCTTCGATTCCTGGACCAGGCTAAAACCTATTTTTGTCCCCATGACCAAAAAGCGATTGCAGGATTAGCCAGTAACTTTGATCATATTGCATCCGACTTGGTTCAATCTGACGTCAATCTTGAGATCGAAGGACGAAATGTAGTTGCCCTGCGCCACGCCAACGGCGTGGTCTGGTTTGACTTCGAAGAGATATGCGGCGGACCAAGATCGCAGAACGATTATCTGGAGTTAGCCAGGTGTTTTCATACCGTGGTCGTTTCAGATATCCCTATTCTGTCCGCTGCGCGCGACGACCACGCCCGCCGCTTCGTCAATTTGATCGATATTCTGTACGACCGGAACGTCAAATTCATGGCTTCCGGCGGTGCTCCGCCAGACGAGCTTTACCAGGGGCATCGTCTGCAGCTCGAGTTCAGCCGCACCGTCAGCCGGCTAATAGAAATGCAGTCGACTGATTATCTCGCGCGGCCGCACCTGCCCTGAATCGCGCTCAGCGCCGCATTAGGGAAATGGCAACGGTCGCCACGCCAGTGCGAGCCTGCGGCGTAAAACTCTCTCCCGGCGGATTGCGCTAGTAGGTTAATTCCCCGGCCCAGGCACTGGCCGCAATGGAGGCGTACTGCTCAGCTTCGAACTGAATGGGATTGGTCGCCGCCGAAGGATCTTCCACCGCCATGACCCCGATTCTGTCGAGCTGCTGGTCATCAATGCCAAGTGCTGCCAAATCATGCGGTATATCGATGTCCTGTCGCAGTCCCAGGATCCATTGCAGGAACCCCTCAAAGCTAGGGTCGCTCAAACCGAGATAATTTGCCAGCCGCGCGATCCGATCCTGCACCACCGTGCGATTTGCCAACAGCACATATGGCATCAGAACCGCGTTCAGCGTGCCGTGATGTGCGTCATACAGCGCGCCCAGCGGATGCGCCAAAGCGTGCATTGCGCCTAACCCGCGTTGAAATGCCGTCGCTCCCATGCTGGATGCAACTAGCATCTGCATTCTTGCGTGAAGGTTGGTGCCGTCGCGTACCGCGTCAGGCAAATGACTCTTAATTAAGTGAATCCCCTGGATAGCAATCCCTTCAGCCATGGGATGATAGACAGGAGAAGAATAAGCCTCGAGGTTGTGCGACAGCGCATCCATGCCCGTCGCGGCGGTTAATCGGGGCGGTAAGCCAATGGTCAGCTCCGGATCCAGAATCACGATTTGGGGCAACATCTTGGGGTGAAAGATAATCTTCTTAACGTGCTGCTCCGTGTCAACAATCACCGACGCCCTTCCCACTTCCGAACCCGTACCGGCGGTGGTGGGTATGGCAACTATCGGGGCTATCGCTTGCGCATCCGCGCGTAACCAGTTGTCACCGACATCTTCGAAATCCCACAAGGGCCTGGTCTGGCCGGCCAGCAGGGCGACAGCTTTACCTGCGTCAAGCCCGCTGCCGCCGCCAAACGCGATGACTCCGTCGTGACCATCTTCCCTGAACTGGATGACGCCGTTATCCACGTTTTGCCCGGTTGGATTAGGTTTGATGTCGCTGAAGACAGAGCAGAACAAGCCTTCTGCTGAACAACGCTGCACCGCCTGTGACACCATAGGTAAGTCAGCCAGACCCGGATCCGTCACCAGTAATGGTCTGCTCATGCCGAGTGATTTACACGATTCGGGCAGTTCTCCTATTCGTCCTGCCCCTACCCGTAGCGCTGTTGGATAATTCCAGTTCACGTTCATCTGCGAAAGCTCCAGGATAAATACTTACTCTGAGTTCAGGGTCACGCGCGGGCGATAGGTAAAGTCGCCAGCGGGATTGCTGAGGCTAGATAATTTCAAAGTATCGGTTCATTTCCCAATCCGTAATGTGTTTGCGGAACTCACGCTCTTCCCATTCCCGCGTCGCAGCGTAATGCTCCACAAACGGATCGCCAAAAAGCTCGCGTGCGGCACTGGACTGTTTGAACCGAGCAGCCGCCTCAAACAAAGTAGCGGGCAGCTGGCGGTTGGCGCCAAACTGACAGTCGTAGGCGTTACCCTGGACCGGTTCATCCGGTTCGATATGGTTTTCTATGCCCCATAGTCCGGAGGCGAGTGCGGCGCTCAACGCAACGTACGGATTGATATCCGCTGCGGCGATGCGGTATTCAACCCGCTGAGATTTCTGGCTCCCTGGGATAGCGCGCAGCGCACAGGTTCTGTTCTCCACGCCCCAGCTGGCCGCGGTCGGGGCCCAGAATCCCGGAATCAACCGGGTGAAACTATTGACCGTAGGCGCAACCATACACAAGAGTTCCGGCATAAGGGCCTGCTGACCGCCAATAAAATGGCGCATGCGCTCGCTCATATTGTGTTCTCGATCCGGGTCGTGCAGGACATTGTTGCCTTGGTCATCCCATAACGAGACATGAATATGACCGCTCTGCCCCGGCCAGTCTGGGCTCCACTTCGCCATGAAGGTTGCAATCCAACCGTGGCGCTCGGCCAGTACTTTGGCATAGGTTTTAAATAAAAAAGCCCGGTCCGCTGCAGACAGCGCGTCCGATTTTTCAAGCGCTGCCTCCAGCACTCCAGGTCCGGTCTCGGTGTGCAGGCCCTCCAAGGGAAAATCCATTTGTTTGCACAAGCCGAGCAGCTGTTGATAGAACTCAGAGAATACTGAGCTGCGCAGCATTGAATAACCAAAAAATCCAGGCGAAATGCTCCTCAGATTTCTGTAATTCTTTCGCCGCACGCTGTGCGCCGTCTCGTCAAACAAAAAGAACTCAAATTCGCACGCGGCCGACGCCGTCAATCCCGCTCGTTTTCCTCTATCAATGATGCGACGAAGCAGCCCGCGCGGACAGACCTGCTCTGCCCGTCCGGTAAATTCGGCAAGAAACAGCAGCATGTTTTCCTCTTGTGGTACACGTCTGCAGCTTTGCGGAATAATGCGTACGTCTGCGTCTCCATACCCCGTATGCCATCCCGTGAGCTGAACGTTGTCGTACAGCTGATCACTGGAGTCCCAGCCGAGGACCACGTCACAGAATCCAAATCCCCCGTCCAAAGCTGAAAAGAACTTATCCCGCGCCATATACTTGCCGCGCATGATCCCGTCTATATCAGACAAACCAACCCGGACGTAGTCCAGCTCCATTTGCTCAACAATTGTTCTGGCGTCGGCCTCAGTTTTAACGTCGCCTGGCTGCATTGACCCAAACCCTATTCAAGCGTCGGCTGAAAAAAAACGTGATCGACTGCGTCTGAATTAACTGGAAAACGGCCGTAACGAACTGTTGGTCATCCCGTTGCAGCA
Organism: Gammaproteobacteria bacterium; assembly: GCA_024638505.1. Taxonomy (GTDB): domain Bacteria; phylum Pseudomonadota; class Gammaproteobacteria; order Arenicellales; family JAANXG01; genus JAHEKE01. Next base: position 88,600 of record JAHEKE010000002.1, on the reverse strand, counting down.
CCTGTGGATTCCATCATCAACACCGCGCTGCAAGAGTTATAAGCTGTAATTGCTTTTCGATTTTGCTAATACTATGATTGATTTTCCTCATAACCACCATAGGCGTTACCACCAGACGCGAGCGCGTTCGGATGTTAACCCAAACACCACTTAAGGAGCCAGGCAGAATGAAAAAACGAGATTTCCTGAGGAGTGCGGGAGTCGGTACCGCAGCCGCGGTAGCGGCCGTGAATGCACCTTATGTCAAAGCGCAACAAAAATCGACCATCAAATGGCGGCTGCAGACCTATGCCGGGGCCGCGCTGGCCGAGCACGTGGTCAAGCCGGCGATCGATTCCTTTAATAAGGTCGCCAACGGCGAGATGGTGATCGAGCTCTACACCTCGGACCAGTTGGTTCCAACGGGAGAACTGTTCCGCGCCATGCAGGCAGGCACCATCGACGCGGTGCAGAGCGACGAGGACTCCATGGCCTCGCCCGCGGACGTCGGCGTGTTCGGCGGCTACTTCCCATTCTCCACCCGCTACAGCCTGGACGTGCCAGTGCTGTTCAGCCAGTACGGCCTGGCCGAGATCTGGAAGGAGGCCTACGACGAGATCGAGGGCGTCACCTGGTTGAGCGCCGGCTCCTGGGACCCCTGCCACTTCAACACGGTCAAGCCAATCCGCAGCCTGGAGGACCTCAAAGGGCTGCGCGTGTACACCTTCCCGACGGCCGGGAAGTTCCTGGCGCAGTTCGGCGTGGTGCCCGTTCAGATTCCCTACGAAGACGCGGAGTCGGCGGTGGTCACCGGCCAGCTGGACGGCATGGCCTGGTCCGGCATCACCGAGGACTACACGGTCGGCTGGGCGGACGTAACAAAGTACTTCCTGACCCAGAATCTTACCGGCGCGTGGATTGGCTCGTTCTTCGCCAACACCGCCTCCTGGGAGAAAGTACCGCCGCACTTGCAGGAACTGTTCCGACTCGCCATGGATAGCTCTCATTATTACCGGCAGCACTGGTACTGGGGCGGCGAAGCGCACCTGCGCACCCAGGGCACCAAGCTCGAACTTACATCTATCCCGGATGACGAGTGGGCGACCGTGGAACTCGCGGCCAAACTATTCTGGGACGAAATCGCCGAGACGAGCGAGAGGGCCGGGAAGGTGGTCGAGATCTTCAAACAGTACGCCACGGTCATGGAAAATGCCGGGCGGCCGTATCGCTACAACTGAGGCGGGCGCTATCTCAACTGCGTAAAGAGCCCTTCCCCGCAGTTTCGGGAAGGGCTGCTCTTTTCCATACTCCATCCGCTGAATCCCCAGTTCTCACGAGTTCGGGAACCTCAGGAGCGATACGAGATTGCCGACAGCGATAGCAAGGTACGTTCGGTTCGTTGATACCATGAACCGCGGGTTGGGGCGGCTGGTCATGTATTTGATCTTTGTTATGATGGGCGTACTCCTCTACGCGACGATATCCAGAACCTTCTTCGACCTGCCGCCGATCTGGACGACAGAGATGGCGCAGATGATCATGACCGCCTACTACCTGCTGGGCGGGGCGTACTCAATGCTGCTTGGCGCCCATGTGCGTATGGACCTGCTCTACGGCAGTTGGACACCGAAGCGGAAGGCGTTCACAGACACTATCACTTCGTGTTTCCTGTTTTTCTACGTATCGATCCTGCTATACGGCGGCATCTCCAGCACCCAGTATGCTATCGAGTACGACCAGAAGAACTTCTCGGTTTGGGCGCCCCCCATGGCGCCGATCAAAGTAGTCATGACTATTGGCATCCTGCTGATGTTGCTCCAGGTGATTTCTACTTTTTTCAAGGAGCTCGCGGCGTTTAAGGGCAAACCGATCAGTCGGCCCGCAGTAGACGGGGGCTATGTATGAACTACGAACTGATCGCGTTGTTGATGTTTACATCGATGCTGCTGCTGCTGCTCACTGGCCAGCGCGTGTTTGGCGCCATCGGATTCGTCGCTGCCATCTTCGCCTTGCTGCTATGGGGCAAAGGTGGCATCGAAATGCCGTTCAGTGCGGCATTCAAGCTGTTCACCTGGTACCCGCTGCTGACGCTGCCGTTGTTCATCTACATGGGCTACATGTTGTCGGAATCCAGGATTGCCAGCGATCTGTATCACGCTTTTCACGTCTGGTTCGGCCCGCTCAAGGGCGGCCTAGCTGTCGGCACCATCGGTTTGATGATCATCATCTCGGCCATGAACGGGTTGAGCGTCGCCGGCATGGCCATCGGCGCCACCATCGCTCTGCCGGAGATGCTGCGGCGGGGCTACGACAAGGTAATGATCACCGGCGTGATTCAGGCCGGCAGTTCACTCGGGATCCTGGTGCCACCCAGCGTGGTGCTGGTTTTGTACGGCATGATCGCGCGCCAACCGGTCAGTCAGTTGTGGCTCGCAGGCGCCATACCAGGGCTCCTGCTGGCCGGTCTATTCATCCTGTACATCGTTATCCGGTGTAAATTTCAGCCGCACCTGGGCCCGCCGCTTGCCGAGGAGGAACGAAACATTCCCCTCAAGCAAAAGCTCAAGCTGCTGCGGGCCGGCATCATTCCGATTTTGATCTTCTTTTCCATGACCGGGCTGTTCGTAATGGGTGTCACCAATCTGGTCGAGAGTTCCGCCGTAGGCGCCACCGCCGCTACCCTGGCCGCGTTGTTCAAGAAGCGTCTGACCCACAAGGTACTGGAGGACACCGTACGTAAGTCACTCGCTGTGAGCTGCATGTTCATGTGGATCATCCTGGCCGCTTTGAGCTTCGGTGCGGTGTTCGACGGGTTGGGTGCAGTCAAGGCCATAGAATCACTGTTCATCGAGCGCTGGGGGCTGAGCCCGTGGGGCGTACTGATCATGATGCAGCTGTCCTACTTGCTGATGGGAACCTTCCTGGACGACACCGCCATGCTGGTCATCGTCGCGCCGCTCTATGTGCCCCTGGTCATCGCGCTGGGATTCGATCCGATCTGGTACGGCGTGCTCTACACCATCACCTGCCAGATCGCCTACATGACGCCGCCCTTCGGCTACAACCTGTTTCTGATGCGCGCTATGGCGCCGCCGGAGATCACGCTGATGGACATCTACCGTTCCATCGTGCCGTTCGTGCTGGTGATGATCCTCGGCCTGGCTCTGGTTATGGCATTTCCACAGATCGCGCTGTGGCTACCGAGTCAGTTTTAGGGCAATAGGCAAGGGGAACCGCCTGCAATCATTTCAATCCAGAGAGGTTCGGCGTTCAGAGGAATCTGATCGAGGCGCGGGGCAGAAGGCTGCTTTACCACCGTGACCTCCATTGTCAGGAGGGGCTATCGAAGCCTGCGGCGACTGGCTGGGCCCAAGCGGGCTCGGTTGAAGGTACCGGGCTACTTTGAAGATCCGTCGGATCTGGTACTGACCACCGCCAGCGGCCGGGATAACATCGCGCTGAAACTCGCGCGCCAGGGATGGTACGGTTTCGAGCCACCCGTCCCGGACGTGATCGCCGCCTGCGTTCAGCTTTGTGGCGGCACGTTTTTTGATGTTGGCGCAAATACCGGAATTTACTCACTGCTGGCGGCAAGATCATCGGCAACCGTGCAGGTCCATGCTTTCGAACCCTACGCAAGAGCGAGGGCAATCCTGCAGAAAAACATAACCACCAACACCCTCTCGCACCGCATCCGAATAGTACAGCATGCGCTTTCGGATCAGCCCGGCACGCAGGACTTATACGTACCGCTGCAGAATCACGGCTCCATAGAATCGAGCTGTTCGCTGAACGCAGACTTTAAAAAAGAGCACGCGTCGGTGCTCAAGGTGCAGGTAACGACCATCGATGATTACGTTCGTGCGGAGGAAGTCGATAACCTGAGCCTGATTAAGATCGACGTTGAAAGCACCGAACATCGGGTTGTTGCCGGCAGCGCACAAACCATCAGCAGAGACCGACCGCTGCTCGTGCTTGAGATCCTACACTTGGCTGATCATCAGCGTCTGGATCGTTTTTGCAGAGAGGAAAGTTATCGCGTTTTTACCCTACAGCATGACGTGATCCAGGGGCGCAAACGGGTTGCATTCAACAACAGCGCATGGAATCAGTGCTTTTGTCCGAGCGAAAAGATTCACCTTCTCGAGCGCTGTGCCCATACCATTGGCCTGGGTTTCAACTCCCGGCATATCTAGCAGGCCTTTCACTATCGCGCTTTCGAAATCGGCGCAATACGGCAGTGCGCAGCCACAAGCGGCAGCAGTTTGACTAAAGCGTCGGGCGGCGTTTCAGTGCTCACCCCCCGCCTTGAAGTTAAACACCGCACCGTCTTTTATACCGGAGGGCCAACGCGCACTCACCGTCTTCATCCGGGTATAGAAGCGCACGCCTTCGGGTCCGTGCATAAAGTGGTCGCCAAACAGGGAGCGTTTCCAACCGCCGAAACTGTGATACGCGACCGGAACGGGGATGGGAACGTTCACCCCCACCATGCCGATTTTCGCCGACGTGGTGAAGTGTCGGGCGCAGTCGCCATCACGAGTAAACACCGCACAGCCGTTGCCATACTCGTGCTCATTGACCAGCTGCAGCGCCTGATCATAAGAATCAACTCGCACCACGCACAACACGGGACCAAAAATTTCTTCTCGGTAAATCTTCATATCCGGTTTGACCCGGTCGAACAGACAGCCACCCAGAAAGGCACCATTCTCATGGTCTTCGATCCTTAGATCGCGGCCGTCAACAACCAGCTCGGCCCCTTCACTTACTCCAACATCAACATATCCTCTAACCTTACGCATATGTTCGTTGGTCACCAGTGGACCCATTTCAGCCCGTTTGTCGGTATAAGGCCCTACCCGCAGGGCTTTGATGCGTGGCGCCAATCTTGCGATTAATTCATCCCCGGTATCGTCACCTACTGTCACGACCACGGATACAGCCATACACCGTTCTCCGGCCGACCCGTATGCTGACCCAATTACGGCATCGGTTACCTGATCCATATCCGCATCCGGCATCACAACCATATGGTTTTTAGCGCCGCATAACGCCTGGACGCGCTTGCCATGGGCGCACCCAGTACGGTAAATGTATTCACCCACCGCCGTTGAGCCGACAAAACTCACTGCGGCAACGTTAGGATCGGTTAGCAGCGTATCTACCGCCTCTTTGTCACCGATGACTACATTCAGCACGCCCTGCGGCAAACCGGCCTCCTGCATCAGCTCCGCCAAGCGCAAAGAGCATGAGGGATCTTTTTCTGACGGCTTCAATACAAAGGTGTTGCCACAGGCGATGGCCACGGGAAACATCCACATTGGCACCATGGCGGGAAAATTAAACGGCGTTATACCGGCACACACGCCAACCGGTTGTCGCATCGAGTAGCTTTCGACACCGGTGCCGACAGACTCAGAGTATTCGCCCTTCAGCTGCTGCGGGATCCCGCAGGCGAACTCAACCACCTCTACACCGCGGGTGATTGAGCCTTTGGCGTCATCAAGGGTTTTGCCGTGCTCGCTGGACACGATTTCAGCCAATTCGTGCATGTGCTTGAACAACAGGTCGCGAAAGGCAAACATCACCTGCGCCCGGCGTGCTGGCGGAACTGCTGACCACCCTGGTAAAGCGTCCGCCGCGGCCCGAATCGCCTGCCGCACCTCCTCCGCAGATGCCAGCGGAACCCTTTTACTCACCGCGCCCGTCGCCGGATTGTACACATCGCCGAAGCGGTCGCTCGTTCCCGGTACCTTTTGGCCCTGGATATAGTGATAAAGGTTGTACGGTTCTGGCGTTGAAGTCATCATAGCCTCCTGGATCTTAAGGTCTCGTCTTCAAACGATTGCGCCAACTGCCGCTTGGCATCAGCAGTCAACTCGTGTGCGTTTTACGCACAGTCTACCTCAATCCGGCTTATGGCGGCGAGGCCGATCATCCTGTCGGTCGCCGGAAACAAGTATCCTTAAGCAGCCGCAGTCGCATTGAGGCCGCTGCTGTCATAAGCGATGCCGAACAGGCCGACCTTAATCGTCGTGCAGAGACTCCACCGGGTCGCGAAATTCATAACCCAGATCATCGGCAACGGGCTTGTAGGTTACGTGTCCCTTGTGCACGTTTAATCCCTGTAGCAGGTGAACATCCTCTAACAGCGCTCTCTTGTAGCCTTTATCAGCCAGCGTCACCACGTGCGGCAGGGTGGCGTTATTCAACGCGAAGGTGGAGGTTCGGGGTACACCGCCCGGCATGTTGGCGACACAATAGTGCACGACATCATCAACCACATAGGTTGGATGGGCGTGGGTTGTAGGTTTCGACGTTTCGAAACAGCCCCCCTGATCAATGGCGACGTCGACCACTACTGCGCCTGGCTTCATCTTTCGGACCATATCGGCCGTGACCAGCTTGGGCGCTGCGGCCCCCGGGATGAGCACGCCGCCGATGACCAGATCGGCCATAAGGACGTGGCGCTCAACCGCATCCCGGGTTGAAAAAACAGTATCTGTGCTGCGTCCAAACTGCCGCCAGTGGGCCTTGAGCACGTCCAGATTGCGATCCAGCACCGAGACGTCAGCTCCCATGCCTACCGCAATGTGAGTGGCGTGGGTTCCCACCACGCCTGCGCCCAAAACGACCACCTTGGCCGGATCCACCCCCGGTACACCACCGAGCAACATGCCCAATCCTCCGTGCGGCTTCTCCAGACAGTATGCCCCGGCCTGTACCGCCATTCGACCTGCCACCTCAGACATTGGCGCCAGCAGCGGCAGTCCTCCGTGCGGAGAAGTTACCGTTTCGTAAGCGATGCAAACCGCGCCGCTGTCGACCAGGTCTTTAGTCTGGTCCGGATCCGGCGCGAGATGCAGATAGGTAAACAACACCTGCCCCGGCCGCAACATGGCACGCTCCGCGGCCTGCGGCTCCTTGACCTTTATGATCATCTCCGCCCGCTCAAATACTTCAGCAGCCGCGCCAGCGACGCTCGCTCCCACCGCTTGGTACTCCTCATCAGTTACCCCAATACCGGCGCCGGCGTTTTTCTCGACCAGTATGTCGTGCCCGTGATGCGCCAGCTCCCGTACGCTGGATGGCGCCAGACCTACCCGATTTTCATTATCTTTGATTTCCTTTGGTACACCGATGAGCATGCTCAGTCTCCCCGTTTTTTTGTTCTACAACGCAGATAAAACTTTTTCTATTGGGCCTAATAATAAACCAATTTAGGCCTCGCTCACACGGTTCAACATCTGGGGCCGCGTTAGCTACTGCTAGGCTTAAAATAGCTACCGGATTATGCCATGACGCACTTCGGCATGCGGCGCCAGGGGCCTGCATCCATACTAGAGCGCGCCGAATCAGGCCGGCTGCAGCTACCCAACTTAGTGGCGTAGCGTATATATTGCGCGTGGAAACAAGAGCACAGCCCGTAAACTAAGATTTTTACCTAGACAAATGAATTCCGCCATTACCGATCGAATCAAATCCCTGTCCTGCTGGTCAGGCCCGGTAAATCCTGTGCCTGTCGAGGGCGGCATTACCAATTTCAACTTCAAGGTGCGCGATAACGATCTCAGTTATTTCGTCCGCACCGGTGTAGACATTCCCATACACGGTGTGATGAGATTTAATGAGTTAGCGGCGGCAAAAGCGGCGCAGCATGCCGGCCTGTCTCCCGAAATTATTTACAGTGAACCTGGGCTCATGGTCTGCCGCTACATTGATGGTCGCACGCTGACAGAGGAGGATGTAAGGATCCAGGTCAACCTGCAACGAATTGTCAGCCTGATCAAACGCTGCCATACGCAGATGCCGCGGTATTTCCGCGGCCCGGTGCTGATGTTTTGGGTGTTTCACGTTATTCGCAACTATATTGGGGAACTAACGTCGAGCGAAAGCAGTTACCAAAGCTTGCTGCCGGAACTCTCCCGCAAAGCTGAGCTGCTGGAGGCAGCACTCGGCCCGACGCGCATCGTATTCGGACACAACGATCTATTGGCGGCAAATTTTATAGACGACGGATCGCGCATATGGTTAATCGATTGGGACTACGCCGGCTATAACACACCGCTATTCGATCTTGCCAACCTGGCCTCCAACAACAGCTTCAATGAGATACAGGAAAACTGGTTACTGGAAAATTACTTCGAGGCCAAGGTAACGGCACCGCTACAGCGCAGCTTCCGCGCCATGAAATGCGCGTCGCTTATGCGCGAGACGCTATGGAGTATGGTTTCGGAGCGTCACTCTACGCTCGATTTCGACTACGCCGAATATACGGCGCAGAATATGGCACGATTCGAAAACGCGTACGAGCAATCAGCAGGGCTGTTGATCGATGCGTGAAATCCCAGACTCAGCCGAAATCGTTGTAATCGGTGGTGGTATCATCGGCTGCAGCACGGCCTACCACCTGGCCAAAATGGGCAAAAAAGATGTCGTGCTGCTGGAAAAAGGTCAACTCACTTGCGGCAGCACGTTTCATGCCGCCGGGCTGGTCGGTCAGCTTCGGAGCTCTTCCAGCATAACCCAGCTTTTGAAGTACAGCGTTGAACTGTATCAAGGGTTGGAGCGGGAAACCGGCCTGGCCACAGGATGGAAAATGAACGGCGGCCTGCGTCTCGCCAATAATGCGGAACGCTGGACCGAGATCAAACGCCAGGCAACCACCGCGCACAGTTTCGGCCTGGATATGCAACTGCTGACGCCAAAAGAGGCCCAGGAGTACTGGCCGTTGATGGACATCGACGGCCTGTTAGGAGCGGCATTTTTACCCACCGACGGACAGGCCAATCCCTCTGATATCACCCAGTCCATAGCCAAAGGGGCCAGAGATAACGGCGTGGCAATCATAGAGGGAGTTACGGTAACCGGGATTGACCTTAAGCATGGTCGAGTGACCGGAGTACAGACCAGCGCCGGCCCGATCAGCTGCGACTACGCGGTAAACTGCGCTGGCCAGTGGGCCAGAGAAATCGGGCTGATGGCGGGCGTGAGCGTGCCGCTGCAATCCGTACAGCATCAATACATGCTGACGGAGCCGATCAAGGGGGTATCCTCGGACCTGCCGACGTTGCGTGATCCCGACCGCTTGACCTATTTCAAGGAGGAAGTGGGTGGACTGGTGATGGGCGGATATGAGCCTGATCCCATCGCCTGGGCAGAGCAGGGAATCCCGGAAAACTTCCAGTTCACACTGCTGGACTCCAACTGGGACCATTTTGAAGACCTCATGCACAACGCTCTGCTGCGTGTGCCCATACTGGCAGATGTGGGTGTGAAACAGCTGACCAATGGTCCTGAATCGTTCACCCCGGATGGAAACTTTATTCTGGGCGAGGCACCTGAGGTCCGAAACTTTTATGTCGGTGCTGGCTTCAACGCGTTTGGCATTGCTTCAGCTGGTGGCGCGGGCAAAGCGCTGGCCGAATGGCTGGTGGCGGGTGAGCAGCCGATGGATCTGTGGGCGGTCGACATCCGACGTTTTTCCGACATACACCAGAATGTTGAGTGGGTGCGAAACCGAACGCTGGAATTATATGCCAAACACTACACCATAGCGTGGCCGCACGAAGAACATTTATCGGGCCGACCGTACCGTGTTTCTCCGCTGTATGAACGACTTACCGCGGCCAATGCCTGTTTTGGTTCAAAGCTGGGCTGGGAGCGGCCGAACTGGTTTGCACAGCGGGCGGAACCGAAGGATGAATATTCCTTCGGGCGACAAAACTGGTTTGAGGCCGTAGGCGAGGAACACCGGGCGGCGCGGGAGAAAGTTGCCGTTTTTGACCAGAGCTCATTTGCCAAATTCGATATTTCCGGCGCCGACGCCGAACAATCCTTGTCCCTGCTCTGCGCAAATGACGTATCAAAGCCTGTGGGCAGCCTGGTTTACACGCAAATGCTCAACAACAGTGGGAGAATAGAGTGCGATCTCACGGTGGCGCGGCTGGCGCTGGACCACTACTACATAGTGACCGGCACCGGCTACCGCACGCATGATAAGGCTTGGATCATGCAAAACATTCCCGCTCAGGACCGGGTGACGCTGTATGATATTACCGAGGAATGGGGCACGCTGTCGCTGATGGGGCCTGACGCCAGGCAGCTACTATCTGAACTCACCGATAGCAACGTGTCTAATGCCTGTTTTCCGTTTGCCCATTACCGCGAAATCTCTGTTGCCGGCGTAAAGGTCAGAGCGTTACGCATTACCTTTGTTGGCGAATTGGGCTGGGAACTGCACATGCCGATTGAGCATACTGGAACCGTATACGATGCGCTAATGGAAGCCGGCGCCAAGTACGGTGCTGCCAATGCCGGCTACCGAGCGATCGAGTCTTTACGTCTGGAAAAGGGCTACCGCGTGTGGAGTGCAGACATTACCCCGAGCGACTCCCCCCTGGAGGCCGGTCTGGGCTGGGCTGTAAAACTAAAAATGGATACTGATTTCATCGGTCGGCGCGCGCTGGCGCGGGCCAAGCAGCAGCCTCTCACCAAACGACTGGCCTGTTTTACAGTGGATCAGCCGGACATTGTCCTGCTCGGACGGGAGACTATTTATCGTGACGGCCTGCCGGTTGGCTGGCTTACCTCAGGAGGCTGGGGGTACAGCGTAAAGAAAAACATCGGCTATGGTTACGTCCGCAATGCCGACGGAGTCAGCACTGACTACTTGCGCAGTGGCAACTACGAACTGGAGGTTGCTTGCGAACGCGTTGCGTGCGACCTGCAGCTTAAAACGCTGTATGACCCCGGCATGGTCAAAGTAAAAGCATGACCCGGATAATAGCGGGGAAGATAGATTTTCTGCGCCTCCTTTTTCTACACCGCCTGGGCGGCCGCACACATGTTGCGCAGCTTTCTCAGCGCAAGCTCCTTGCCCAACAGACCCAATCCGCAGTCAGGTGCGGCAATCAAACGCTGTTCGTCAATATGTTCCATAGCCTGCCGCAGACGCAGCGTAATTTCTTCCACCGTTTCAACCCGGCTTTTGGCGATGGCAACCACGCCGAATATCACGCTAGTCGCGCTGAAGTGCTCTAACAGTTTAAGATCGTTGTGCCGGTGAGCGTCTTCAAATGAGATCATGTTGATCGACGATTGCTCGATAGCATCCGCGATCTGCTGGTATGCATCAGGATCGGCCTTAGGATAGTTGGGGTGGTCAAGCCGGTCCGGATATCCACAGCACATGTGTACAACGCGGGTAACGCTGTCGGGACAACCATGAAAGGCCCGCTCCAGATTCTCAAATCCGTAGTCCAGTGCCTCCTGCGGGCGACGGGCAAATACCGGTTCATCGATTTGGATGTACTGACACCCCGCCTCGGCTAGTGCCATGATCTCCTGATTCAGGGCGACCGCCAGGTCGGCGCCCAGTTTCCTTGGATCGTGATAGTAGTCATCCGCATTAGTATCCCATATGGTCATCGGCCCTGGCATGGTCATCTTGACCGGACGATCGGTGAATGCTTGTGCTCGGCGCCAATCTTGCACCAGAAAAGGCGCGCGCGCTCTCACCGGTCCGACAATGGTAGGCAGGTTAGCCTGGTAATTGCCTCCGCGAACAGCTTTTGTCGTCAGCTTGGTAAAGTCGAACCCCTCTATGTGACGGCAGTGATAGTGGATGTAGTTTTCCCGTGAAATCTCCCCATCGGTCGGAATATCAATTCCCGCATCAACCTGATTGCGCACAGCTTCGGCCACCCCACGGGAAATGATTTGCTCAGCCTCCAGCCCCATCGCCGCCATGGCCGCGGCCCACTGCTTGGTGGGATCAGCGGTGTCCGGGCCGGCCGGAATATTGAACCAGTCCGGTAGCTTCACGTAATCGGGCTTGGGATACGCCCCGATACAAGTCGTCAGCAAAGCCATTTAGTGTGCTGCTATTCTGACTGTTTTTGCTCCTCCGACCCAACCTGCTCTTCCAGATTCCGCGGAGCAAATATGCTTTGGAAGTTTTCCGTGCCGGCACGCCCAGGCGCGTCCTGTGTCTCTTCCTTACTGGTACCTACTTGCTCCTCAAGATTTTCCGGGCTGAACAAGCCCTGGAAATTAGACGTGCCCGGTGCCGCCTGACGTTTTTTAATCTCTTCCTGGGTAAGCGGAGTGAGGGCCTGGCGACCCGCATCCTGAAACATCGTTTTCTGCTGTCGTTTTTTGATTCGTTCCTGCACGATGCGTCGCTTTTCTGCCAGCACTTCGGTTTTGCATTCATCCAATCCGATCGTCCCGGCAAAATAAGCGGTGCCGAGACCAGCGGTGAAAATCAATAGAATCATAATTACGGTTGGATCAAACAGGAACCGGCTTTGCGCCCCTCTACTCTTCTGCTCTCCCTTGGCGACTCTTGCCGACTCTTTTTCTGCGGCCAGTTCACGTCGTTTGAAGGCTTCATGCAGGGCAGCACCGAGTAGTGTCAAAACGACGATCACAACCGCCAGGGCACTGATCGACGGATTAATGCCGTGCCGCACTTTGGCAGCTAAAAAGGTAGTCAGCGTGCTTTCTGAGACAATGGTAAATACCGTGGTGTTGTAGTTCTCAAACGACGCTAAAAACGCCAGCACCGCCGCCGACGCTATTGCCGGCTTGAGAAAAGGCAGTAAGATTTTTCTAAACGTTTGCACGTGGGTCGCGCCCAGATCCAGCGCCGCTTCCTCCTGCACGCGATCGAACCGCTGCAGGCGGGAAATGAACACGAGCATGGTGTAAGCCGAGATGAACGTAGCCTGACCGATGATGGTCAAGAAAAATCCATTGTAAAAAACCGACTCACGCGAGGCGCCAAACATGGTACCCACCCGGTCCCAGAACAACAAAGTAGAAATACCGAGCACCACACCGGGCACCAGAATAGGAGAAATAGTAATGGTGTAGTACCACGGTCGGACGCGCTCTCTTACCTGAGTCAACATCAGGGCGCCGGCGAGGCCCATTGGTACAGCCAGGCAGACTACCCCTAGACCGATAAACACGCTGTTCTGCAGTCCCTCGATCAGCTTTTGGTCTTTAGTGAGAAATTCAAACCACTCCACGGAAAAACATTCCCACGGGGTTACGCGCGGAAAAGACGAGCTGTTAAAGGCCGTCAAGCTCATTATGATCAGCGGCCCGAACAAATAGGCGAAGAAAATCAGAACGAACAGTATGGAAAATGACTTGCGGATATGATCCGAGGTCATCGCGCTATTTCGCCCAGTTTGACCTTGAAGATCTTCATTACGCAGAGCACAAAAATGATGCAGGTGGCGAGAAGGATAATGGCGTAAGCTGAGCCGCGTGCCCAGTTACCTGCCTGATTGAAGGCCTGGTAGATTATCTGGGTAAACCACAGGCTGCTGGGCCCACCCAGAATCTGCGGTGCTGCCAGCGCTCCTGCGGTAAGCATGAACACCATCGTGCAGCCGGATGTGATGCCGGGCTTGGCATGGGGTATAACGACCCGCCAGTGAATGCGCCACCACGGCGAGCCCAGGTCCCGCGCCGCTTCGATCTGGTTCTTATCCAGACTCTCCACCGCGTTGTAGATGGGAAAGATCATAAGCAGAATATAGGCATACGACAGCCCGGAATAGAGCGCGACGCTGTTGCGAATGAAATCGAAGGGCTGGTCCAGAATCCCGATTGCCACTAGGAAGTTGTTAATGATCCCGGTAGAACCGAACATAATCTTGAAGGCAAAAGCACGCAGCAGTTCGTTTACCCAGAACGGAACAATCAAGGCCATCACCATCAAACGCGGCCACCCGCCGGTTGCAACGTGGGCCAGGTAGTAGGCTACGGGATAGCACAGCGCTACATCGATTAGCGTGACAAATATAGCGGTAAGAATGGTCCGTCCAAATACGGATAAATCGACGAAATTATAGGACTCGGTACTTTGCGCGCTACCATAGATCATGTACCTGTAGTGCTCGAAGGTATAGCCATGGGCCTCTGTTCCCCATAGCGGTGGAGGTACGTTGGTGCGAAAGGAGAAGTCCAGCATGAACAGCTGCGGCAGAATGATCATCAGCAGCATCCAGCAGGCCACCGAGCCCAAAAGAAAGAGGCCCAGAGCCTTTCCGTTCTTTCTGAAGAAATCCTGCCAGAAGCCCATGCGAAGACCCTTTAATAATTCGTTATTCCGCGGCCAATTCCCCCGCGGGTGTAGCTATTGCCACATCGGCGCTGAAGCCGAGTTCTACCCGATCTCCCACCTCGTGCGGCAGCGTGCTGCCATCATTAACCATGGAAAGTTTGACTGTGCGATTGTTACCCTCGACGTCGAAAAACACCTGCCAAAAACTGCCCTCGAATTCCTGCTGTTTAATATTGGCGTTAACGCGATTGTCGAAGGCGCTGCCATTTACGAATTTCAGAGACTCGGGCCGAATAAAAACAAAGGCTTCGTCACCTCTGTGCAGACTGCCGCCTTTGCCCTTTGTCCGCCTCGCTCTAAGCATGCCGGAAGGAGTTTCAACAACTGCATATTCTTCTGAGACCTCGGTGATCTTGCCGCTGAACATATTGTTTTCACCAACAAAGGAGGCGACAAAAGCAGTTTCCGGATGGTCGTAGATTGTGCTGCCGTCGGCAACCTGCTGGATTACCCCCTGGCTCATAACGGCAACGTGATCGGACATGGTTAAAGCCTCACCCTGATCATGAGTAATATAGATAAAGGTAATGCCAACCCGTTGCTGAATGGCGCGCAGTTCCGTGCGCATATGCTGGCGCAGCTTCAGGTCCAGAGCGGAAAGAGGCTCGTCCAGCAGCAGTACGTCGGGCTCAGCGGCCAGAGCCCTGGCAATGGCGACGCGCTGTTTCTGGCCCCCGGATAACTCGTTCACCATTTTCTCACCCTGATCTGGCAGCGCAATTAGCTCCAGCAATTCATTCGCTTTTTTCCGCCTCTCTTCTTTGCCTATGCCCTTCACTTCGAGTGAAAAGGCGATGTTTTCCCATACGGTCATCAGGGGAAACAGGGCAAGATTCTGGAAAATAAGCGCAGTGGGCCGCTTGTTGGGCCCGATACCGGCCATATCCTTGCCACCGATCAACACTTGACCCTCTGAAGGGTCAAGAAAACCCGAAACCGCGCGCAGCAGAGTCGTTTTGCCGCAACCGGACGGCCCGAGGAAACTGAAAAACTCGCCCTCCTGAATGTGGATGTTTACATCCCTGGCTGCGACGAAATCTCCAAAGCGTATCCACACGTCGTTGAGCTGAACGTCAGCACTCATTCAAGTATCCTCCATCATAAAATCTATGGATGGAATCCACCCCGCTCGATCGCGAGGATCATTATTATCCTACCGCGTCCATTGTAAGAAAAAAGCAGCCCCCGAGTCACCCCGGGGGCTCAGTTTAAGTTGTTATAGTTTTTATGCGTTCACGAACTTGTTGCGATACTCCGTTCGCACGTCCGCATACCACTGCGCCTCTGCCGGCCATGGATTGAGATTAGCCAGAGCATCACCCGGATAGGCCTCGGCAAAGTTCTTCTTATAGTTATCGTCGGTATGCTTGTCAGCGCCGAGTATCGCCGAGTTGTAACCATGAATATTAATGGACTTGCCGGCAACTTCAGGCTGAAACACGTAGTCAATCAGTGCATAGGCTTGATCCACGTTTGCCGCGGCCGCCGACATCGCGATGCTGTCCACCCAGGCCATGGCGCCTTCCTTCGGCGCCTGGTAGGTAACGGGTTCACCGGCGGATTTCATAGCCAGCACCGGACCGTCCCAGGTTTGGCCAACCACCACGCCGTCGTTTAAAAATCCATTCTTCTGGCTGTCGGTATCGTTCCAGAACAGTTTGATTTGGGATTTTCTGGCGATGCAGAAATCGCTGATTTTCTGCCAAATCGGACGCATAGCCTCCTCGCTGCTGTACGCCTTCCATACGTCGCCCGGCTCGAGTTCACCGATGGTTTCCATAAACAGTCCGGCGCCCAGCATTCCGCTGTGCGGACGAATCATGGTTTTACCCTCGACTTCCTTGTCCCAAATGTTGCCATAGCTTGGGGTACCGCCGGGAGGGCTATACTGATCGGTGCGCCACCCAATGGCCTCTGTCCCCCAAATAAACGGTAACCAATGGGAACCCTTGCCACCGAAGTTCCATTCGGTATCGCCGACCTTTAGCATTGCCGGGTTGACGTTACCGAGATTCTTGATGCGGCCGTAATCGAAGGGTTGCAGCAAATTCAATTCGACCCACTGCCCCGACCGGTTGTTGGTTGGACTGCACAGGTCAACACCGGCTCCCTTGGTTGCTTTCATTTGATTGATCAGTTCTTCATTGGAACCGAGCTCCTTGTAGTTCACCTGGATCCCGGTCTTAGCTTTGAAATCTTCAATAACGGGGGCGGGAATGTAATCTGTCCACATAGTGACATTCACTTCACCGGATGACGCCAACACTTTCGGGCTGATTATCCAGGGCCCAACTGACGCCGCGGTTCCGGCCAGCGCTGAAGTTTTTATGAATTTACGTCGCGATTGCGACGGATTTCTGGGCTTGCTCATTACTTGAGTCTCCTCCTACTGGTTAAATACACACCGAAAAATACGTTGCCGCTTATGCCTGCAGGCGGCTGATTTTACTCGAACGTGGTCCAGCCACGGTTTTAGAAGCCTACCATAATCCAAAACACCCGCCACAGGCCACCTAAATTTTAGCCCTACGGGTCAGATGGATATATTCAGTGGTCAGGTGAGTGTAAAAAATCCCAAACGGGATCGACTCGTTCTAAGCGGGCGGCATTCAGCCGGTCTTCGGCAGCATGTCGGCACATTGTCAAAAGCATCCCGTTATGCTGGAATCCGCAGCAAGCCCCGGGACTTAAAGAGAGGCTTATCTGGGTGGAAAATCAGAGGCGTTTAATCAACCCCTCCTCGCTGATTCTCAGCTGTCGCTACTACCCGGCCGGAGACACGAATGACCATTAAAGCCGTTACCTTTGATCTTTGGGACACCATTGTCGATGATGACTCGGACGAAGCCCTGCGCGCCGAACGGGGGCTGCGTTCGAAAAAAGACGAGCGCCGCTTCCAGATCTGGCAGGCTCTGAGTGACGTCAAACCAATAGACTATGAGCGCGTCGGCCTTGCCTACGACACGGCTGAAGCTGGGTTCAACGTAGTATGGAAAGAGTGCCATATTAACTGGACCATCGAGCAGCGGATACGAGTCGTATTGGCCGGACTAAACCGTCAGGTGACCGAGCCGGTTTTTAACCGGCTGGTAGCAGGCCACGCCAATATGGAAGTCGACATACCGCCAAAACCTATTGACGGCATCCAGCGGGCGCTGCAGGAACTGTCGTCACGCTACAAGCTGTGCGTGGTGTCAGACGCGATTGTGACACCGGGTACTGGTCTGCGTAAAATTCTGCAAAAGCATGGGTTGAAACAATACTTTTCCGGCTTCGCTTTTTCTGACGAGATTGGGCATGCCAAACCACATCCAGCTATGTTTCAGTCGGCCAGCGAGCAGTTGGGAGTTAAGCTGACTGAGATCGTGCACGTCGGTGACCGCGATCATAATGATGTCAAAGGACCCCATGCAGTCGGCGCAAAAGCCATACTATTCACCGCGGCCCGTCCTGATGATCGCGCTATCACTGACGCCGACGCAATCTGTGATACCCATCATGACCTGCCGGCAATAGTTGATCGACTCGCTAGCGCCAGCTGATGGAGGACGACGGCCATGGCTAACAGCCCCCATTTTCTTGTTCTTGATGGTTATTCCAAGGCCGGCCGGGAAGACCTGACAGCAGGCGGAGCAACCACTGCTGGCGAGCTGTATCGTCAAATGCTGCAGAGCTGCTGCGAGGGTGCCGTGGTAGACGTGCTTTGTCCGGCGGATGCAGATGCCACGCTGCCGGCCGGTGCCGCCATTGAACAATATCACGGTATCGCATGGACCGGTTCCAGTCTTACCATTTACCACGATACGGACGAAGTAAAAAACCAGATCGAGTTCGCGCGTGCCGCGTTCAAAGCGAAGATCCCCAGCTTTGGCTCTTGCTGGGCGGCGCAGATCGCAGCGGTGGCCGCAGGTGGTCGATGTCAGGCCCACCCCCGCGGCAGGGAGATGGGTATAGCCCGAAAAATTTCGCTCACCGAGGAAGGTATGGCGCACCCGATGTACCGCGGCAAGAAGAGAGTATTCGATGCTTTTATCAGCCATGACGACGAGATCACCCACATGCCCGCGGCTGGCCTGGTGCTGGCGGGCAACGACTTTACCAGGATTCAGTCGGTCTCCGTGGTATGGCAGGGAGGGATTTTCTGGGCGCCGCAGTATCACCCTGAGTATGACTTACACGAACTGGCCAGGCTGTGCTATTGCCGCAAGCAGAAGCTTGTTACTAAGGGATTTTTCAGCAGCCTCGAGGATGCGCAAAATTTCGTGGATACGCTGGAAACGCTACACCGGGACCCCGCGCGCAAGGATCTGGCCTGGCTGCTGGGGATTGACCAGGACGTTATGGATCCCGACATACGCCAGGCCGAAGTGCGCAACTGGATAGAGCTGCTCGTCCTGCCCCACATGCCATGAGCCAGTCTAAAAAGGAAGCGGCGGATCCCGCAGCGGAAATTGTGCTGATCGTGGATGAGCGGGACGATGTGGTCGGGGAGGTGCCTCGGCCAATTATGCGGGCAAGGGGGCTGCTGCACCGCGTCACCTATATCCTGGTGTTCGACTCGTTGGGCAGACTGTTTGTCCAAAAACGAACAAAGACGAAGGACTTATATCCGGGCTACTATGACCTTGCCGCCGGTGGCGTGGTTTGTGCAGGCGAAAGCTACGCGCAGTCGGCTAAAAGAGAGGCCTGGGAAGAACTTGGCGTAGACCAACCGCTGACGGCGCATTTCAAGTATTTTTTTGAACAAAACAACAATCGCTGCTGGGGCCAGGTTTTCTCCTGCGTTCACGACGGCCCCTTTACGCTGCAGCGAGAGGAGGTGGAAAGCGGGGAGTTCATGACCGTGGACGAGGTGACTGGCGGTAAAATTAACCCGGTAACCCCCGATACAAAAGCGGTGTTCCAGCGCTACCTGGAAGAAGAGCAATAACTGCCGTGCGCACTTGAGTCCCACACTCTACGTCGCGCATTAGCATTATGAATTTTATGAATTTGCTTTAATCTGCTTAATACCTGTATAAATATCAAATACTTACCTCTTAACACGGAATTATTCTGATGCAATCGTCTACCCCCACCCTGCACCGCGCCGGCTCACCCACCGGTGACCCCTGGCTGCTGACCCCGGGCCCGCTGACCACCTCCGTCACAGTAAAGCAGGCCATGCTGCACGACTACGGATCGAGGGACAAAACCTTTATTGATATCAACGCGCAGATACGGAAACGTCTCGTGGCTATTGTAGAAGGTGCCGATACGCACGTGTGCGTGCCCTTGCAGGGCAGCGGGACGTTCGTCGTAGAAGCCATGGTAGGAACTTTCGTACCGCGCAACGGAAAGTTGCTCATCCTGATAAACGGCGCCTATGGTCATCGTATCGCGAAGATCTGTTCATACATCGGACGCGAATACACTACAGTGGAAACTGCGGAAGACGTGCCGGTAGACCTCAAGCGGCTGAACAGTAAGCTGAGTCAAGACGCCAGCATCAGCCACGTTGCGGTGGTGCATTGTGAGACCACCTCCGGTATCTTAAATCCGATCAAACAGGTAGCTGAGATAGTTGCCCGGCACGAACGACGCCTGCTGATCGATGCGATGAGCGCTTTTGGCGCAATACCTTTATCTTCTCACAGCATTAAATTCGACGCGGTGGTCGCATCCAGCAACAAATGTCTGGAGGGATCACCGGGAATGGGTTTTTGTATCGCCGACAGGGGAGCGCTCGCAACCGCTCAGGGAAACTCACACTCTCTGTGCATGGATCTACACGACCAGTGGGTTGCCATGGAGGGTAACGGCCAATGGCGGTTTACCCCACCGACGCACGCGATACTCGCATTCAATCAAGCGCTGGATGAATTTGAACAGGAAGGTGGGGTGGAAGGCCGCGGTGAGCGCTATCGCAACAACTGCCGTACCCTAGTCAAAGGTATGCGTGACATGGGTTTCCGCACCCTGCTCCCGGACGACCTGCAGGCTCCGATTATCGTCACTTTTCATATACCGAGCGAAACCAAGTTTGATTTCAAAAGTTTTTACGACAGCCTGGTGCAGCAGGGATACGTCATTTACCCGGGCAAACTTACCGTGGCGGAAAGTTTCAGAATCGGCTGCATCGGCCGACTTGGCGAGAAGGAAATACGCGGGGCGCTGGCTGCCATTAGCAGCACAATGAACCAATTTCGCTGACACCGGGGCAGGATTGCTTACCACCCCGTAAACCAATCTGTCGTATAGCGCGCCGGACAGGTTGTGTAGCTCGCTTTAACCGGCGTCACCGCAAGGAACATCACGCTGATACCGTGGATTCGTTTACTACAACAGTAGTTTTGACGGCCGCCGTGGCCCATGCGGCATGGAATGCCATCGTCAAATCCGCCCAAGATCCATTGTTCTCCATGGTGTCAATAGTCTTGCTGGGGGGGGTGCTGGCGCTGCCCTTAATGCCGTTTATCGGTACGCCTGAACGCACAAGCTGGCCCTATATCTTCGCTTCCGTTGTGCTGCATACCGGCTATTACGTCAGCCTGATCTATGCCTACCGGCACGGTGATTTTGCCCAGGTATATCCCATTGCACGCGGCGTATCTCCCCTGGTCATCACACTGTGGGGCGTGTGGGTGATCGGCGATGCTCTGACCGGATCCGAGTATGCGGCCGTTGCTGTAATCGTGCTGGGCATCTTTGTTTTCTGCCTCAGTCGTTCAGCCATCGCCGTGCATGATCGAGCTGCTGTGGGTTATGCCTTATCCACCGCAGTTTTCATCAGCGCGTATACCCTGGTTGACGGGGTCGGCGGCAGGCTGTCCGCCAACGTCCATGCATACATGGTGTGGCTGTTCGTATTCGACGCCTTGCCTTTGTCCGTTTTTGCTCTGTGCCGCTACCGGCGCGAGACGCTGCGGGTCCTGCAAGCGGGCTGGCAACTTAACGTGGTCGGCGCGGCGCTCTCTTTGCTTGCTTACTGGCTGGTCGTTTGGGCCATGACGGTGAGCCCGATTCCCCTGGTTGCTGCGCTGCGCGAAACGTCGATTATTGCCGCAGCGCTTATCGGTGCGCTGATCTTCAAAGAGGCGATGGGAGGCCGTCGCATTATCGCGGCAATCATTGTTTGCGCTGGCATCATACTGCTGCGCCTCTCGTCTTAACCGCCCGTATCGGGTCGAAAGCACAGGTGGCCCCGGCTGAGGACAGCCGAAAACTGGTGAACGTTGAAGTCGAACTTAAGTTTGCCTCACCTCCATACAAGCGTTGCACCAGTCGCTCTTGCTTTCAACCCGATGTCAACAAAGGCATGATTCCACCTGCTCAGCTGCCCATATACAATGTTTACTCCTGGCTGCAATGCCGGTGCTCAGGCTGCCTTTACTCTACACAAGGTTAACCTTAACCGGAGTCAATTATGAACAAGTTTCAAACCATTACCCCCGTAGACGGATCGGTTTATGTTGAACGGAACTTCGCCACAGATCAGCAGATACGGGCCGCGCTCGACCTGGCGATGCAGGCACAGAAAGAATGGCGCCGCACTGACGTCAGCGAGAGAATGGCGCTGTGCAGTCGTGCAATTGATTTCTTGGTCGATAAGAAATCCGACATCGCGGAGGAATTGACCTGGCAGATGGGCAGGCCAATCGCTTTCACTCCCGGTGAAATCGCCGGCTTGGAGGAACGGGCGCGTTACATGATTTCTGTCGCTGACGCATCCCTCGAGCCGGAGCAGATTGAGCCCAAAGACGGATTTACCCGCTTCATTCGGCACGAGCCACTCGGCGTGGTATTCGTGGTCGCACCCTGGAACTATCCCTATCTCACTTCAGTAAACGCGGTCGTGCCGGCAATTCTCGCAGGTAATGCCGTCGTTTTAAAACATTCGGTACAGACACCGCTGTGTGCAGAACGCTACGCACAGGCTTTCGAGCAAGCTGGCCTACCAGCTGGGGTATTTCAATACCTGCACACGACCCATGATGGCGCCAAGTCAATCATTCAATCCCGCATGATTGATTTTGTCGCTTTTACCGGGTCAGTGGCCGGTGGTCACAGCGTCGAACAGAGCGCCGCCGGCCAGTTTATTAATCTCGGACTTGAACTGGGAGGTAAAGATCCCGCTTACATACGTGCAGATGCGGATCTTGAGCATGCGATAGAAACCACGGCCGACGGCGCATTTTTCAACAGCGGTCAATCCTGTTGTGGCATCGAGCGGATATACGTGCAGCAGAAAGTTTATCAGTCCTTCGTTTCAGGTTTTGTTGATTTGGTGCAACAGTACAGACTGGGACGACCCGACGCTGCCGACACTACTCTCGGACCCATGGTCAAGACGTCCGCGGCTGACTTGGTTCGTGATCAGACCGCGCAGGCTGTCGCAGCCGGCGCCCGGGCCCACATCGACGTCGGCGCTTTCGCTATGAATAAAGCAGACACGCCTTATCTGGCACCGCAGGTTCTAACCTCAGTTGACCATGGTATGGCGGTGATGACAGAAGAGAGCTTCGGGCCAGTGGTTGGCATCATGCAGGTGCGCGACGACCAGCAGGCGATAGATCTGATGAATGACAGCAAGTACGGCTTAACCGCCAGCATCTTTACCGCTGATGAAGACGCCGCGGTGAGTATTGGCGACCAGGTTGATACCGGGACCTGGTTTATGAATCGTTGTGACTACCTTGATCCAGCGCTGGCCTGGACGGGAGTTAAGAATTCAGGCCGGGGCTGTACCCTCTCACGGCTTGGCTTTGATTACCTTACGCGGCCAAAGTCTTACCATTTGAAAACAAAGATTTAATCGGTGTGCGCCTAAGGCATAGCGTTATGCTGAGGCGTTTCCTGTTGCGGTGTATCAGCCCGCCCAAACAATGAATGAGCGGTTGGCGAATTTACATTGAGCAGCAGGACAAACACTATGAAAATTAAAATTAATAGTGTGGTGAAAGCGCGCCCAATAAAAATCAGACGCTTACTGGGCAACGGCTGATAAACACCAAACGCCCTGGGATTCAGGCTGCCTGACCTGTGCAGCTTCACCACCTGGCGTGAGTAACTCCTTACCCACACCGGGATAATTTTATTGAACATGTAGTTGGAAAAGTGCGCCTCGATAACGTGGGGCAGTGGTTTTTTGCCGTGCCATTGAAGGTAAGCCAGCTCAAACAGCTTGAACTCTTTGACCTCTAATGCTGCCGAAGCTTCGAGCAGATCCAGGGAATCCTGCTGTAAATCCTCATCAAAGTACTGTCTATCGGCAACAGAATAGGATTTAGGTATTCTGAATCGCATGGTATGGCCCAGTATCAAACGTAGTGTTACAGGGTCGACCCATTAGACCTCGTTTTCGTTTTGTGGTTGCAACGCAGTCTAAAACATACGCCCGGCGGCCGAATTTTTTCCCGTAACACCTCACGCAGACCCATTTCATTACATTTGTTATATGGCGTAGCATTAGTTAGCAATGGTCAATTTTACCTCAAGCAATCGAAGAATCGTTAAAGTCGGTAGCGGGCCAAGATTGCCTCTTGCGCGACGCTGCCACATCGATCTGGTCAAACTGAATAAGTCGAAACATGCACACTCCTCAGGCACCCCGGATCATATTGTTTGACTGGCACGCCACGCTGGTAGACACCATGGATGCGATGTATAGCGCTATGGACGACATGCTGTCCATGGTGGACAAGCTGGGGCTGGAACATCGTCTGGTCAATTCAGACAGAAGTAAAACCGAAGACGATCTGAAGCTGGTGGACTATGTACGCCAGCATCACCGGCTACACCCGAAAATTGTGTCCGGCCGCAAAGTTTCACGCACCGATCTGCTGGAAGTGCTGTTCGGCGATGACGAGGAAGCCAAGGAAATCGCCCACGCTGCCTACAGCCGTTGCTACCGCCACCACTATGGCGACGTGCAGCCATTTGAAAGCGGAATTAGAAACGTCTTGTCACGGCTGCGCAGACACGGCATCAGAATCGGTATTTTAAGCAATCGTGCGCGAGAATTCCTTCTGCATGAGCTGGATGTAATAGAGAACGGGTCGTGGTTTGCACTCTTCGACAGCGTGGTTGCGGGTGATGACAGCGCACGATTGAAGCCCGCTCCCGACCCTGTACTGCGCGCGCTGGATGACATGAAAGCGGTTGCAGGGGCCGACGTCTGGTATGTTGGTGACAGCACTACCGATGCCATATCGGCCAAGCGGGCGGGCGTTACCAGCATCTTTTTCAATGGCGCTGGCTGGCGTAAAAACTGGATAAAGACTATTTTTCCGGGCACAGAGGCGTTTCCGCACCAACCCGACTATGTAGTGGATAATTTTTCAGACCTGCAGCTCCTGGTAGAAGCTGCTATTGATGAGAGCACATCGGCAACGAAGCACCACTTCATACCATATACCCGTCGACTCGAACCGCTTGCACCGCCGAGAATCGTACTGTTCGATTGGCACGCCACCCTAGCAGATACGCTGGACGCGATGTACCACGCCATAGACGACATGCTGCCGAAGTTGGAATCACTGGGGCTGGCACAGCGACTGCTTGATCCCGCCTTAAGCCGCAACGAGGAGGATCGAAAGCTGGTCAAATATGTGCGCAGATTTCACCAGCTTCACCCAAAGATCAAAGCTGCGCGTAAGATCTCCCGCACAGATATATTTGAGGTGCTGTTTGGAAAAGATGATGAGGCCAAACGGCTCGCGCATGAGGCATTCAACCAATGCTATCGAGACCATTTCGGCTCGGTTGAACCGTTTGAACCCGGGGTGCACCGGATGCTGCAGAAACTAAAGCAGCTGCGCATCGTCACCGGTGTCCTCAGCAACCGCGACCGCGAGTTCCTGCTGCTGGAGCTGGACAGAATCGAGGGAACCGGGTGGACTCATTTGTTTGACACCGTAGTTGCCGGTGACGACACAGCGCGGCGCAAACCAGCACCCGACCCGATCCTCAAAGCGATTGACAATCTGCATGCAGCAGCTGACGCCCACGTCTGGTACGTGGGAGACAGCACTACCGACACGACGTCTGCAAAATTCGCCGGAGTTACCAGCGTCTTCTACAACGGCGCACAGTGGAGTGATGCTTGGATCAATAGAATTTTTCCAGGCACACCCCGCTACCCACATAAACCTGATGCCATAATCGATGATTTCGACGAGTTTATGAAGCTGGTAGAAATGAGCCGGGATTGTGCTCCTCTGCGGCCGGTGCGCAGCGGATAGCGATGCTGTTAATACGCAGCACGCCGAGCGCAGGCCCAATCAGCTGAACGCGAGAGCGAGCAGCCTTACTTCGTATATCACGAGCAGTATGTAGACAAGCAGAATGCCATACAGCGTATGCATACCGGAGAATTTCCGGTACAGGCGGAAATTCTTATAGCTCAGCAACACCAGCAGCCCACCGGCTGTTACCACATACTTGAATATGAAAAATAGCCACACGTCGGCTTCGATAAGCGCGCGCATAACAGGATTGAGCTCGCTGCCACCACGCTGAAGTATAGTCAGGGTGGCATAAACGTCGACTACGCATAAAGACAGCGTCGCGAGAATGACAATTAGCAGCTCTGGTTCGTGCACATCTACACAGAAACCATGGGTATCGGTTTCGCGACGACCCTTAACGCTTCGGCGCGGGGGATTACTAAACTGTGCGGTAAACGCCCGTAGATGATTGCGGCGACGGTCCTCACTCGAGCGACGTTCAGAACGGCTCACGCAGGTGTCACCTCCATTCTCCGTATTCGTCTTGCTATTGTCCTCCACCCTAAAATCCCCAGGCCTCGCTTATCCCCCTTGGTAAAGCTTAACAGATAAACCGTCAAATCGATATCATGTCGCGTACTCGGCCCATACGGTGCAGTATAGAGCAACGCTGCGTGACTGATTTAAATTCGTCATCGAGCGCGACCCGTGCCAACATTAGAGCATAATTGGGCAAACGATGGCTGATGTGACATCGCTAAGCTGGTCAATGCGCAGCTACAACACCCGCGCACGGACCGCGACTAGACAATGAAGCCAAAAACGCGAAACTACCCATACGATGTCGAGCGTGGTGTGGACTGGTTGTACAGTAACGACCCGCAGCTTGGCAGGCTCATCGACCAGGTAGGTCCCTACCGGTTGAAGCTACGTAATACCGGTACACTGTTCCAAGCGCTGCTGCACTCCATTGTGTACCAGCAGTTGTCAGGCAAGGCAGCGCGATCAATTCACCGCAAATTGCTGCGCCTGTTTCCAAACCGCTATCCAAGTCCAGCCCAAATGCTCGCACTGTCTGACGAAAAACTGCTGGCAGCGGGATTGTCCCGGGCAAAACTAAAAGCCGTAAAGGATCTAGCCGCACACTGCATCAACCGAACCATCCCGCACCCCAGGGCGTTGCGAGGCATGGAAGATAGTGCTGTAGTTCAGCACCTGCGCAGGGTTCATGGGGTCGGCGTCTGGACTGCGGAGATGCTTTTGATATTTTATCTGGGACGCGCCGACATACTGCCAGCCGGTGATCTTGGCGTACTCAAGGGCTTTCGCATTACCTATGGACTCCCGTCGAATCCTGAGCCTGAGCAAATGCTGCGGCATGGTGAACGATGGCGTCCTTACCGCTCCATCGCCAGCTGGTATTTATGGCAAGCTAATTATCTGTGAACAAAGGCGTTGGTAGTGACGCGGTGAGTGGAATGAGCAGGGCAGAGGCAACAGCTGTTGGCGAGCCGTTTGCTCTTGCGTAACATTCGACCTATGTTCACGCCCGCATGAGATCAACGGTGATGCAGGAATGGCTGCGGCTGGCCCTGCGCAGAGACGTCGTGCGCCGGGCATTGATCATGGCCCTAATTGTCTCGCCCATACTTGTGCTGATCAATCAAGGCGACTTCATTATTGGACAAGATACAAGTCGCTTTTCCTGGGCTAAGGTTATTCTGACTTTTCTAGTGCCTTACGCGGTATCGACCGTTTCCAGCGTGCATGCGCTGCGACAGTGCGTCGATAACACGGAAAACTGACAACGCATTAGGCGGTAGGTAGAAGTTTACGGGCTTGGTGTAGGATCCGTTTTCCGGTAGGCTTTATTGACAAATTTTTAAGATAAAGCGATGCACGCTGCGTCGCAATACGACTGCTACTCGACACAAGGAGGATTTGGACTATGTCCGAATACACCACCAATGACATCAGAAATGTAGCCCTGGTAGGTCACGCTGGATCGGGCAAAACCGCGCTTACCGAGGCATTACTGCACACCGCCGGTGTGATTCAGCACACTGGAAGTGTTGAAAAAGGGAATACCATATCCGATTCTGACCCACTGGAACAAAGGCATCACCACTCTTTACGCTCCTCTGTTGTAAATATCGACTACGATGCGCGCCATATTAATTTAATCGATACTCCAGGTTACCCCGACTTTGTCGGCCAGACTTTAAGCGTGCTGCCGGCAGTTGAAACCGTGGCGGTGGTGATAAACGCAACGGCTGGAATTCAGACCATGACTCGGCGGCTGATGGAAGCGGCGAAAGCACGGCAACAGTGCCGCATGATTATCGTCAACCATATCGATGGAGAGCGCATAGACCTGGAAAAACTGTATTCCGACATCCGCCAGAACTTTGGCGACGAATGTCTAGCCATCAATCTGCCTGCACAAGGAGGGACCAGTGTCGTAGACTGCTTCTTCAATCCAACTGGCGAGGCCGACTTCTCGTCGGTGGAAAAGGCACATACCGCGGTCATTGATCAAACGGTAGAAGTTGACGAGGACCTAATGGAAGCGTACTTGGAACAGGGTGAGGTTGGACCCGACCAGCTGCATGACGCTTTCGAAAAAGCGTTAAGGGAAGGCCATTTAGTCCCGGTATGCTTTGTCTCCGCCGCTAAAAGCGTAGGCATAAAAGAATTGCTGGAAGCGATTACCAAACTGATGCCCAATCCGGCTGAAGGCAACGTGCCTCCATTTGTGCGTGGCAAAGAGGGTAAGGATGCAGAAAACATTAAGCCGGATCCGAACGCACACGTGATCGGACACGTCTTCAAGGTTGCGTTCGACCCGTATGTCGGCAAGCTTGGCTTGTTTCGTATCCACCAGGGCACGGTTACCAAGGATACTGAACTGCTAATTGATGATGCGCGTAAGGCATTCAAAGTCGGTCACCTGTTTAAAATGCAGGGCGACAAGCACGTGGAGATCCCAACCGGCGTGCCGGGCGACCTCTGCACATTGGCTAAAGTTGCCGATGTACACCTCGATTCGATATTGCATGATGCGCATGATGAAGATGACCTTAGACTGAAGCCGATTAACCTACCCATGCCGCTGGCAGGTCTCGCGGTAAAGCCGAAAAAGCGGGGAGAAGAGCAGAAGCTGGCCGAAGCAATGGACAAAATGGCGCAGGAAGATCCATGCCTGAAAATCGAACGAGACGCCTCAGCCAACGAGACCGTACTGCGGGGCTTGGGCGAACTTCACCTGCGGACCGCGCTTGAACGCATGGAAGAAATCTATAACGTCACGGTCGATACCAAGCCGCCGACCATCCCCTATCGAGAGACGGTCACTAAAAAAGCCGAGGGCCATCATAGGCATAAAAAACAGAGCGGCGGTGCCGGCCAATTTGGAGAAGTGTTCATCAGGATAGAGCCATTACAGCGCGGCGCCGGCTTCGAGTTTGTTGATAAAGTGGTGGGCGGCGTTATTCCAAACACTTTTATCCCCTCAGTGGAAAAAGGCGTGCGTCAGGCATACGAAGGCGGCGCGATTGCAGGATTTCCCATGCAGGATATCCAGGTGACGGTATACGACGGTAAACATCACGCGGTTGATTCAAACGAAATATCCTTTGTGACCGCGGGACGCAAAGCGTTCGTCCAGGCCGTTGCTAACGCCAAGCCTATCGTGCTTGAGCCGATCGTTGATATCGAAGTTACCGTCCCCAGTGACAATATGGGGGATATCACTGGCGACCTGTCCTCGCGCAGGGGCCGGGTATCCAATACCGATGTGTTAACCGGGGGGATGGTCTGCATCGGCGGACAAGTGCCTTTGGCGGAGCTGGCCGATTATCAATCAAAACTCAAGTCAATGACCGGCGGTGAAGGCTCCTATACGATGCGCTTGAGTCACTATGATCCTATCCCCGCTAATCTGCAAAAAGAACTGGTTAAGCGGTTCGAAAATCGAGAGGATTAGGCAGTAACCTAACCGGCTAAGTACTTCTTTATCGAGTCCAGGGAGCGTCGGTAGAAATAGTGCAACTGCTCGTCGCCGTATCGATGCTGTCTTCCTACGGGGCAAGCAAGCCTAGCCAAACATTGCGACGCGCATGGGGAGTTTTGTTGCAGGCGGTAGTTTACGCAGGCCTGAACATCAGGGGAATCGGCTGCGGACAACGCGCCAGCCGGACAGGTGCTGACACAGGGTTGCTGTGAGCAGCGATCGCAGGGCGATTCACCAGCGTTCAGCACATCCTCAGGCAAGGCCGCCTGCACCAACAGTGCAGCGCGATAACCGAACCAGGGGCCAAAGCTTTCGTTTATGCCCACTCCCAGCGGTGACCGATGCTGCCAACCCGCAACAACGCCGAGTTGTTGCAGCGGAATGGGGATTTCACCGGGGTAAAGAACCATGTGTGGGCAGGCATCGAGGTATTCGTTGACAAAACGGGTGGCATGAAACAGGCTGAACGCATCGACCGGGTCTGATTGGGCCAGACGACCCTGGATTCGAAGCTGCCGCCACATCGCGTTGCCAGCGTGCCCAATCAATATCAGACTCGGATAGTTGAGTAAATCTAAACCTGCCTGTTGCACGGCAGCATGGAATGTCTGCGGCAGTTTGTTACAGCTGAGCACCGAAAACATATTAAGTCCCTGTGCACAAAGCATTTTCTTCCCCTGCTCGAGATTCATCCAGTGCCGCTCCAGCTTGCTGCGTGCACAGAATCCGGACCACTTGCCACGTAATGACCTTGACAGAATGCCACAACCAAGATCCAATATCTTTATGAAGACCGTATTCTATAGTCTTTTCTGCCTATTCGCCCTGCCCCTATCGGCCTCTGCCAATGAAGCCCTGATAATAGGTGTTTACGATAACTGCACAGCGGAAGCCAGCACGATCGTGCTTGAGCCAGGGCAGCTCGATCCAATGCGGGCGGACAGCATCGTTGCTCAAGCCGAGGCGGCAGGCAGCGGGCTGAGTTTTGACAAGGCGCTGCCGTTAAAAATAGCCTCTTTGGAGAGTAACGGCATTAAAAACATTGAGGTTAAGAAATATGGAAACTGCGGGGTGGCGCGCCACGGTAAATACGTAGAGGCGATTGCAACTTATTGCAGCGGACAATTAACCAGCGCCGAGCTTTTTGTTGATGGCGCCGTGTATTTACGTCGTAGCGGTTCCAAAATGGTATTAGATACGTTCAAATCTGAGGTGCGAGAAAAACTCCAGGAGATTGGCATATTCGACGATCCCCGGGTGTCCGTTAATAACCTTTCTGACTGCCAACAGAATACCTCCAGCTAAACGGATTGGATGCAGTTGATACTGTAGTCGATCCCCTGCCTACACGCCGATGATTTTTTCGACGCTAACGGAGGGCTTGGAAGCCGTTCGCCAATACGATCATCGTGTTTTCTTCATCGATGGTAAAAACAAACATCGATCTATAACTTTTCCCGAACTCTATCAGCGAGCACTTGGCTTGCTTGGCCATTTGTTACAACGCGGACTCGGCAAAGGTGATGAATTGATCATCTGCACCAGTAACAATCTGGCCTTTATTGACGCCTTCTGGGCATGTCAGCTGGGCGGTATTATCCCGGTTCCAATCTCCCCGGGCATCTCCACGGAACAGCATTACAAACTCTTGCGGGTATACCGTTTACTCAGAAATCCCCACCTCTATACCGACCATCAAACCGGGGCTCGAATTCGAACTTTCATGGATCAGCTTGGTGCACAGGCCGATTATGCAGAGCTGAAAAGTAAAACCATTCTACTAGAGAATATAACCAGCCTGAATCAATCAGCAGAACCCCTGGTTGCCGCACCCGAAGACGTTTCATTCATTCAGTTCTCTTCTGGCTCGACCAGTGATCCCAAGGGGGTAGTACTGACCCACGGCAACCTCACCGTTAACATCCAAGATATCCACGCAGCGGTAAGACTTAATGATGACGATCGCAGTCTCAGTTGGATGCCGCTTACTCACGATATGGGATTGATCGGATTTCATCTGGCTATGGTTTTACGGGGAATCACGCATTACATCATGGACACCAGCGTGTTTGTGCGGCGCCCCACCGCCTGGCTACAGATGGCGTGCCAGGAAAAAACGACGATATTATGCTCACCCAACTTCGGCTATCGCCTTTTTCTAAAGGCATTTGGCAGATGGAAGATTGAGGATCTGGATCTGTCCCACGTACGCTTGATTTTTAACGGCGCGGAGCCTGTTTCTGCATCTGTTTGTGAAGAGTTCTTGAATACCTTAACCCCGTTCGGCCTCAAGGCCTCATCGCTGGTGCCAGTGTATGGTCTGGCGGAGGCCAGCTTAGCCGTCTCCGTTTCGGATCTAGACGATAACTACCGCTCAATCAATGTGCAGCGGGAGTCGATCGGTATGGGTAGAAAAATCAGTGAAACCTCTAGTAATGGCGCGGTCACAATAGTCGAAGTGGGAAAACCAGTGGCACATTGTGCGGTGAGGATAACGGATAGCGATGGTGCGCCCGTTGCGTCTGAAACTGTCGGGCGCATCGAAATCAAAGGCCCCAACGTCACCCACGGCTATTATGCCAGCCCCGGCCTGGATCGCAGTGCGTACGCTGATGATAATTGGCTCGATACCGGTGATGTTGGATTTGTCAAAGGCGACCGGTTATTCGTAACCGGCAGATTGAAGGATGTGATGTTTGTTAATGGGCAGAATTTTTATGCGCATGACCTGGAAAACATTGCTTGCGAACTTCCTTACCTTGACCCCGGCAACATTGTAATCAGCGCCATTCCAGATGAGTCCGGCAGCGGCGAAGAGATAGCAGCTTTCGTCATACACCACGGCGACTACGAACAGTTCAAGCCCGTTATCGCAGGCGTGCGCAGGATACTGGGTGAGCGCACCGGGGCAGCAGTTACCCATGTTTTACCGGTTTCACAGATTCCGAAAACTACCAGCGGAAAACTGCAGCGCTACATTTTACGCCAGCGATACGTCAACGGGGAATTCGACGGATTGCTCACCAACTACAGCCTGTCCGTCTCTTCAACTCAACCACACACTGAAATAGAAGATGCGCTACTCGACATTTGTTCTTCGTCACTGGGTGGAATAAAGCTGGAACGCAATGATAATTTTTTCGAAATCGGTATGAACTCGCTAAAACTGGTTGAGATGCACGAACTAATTGACCAGCGCTTTCCAGCACAGCTGGAGATAACCGATTTTTTTGACCACCCAACCCTCGCCCAGCTTGCCGCCTTTCTTCAATCCAGGCGGCGGGACGTCTAGATTATTCATATACAGATTTTTTTCTCTTCCATCGATTGTGCATCCATAGCCAGTCTGGCGGATGTGTAACAATCTGTTTTTCCACGGCGGCGATGTAGGCTTTAAGTATGGCCCGCTCTTTTCCCACATACGGAGGTTGGGCAATACATTTAAATTCAGCTTCATAATAACCACGCGCAAGCCGATTCATAGTGAGAAAATACACGGGGTAATTGACGAAGCGCGCAATGGTATCCGGCGCGAGAAAAAACGCGGTCTCCTGATGAAGGAAATCAACCCATACTTTCTGGTCGTTTATGTTCGGCGCCTGATCCGAGGCGATTGCTACCACCCGGGGCATATGTTTGCGCGCCATAATTTGCTTGATGACCGACCGATCATCCACCAGCACGCCGCCAAAGCGGGTATATGCAGTGGTCATTACTTTTTCAACGGTGGGATTGGCTACCGGCCTGTATATGGCCTCTAAGGGATAACGCAGCTGGCAGCACAACGCCAGCAACAGCCATTCGATGTTGCCGTAGTGGGCGACGGTCAGCAGCACAGGCTGTCCACGGTCAAGCTCAGCCGTAATCAGCTGTAAATTCTTAAAGCGGACCCGTTGCGCGAGCTCGTGTTGACTGATGCTGATCGATTTTATCATCTCCATAGCGACGTCGGCGTAGCTGCGATAAAACCGGCGGGCTAAATCGGCTACCTCCGCTTCGATTAAATTCGGAAAAGCGCTGGATAAGTTACGCACGACAACGGCCCGCCTGACGCCTACTAACCTGTACAGCACAATATACAAGGCATAACCCAGGCCATGCAGAACGGTCAGAGGCAGACGTGAAAACAGTTTCAGCAGAGCGGCCATGGATGCATTGTAGCAGTCACATAATCTCTCGACGGCGCAGTGGTTCCCTTACAGCCTCGTTGATATACAAGGTTGGGGCATCGCTCGTACAGCAGCGTACGGTTTGCTGTGGCCATAGGCAGTGCAAACCATTTATCCTTGGCTTTCCCAAAACAGCTGAGAGACAGCATGCGCTGGCAACGAGGTAGACGCAGTCAAAACATTGAAGACCGCCGGGGAAGCCGCTTTCCCACGAACTTGCCGAGAGGCAGACGTGTGCCGCGCGGGATTAAGCTTGGGGGCGGGATGGGAATAATCGTCGTACTCGGTCTACTGCTTTTAGGCGGCGACCTTGGGCAGATAGTTGGTATGCTCGAGCGCGGCGGTGGACCATTTATCCCGCAGCAGGCGCCCCCGCCATCCGGTACCGCAGCGCCGTCCGACCAGGAGGCGCAATTTGTTTCGGCTGTCCTGGCCGATACGGAGGACACTTGGCATAGCCTGTTCCAGCAGGCCGGTGAGCGCTATCAACCGCCGAAACTCGTGCTTTACAGCGGTGCGACAACGACGGCATGTGGTTACGGATCCGGTGCATCCGGACCGTTTTACTGTCCGGGCGACCGTAAGGTCTACATTGACCTTGAATTTTTTCGCCAGCTGGGGAGCCTAGGTGCGCCGGGGGATTTCGCCCAGGCCTATGTCATAGCGCACGAAGTTGCGCATCACGTGCAAAACTTGATCGGTACCATGGAGCAAGTGAATCGCGCGCGTCGCCAGTATCCAGCAGATGCCAATGCACTGTCAGTCAGGCTTGAGCTGCAGGCAGATTGCTATGCCGGGGTCTGGGCACACCACGCTCACCGTCAACGTAACCTACTGGAGCAGGGTGACGTCGAAGAGGGATTGCGCGCCGCCGCGGCGGTGGGTGATGACCGCATTCAGGGCATGTCCGGGGGTCGGATTCATCCTGAGTCCTTTACTCACGGCAGTTCGGAACAGCGCGTACGGTGGTTTCGCGCCGGCTTGGAAGCGGGTGAATTGAACGAATGCAACACGTTTGGCTAGCTCC
Source organism: Gammaproteobacteria bacterium (assembly GCA_024638505.1). GTDB lineage: Bacteria > Pseudomonadota > Gammaproteobacteria > Arenicellales > JAANXG01 > JAHEKE01. The sequence goes on along the minus strand of JAHEKE010000002.1, from coordinate 54,060 downwards.
GTACGCCAGCCTGAACTAAAAACTTGGCCAGCTAGTCTTTTCTCCGCAACTCCTTGATTATCGACTCCGCCGCTTGCGCAAAGTCATCGAGCGGCTTGCTTTTACAATGCTGAATTGCCGCATTTACCAGGGTAGAAGAACTGAATTGCCGGCCCAATTTGCTGTCTCGTTCATAGTTAAACCGGGTTACGTAACCGGACAGCCAAGCACCATAGATTGTTCTGGCCTGCTCGCTTGATTCGATTTGCTGCACCACGGTGGCGCACGGCGTGCCACCCTCACCCGTGATCAGGTATGTTGACGTGCAGCCGCTGATAAAACCCGTGCAAGCGAAAAGTAAAGCTGTTCTGACCATTGGCCGAGCTAAGGTTCTACGCAGACAGCCTGCTGCCACCGGGTCGCTTTTCTCTTCACCTCCATAATCTCCTCGGTACCCATGTTGGCTGCAAGATCGTCGCGCTTAGTCAACGCCTGCTCGTTGCCCTGCGATGCCGCCGCGGTGTACCAGAAGTAAGCGCTGCCCCAGTTTGACAGCCGTGGGCCGTCGGCCGCAGTGTTGTCGCCCGACTGCGCGTCCTTTGCGTACAGCGTAGCTAACTCCAGCTGGGCTGGGACGTGCCCCTCCTTGGCCGCCCGACACAACCAGTAGATAGCCTCAGGTGTACGGGGTAAAGTCGAATTTGCATATTTCTGCCCCAATTGATATCCGGCATCGACATCACCCGACCGAGCGCGCTGTTTCAGCTCCGAATCAGTCTCGCTTGTACCGGTGTAGCTACACCCCGCCAAGTAAAAAAAAACGGCCAGCGATGGCAGGCTAATCAGCTTCCATTCATACATTGGGAGATCATCTCCTATAAAAATTGAGCAGGATTGACTGATTGCGAATTGTAACTCAGTGACCAGCATTAGCACAGTTTTGCAGTCAACCTCGCGTTTTTACTTGCGCGCAAAAACGCAGGCACGAATGTTGGCAATTCGTAACCTCCAGACGGAGGTTTCTTGCTGCCTGCGATCGGTCTACAATCCAGTTCATTCCCAGATGTTGCGCCATGAGAAAAATGTCAACTGTAGATGCCGACCAACTAACACCGCTTGCCGACCGCATGCGGCCGCAGTCCATTGCAGAATTTTATGGTCAGCAACATCTGCTGTCGCCGGGACAACCATTGCGCCGCGCGGTAGAAGGCGGAATGCTGCACTCTATGGTCCTGTGGGGGCCGCCTGGCAGTGGTAAGACCACTTTAGCCAGGCTTTTCGCGCAGCGAGCAGACGCGCGCTTCCTCAATCTGTCTGCGGTGTTGTCGGGGGTCAAGGACATCCGAGACGCGGTCGATAAAGCGCAACATTCTCGACATCAACGTAATCAGCCCGCCGTTCTTTTTATCGATGAAGTACATCGATTTAACAAGTCACAACAGGATGCATTGCTACCACACGTCGAGTCAGGATTAGTAACCCTTATTGGGGCCACAACTGAAAACCCATCGTTCGAGCTGAACAATGCTCTGCTTTCTAGAGCACGGGTATATGTACTCAAACCTCTTGACCTCGCAAGCATAAGCTCAGTGCTCGATACAGCGCTTGTGCACCCGCGGGGCTATGCCGACGTTAACATCACGCTGCCGGAGGCTTGCCGAGATCAAATCGCAACTGCGGCAGACGGAGACGCGCGCCGGGCTCTCAATTTCCTGCAGATCGCTGTCGATCTGGCTGACGCCGAGGATGGAGCAATAAACATCTCCGAGGATATTGTGCGTAATGTCCTAACCGAGGGAACCAGGCGGTTCGACAAGGCCGGAGAATCTTTTTTTGATCAGATTTCAGCGCTGCATAAGTCTGTACGGGGGTCCGACCCTGATGCAGCATTGTACTGGTATGTACGGATGATCGATGGGGGGTGTGATCCGGCTTATCTGGCGCGGCGGGTGGTTCGCATCGCAGCTGAGGATATTGGAAACGCAGATCCTCGCGCGCTCAGGATAGCGCTCGACGCGTGGGAGGCATACGAACGTTTGGGTACGCCGGAAGGAGAACTGGTCATCGCCCAGGCAATTCTATATTTATCCTGCGCAGCCAAGAGCAATTCGGTTTACCGAGCATTCGAACAGGCGCTCACGGATGTAAAAAATCAGGGTTCATTGGACGTCCCGCTGCACCTGCGAAATGCTTCAACCCGACTCATGCGAGAGCTTAACTACGGTAAACACTATCGCTATGCTCACGACGAACCAGAGGGCTACGCTGCGGACGAGAATTATTTTCCTGAATCCATGGGTAAACGCAAGTATTATTATCCTGTTCGCCGTGGATTAGAACAAAAAATTGCGGACAAACTCGCGCACCTACAAAGTCTTGATGTCAAGGCCAGGAGTTGATCGTAGCGGCGATTAATCACCCAGATTCAACTGCATAATGCCGATGGCCATCACATCGAAATCAGTTTCGATGAAATCCATACTGGCTAACCTTAAGCCCTGGAGCGAATTGCGCGAGTCCCGTTGATGAACACTTCATTCCCAACCTTTGGATCTAATGGAACCAGCCGTGCAAGCAGTAACGACACAACAGCCATGGCGGCGCCGGCGAGAAACACGATGGCCGGAGAGTGCAACCAGATGAGCCCAAAGGTCACAGGTATTACCACCGCGGCTATATGGTTAATTGTAAATGATACGCCAGCGGTAGATGCCATATCCGCAGGATCTGCAATCTTCTGAAAATAACTTTTGATCCCAATAGCCATGGCAAACAGCAGATGATCTAAGACATACAGCAGCGCTGCCAGCCAGGCCACAGTGACCACGGCATAAGCAACAAACACCACAATAAGACCGGCGTACTCCAGAGTCAGTGCTAGACGCTCACCGAAGCGAACAATGAACCGCCCGATACGCGGGGCCAACAGCGCGTTGATTACATGGTTCAACAAAAACAATAAAGCAATATTGGCAGCGGAAAAGCCAAACTTCTCAACCATTAAAAAACCGGCGAAAACAATGAATATCTGACGGCGCGCGCCACTCATGAAGGTGAGCGCATAATAAAGCCAATAGCGCCGGCGCATAAACAGATGTTTTCTTTGCGGAACGCTGTGGGAGAATCCGGGAAAGAGCATCCATGCAATAAGCGCCAACAGCAGGGCGATGCCACCCGCTGCCAGATACATTAGTTGGTACTCGAGGCTGAAGTACTGCATTCCCACCCATATGCTGGCGAAAGCAACCAGAGCAGCGATTGACTCAGCCGCGGATTGCCGTCCCATAACCACAGGCGAGCGGCTTTTTTCTATCCATTGTAAAGTCAGCGATTGTTGCAGCGTGTAGTAGTAATGAAAGCCAATGGACATCAGCACGGTCGTGAAATACAGCCCGTATTCACTGGGCAGAAGCCCGGTCAGAGCCACGCCGAGCCCAGAGAGCCCCACCGCCATTATCGCGAACAGCTGCTCGCGAATAACCAATAATATGAACACCGCAGTAAACGCCAAAAAGCCCGGTATTTCCCGCAGGCTCTGCAGTATCCCTATCTCCCGCCCGGTGAACGCGGCCTGCTCAACCGCAAAATTATTTAATAAGGCATGCCAGACAGAGAAGGACAGCGAGGACGCGACCGCTAACAGTATTAAAAAGTATTCCGGACTGCTAAAACGTTTCAAATCTACCGCTCGACTTGCTCATGCTTTAATTTAGTCTAACAGGATTGGTACGGGTTGTTACTGAAGAATTACACTCACAGGGCGCACGGTGAGCATACGTTAAACAGCAGCTGTTACTATGACGGTTAATATTAAAACAATACTAGCTGAACTCATTGCGGCTGGCATAATCGATAAAACAGAAACCTCCTGCCAGCGATTAGGCGGTGGCGTGTCGTCTGACATCTATTTGATCGAACAGTCCGGAAAGAGAATGGTTGTAAAACAGGCGCTGCCAAAGCTGAGGGTAAAGGATCTGTGGCAGGTTGATGTAGGCCGCAACCGAACCGAGCAACACTTTATACGACTGGTCTCAACGTTTCTGCCCGAAGCCATGCCGCGAATACTTTATTGCGACGAAAAGCAGAACTACTTTGTGATGGAGCATTTGGGTGGCTACTTAAACTGGAAGTCAATGTTGCTGTCGGGAAATGTCAGCACCGAGGCTGCGCATGATGCGGGTCGCATTATGGGGTCACTACACAGCCGGACGTGGGGAGATAAAACACTGGCAAAGCGCTTCGATACCTCGACTAACTTTTACGCGCTTCGCATTGAACCTTACCTATTGACCACCGCTTTGAAGCATCCCGCACTGGCCAGAGAGCTGCAGGTGGAAGCGCGAAGGCTCAGGCAGTGTCGCGTGTGCCTGATCCATGGTGATTTCAGCCCGAAAAACATCATGCTTAGCCGAGGCAAAATGATACTGCTTGATTGCGAGGTCGCTTGTTACGGTGATCCTGCCTTCGATCTGGCGTTTCTGTTCAATCATTTTCTGCTCAAAGCCATGCTACATAGAGGCAGGCACAAACCTTTTGTGCAATTGGTGCCCAGTGCGTGGGAGAGTTACCGTGAGTGTTTCGATGCTCTCGCACCCGACATCGAAAAGCGAACGGTAAGATTGCTAGTGCTGTTAATGCTTGCGCGCATAGATGGAAAGTCCCCGGTTGAGTACATCACGGATGAAGTGGAGCGCAGGATGATACGTTCCTTTGTGTACACCTCGCTGTCGCAAAAGATATCCACTTTAAACGCAATCTGCACCCTTTGCGAACAATATCTGGATAGCAAACATGAAAATTAAAAGCTTGGCAGCGCTGCAAATCTATGACTCACGGGGAGATCCCACAATTGAGTGCACGGTCAAACTTGAAAATGGGGTAAGCGGCAGGGGCATGGTCCCCGCCGGGGCGTCAACCGGCCGCTACGAAGCTTTGGAGCTGCGTGATGGCGATGTCCAAAGATGGCGTGGCCGTTCAGTGTTTAACGCGATCGACAATATAGAGAAAATTCTGGCGCCGGCAGTCTGCGGTCAGAATGTTTGTGCACAGAAAGAAATTGACCAGGCAATGATTGCTCTGGACGGCACCGACAACAAGTCGAATCTAGGGGCGAACGCTATCCTCGCCGTTTCGATGGGGGTTGCGAGTGCGGCAGCGAATACCCAGCGAATTCCACTTTACGAATATCTGGGTGCTGGACAGGGCGACATTTTACCGCTGCCACAGATCCAAATATTCGGTGGTGGCGCCCATACTGCCTGGCGCACCGACATTCAGGACTTCCTGATCATTACCGTCGGAGCGAACAGCTATGGCGAGTGCCTGCAAATGGCGCACGATGTGTATCACACAACGGGGCGCTGGCTGCGGCGGCATCATAAGCTGTGTGGTGTGGCCGATGAAGGGGGTTACTGGCCGGTTTTCGATAACCATGCGCAGATACTGGATGCTATAGGCGAATGCATCGAACGCTCTGGTTATAGACCTGGTCGGGACGTTGCCATCGCGCTCGATGTTGCAGCCAGCGAACTCTATGATGGTCAGCATTATCGGCTCGGCTTGGAGGGCAAAACATTCAGCAGTGAGGAGTTTATTCACGAATTAGCAGCATGGTGCCGTAATTATCCTATCCTCTCCCTGGAGGATCCTTTAGCTGATATTGATACCGCCGGCTGGCGTTCCCTATATGCCCAGTTGGGTGATCAAATCCAGGTCATCGGCGATGATCTGTTTACTACCAATAGCGCACGCATAAAAAAAGGAGTGCAGCAGTCGCTGGCTAACGCAGTCCTGATTAAGCTTAACCAGATAGGGACGGTTTCAGAAACCCTAGAAGCAATCCACCACACCCAGGAGGCCGGGTGGCGCGCTGTGATTTCAGCGCGCTCCGGCGAAACTGAGGACACGTTTGTTTCTCATTTGGCTGTAGGCACCAATGCCGGTCAGTTAAAAGTGGGATCGTTTGCACGCAGTGAACGCATGGCCAAATGGAATGAACTCATCCGCATCGAGCGATGTCTAAACGCAAAATCCAGGTTCATTGGAAAAAAAGTCTTCTTAATGGGAAAAAATCCAATAAAAAACAGGATTTTTTTAAGAAACTAGTGCCATATGGTGCTAATTTATAAACGCGAATGTTTACCCCTATCGGCCCCGCTTAGGATAACAACGATGTTGAGCTACATTTACCGCATTACATCAGCATTCCGGAAAGAACACGGTTACCCCCCCAACACCTTGTTCCTGAATCCACAGCATCTAGCGCGTCTGAAGTTGGAGTTTGCTGGCGTGCAGACTGAAGAAATGCTCAGGCTGCTGGGTATGGAAATTCGTGTCGAACATGAAGGCGGGCACCCCCACGTGGGGTGGTTCGACCGCGCACAAAAAGAAGTCGGCTAATCCCACCTACCGCCTGGGCTGTCGCCGCAGCCGATTCCTGCCGCGATAGGAACTGCACGGATCAGGCTGCTGAAAGCGGGATTAGCTGCAGACTTCCCTGCTATGATTGGGCCATGCCCAAGTCGCCGAACAGCAAGAAACTAGATCAAATCGTCGCCGCAGCGCAGCGCCGCGCGGTTGAGCGTATGGGAGAATACCGTGAGCAGGCTCTGCGCCTCTTTCCCTGGGTCTGTGCTCGCTGCGGCCGGGAATTCACCCGAAAAAACCTGCATGAGCTGACCGTGCATCATAAAGATCACAACCACGACAACAATCCGCCCGACGGCAGCAACTGGGAGAATCTTTGCCTGTATTGCCATGACTGGGAACATCAGAAATACACCGAACATATACGCGGAGAAGCGGCTGATTTCGGCGTCACCGATAAAGCACCCAAACCCGCCACGCACAAACCTTTCTCAGATTTAAAGCAACTACTGCAAACAAAGAAGTAGCTTGAACTCCCCCTTCTTGAACTTATTGCTGCCAGCAAGAATTCATAAAACGTTCCAAAAACTGGTGAATAAAGCGATGTTGGGCACAAAATCTCCGGCGAGTCATGCTGGGATCCGCTACGGCTGATTACCTACCTGGCCGTACCTGTTCTGGCTTACGGATCACTGGCGCTTCAGGCGCTGCAAGATGCGTACCGCAGCGTCAATCCCGGTGTGTTGTGCCAGATCCGGCAGTAACAAGGGGGTGAGCCCGGATCCGGCTTTAAAATCTAAGGAAGCTTTCAATTGCATACGGGATTTCAGTAGAATTTAACGCGATATAAAAAACACGGCGTAACCATTAGTTTGAGAAGTAGCTTCAGTTTGACGTGTCAACAATCTTAAAAGTAAAAGAAGCCGCGACCATACAACAGCAGCAGCAAGTGCTGCTGAAACTTTGCTTTCAACATGTGACCAGAGGATTGTATCTCTTGGTGCAGCAGGCGGGTGGAGTGGCGCTGGGGGATCAGCTTGAAACAGCGTTCAACGACGTCGCGCAAAGTAAAGGTTACCCGATACGGATGTATACGAACGACCTGCGCGGTCTAGACATCCCAGTGGACTGGCTGGTTTACCGAGAGCTGCTAAATGAAGTGATTAGTTTCGCAACGCAGGCATCAAGCAGGGCCACGGTTAAAAAGTTTATCCAGGCCATACTGCAGCAGGTAGAAGCGGAAACCGGTTCCAATCTGCATGAAGCTAAGTTTCGTCTGGCACTGATAGAATACACAGACTAAACGCGGAGCGACACTGACCACAGCTGCGTACTGATCCGCACCGGGACCTCTGGTGGTCGACCTGTTGCGCCGTCAGTGTCGGTTGAATCGCTCTGCGCCGAACGGGCTTAAATCGATCTCAGGCTGTCGATTAGAGACCAAATCAGCTATGAGCTTCCCGGTGGCCCCGCCTAAGGTTATTCCCACATGCTGATGGCCAAAAGCGAACAGAATGTTCGCCGACCGAGGAGAGGGACCTATAACCGGCAGCGCGTCGGGAAACGTGGGCCGGAACCCCAGCCAAGTGTCATCGGGCATTCCGATTGCGCCAAACATTTTATGCGCTGATCGGATGAGATAATCGACTCTACCTTGGTTGGGCTTATTTTGTAATCCAGCCAGCTCAACCGTCCCGGCCAAACGTAAGCCGAGTTCCATAGGCGTTGCATAGAACCCACCTTCGACCCACGCCACTGGACTTCGGAGCAGGTGACCAAGATCACTGAACTGAATGTGGTAGCCCCGCTCGGTATCCAGCGGCAGATTTTCTGCGCCTGAGCCTGATATCTCACCAGACCAGGCACCTGCCGCGATGACCAGCTTGTCACACCTGATTACGGTTTTATTCTCTAGCTCAACGTTAACCCCGCCAGCATCAGGAGACACCGCCAGTACCTGCTGTTGTCTGAAGGTTCCGCCATCTCTGATAAGTTGATCTACATAGTGCTCAACCAGCTTTTTCGGATTACGCAAAAACTTCGTGCCCTCAAACAGCAGCACGCGATAAATTGGCATGGTCACGCCGGGCTCGCGCTGTTTAAACTCCGCTTCACTCAGCTCAGTGATCGCTGATCCGTAACGGCGGCGCGCTTCAGTTTCCTTTCGCGCAGCGCGATATCCATCCGCACTGCTGAATACGTAGTAAATGCCCTGTTCCGCAGAAAAACAATGTCCGGCTCCACTGAGCTTGACCAGTGGGTCAAGCCCGGCATGAGTCAGCTGCAGAAGCGTCGCCAGATTGTGGCTGATTGCGTTGACCCTAGCATTGGTGCAGTTGCGCAAGAATGCAAGATGCCAGGGGAGATGAGATAATGCATACCACCAATCGATGCGCAGCGGACTGCTAGTTGAGACTATCAGTTTAGGTAGTCGTCGAAATATACTTGGCGAGTTTATTGGAACACAAGCGTAGGTAGCCACGGTGCACGCATTGCCATACGAGGTAGCGCTACCCGGCGCCTGGCCATCCAACAGCAGAACTTTTTTTCTCTCCTGCTGCACCCACAGCGCAATAGATGCGCCGACAATGCCTGCGCCAACGACGGCTACATCAAACTTGTCAGAAATTATTCGATCAGGATTGCGCAAAATATTGCTGCAAATACTGCTCGAATGAAATGTTATCGTCGCGTTCGATTTCGCATTGGCGCTTTTTCGACTCTTCCGCCTCTTTTCTAAAGAAAGCTGCCCGCTCAGGCGGCATTTTGCTTTGCTGATATTGCCGGCAGTGCTGCTCACACATTTCCATAGCAAAGTGAAAAAAGGTTTGCTTATTGTCACGCATTCCGCGTAAAACCCGGGCCGAGGGGGTAAGTTCTGAATCTTCTATTGCTGGCAGCTCGGCCTCGACCGCTCTGCTGTAAGCACGTTCGGTTTCAGCCAGATCCAGCAACTCAGCGATTGGCATCATCTCAGCGTGTATTTCTCTGGCCCACTGTAACAGGTTGATTGATGACCCATCTTTTGCCAACTTGAGCGACGGAGTGCGCCCACAGCAAGCGACCGTCTGCTGATTTTGGTTGATTTCCCGTTGCTCATCAGCGCTTATCGGCGGGCTCTCCTTGAGCAGACAGAAAATTAGAAAAACCTCCATGAATCGAATCTGGTTTTCGTTTATGCCGACCGGATCAAAAAGATCGACGTCTAGCGCGCGAACCTCGACATATTGCACCCCTCTGCGCTTCAACGCTAGCGTAGGTTTTTCCCCAGATTTGGCCACCTGCTTTGGGCGTACGAAGCTGTAGTACTCATTCTCTATTTGCAGAATGTTAGGATTGAGCTGCCGATACTCTCCATCAACCACCACACCTATTTCCTCATATTCAGATAAGGGCGTCTCTATAGCCCGGGTCAACCCGCATACGTATTGCTCTAGGTTGTTATATGAGATTTTCAGACTGTCCTGCGCTTTATTTTTATAGCCAATATCGCTCATACGTAAAGAAGTGGCATAGGGATTAAAGTAGGTGTGTGGATCGAACTCCTGCAACCAATCCGGGCCGTCCATGAAAAAGGATTTACAGACCGCGGGCGATGCTCCGAACAAGTATGGAATCAACCAGCCTAAACGTTGAAAATTCCTAATCAGACCAAAATAGGAATCCGATATAAAATCCTGCAATTCACGGTCATCTTTCTCCAGCTGTTTAAACAGCGGCCAAAAATCTTGCGGTAGAGAATAGTTGAAATGTACACCGGCAATTGCCTGCATGGATCTTCCATAGCGGTAAGCTAAACCGCGGCGATACACGTGCTTCATCTTCCCCACATTTGACGTACCGTAATAAGCGATCGGGATACTGCTTTCTCCCGCGATCAAACAGGGCATACTGGTCGCCCAAAGCATCTCATCGCTTAAGTTTGCATAAACAAACTGATGTATGTGAGACAGACACTCCCGCACCTTTCGCGTACTCGTTAATGGTGGCGTAATCAACTCCAGCAGTGCTTCCGAATAGTCGGTTGTTATAAAGGGGTGGGTCAGAGCAGAACCCAGAGCCATTGGGTGCGGCGTTTGCGCAATGTTGCCATCCGGCGTAACACGCAGACTCTCTTTTTCAATTCCTTTTTTGCCTCCACACAGCAGTGATTCCGGGCCACTTTCGCCGAGCAGGCGGAGCCGCCTTTGTAACACATTATTCAAAATGGAGTTCTCCTCAACCAGCTGCACAGACCGCGAATTATGCACTCACCATTAAGCTCCGAGCGCGCAAATCGATATTCCCGGGTGTATGGTGTATGAACAATACGACAGACGTCAGACAGTAAAACGCGTGTAATAGACCCTGACTGCCTGACAATCTGACGTATCGAAGTATTCAAACAAATGACTCGCTGAACGCCGAAACCCGCCTTTCCGCGCCTCACCAAAACCTAGTCGAGCAAGCACCGCGGCAACCCCTTAACGGCCGGTTCCGTTAGGCCTTCCGATAAAGTTTGGCGCCCAGTTGTTTAAACTCGGCAGCTTTCTCTGCCATACCTGTTTCCACCGCCTGCTGCACATCACTTATCCCTTTTGCTTTAGCATAGTCACGCACATCCTGGGTGATTTTCATTGCGCAGAAATGGGGACCACACATTGAGCAGAAATGAGCCAGCTTATGTCCTTCCTTTGGCAGCGTCTGATCGTGGAAATCACGGGCCTTATCTGGATCCAGGCTGAGGTTGAACTGATCCTGCCAGCGAAACTCGAATCGAGCTTTGGACAATGCATTGTCACGCAGCTGGGCACCAGGATGACCTTTTGCCAGATCGGCTGCGTGAGCCGCGATCTTATAAGTGATAATACCGTCGCGCACATCCTGTTTATCGGGTAGCCCGAGATGCTCCTTGGGCGTGACGTAACACAGCATGGCCGTCCCGTACCACCCGATCTGGGCTGCGCCAATTGCGCTCGTAATGTGGTCATAGCCAGGGGCAATATCGGTAACCAGCGGCCCTAAAGTATAAAATGGTGCCTCGAAGCACAAGGACAGTTCCTTATCCATGTTTTCCTTGATGAGCTGCATGGGGATATGCCCTGGACCTTCAATCATGACCTGCACATCATGTCGCCAGGCGATCCTGGTAAGCTCACCAGAGGTTTTCAATTCGGCAAACTGTGCTTCATCATTGGCATCTGCAATACACCCTGGACGCAAACCGTCACCCAGGGAAAACGACACATCGTAGGCTTTCATAATGTCGCAGATCTCTTCGAAATGCGTATAGATAAAGCTATCCCTGTGATGCGCCAAGCACCACTTGGCGATGATGGATCCGCCACGAGAGACGATGCCGGTGATGCGGTTGGCCGTCATCGGAATGAAAGGCAAGCGCACACCGGCATGAATGGTGAAATAATCTACCCCCTGCTCGGCTTGCTCAATCAGGGTATCTCTGAATATCTCCCAGGTTAGTTCTTCCGCTTTTCCATCCACCTTTTCCAGTGCCTGATATATTGGAACAGTACCGATAGGCACAGGCGAGTTGCGCAAGATCCATTCACGCGTCTCATGGATGTTCTTACCGGTGGATAAATCCATCACCGTGTCACCCCCCCAGCGCACGGCCCACACCATTTTTTCGACTTCTTCTTCAATGCTGGAGGTTACGGCAGAATTACCCAAATTCGTGTTGATCTTGACCCGGAAGTTACGACCAATGACCATCGGTTCCAGTTCCGGATGATTGATGTTGGCCGGAATAATGGCGCGGCCGGACGCTACTTCATCGCGCACGAATTCTGGCGTGACCTCGTGCGGCGTTGCGGCACCGAAGGCGTGCCCTTTATGCTGTTGCAACAAATCTCGATAACGCCGGTCGCGGCGAAGCTCCTGCAGACGCGCGTTTTCTCGAATCGCCACAAACTCCATCTCCTCTGTAACGATGCCGCGCCTGGCGTAGTGCATCTGTGTAATATTACGGCCCGGTTGCGCCCGTCTTGGCTTGAGTAGGTGTTCAAAGCGCAAGTGCGCCAAAGCGGGATCTTGTTGACGCCATAGACCATACTCTGAAGTCGGATTCGGCAACTGCTCGGTATCTTGACGATCCAGTATCCAGTCAGTGCGTACCTCGGCCAGCCCACGGGTGAGATCGATCACAGCCGCGGGATCCGTGTATGGTCCAGAGGTATCATAGATCGGGATAGCTGGATTTTCCTCGGCGCCGAAACTGGCCGGGGTTGGCAGCTGCTCTACTTCCCGCAGCGGCACTCGGAGTCTGCCCTGCGTTACATAAACCTTGTGTGAGCCGGGCATAGGCTTGGTTACGTCCGCCGATAACTTGGCGGTTCTTTTAAGAAATTCTCTGGGAATCGCACTCATGGTGTATTCATATCTAACAGTGGTAGAGCCTGAGCATTAGTTGGGGTTAGAGTATAACGCCCTTCGGTTGCACCAAGGCAGCAAAGGGCTTAACCTTTCTCGGATGATACTCGATTATTCCATGAAGAACCTATGAACATCGAGCAGGCCCGATTCAATATGATTGAGCAACAGATCAGAACGTGGGAGGTACTGGATCCACGGGTACTGGAGTTGCTTCCCACCGTCCCACGGGAGGACTTTGTCCCCGCCGAGCAGCGAGTGCTGGCGTTCGTCGACACGCATGTTGCGCTGGACCATGGGCAAGTAATGATGCAGCCTAAGCAGGAAGCACGCCTGCTGCAGGAGGCGGCTGTAACGGCAACGGATCGTGTTCTGGAAATCGGCACCGGCAGCGGATACATGACCGCCCTGCTCGCATCGTTAGCGCAGGAGGTTGATACAGTTGACGTTTTCCCCGATTTTTTAGAGTTGGCTAAGAAAAAATTGGCCGATCATGCCTTATACAATGTTAATTTTTATGAGGGTGATGCGGCCAACGGGTGGGATGGTGATGGGCCATATGACGTCATCATGTTGACCGGTTCAGTCCCTATTCTGGCCGAAAGTTTCTCTGAAAATCTGCGCCCGAATGGTCGGCTTGTTGCGATAGTAGGGCAAGATCCGGCTATGGAGGCACTGTTGATCGTAAAAAGGAAAGACGGCTTGATAGAGCGAATATCGCTGTTCGAAACGAGCCTGCCATCCCTGCTCAATGCTAAAACTCCCCCCGCGTTTGTGTTTTAGCTACACTAATTTCTCGTCCTTCCCGTCTAAACATCGGCAGTAGTCGCGAGGTGTAAGCTTTGAAAGTGAAAAAGATGAAAAAGCGCTTGTCATCTCTGCTTCTGAGCGGTTTCGCGTTGTTGGCCATTGATGCTGCGTTTGCGGCCGACATTCTTTCCATTTTCGAGCTGGCACAGAAAAACGATGCCCGTTTCAGGGCGGATCAGGCAATATTTCAGGCGCAGAAGCAAACTCCCACTACCGCCCGTAGCCAGCTGTTGCCGGCTCTGTCCATCGACGCTGCCACTGGGCGAAAGAGAGACGCTTTAACGGGAGGGGCTGGTTTCAGTGCAGAGGGTGACGCCGCTTTTAACAGTGAAGAGTACGGTTTGTCATTTAGCCAGACCCTCTATGATCGGAGTAAATTCCTCGGCTATCAGCAGGCTAAAGTAAGGGCCGAGCAGTCTGATCTTGAGTTTGCCATCGCCCAGCAGGAACTGATTGTTCGGGTAGTAGTTGAATACTTTGGCGTCCTGGCTGCGCAGGACAATGTCGACCTCACAATAGCGAATCGTAAAACGCTGCAAAGACAGCTGGAGCTGGCGGATGAGCGCTTGCAGGTTGGGCTGGGAACTACCACTGATCTGTTTGACGCGCAGGCCAGGTTCAGCATCGCAGAGGCAGAAGAGATAGACGCCCACACCATTCTAGAGAATACCAATCAAGCTCTGGCGGAGCTGATAGGCCATGTTCCAACCACAGCCCTAGAGAGACTTAAGCCTGATACACCTCTGCTTTTTCCAGAACCAAACGACAAAGAGATATGGGTAAATCGTGCGCTTGCAAACAACCTCGAGTTGGCGGTGCGAATGAAAGAGGAAGAGTTCGCGCTGCAGGAAATCAAAAGACAGCGGGCAGGACATTTACCAACTTTAGATTTCATCGTGGGACATGGGGTAGTGGATAATGACGGCAGTATTTCTGGACCGAGAATAAAGCGAGAGGCCACCGACGCCCTGGTGCAACTATCGTTACCGATACTAGAGGGAGGAGCCGTAGTGTCAAGAACAAAAGAAGCGGGCTTCCGATACATCGCGTCGCAAGAAAGAGTTGAGAGTGCGCGCCGTTCTGCTGCGCGCGTAGCGCGCGCCTCCTTCCTCAATACGACCACCAGGATCAGGCAGGTCAAAGCCTTCCAACAGGCGGTGCTCGCCAGTGAGCGGGCGTTGGAAGCGAAACAAGAGGGATTCAAGGCGGGCTTAGAGACCAACATCGACGTATTGAATGCCCAACGAGATCTATTCCGCGCGCAGAGAGACTACCTGAGAAGCCGCTATGACTACATACTGAACAGGTTAGACTTAGAGCAGGTGGTTGGAGATCTGAACGAAGAAGACATCATCCAGGTAAATAGCTGGCTGCAATGAACAGATTAAACCTACTCACACCCGACCAGGCGGAAGCGGCTTTCTATTCTGCCTTTGAAAGCGGCGACCTTGAAGCGATGATGGCGGTCTGGTCTGATGATAGCGACATTGTTTGCATTCATCCCCATGGTCCACGTTTGCAGGGCTATCAAGCAATTCGGGACGGCTGGCAGCAGATCTTAGAGCACGCTCCCCGGCTGCGATTCAACATCAGCGAAATCAACACAATAAGCAGCGGAGAGTTGGCCATTCACTTCGTTAGCGAGAATATCCACGTCAGCGGTGTTGCCAACCCTAGGTTTTCCGTTATGGCGACAAACGCCTATCGTCGTACGGCCGACGGGTGGCGCATCATCCTGCATCACGCCTCCCCGGCGGCGGAGCCGCGGTCGGATGCGATGGAGAGTGAGCAGAATGAGATGGAAGAAAAAGAAGACAGAACCATTCACTGAACCGGGCGTCAGCTCAGCTGTTTTCCACCTGCAGCCGATTTATCTGATCAGAGAACAGAGCCAGCGTCCGCTCCAGCGCGCCTTTGTTTTCCTTGATAAGCATTTTACCGGCTTCGCCCATTTTGAAGCGCAGATTGGGATCGCTCAATAGGGTAGTAACCGCTTTTCGCAATTCATGCTTGTCCCCGACCTGTATGCCGGCACCCCGGTCCTGCGTCAACCGGCTTATTTCAAGGAAATTGTGCATGTGCGGTCCGAACACAACTGGCACACCGAGCGCGCAGGGCTCCAGAACATTATGACCGCCATGTGGCACCAGACTGCCCCCTACAAATGCTATATCCGACGCAGCATACAACAGCGTAAGTTCTCCCATGGTATCGCCAATGTATATATCTGTTTTGGATAAATCACGCTTCGCCGCGCTGCGGCACTCGATGTGAAACGCAGTTTTTCGCAAGAGCTTGGTCACGGGGGGAAACCTCTCCGGGTGCCTTGGGACCAGCACCAGGAGCAGATCTTGATGCGCCTTTTTGAGTTCGGTATACACCTCGATTATCCACTCGTCTTCGCCTTCATGGGTACTGCCAGCGATCCATACCGGCCGCTCTTGACCCCAGTCTCGACGTAACACTTGAGCAACTTCATTCAGGCTCGCAGGAATACGGACTTCAAACTTAATGCTGCCTGTCACGTGCACAGCCTGTGGTGCTGCGCCCAGCTCTTGCAGTCGCTGCGCGTCTGACGGACTTTGCACCGCGAAACATTCAACCTGACTCAGTACCGTCCGCATCATTCCTTTTATTTTTCTGTATCTTTCAAAGGATCTGGCTGAAAGACGCATATTGGCGAACAAAACCGGTATCCCGTGGGCATTACAGTAGCTGATAGTATTGGGCCATATTTCCGTTTCCATGATCATGACTACCCGCGGACTGGCGGATCGTACGAAGCGAGCAACGGCCCCGGGATAATCATAGGGAGCGTAGCGGTGGACAACTTTCTGTGCAAACAATCTCGCCACCTCATCAGATCCCGTAGGCGTCATTGTTGTGACCATTATCTTCAGCCGGGGATCAGTTAATAGATGATTGATCAGCGGTGCTGCTGCGCGCGCCTCACCAACGGACACTGCGTGCACCCAGATATGCACCGGTGTTTCAAGGTCAACAAACCCGAAGCGCTCGCCCCACCTGTGCCAGTACGCGGGGTTCTTAAAACCTCGAATAAACAGACGGACCAACAGTATTGGCAGAAAAAGATAGAGTAACGGCGTGTAGAAATATTTCAACGTGACTAAGATTCAAATACTAAATCTAAATATGTTTTTCTGTTGGCTCTTTTTTAACTTTTGTTAGTTAAACTTTTCTCTCTAAATTTAGCCAATCACGTGCGCCAAGGTAATTTTCGACCAAGTTGGCCTCACGGCTTCCCTGTTCAGGCTGGTAGTTATAACGCCAGATTACTCTCGGCGGCAGTGACATCAAAATGGACTCTGTACGTCCTCCTGACTGTAAACCAAACAATGTGCCACGATCGTATACCAGATTGAATTCTACATATCTGCCCCTGCGGTAAAGTTGCCAGTCCCGCTCGCGCTCACCATAGCGCAAGTGCTTTCTTTTTTTGATGATAGGCAAATAGGCATCAGCATAGCTATCGCCAACCCTGCGCAGAAAACGAAAACACGTATCAAAATCCCACTGATTAACATCATCAAAAAAAAGGCCGCCAACGCCACGCGTTTCGTCTCGGTGCTTTAGGTAGAAGTATTCATCGCACCACTTCTTGTATCGAGGGTATACCTCGTTGCCAAATTCCTTACACGCATCAAAAGCAACCTGGTGCCAGTGGATTACGTCCTCCTGAAACGGATAGAACGGCGTAAGATCGTACCCTCCGCCGAACCACCAGGTCGGCGGTATTTCTCCACCCCCGCCTGCCATAAAGAATCTAACATTCATATGGGACGTTGGCAGATACGGATTGCTTGGATGGATTACCAAGGAGACACCTAGCACCTCAAACTCCTGCCCCACCAGCTCCGGGCGCCGCGCCGTCGCACCGGCTGGAAGCTCAGATCCCCTGATGTTGGAAAAATTTACTCCTCCTTGCTCTATCACGGCCCCGTCGCTCAATACCCGTGTGATCCCACCGCCACCATGTTGGTAGGACCACTTTTCTTCACGGAAACGAGCATCGCCGTCCTCGTTTTCCAACACGCCACAGATGTTTTGCTGCAGACTAAGGAGATAGCTTCTTACGGCATCGATATCAGGCATAGCGGCATTTACAAGCAAACCTTGGGTCAGCAAATGAACGTCTAGTAATTCAAGCCATTAAGGTAATAGTACAAAAAAGGGCGCCGAAGATTGTTTTTTGCCTCCTTTTTTACAAATTCGTCGTTATCAATATCTTAAGATTTGATTCGTTACTGCATCCCTAATCTGACTTGGTTTTTGCTGTTTACCCAAATTTCCCACCAGCACATAATCCAGTTCATCGCCAAACTCGCGGCGAACCGCTTTGGCTGACCTCGCGGCAGGTCGACCGTGACGATTGGCGCTGGTCGAGATCAAAGCAAGTCGAGAATAGTTACACAGAGCCGCGGCGCCGCGATGAGCGGTGACACGCACCGCTATACTGCGATGCTGGCCCGTTATCCATTCCGACACCCGGGGGCGACATGGCATGAGCCACGTATAGGGCCCAGGCCAGGCATCGACTGCCCGTTTCAGCGCCTGTTTTTGATCGCAGTCGATATACTTCTTAAGCTGCTGTAAGCGTGCGGCAATTAGAATCAGTCCCTGCCGCCAGTGTCGTCGTTTGATGTCCAACAAGCGCTGGATCGCATGATGGTGTCCGGGGTGACAGCCCAGTCCGTAGCATGATTCGGTCGGGTAGGCGACAACTCCTCCTGAACGGATGATCTCAGCCGCTGTTCTTATATCGGCAATATTCATCTACCGCATCGGTCACAGGAACAAGCCGGTCGCTATAGTGTACGCTGAAGTTCCTGGTCTTTTTGCAGAACACCTTGCGCGCCTGCTTGTCGGTCTCGCGCCAGTCGCTCACTCACACCGGCGTCTAACAGACCTATGATCTGCGCTGCCAGATAAGCCGCGTTCTTTGCCCCGGCTTTTCCAATTGCCACACAAGCCACGGGAACACCTCCAGGCATCTGCACCGTCGAAAGCAGTGCATCCTGCCCGCTCAACGGCCCAGCTTCCATAGGCACTCCGATTACAGGTTTTAATGTCAATGCCGCTACGGCACCGGCAAGATGAGCGGCCAAACCGGCTGCTGCAATAAAAACTGCACAGCCCCTTTTATCAGCGTCTTTCACATATTCATGGGTAACATCTGGAGTACGGTGGGCTGACGTGATCTTTACTTCCCACGGAATGCTCAAGCCGGTCAGCGTATCCAAGGTTGACTGCATCGTGCCAAGATCGGAGTCGGAACCCATTAATACGGCTACAAAATAATTAGTCATGTTTTTAATTTGAACCAAAGAAAAGGTAAAAGAAAAGTCTCGATCGAGAATGCATAAAGTTTGTTAATTTTCGCTTTAAATCTTACTCTGAGCGTATCAAGTTCTATCTCCTTCTCGATTGATCGCCCGGTAACCGATATCGGTACGATAGTACACGCCGTCCCAGCGAATATGGCCAACAGCGGTGTAAGCTAATTCCTGCGCTTTATAAGTGTCATCAGCCAAAGCGGTGACACACAGAACGCGACCACCATCGGTCAGTAGATTCTTGCCCTGTAATTTAGTACCGGCGTGAAAAATTTTGACGCTAACAGATTCCGCCTCATCCAATCCAGTGATGACGTTACCTTTAGAATATACCTCAGGATAACCAGACGCTACCATCACCACGCCCAGCGCAACGCGCGGATCCCATTCTATCTGCGCTTGTGCTAAGCCGCCTCCAACTGCCCTGTTACACAGCTCGACTAAATCTGAGTTAAGACGCATTAGTATTGGCTGCGTCTCTGGATCACCGAGGCGACAGTTGTATTCAAGCACTCGCACCGATCCGTCTTGCAGAATCATCAGGCCGGCATAGAGAAACCCCGTGTACGGCATTCCCTCCTCAGCGAGGCCTGCCACGGTAGGTTCTATAACCTCTCGCATTATCCTATGATGCACTTCAGGAGTTACCACCGGCGCCGGCGAGTAAGCTCCCATGCCTCCCGTGTTTGGTCCCCGATCTCGATTGTCTCTTGCTTTATGGTCCTGCGAACTGGCCAGGGGAACGATATGTTTGCCGTCTACCATACACGTGAAGCTGGCCTCTTCTCCTTTAAGGAATTCTTCAACAACGACCTTGTTACCAGCCGCACCGAAGCGACCTCGCAAGCATTCATTAACTGCATCGATCGCCTGCCCCTCGTCAGCAGCAAGCGTCACTCCCTTGCCTGCCGCCAGACCGTCAGCCTTAACTACAACCGGTGCTCCGTGCTGTTCGATATAGCGCTGCGCAGAGCCAAGATCGGTAAAGCATTGATAGCTCGCGGTGGGAATATCGTTTCTCTGTAAAAAGTCTTTGGCGAACGATTTGGATCCCTCTAGCTGGGCTGCCGCTTTGTTTGGTCCGAAACAGCTTAATCCTGCATGCGTAAAACGATCAACGATACCTGCCACCAGCGGAGCTTCAGGCCCGACAATGGTCAAATCGATAAGATTTGAACGGGCAAAAGAGATCAACTTGTCGATAGCCTCAGCGCCGATATCCACGTTGGACACTTTATGTTCGGTCTCCGTACCGGCGTTGCCGGGAGCAACGAATACCTGCTCAACCAGCTTTGACTGCGCCGCCTTCCATGCCAAGGCGTGCTCCCTGCCACCACCGCCAACTATCAACACTTTCATTTAGAATAGATAAAGAGCTTTACAGAGTAGTTTTGCGTTCAATTCATCGCCTTGGTTTTTCGTCGCACCGCAGCTCAATGTCTGAAATGCCGCATGCCAGTGAGCACCATCGCAATGCCGTGTTCGTCACATGCGGCTATTACTTCTTCATCACGCATCGATCCACCTGGTTGAATGATTGCGCTAATACCCGCCTCCGCCGCTGTATCTATAGCGTCACGAAACGGAAAAAAGGCATCCGATGCCATGACTGAGCCGCTGACTTTCATGCCAGCTTGCTCAGCCTTGATTGCCGCGATACGAGCCGAGTTTACCCGACTCATTTGGCCTGCTCCCACGCCGATCGTCATTTGATCTTTGACATATACAATGGCGTTGGATTTAACAAACTTCGCAACGCGCCAAGCGAACAACATATCTTCCATTTGTTCTTTACTCGCCCGGCGTTCAGTCACGTGTACAATCTCACCATGCAGCGCCAGATCAGCGTCTTGCAGCAATAATCCACCTCGCACTCGCTTAAAGTCCATATACTTTAAATCCGCAGTGCTCTGCTGTGAAGCACACTCAAGCACGCGCACATTCTTTTTCAACGACAGTGCTTCGACCGCGCCGGGTTCTATTACGGGCGCAACAATAACTTCAACGAACTGCCGGTGAAGAACCTCAACAACAGTTTCTGCGCTCAGCGAGCTATTAAACGCAATGATGCCGCCAAAGGCAGATTCTGGATCGGTGGTAAAGGCCCGTCTATACGCGTCCAAGGCAGTAGTTGAAGTCGCAACGCCGCAAGGATTCGCATGTTTCACGATGACGCATGAGGGCTGTTCAAACTGTTTTACACACTCTAACGCAGCGTCAGTGTCTGCAATGTTATTGTAAGACAGCTCCTTGCCCTGTACCTGTGTCGCGCTGGCTATACTCCCCGGTTCCGGTCTGTGCTCAATATAGAATGCGGCCCTTTGGTGAGGGTTTTCCCCGTAGCGGAGGGTTTGCACTTTTCTAAACTGCATATTTACCGTGCTACCAAACTCATGCTTTTCACCAGCACTATCAATGGCGCCCAAATAGTTGGCAATCGCGGCATCGTAGCCTGCGCTATGCTCAAACGCCTTTACCGCCAGCCGATATCGAGTTGCAAGATCGATACCATCGAACTCCCTGATCTGCGCCAGGACGTGCTCATATTCGGCATTGTCGACAATGATGCCAACGTCTCTGTAGTTTTTGGCCGCAGCGCGCAGCATAGTGGGACCGCCAATATCAATGTTTTCGATGGCTGTGGGCAGATCGCAGCTGGCCCGAGAAGTGACTTGTTCGAACGGATACAGATTCACTACTACCAAATCGATAGGCAGGATGCCCTGTGCCGCCATTACAGACTCATCCTGGCCCCGTCGACCGAGAATGCCGCCATGTATAACCGGATGTAGAGTTTTCACTCGCCCATCCATTATTTCCGGAAATCCCGTCAGTTCGGAAACGTCCTTGACCGATACGCACTCGTCTCTCAGCAGCTGAGCCGTACCCCCGGTGGAGAATATTTTAATGCCAGCCTCATTGAGGCCAGTCGCGAACTCAACAATTGAGGTTTTGTCTGACACGCTGATCAGAGCGCGATTTATTTTAACTCTGTCGGGATTCATGGCTTCGCAGCAAGTCGGGTTCGGGCAGCTAATGAATGGAAAAGCGTTGAACAACTATAAAAGATGCTGCGCAACCAGGCCTATTCCAACTGGTGCTGCCTGAGCTTTTTGCGTAACGTATTTCTGTTTATCCCCAGAACCTTGGAAGCCCTCGTCTGGTTGCTCTCAGACTCCTGCATAACAATTTCCAGCAGAGGTTTTTCTATTTCACTTATCACCATTTGATACAAGTTGGTTGGCTCCTCGCCATTCATATCCTTGAAATAACGCTTAAGTGAGCGCCGAACACATCTGCACAATGGATCTTTACGGTTTAACGGATCATTTTTCTTTTTCTTGTTCATGGCGCATACACATCCATTTCGCCTGCGAAAAACTCTTCTACCATCTGGTACTGCAATTCAGCGTCTTCAACTCGTTTAACTGCATGCCATAAGCGCTCCCCGTTTTTCCTGGCTTTCACATACCAACAGATATGTTTGCGTGCGACCCGCACGCCAGTACGGTGATCGTAAAAGTCGTACAAATTCTTCAGATGTCGCAGCATTGTATCGTTTTGCTGCTTTAAAGTTGGTGTCACCAAAGTGCCTTTTTGCAGATATTCTTCAATCTGCTTGAACAACCATGGTTTACCTTGTGCTGCACGTCCGACCATAACAGCATCTGCCCCTGTTTTCGTTAGAACATATTGTGCCTTTTGCGGACTGTCGACGTCCCCATTTGCAATAACCGGAATGGATACCGATTGTTTTATCCTCCCGATGGTTTCATATTCCACTGCTCCGTGGAACTTGCACGCTCGAGTACGACCATGTACCGCAATCGCGCTTATACCGCAGGCCTCAGCCAGTTTCGCTATGCCAACTCCATTGCGGTTATGCGTATCCGTACCCGTGCGGATTTTCAAGGTCACCGGCACAGTCACGGCACGCACTACTGCACGCAGAATCTCAACGACCCTTTTTTCATCCTTTAATAAAGCCGACCCTGCAAGCTTACGACACACTTTCTTCGCCGGGCATCCCATGTTTATATCGATTATTTCGGCGCCGCGCTCAACATTGAATCGAGCTGCCTGCACCATCGACTCCGGTTCCGCGCCAGCGATTTGCACTACCACGGGTCCGGGCTCCCCAGCATGGTCCATCCGTTTTATTGTCTTAACACTGTCCCTCAGTTCGACATTGGCGGCGATCATCTCTGATGCCGCTAAACCTGCACCCCATTCGCGACACAACTGTCTGAACGGCCTATCCATTACACCGGCCATCGGTGCTGCAATTACATTGTTAGATAACCGGTATGGCCCAATCTCCATTTCATATGGGCTTATCGTATTGCGGCAAAGGGACGCACATCATACTCCGCAACGGGCGCACAGAAAAGCTTGACAAATAAAATACGTGTAGTTTGAGGAGCACTAACTTAACGCTTGGTTGCTCTGTAAGCCGCAGGCCTGTTTTCCCCGCAGCGGACTTCTATGGATTATCTTACGACCAATTGGATTTCATAGCCCACGGCCGACTCTGCCGGTTGCGCAAGATCAAAGTCCGCCTTCTCCAGTACGTTGGGTAACATGCGGTCGGGCGCATCATCTCGATACTCATGAGGCAGGTAAGTACGTCGACCCACGACTTCCCCTGCTTTATCCGTTAACGTAATTTCAAGCGGTGGAAATTGCTGCGCAAAGCTCGCGCGATTGATCAAACTTGCACTCACACGTAGCGCGCCGGGTGCGACCGGATGCGGATCAACACTGGTACCTACTAAATCAATGGCCTTTATATCGGCGCGCGGGGGAACGGAACACTGCAGGTACTCACAAACTTGCTTAAGCGGATCACGCAGCGTTGGAAACTGCGCAAGATCGACCAGATAATGCCCCTTTATTTGCCAAACCAAACCAAACATAAGCAAGATAGAACCGAGCGACCAGAGCGCCAAGCCAGCTGCATACGGTAGCCTAAATCTGCCCAAACGCGCTCTTTGCGCCGTCCTGCCGGCTGTTTCTGCCGACGGAGCCAACCCATCATCGACGATATCATCGCCCATTCCCCACAGCCTAGTTGGCGCCTCGATCACTATTTCTTCGGGCTCCACGTCTGGAAACTCAAAATCTGGTGACATTGATGGTGCTACCTTGCCAGGCTGATCGTGGGCACTTTTGTTACCGGCTGCCGCAAGCGCGTCCGGGTCCGGATGTTCGGCCGATTCTGCCTGCGGCCGCGTCTCATCTCCACTAACCTCCTCTTTGTTCGGCCGACCCGACTGTTTCGAAGCGACCGGCGCATCGGTCGCAGTCAGCCCTTGGTCATCGACTAGGTCCATAACTTCGGTATCTGCGGTCTCTGCTTCTGCTTCATGCAGAGTCGTTTCTAATGTGGAAGATGCGAGCTCATCCTCGGTACTTTTATGTACGAGCGTTGCGTCAGCAACACCAGTCGCAGCTTCCTCCGGGATTAACAAAGATTCATCTGGTGCAGTGTCACTTGACAGCAGTGCGTTCAATTCATCTATTGCTATCTCTTCTTCTGCCGAGACCTCTGCTGAATTGATTTCTGTTTTTACCTTGGGCGTAACGTCGGAATGAATATCACCTGCTGCTTCTGCTGGTACAAGTCCGCTGTCGGAATCTTCGCCTTCGCCTGATTCGATGGAGGTGAAGTCAGCGATCGAACTTTGCGCTGACTCTTCGCCAGCTGTTGCTTCGTCGGCTTGTGCATAAACATCATCCGACGCCGAAGCGTCAGCGCTGCCCCCCCCACCTGGCTGTTCAGCAAAGTCAGCAGTGTGCGATTGATCAATGACGGTGATCCGCGATGCTGCACCCGCATCCCCGGGAGGCAAATCCGTGTTTTGCTCATCGGCGCCTAGCGCAACTGCATCAGGCTCAATTCGACCCGCGGCTGGCGGGCTCCCGCCCTGATCGTCCTGCACATTTTCAATACGCGCTTCATCCTCACCTGAGACTTGGCTCACCGGCGCCTCCGCCTCCGCGCTGCCGGGGGCAGCGAAGTCCGACTGCTCGTCGCTCGGATAGGTATCAGCAGTGTCCTGCACATCCAGCCAATCCAAACTTGGTGGCCCGCCGGAATCAGGCGCACCCTCTCCGCCTTCGTCCGCTTTGTCTGGGTTGAGCAAAGTCTCGGCAAAATCTGTCCGTAGTGATTGAGCTCCCGCTAAGCCAGGTTCGAGCTCACTTTCGTCAGAAGGCGCCTCAGCGGTCAGCGCTGCATCGTCCAGTATGAATTCGTCCAGCTCTGCGCCGGTTATCTCAACAGTTGAAATGGTCGCCTCACCTTGCGCAGTTGCAGATTTCAAATCGGTAGAGTGTTGCTCGGGCACACTGTCCAACAGATTCCAGGATGCGTTGAAAACTTCTCCACAGCGGCCACAGCGAACCAGACCTTGGTGTGCGTCAAGGTCCTCTTCGACCATTGCAAATATCACGTTGCAGCTAGGACATTGTGTATACATCTCTTACATTCTAACCTTTATACCCAACCAGCATAGACCATTCACCGCGATGAATTAAATCAAAATCAAAATAGGGAACGTACGCTGCACGCACCCTCGGCACCTGTTTACGTAAAATGCCCGCCAACAAAACAGTCCCACCGGCCGCCACCAGAGAGACCAGGGTTGGCTTGAGCTCGATTAAAACATTAGCCAGGATATTTGCCACAACCAGTTCGGCACTGAGGCCGCTGGGGAAAGCGCCCACGCAGCAGGCGGTATATCTGTCGGCGACCAGGTTGCGCCGGGCATTTTCCTCACTCGAAGTAAGCGCCCTGGGATCGATATCGATACCCCAGGCGTGCTTTGCGCCAAGCTTGAGTGACGCAATCGCCAAAATTCCGGATCCGCACCCGTAATCCACAACTCGCCAGTTTGACGGCCTGTTGCGATCCAGCCACTCTAGGCACATCGCCGTACTGGCGTGCGCACCCGTACCAAAAGCCAGGCCCGGGTCAATCACTAAGTTTACCGCATCGGCACGGGGTGGAGACGCCCAGCTCGGGCACACCCAAAGCTTCGGGCCCACCTGGATGGGCTTGAATTCCGCCGTAGCACTTTTCTCCCAGTCACGCTCAGCGAGTACAGACACCTCGCACGGGATTTGTTGACCGACAGAAGAATGTACTTTAGCCAAAACCAGTTTGGGGTCGCCGTGTGCGGCAAACAGACCGGTAACGCGCAAGTGCGGCCAATCGGGCCGCTGCGGATAGGCGGTCTCATAGTATTCATCGCCGCTCGCGTTCTCCAAACTGACCGAGAGTGCGCCCATCTCCGTCAAACACCGTTGTAATGGATCTAACAGATCCGCCTTCACTTCAAATCGAATTCGCCAATATGACAAAGCTACTGCTGTATCAGATTCTGCTCTAAATGGTGAATAGTGAAATCTGCGGCATTGAATTTCTCGTCCAGCATGATTTTTCGGTGCAAGGGAAGATTGGTCTTAATCCCTTCAACCACCATTTCGCTGAGGGCGCTGCGCATGCGGACTATCGCTTCCTCACGGGTTGCGCCGTAGGCGACCAGTTTCGCAATCAGCGAATCATAGTATGGCGGTACCAGGTAATTGTTGTAGACGTGTGAATCTACTCGAATGCCCGGCCCCCCAGGCTGATGATACTGCTCTATGCGGCCTGGTGACGGCAGAAAAGTCTCCGGATCTTCCGCGTTAATGCGGCATTCCACCGCGTGACCACGGATAACCACATCTTCCTGCTGGAAACCTAGCGCTGCGCCGGATGCAATCCGAATTTGTTGTTTAACCAGATCGATGCCGGTAACCATTTCAGTTACCGGGTGTTCGACCTGTATGCGGGTGTTCATTTCGACAAAGTAAAACTCGCCATCCTGATAGAGGAACTCGAAAGTGCCGGCATTGCGATAACCGATGCGGCGACAGGCGGCGACACATTGATTGCCGATCTCATTTCTCATGCTGCTGCTGATGCCGGGAGCGGGAGACTCCTCGACTACTTTCTGATGACGTCGCTGCATGGAGCAGTCGCGATCCCCCAAATGAACGACATTACCCTGCTCATCCGCAAGCACCTGGAATTCTATGTGTCGCGGTCGCTCGAGGTATTTTTCCATATAGACCACATCATTGTGAAAAGCGGCATGAGCTTCGGTACGGGTAAGGGAGATCGCGTTCAACAGCGCGCTTTCAGTATGAACCACTCGCATTCCCTTGCCACCGCCTCCACCTGCGGCCTTTATAATGATTGGGTAGCCTATGCTCTCCGCTTTGTTCAGGTTTTCTTCATCGTCGTCACCGAGCGATCCGTCCGAACCAGGCACGCAGGGAATGCCGGCCGCCTGCATGGTCTGAATCGCGGATACCTTGTCTCCCATCAGCCGAATGGTTTCAGCCCTTGGACCGACAAAGATAAAACCACTTTCCTCCACCCGCTCGGCAAAATCCGCATTTTCCGCGAGAAAACCGTAGCCAGGGTGAATCGCATTAGCCGACGTGACCTCGGCGGCCGCAATGACCGCAGGAGCATTGAGATAACTCTCTGCCGCCTGGGCCGGCCCAATACACACCGACTCTTCCGCCAACTTGACATATTTAGCATCACGATCAGCTTCAGAATGAACGGCGACGGTGCGCACGCCAAGTTCACGGCATGCTCTTTGAATACGCAGAGCGATCTCGCCGCGATTGGCGATCACCAGTTTTTCAATCATGACCGTAAATCAATCAATTATGAAAAGAGGTTCTCCGTACTCCACCGGCTCGCCATTTTCCTTCAATACCGCAATCACCACCCCCGCCTTATCAGACTCAATCTGATTGAATATCTTCATTGCTTCGATCACACACAGCGTGTCACCAATCTGCACTTCGGTTCCCACCTCAGCAAAGGGCTTTGCTCCAGGTTTGGGCGCGGAGAAGAAGGTCCCGACCATTGGAGATTTGACCGTGTGCCCATCAGGCATAACCTCGGCGCCAAAATGATCTGTGTCCGAAGGCATGGTGGCCGCTACCTGCGTCGGATGCGCCGCAGCCATAATCGGTACGGTCGGATTCAGTCGGCTCAGGCGGACCGATTCCTCACCCTCCTTAATTTCCAGTTCGCTTAAGTTCGACTCTTCCAACAGCTCGATCAGTTTCTTTATTTTTCTGATGTCCATAAGCTCACTGCCTGTTCGTTTGTCAGTTATGACGGGTTAGGCATAGGATTCGCCTGGATTGCCGCTAAAGTCTGCACAAATTAGGGAAAAAAGTCCAGTTCGCCACAATTTCACCGAAATTAGAGGCTATTTCAAAGAAGTTTGACTAAAGGTGGGCTTCGATCAGAGCCGCCAGCTGGTCCGGCAACAGGGGTCCGCTGTGGGTGGCGAGAACATTACCGGAGCGCCCCAGAACAACAGAGTGAGGTAAAACAGCCTGCTCATTCCCCCACGCTCCCATCAAGACAAAAGCGTCCCCCGTCGCCAACAGCAGCGGATACTGGATTTGCAGCGCATCGCGAAAAGCACGCACCGGGTCCGGCTCATCAAGAGCGATGCCAATTACCTCAAAACCATTACCCCGGTAACGCGCTCGCGCCTGCTGAATGTGGGGGATCTCCTCCCTGCAAGGCGCGCACCAGGTTGCCCAAAAATTGACGAGCAGCACCTTGCCCTCCCACTCTTGCAATCGTCTGCTCGCACCAGTCAAATCGAGCAGCTGCTGCTGGGTAACTGAAGCTGTCGAGGCGGCCGTACTTACCGTTGCTTGTGGAGACTGAACCTTTTGCGCAATAAAAGCCCCTGCAATAAGTGCGCCCGCGGCCAGTACGACATAGGCGATCAACCGCATATGCAATAACAGCCCGGGTTGAAAGGTGACATCAACATGGCTACACCCCGGCAAAGGTTACGCTGTGATTAACATTTCACTGTGCCGTCCACATTACAGCTGTGCGAGGTGACCCAAAAATTCCTCCGGCGGCATAAATCCATAGCGCCTCAAATCGGTTCTCTCCCGCCCGTTTCTATCAAAAAAAAGCATGGCGGGGGGCCCATAAACACCGTATCTTTTTTTAACCGCATTGGTCGAATCATCAGCGGCATCGGTGACGTCGACCTGCAGCAGAATAAAATCCGCCAATACCTGCCCAACCTTGGCATGCTTGAACGTCGCTTTTTCCATGCGCACACAATCAATGCACCAGTCCGCGTAGTAATCCAGCATTACGGGTTTCTGCTCCAGCCGCGCTAACTCCAAACGGGCGTCTAAATCACCTAAGTTTTCTACTCTGACAAATTCAACCTGCGCTGAACCCGTATGCTGAACCGTGCTGCCCCAGCCAGCGATATCGATAGGCCTTAATATATCCCGATTTCCGCCCATTCCACCCATAAGCGCAAGGACGCCCCATACTAAAAGAAACACACCGAGTCCTTTGCCCAAATACTGCCAGGGGCCTGCACCCTGCGGCAAAGACTGTAACGCACCGCAAAATACGGCTGTAACAACAAGCAGTAAAGACCATAAATAGAGGACTGGTATCCACGGTATCGTTTCGAGCAGGTAAATCGCGGTGCCAACCAGAACCACACCGAACGCGTATTTGATGTGGTCCATCCACGGGCCCGCTCTGGGCAGCAGCGTGCCTAACCCCAGACCGAGAAGCACCAGGAACAAACCCATCCCCAATGCCATGGAGAACATGATTGCCCCGCCCAATACGGGATCCCCTTTAACGATGGCCACGCCCAACGCACCGATAAGCAGAGGAGATACGCATGCTCCGACAATCAGGGCGGAAATGATGCCCAGTACAAATACCATTGCCAACTTACCGCCAGCCAGGTTCGCGCTTGTCTGCTGTAGACGAGATTGCACAACATTCGGCATCTGGATTTCATACAGACCAAACATAGACAATGCCAGCAGCACCAAAACAATACTCAAAAATCCCACAAACCAGATGTTCTGGAAATATGCCTGCAGTTGATCGCCACTGGCCCCGGCTACTATACCGACTGCCGTATAAGTAACCGCCGTACCCAATACGTACACAATAGAGAGCAGTCCTCCGCGTGCGCGGGTGATACCACCGCTCTGACCCACTATAAAACTGGACATAATGGGCACCAGGGGCAACACGCAGGGGGTGAAAGTGAGCAATAACCCCACACCAAAAGCGCCCAACACATAACCCCAAAACCCACCGGTTAAGCTCGAATCGCCGAACCCAGCCACAGCTGTGGTCGAGACACTTGCCTGCGCGGTATTGATCGGCATTAAGTCGACCAACACATTCTTCTTTATGGGTGGGTAACAAATGCCTTTATCGGCACATCCCTGGTAGGTCACCGTCAAGCGGGCTTTTCCGCCTGCCTGGGGCTGCTGCTTGAGCGGTAAAACAGCCTCAAATCCGTGGTAATACGTCTCCGATAGTCCGAAATACTCATCCTCTTTTTTTATACCTGACGGCAGCTGGTATTCCGCCAGAGTCACGCCAGCGGTCTGACTTTGAAAGCTGATTTTATCCCGGTATAGATAGTATCCATCGGCAATGTCAAAGCGTGCGATAAGGCTGCGCGCATTTTCGGAATAGATATCGAACTTAAACGCCTGGTCAGGATGCAGAAACTCCGGTTGATTATTCTCGGCGTTCAACAGATTTTTCAGGCTGGCCAGCGAGTCGATCGCCCCGCCCTGCACGATATTTGACTCGGTGTTATTGTTCATGGAAACCGGAATCAGCTGCACGGCAGCGGTCTGCTGCACCGGCGGATAGCACACCCCTATGGGCTCGTTACAGCCCTGACCCGTCATTTCAATCAGAATTGACTGCGCTGCTGACGCGTCACCCCGCTCGATGGCCGCATGAATGACGACATTTTTGGTGTAGATTTCCTGTTCGCCGAAGAATTCATCTGATTTGATTTTTCCCTTTGGCAGGGTGAGCTCACCGAGCTTTGCCGCCCCCTCGATTACGCTGGCACGGAATTTACTGCGATACATGTAGTAACCGTCAGCGATCTTCCAGCTTAAGGCCACCCTCTCCGCGCCTATTACCTCAGCGCTGAAGGCAAAAGCCCTGTTCGCTTCCAGCAATTCCGTGCTCTGCCCGCGTACTCCACCAAGCAGAGCGAGCAGCAGCAATAAACTGACGGTAAACCGTTTCAATCTTAGTCTCCGCTGCGCAGCCACCTTAGATAGGGAACAAATCCCTGAGCGATAGGCACAGCTGCAACCCCAGGCACTTCATAGGAGTGCATGGAGAGAATAACCTGTTCAATCGCATCATAGCTTTCCACTGTACTTTTGATCATCAGTACAAACTCTTCACAGTGCCTTGTCCGCCCTTGCCAGCGACACACCGAATCTTGCTCGATTATGTTTACTGCAGCGGCCAATCCACGCTCTACTAAAGCTTCGGAAATCCGCCCTGCTTCCTCTCTATCAGGACATGGACACAACACTATTTGACAGGAATCCATACAATCTATTCCATTAGTATGGGCTTACTGTCATATTAGACCACATATATACCTGTCCGCTCCGGCTAATGCTAGCGCAAGAAAAAGAGTTCAAGTGGCCCGCGCACGCGCCGCGCATCACCGGCTATCGCCTGGCTGGGGCACAACCCGGCGGCATTTTTCTGCATGGATTTCGTTCTCACTGTGACGGTGAAAAAGCCAGGGCACTGGCGCGGCACGCCGCAGCCAGGAAGCGATCCTGGCTACGCTACAACCAGCGATACTGCGCACAGTCGAATGATGAATTTGCGCACTTTACCCTCAGCCAGGCGATTAACGATGCCGTTGCCTTGCTCGACCACTTTCGACAACCATCGGTACTGGTCGGTTCCAGCCTGGGCGCGGTGATTGCGCTGCAGGCAGCACAGCGGCGCAGTAAATGGGTATCAGGCCTGCTGTTGCTCGCCCCTGCCGTGCGTTTCGTCGAACGTCACTTCTCATCACTGCCTGACGATGAGATCAGGCAGTGGCGGGAGCACGGGGCCAGAACGTTCGCCGATGATTACTCAGGGGGAGTGTTTGCTCTTGAGTATGCTTTCTTTGCAGATGCCATGGGCTACCGCGCTCTGGGGCCCTGGAAATTTGATTGCCCAGTCTCCATATTACACGGACAACGCGACGAGCTGCTGCCGGTAGACGACAGCCTGGAGCTCCGAGCCATGATCCATAGTCCATCCATTGATCTCGATATAATCGCTGACGGTGATCACCGCTTAACCGATGCCATCCCAGCTATGCGTCACAAGCTGGATACATTGTGGGCAAACGCATAAATTTACAATGTTCCCATTCTTACTGCTGCTCTTTTTCCTGGTCCCACTGATAGAGATCTATCTTTTAATTGAGATTGGCGGCGTTATTGGTGTTGGCTGGACTATCTTCTGCGTTGTCTTTACCGCGGTACTGGGGGCGATCCTGGTTCGCGCCCAGGGCTTTTCCACAGTTAACCGCATACGTAACCACTTGCAGCAGGGACAGCTGCCCGCCATTGAGATGCTGGAAGGCCTGTGTCTACTTGTCGCGGGTGCGCTACTGCTTACTCCGGGTTTTTTCACCGACGCCGTGGGCTTTATTCTGCTGACGCCGCCGCTGCGCCGGTTGTTGATCCAGTATTTTCTGTCCAGGGGAGGCGTGCTGCGATCCGATCAAGACACGGCGCCGCCAAAACCTTCGCCGCAGCAAACCCTTGAGGGAGAATTCAAGCGCGTGGATGACTGATCGGGCGGCGCGCAGCTTTACCCCGGCCAAGCATCTCGCGAATCATCGATCATCTGCCGCTATTTATTCGCACCGCCGACATGTACTGTATCCCGGGTCAGATAGTAAGCGAGCAGTATGGGAATAAAGGTCACGGCGATAACAAACACCGCAACGACGTTAGTCACCGGTCGCTGACGCGGCCGAACCAGCTCGGTTAACATCCAGATAGGCAGAGTAGTCTGCTGGCCCGCGGTAAAAGTGGTGACGATAACTTCATCAAAACTGAGCGCAAAGGCGAGCATGCCTCCGGCCAACAGGGCAGTGGCGATGTTGGGCAGCACGACATAACGAAAGGTCTGCAGGCCGTCTGCGCCCAGATCTAATGACGCTTCGACCAGGTTAGCCGACGTGCGGCGGAAGCGCGCTATCACATTGTTGTACACCACCACAACGCAAAAAGTTGCGTGCCCCAGAACAATGGTCCAGTAACTGAACGGTATTTCCGCGATATTAAATGCTGAGCGTAGGGCGATACCGGTAATGATTCCCGGTAATGCGATGGGTAGGATGATAATCAAGGAAATCGTTTCGCGACCGAAAAATCGACTGCGATAAATCGCAGCCGCAGCCAGCGTGCCCAGCAGCAAGGCAATCGCGGTGGACGCCACTGCCACCTGCAGGGATAAACTAATCGCCTGCCATATATCCGCGCGGTGCCAGGCGACGGAGAACCACTTCAGGGTCAGGCCCGGTGGCGGCCACTGGTAGGATTTATCTTCCGTCGTAAACGCATAGACGATGATCAATAGCAGCGGTAGATGCAGAAACAGTAATACCGCCACCGCCGCGAGCTTCAGGCTCCATGGAGCGCGTTGACCGCCCTTAGAGCGCATCAAAAGCACCCAAACGCCGCGCTAGTGTGAGGTAAGCGGCCATGATTACGATGGGAACGATTGAAAATGCCGCTGCCAAAGGAATGTTTCCCGCCGTGCCTTGATGTAAATAAACGGCTTGACCGATGAACAGGCGCGACGACCCGATAATCCCCGGGATAATGTAATCACCCAGCGTCAAAGAGAAAGTAAATATCGAACCGGCCACGATGCCTGGAAACACCAAGGGTAATATCACCCTCCTAAACGTCTGGGCCGGATGGGCGCCAAGGTCGGCGGATGCATCGAGCAAGCTGGTAGGAACGCGCTCGATAGAGGCTTGAATGGGCAGAATCATGAACGGCAACCATATATATAGAAATACGAGAAACATACCGATGTAACTGACCGAAAGTGATGGACCACCAAGGACTGGGATAGCCAGAATAGAATCCAAAACGCGCGCCATGCCAAGGTGTTCAAATGTCCATCTAATTATTCCCTCGTGCGCGAGTATCAGTTTCCATGCATACACCCGAACCAGGTAGCTCGACCACAGGGGCAGCATAACCGCTAGATAAAACAAGGCTTTCACTCTAGGCCCTGAGTATCGAGCCATATAGTAGGCTAGGGGAAAGGCAACAACAGCAGCAAACACGGTGACCGCACCTGCCATTGTGACGGTACGCGCAACGATATCAACGTTAGTCGCGGTAAACAGCTCACGCAAAGTGCGCAAGCTAAATTCATGCACCACCATGCCTGAAAATTCATCGATGTAGAACAAGCTTTGTGCCAGTAGCGCAAACAGCGATCCCAGGTAAACGATTCCCAACCACATCAACGGCGGACCCAGCAGGATCAGAAGCAGCAGGGTTCGCTGCTTAAACAACCGGTCGCTCAATGAACGCCGTATCCGCGGCCAGAGCTGGTCGAGCGGGGCGCTATTAATCAATTTGAGCCCCCAGGGGGTGAGCATCATCCAGGCGCCAGGCCAGAGTAACCTCACCCTCAGCACTGGGGACGACCTGCTCGAGCGCGTTTTGCCGAACCACGTCGAGTACCAATCCAGAGGACACCTCAACCTCGAAACGTGTATTGATGCCGAGGAACTGACTGGCAAGCAAACGACCGCTGCACTTGACCGCACCCTGAGGCACAGTTCGTGCATCGATATGAAGATGAATTTTTTCGGGACGCAGCGCTGTTTCCCGCCGCGGCATGCCGAGCCGGCCCGCCTGCTCCGCGCTCAAGATATTGGCATTGCCAACAAAACCGGCCACAAATGCCGTTTGCGGTTTGTCGTAAACTGACTGCGGGGAACCAGTCTGCTCCACGCGACCGTTCTTAAACACAGCCAGACGGTCACTCATTGACAGCGCCTCTTCTTGATCATGGGTGACATAGATGAAGGTTATTCCCAGCTGGCGCTGCAGTGCCTTGAGCTCAATCTGCATCTGCTGGCGCAGCTTGAGATCGAGAGCACCCAGCGGCTCATCAAGCAGCAGCACCGGTGGAGCATTAATCAGCGCCCGCGCCAGCGCAACCCGCTGGCGCTGTCCACCGGAGAGCTGAGCGGGCCGTCGGTTCTCCATGCCGCTTAACTGCACCAGTTCCAACATCTCTGCAGTGCGCCGCCGGCGCTCGCTATCGGTGACTCCGCGCACCATCAAAGCATATGAAATATTGTCCCGCACCGTCATGTGCGGGAACAGAGCGTAATCCTGAAACACTGTGTTTACCGCTCTGCGGTAGGGAGGGTGGGCGGTAACATCCTCGCCTCCGATCAGCACGCGTCCAGCGGTGGGCTGATCAAAGCCCGCAACCAGCCGCAGACAAGTAGTCTTACCTGACCCCGAAGGTCCCAGTAAAGAAAAGAACTCTCCGCTGTCTACATCAAGTGAGATTCCGTCAACGGCAACAACCGATTCGAAGTGCTGACTGATGCGATCCAGCGTTACCGCTGAGGACAAAATCAGCGTCCACCGAGCACCGCAATATAACTGGTCACCCAGCGGTAGTAGGGGACACAGCCCTCTTGAGTTGCGCACTTTGACTGCGGCGTGCGCCAGAAGTGGATGCGCTCAAAATTGTCTAATCCATTGACTTGGCAACCGTCATCGCCCAACAGTGCGTTCCCCTTGCAAGCATCCAGCGTCACCGGCACCGACCCAAACCATGCAGCTAGATCACCCTGCAGCTTGGGATTGATCGAATGTTCGAGCCACATATATGCACAATTGGGGTGCGCTGCATCAACATGCAACATGGTAGTATCAGCCCAACCTGTAGCGCCTTCCGCCGGTATCACACTGTCAATAGGCTGCCCTTTACCACGCAACAAATTAACTTGAAACGGCCACGATCCGGAGGCAACCACGCCCTCGTTGGTAAAATCATCCATCTGAACGAAAGCATCATGCCAGTAGCGATTAACTATCTGGCGCTGCTGTCGGAGCAAATCAAGCGCTGCGTCAAATTGTTCCTGGGTCAGCTCATACGGATCCTTTATCCCCAGCTCCGGTCTATGAGCCATTAAGTACAGAGCGGCATCCGCAATGTATATGGGACCGTCGAATGCCTGCACCCTTCCCTTGTTCGATTTACCATCGTCCAGCGTCATTTCTTCAAACACCACGTTCCAGCTCTTAGGCGGTTGTTTAAACGCTTCGGTGTTATACATGAGTACGTTAGATCCCCACTGATACGGTACACCGAAGTGCTTGCCTTCCACCGTATGCCAAGGGGCATTCTGCAGTCGCTCGTCGATCCTGCCCCAGCTGGGTATCAGCTCAGTGTTGACCGCCTGCACTCTGCCACCGGCAATAAGGCGCAGACTGGCGTCGCCGGAGGCGGTAACCAGATCAAAGCCACCCTCATTCATCAGAGCCACCATCTCATCTGAGGTATTCGCCGTTTTTATCCGAACCTCACAGCCGGTGTTTTTCTCAAAGTCCGTGACCCAGTCGAAATTAGGATCTGTATTTCCTCGTTCGATGTATCCAGGCCAGGCGACGATATCAACCATGCCCTCCGCGGCGCCGATACTTGCCTTCATTTCAGCGAGCGCGGGCAGGGTGATCAGTGTTGACGCTGCCGTTGCTACGGCGGCGCGGCGAAGAGTCGTGTACATTGTGTTTCCTCCTTTGGTTAGCCGCTAGCCTGCGGCTAGCAAATATTGCCGTAGGGTCTCAACGGATTGCAAACCCATATTTGACATAACGGAAATGCTCGACTCCGTACGGCCAGCTGCAGAAGCAATGAGCGGAGGTTAAGCTGGATTCACCTAGCGGGGTGAAGAAAACGGCGCCAATTGACGGACCTTTTTATTGCCTTCGCCGAACCCGGGCTGCCACAACCGTTGGCATAGGCTCTCTCGGTTGAGCGCGGTAGATGAATCAACGTGTCGCGACGCCTGCCAGCAACGAAACCGTCCATGATGAGTAGCGACCCGGCAAACTTCATAAATATAAGCGCGGCCGCTGGCATTAGAGGCAAGTCATACGGCGTTACGCCGGCGTGCGGAATGCGGGGTCGGCTGACTGCGGCGAGGGGAGAGGCCGTCCGCTGCCCGGCACGCCATCCTCTTTATTGGGGTTGACTTTCAGGCAAGAATCCCTATTATTAGCACTCGTTTAGGGTGAGTGCTAATAATTATTGGCGCCCCAAAATATCAAACACAGTCAAAAACTTACTTGTTATATCTAGAGGAGGTTCTAGAAACATGTCTATTCGTCCTTTACACGATCGCGTGCTAGTCCGACGTCTCGAAGACGAGAAAAAAAGCCCGGGCGGCATCGTGATTCCCGATTCTGCAGCTGAAAAGCCCATGCAGGGTGAAGTCGTTGCCGTAGGCAACGGCAAAATCCAAGAAAACGGTGAACAGCGACCACTCGATGTCAAAGCCGGTGACAAAATACTGTTCGGTAAATATTCCGGCACCGAGGTCAAAGTAGATGGCGAGGAACTGCTCGTCATGCGAGAAGACGACATCATGGGCGTTGTAGAGTAACCCCAAGAAATTTAAAGGAGATTGCAAGAATGTCTGCAAAAGAAGTTTTATTTGGTGAAAGCGCCCGCGCGAGAAAACTGAAGGGCGTTAATATTCTGGCTGAAGCGGTCAAAGTAACGTTAGGCCCAAAAGGTCGTAACGTAGTGCTGGAGAAATCCTTCGGCGCACCTACCGTAACCAAAGACGGCGTGTCCGTGGCCAAAGAAATCGAATTGAAAGATAAGTTTGAAAACATGGGTGCGCAGATGCTCAAAGAGGTTGCCTCGAAAACCTCTGACGTAGCCGGTGATGGCACAACCACCGCGACCGTGTTAGCGCAGGCCATGATACGCGAAGGAACAAAGGCAGTGGCCGCCGGTATGAATCCCATGGACCTCAAGCGCGGCATCGATAAAGCCGTTGCCGTAACCGTCGAAGACCTGAAGTCTTTGTCTAAACCCTGTTCCGATCATAAAGAAATCGCTCAGGTTGGCACCGTATCTGCTAATGCGGACGAAAATATTGGCAGCATCATCGCCGAGGCAATGGAAAAGGTCGGAAAAGAGGGCGTGATTACGGTGGAGGAGGGCTCCACCCTGGAAAACGAACTAGAAATCGTTGAAGGCATGCAGTTCGACCGGGGCTATCTCTCGCCCTACTTCGTAAACAAGCAGGAAAACATGAGCGTGGAGTTGGAAAGTCCTTACATTCTGATTCATGACAAAAAGATTTCCAACATCCGTGACCTGATTCCCATTTTAGAGTCTGTCGCCAAAGCGGGGAAACCACTGGTACTCATCGCGGAAGATGTAGACGGCGAAGCTCTGGCCACGCTGGTGGTCAACAATATCCGCGGCATCGTGAAAGTGTGCGCCGTCAAGGCACCGGGCTTCGGTGACCGCCGTAAGGCCATGTTGCAAGACATCGCCATCTTGACCGGTGGTCAGGTTATCTCCGAAGAAGTCGGGATGAACCTGGAAGGTGCCAGCCTGGACGATCTGGGTAGCGCTAAAAAGATTCAGGTAACTAAGGAGAACACCACCATAATCGACGGTGCGGGCAACACCAGCGATATTGAAAACAGAGTAAATCAGATTCGTGCGCAGATTGAAGAAGCGACATCTGATTATGACAAGGAAAAAATGCAGGAGCGCGTCGCCAAGCTGGCGGGCGGTGTGGCCGTAATCAAGGTAGGTGCCGCTACCGAAGTAGAAATGAAGGAAAAGAAAGCCCGCGTCGAAGACGCCCTGCATGCAACCCGTGCCGCGGTTGAGGAAGGCGTAGTACCCGGAGGCGGCGTGTCCTTTGTTCGCAGCCTGAGCGCCATCGATAAAGTCAAAGGTGACAACGCAGACCAGGATACGGGCATCCGGATTGTGCGTCGGGCTCTGGAAGAACCGCTGCGTCAGATCGTGCAAAACGCCGGCAGCGACGCCTCTGTAGTCCTGAACAAGGTTAAGGAAAAAAGCGGTAACTACGGTTACAACGCCGCTACGGACGAGTTCGGTGACATGATTGAGATGGGGATCCTTGATCCGACCAAAGTGTCCCGCACCGCCTTGCAAAACGCGGCTTCCATAGCTGGCCTGATGATCACGACCGAAGCCATGGTGGCGGAAATCCCGGAAGAGAAGCCGGAGACACCGATGCCTCCAGGCGGGATGGGCGACATGGGCGGCATGATGTAACCCAAGGCGCCGAGCCTTAACTTTAAAGCAGTAGCAAAACCCCGCCCCTCATGGGCGGGGTTTTTTTTGGCTTAAAACTCGACACGGCAACAAGTTATCATGCAGGGCTTGAACCACAAGCGCTCAAATTCGGCTCCGATTCTTCCGCAACGGTTGGCGTCGTGCCATGGCTTACCCGCAGACGAAACTGCTGTTGTCTAAGCGATGTCTCAGCGCAGGCTATTCGATTTTGGGGAACAGCAGCCTTGGCACTAAATCGGTTGCTACAAAAACCCGTTTCTGTCCAGCTGCTGGACACACATACGTGTCTCACCTGGATACAAGACGTTAATCGAGCCTATGCCGACCTTAAGCGCTGGCTAATGCCGGCCGATGAGGTGGTCGCCCTCAAACTGCGCGTCATATACTGGCGATGGAAAGTGCTAAATGCCGTGCTACAGGGTCAGGTACTCCGGGAAGCAAGGGACGACGGAGCAATGCATGAAGTATTGTCGGCGTTAAACGTTTACTTGACGCCCGCACAGAGGCAAAAGGTAAGCGAGACGGTAAGTGAGTATGAGCTGGCGAAGCTATCAGCGCTGCAGGGAGAAGCCACGCAAGGCTATCCAAACTTAGACCTCATATCGGGTCCTGGGATCAACTTAAACATCGTAGCCAATCGCAGCTCTCACTGGACATTTGAAAAATGGAGAGAGAATAGTCGTTTTTGCCGATACCAATTCGAGCGGGAGGGCGTGCGCTACCGAGGCATGCTGTTCCTGCCAGGCGATGTTTTACTGGCTAACGTTAATCTTGACGGTAACGGTGTTTATACAGCATTGAGTGACCCCAAAAGCTTTTCATCACACTCCGCTTTCGTTGCGCTGTTTACCCACGCTAATCAGCGTTTTCCCGTAATCATAGAAACATATGAGAAAGGAGTGAGGCCGGTGCCGCTGAACGTATTTTTAGGCCCGCGCTTCAGCTCTTACGTCGAAATTTACCGGCACAACGAGTACTCTCCGGCATACGCGGAAAAAATCAACAGCGTCGCAATGAAGTTTGTACGAACTGTCCGCGGATACAATTTCGATTCCGAGGACCCGGACGTGACCTACATGTCCTGTACCGCAGTGGGGCGAATGCTGCATGAGCAGGCTGGTCTGCAGCCGGCTGAAACCAAAAGCAGAATAGCGCATCCCAATATCCAGACAAACCTGCGCAAACTGGGTTATACCTATTTTGATTTTTTTGCC
This sequence comes from Gammaproteobacteria bacterium, assembly GCA_024638505.1. Lineage (GTDB taxonomy): Bacteria > Pseudomonadota > Gammaproteobacteria > Arenicellales > JAANXG01 > JAHEKE01. The sequence goes on along the minus strand of JAHEKE010000002.1, from coordinate 13,693 downwards.
CCAGTGGATTTTCTTCTCAACGAGTGTTTCCATTTCGCCGGCTACGTCGACAACAATCAGATCGATCGTTTACTGGCGAGAGAACTGATAGATCAAGAGTTCCGTACGCAGTTTACGCAAAGAACCCTCGAACCAAAAAAATTTCCGTTTCCGTACGCACTGAATAGATGGGGCATCGGACAAATTCGCAAACAGACCGTAATCGGAAAATTGATCGGGATGATCGAAGGATTTGATGACCAAAACCTGCCCAAGGGGCCGGATGATCTGCTGGCGGTAATCAAGCTCGCCGAAAGACAGATCGGCAGATCGATCAAGGCAATGCGGGAACCGGTCTCGGCAGCGTTGTTTGATTGCGAGGACCTCGATATGCAGTCCCTGGCTGGAGATCATCGCGTGCAGCACGCGCTAAGGCAAAGCTTGCGCCTGCCGTGGCTGCGGCCGGCATCTGGTGCGGGCTAGCGTTTGCGTATTAAAGATACTCCGTCCCTCACGGTAAGCAATACAGCCTCTACCGTCGAATCCTGCGCCACCTTCGCATTGAACGCCGCGATGGCGTGATCCGTTTCTTCCGTTGGGCGCAATACGCGGCCTGACCACAGCACGTTGTCGGCGATAAGCAGCCCGCCCGATCTGAGCTTAGGCACGATCTGATCGTAATAACTGCAGTAGTTTTCCTTATCCGCATCTAGAAATACCAGATCGAACGGACCTACCAATTCGGCTATGGTTTCCAATGCCGGGCCCATGCGGATCGCTATTTTTTTGCCAAAAGGACTGCGCTCTATGAATGAGCGTGCAACATCAGCGTTAGCTGCATCAATCTCGCAGCTCACGATCGTCCCGTCCTCGGGCAGCACTTCGGCCATGGTAAGCGCCGAATAGCCGGTAAACAAACCTACTTCCAGTATCCTTCTGGCGCCGGTTAATTGCACCAGCATACGCAGCAGCGACCCCTGCAGCGAACCGGTTACCATCTGCGGCGAAGAGCAGTGCGCATAGGTATATGCCTCTAGTTCCTGCAGCAGGGCTGATGGCTGATATGAATGTTTTTCGGCGTAACTATCCAGCGCAGGATCGATCAACTGTATCATCGGTAACCTCGATCGTATTTTTCGGTGACATTATCACAACAACCCGTAACGCTATCTATGACCGACGAGTTTATTTACGCGCAGCAAGCCCTGCTTGGCCCCGAGCTGACTGAACATGTCGTTCGGCAGTGGCGTTCGTTCCTTACTCGCTGTAACGGCTCAAGCAATGACATAGCGCCAACATATTTGAACGTGCTGCCGAAGGTATGGTCGGCGAGTGATTTCGTTGCGCTCACCTGTGTCTCTAATCCAGCGTTACTGCTTGATCTGATAAACAGCGGCGATCTTTGCCGGCGCTATGAGGGTAACGAGCTGGCCAGACGGGTCGCTTCTCTCCGGCCGAAGACCGAGGCGGACCTGATGCGCGGCTTACGCCGATTGCGCATGAGGGAAATGGTGCGGATTGCGTGGCGCGACATCGCAGGCTGGTCAGACCTGGATGAGGTGATGGAAACCACGTCTGAGCTGGCCGATACCTGTGTCAATCAGTCTTTACTGCACCTTTATAAATGGCAGTGCGAACGCCTCGGGACGCCGCTGGCAAACACCGGTGATCAAAGCGCTGTCATGATTGTTCTCGCCCTGGGAAAACTCGGCGGTGGCGAGCTCAACTTTTCTTCTGATATCGATCTTATTTTTGCCTACTCCGACCCGGGTGAGACTACTCACCCATCCAAACCGATCAGTAACCATGAATTTTTTCTCAAGCTGGCGCGATCATTAATTAAGGTACTTGGCCACCAGACGGAGGACGGTTTTGTGTTTCGCGTTGATATGAGACTGCGCCCTAACGGCAGCAGCGGACCGCTGGCTCTATCCTTTGACGCCATGGAGCAGTACTACCAGACGCATGGAAGAGATTGGGAAAGGTACGCGTTGGTTAAGGCGCGACCCATCGCCGGCGATGAGGCCGCCGGAAAAGAACTGCTGAGCAAACTACACCCCTTTGTGTACCGCCGTTATCTCGATTTTGGCGCTTTTGAGGCGGTACGCTCAATGAAAGAAATGATCAACCGGGAACTTCTTCGTAAAGGCGTGCAAAACAACCTCAAGCTTGGACAAGGAGGCATCCGTGAAATCGAGTTCATCGCCCAAAGCTTTCAACTTATTCGAGGCGGTCGCGAACCTTCGCTGCAAACCAATCGGCTCATCCCAGCACTGCATCATCTCGGCCAGTCGGGGATCATAGACGAGCGCGCCGGTATCGAGCTTATTGATGCGTATAGATTTTTACGTAAGTTAGAACACGGTTTACAAATGATTCGAGACCAGCAAACTCATCGATTGCCGGAGTCTGAAATTGATCGCAAGCGCCTGCTGATAAGCGCTGGCATGGAACAATGGTCAATCCTCGCTGATCGGGTCAGCGCGGTATGTGATTCCGTGCACCGGCACTTTGAGCAGATTTTTATACCGGTTGGGCCGAGTGAGCCGTCGGCACCTGATGCGCTAAGAGACCTGTGGCATGGATTACTGGACAGTGCCGTCGCCCACAAAGCTCTGGCCGAAATTGGTTACCGGGACACCGGCGCCATGATTAACGAAATCCGTGCCCTGCGCAGCAGCCGGGTTTACCAAGCCCACTCCAAGTACGGCCGGGAGCGGTTGGACAAGCTGGTTCCGCTGTGCGTGCGGGAAGCGGGGCAGACCGCGGATCCTGACAGCACGCTTGTGCGCATTATCCGGTTCATTGAAGGCGTGGGCAGGCGCTCAGCGTATTTGGTGCTGCTGATCGAAAATCCACTGGCCCTGTCCCAACTGGTTAGACTGATCGGTTCCAGCCCGTGGATTAGTTCCTGCATACGGCAGCACCCTTTGTTGCTGGATGAACTGCTCGATCCCATCAGCGCGAGTGCCGGCAGCTCACCTGAGGCGATAAGCGCTGAATTGGAACAGCGCCTGTTCCACGTTGGAAGCGAGGATCTCGAACAACAAATGGACATCTTGCGAGAAGTCTGCCACGGACAGAACCTGCAAGTTGCGGCAGCGGATGTATCTAATCTGATTGACTGGGTCGAGGTGGGCAGACGGCTGAGCATGATTGCGGAGACCGCGTTGGGCACCTCGGTGCGCTTATGCATCAGCGGGATGACCCGATCTCTCGGCCGGCCCAGCGTGGATCCGGACGGCCAGCAGGCTACCTTGGGTGTAGTGGCCTACGGCAAGTTAGGCAGCATGGAACTGGGCTACAATTCAGATTTGGATATTGTGTTCCTGCACCACGGGGCAAAGCCGGGCGGCTGCACGCAGGGGGGGGAACGCAGCGTGGACAATGGGCAATACTATTCACGCCTGGTGCAGCGCATCGTGCACGTGCTGACTACGCGGACCGGAGCCGGCGTGCTGTACGAAATTGATATGAGACTCAGACCCAGTGGCCGGGCGGGTCCTGTGGTCAGCTCAATTGATGGATTCCACAGCTACCAGCTGAACCATGCCTGGACGTGGGAGCATCAGGCTCTGGTCCGGGCTCGCATGTTCGTCGGACCGGAAGCACTGCGGCAACAGTTTGAAATGATCAGGCAGGAGGTATTGTGTCAGCAGCGGGATCCCGCAAGACTAAGACTGGATATAAAAAAAATGCGTGCAAAAGTAAGTGCTGCCCACGACGCATCGGACGAAGCTGCTTTTGATTTAAAGCACGGCGCCGGTGGAATAGTCGACATTGAATTTATCGTGCAGTATTGCGTGCTCAAATGGGCGCATGAGTATCCTGCAATCGTCAAGCCGCGAAACAATATCGACGCCATAGGAGTGTTAAGCAAACTTGGCCTGATTGAGCAAGGAGAGGGAACGACTCTAGCTGAGACGTACTATGACTATCTACAACTGGAACACCAATGTAAATTGGCCGAGCAACCGCCGCTCATTGCGGTTGATCAATTTAAGGAACAGCGCGGCGAGGTAACGCGTCTATGGGCAAAGTTGTTCGATTAATATTAGGATACAGTCAGATTGAAACTAGGAGATATGCATAATGTCATTTGCCGATCGTGATGGCGTGATCTGGATGGATGGTGAGCTTGTGCCATGGCGCGAAGCCACAATTCACGTTTTAACCCATTCACTACACTACGGCGTAGGCATCTTTGAAGGTGTACGCGCTTACAACACGGAGCGTGGTACCGCGATTTTCAGGCTGGAGGATCATACCGATAGATTGTTCCGCTCCGCCTTGATCATGGGAATGGAGATGCCTTACGACCGCACGACCCTGAACGACGCGCAAAAGACTGTGGTGCGAGAAAACGGCCTGCAAAGCGCTTACATACGGCCCTTCTGTTTCTACGGAGCGGAAGGCATGGGACTGCACGCGGGCAACCTCAAGGTTCATGCGGTTGTTGCCAGCTGGGAGTGGGGGGCATATCTTGGCGAAGACGGCCTAAAGCAGGGGATACGCGTAAAAACCTCATCTTATGCAAGACACCACGTGAATAGCACGATGTGTAAGGGCAAGGTGACTGGTCACTACTACAACTCCATCCTGGCGCTGCAAGAAGCAGAGTCCTGTGGTTACGATGAGGGGCTCCTGCTAGATACAGAGGGCTATGTGGCGGAAGGTAGTGGTGAAAACATATTTATCGTGCGCGATAGAAAGGTTATGACTCCGGATCTGACTTCTGCCCTGGAGGGGATTACGCGAGATACCATAGTGAGCTTCATTAAAGAGCTGGGATTGGAATTCATTGAAAAGAGAATTACCCGGGATGAGGTATACATTAGTGATGAGGTTTTCTTCACCGGCACGGCCGCCGAGGTTACCCCCGTGCGCGAGGTCGATGGCAGGATGATCGGCAGCGGCCATCGCGGCCCGGTAACGGAGCAATTGCAGAGCATGTACTTCGATCAGGTTCAGGGTCGGCGCGAGCAGCACCCGGAGTGGTTGACCCTGATCTGACGTACGGCAGCTGCGCCTCAGCACAGCCAGCCCGGGGCGGGTCACGGCGGATCTTGGTAGTGGGGCCGTCGTGGGTGGGAGATATGGTTATGGCACAGTGCCTGTTTAAGGCCATGGCCCCGGGTAACCAGGTTGACGTTTTAGCAGCGCCGGGATGCTTGCCGCTATTGGCCAGAATGCCTGAGGTCCACACGGCAATTGCAACGCCGTTCCAGCGCGGTGGTTTACAGCTTAGGCAGCGCTATAGACTCGGCCGAAAACTTGCGGCAAGTCGCTACCATCAGGCAGTTGTCCTGCCCAACTCCTGGAAATCCGCGCTGGTCCCCTTCTGCGCCAGGATCCCGCTGCGCACCGGGTATCTCGGCGAACAGCGATGGGGGCTACTTAATGACATCCGCAATCTGAATAAAGCAGCTGCGGTGGGAACCGCGCAGCGTTTCGCTGATCTTGCCTCCAATAACGCCCGCGCCGGCCGGCAGCTGATCCAGCCACAACTGCGTTCGACCTCATCCACCCGGGCCTGCACCGCCCGCCAACTGGGGCTCGCAGCTGATGACGATCCGATTTTGGTACTGTGTCCGGGCGCAGAGTATGGTCCGGCCAAGCGCTGGCCAAGTGAGCACTTTGCCGCAGTCGCCCAGGCGAAGATCCGGCAGGGTTGGCAGGTCTGGCTGACCGGTTCGGTGAGCGACGCAGGCATCGCTGCAGACATCAATCACCGTTGCCGCGATCATTGTCTCGACCTCAGCGGAAGAACGGATCTTGCCCAGGTAGTCGACGTATTAGCTGCAGCGAGCTGTGTTGTCAGTAATGACTCGGGGCTGATGCACGTCGCCGCGGCAGTAGGCACCCCGCTGGTCGCCATATTCGGCTCTACCGATCCAAAGCATACCCCGCCGCTGAGCTCAAACTGTGAGGTTGTCTATTTAGGTCTGACCTGCAGCCCCTGCTTTGCCAGAGCGTGTCCGCTTGAGCATCTTAATTGTCTCAAGGAGTTAACCCCCGATAGAATCCTCTACTCGATGGACCGGCTGCTGGACCAGTCTGGATGATGCGGATTCTCGTAGTCAAAACCAGCTCCATGGGAGACGTGCTGCACACTCTCCCCGCGCTTTCCGATGCACAGACCGCTCACCCTGGGATCCGTTTTGACTGGATAGTGGAAGATGCTTTTCAGCAGATACCGAGCTGGCATGGTGCCGTAGATAGGGTCATTCCTGTTGCGCTTCGCACTTGGCGTAAAAACCCAGCGCAGTGGTTCGGCAAGGATGTGCGCAGGTTGATTCAGTCGCTGCGCGGCAGATATTACTCGCATATAATCGATGCGCAGGGACTTGTAAAAAGCGCCTTAATATCGCGCCTGGCGCGAGGATCGCGCTATGGTTACTCATTCGGCACCGTGCGCGAAACGCTGGCCGCCACCGCATACAATCATCGTGTATCGGTGCCGCGCAGGCTCCATGCCGTGCGGCGGGTGCGTGATCTGTTTGCCGCCAGCCTGGGTTATGCGCAGCAGGACACCTCGCCCGACTATGGCATCGAAATCGACAAGCTACCGAGAGCAGAACCCGACCAACATCAGTATCTGGTCTTTGTTCATGCTTCCAGCTGGCCATCGAAGCGCTGGCCCGAGGAATTCTGGCACGAACTTGTCGAGCTGGCGACTGCGGCACGCTATCGCGTACGCTTGCCTTGGGGAAACGAGATTGAGCGCGAGCAAGCCAGATCAATGGCGCACAACCATGCAGGTGCAGAAGTGCTGCCTGCAATGGATCTGGGCCGATTAGCCTCGGTGATCGCTCAAGCAAAAGCGGTGGTATCCGTCGACACCGGCCTGGCCCACCTCGCCGCGGCCATCGGTACGCCCAACATTACGGTATACGGCGCAACTGACCCAGAATTGACCGGAACAGCTGGCCGGCGGCAACTCCATCTGACTGCGAGATTTCCCTGCTCACCGTGCTTGTCCAAGCGCTGTGCCTATACTGAAGCATCAGCGGTTAAACCCGCCTGTTACGCCACCGTGTCCCCGCTTCAGGTGTGGGGTACACTTCAAGCATATATAGAGCAAGGTCAAGCATGAAAAACATACTGGTTACCGGCGGTGCCGGCTACATCGGATCTCATACGGTACGGCAATTGATCCAAGCAGGTTATGACGTGGTTGTGATCGACAACCTATACTCGGGCTTTCGCTGGGCCGTGGACAGCGCCGCAGAGTTCATTAATGCCAACGTGGGTGATTACCCTGTCGTAAGCTCATTGTTGCGTGACCGCAACATCGATGCGGTCATCCATTTCGCTGGACATGTCGTCGTACCGGAATCAGTGTCGAATCCCCTCAAGTACTATTCAAACAATACGGTCAACTCGCAACGTCTGATCGAGGCGTGTCGTGATGGCGGCGTGACCAGCTTCATATTTTCCTCGACATGCTCGGTATACGGCGAAGCGGAAGTTATGCCTATCACCGAAAGCACGCCAACCAACCCGATTAATCCGTATGCGCGAAGCAAGCTAATGACCGAGTGGATGCTGCGTGACACGGCTGATGCTGATGAGAGTGACTTCAGATACGTTGCCCTGCGCTACTTTAATGTTGCCGGGGCGGCCCTGGACGGTCAATTGGGCCAGGCCACGCCGGAAGCAACGCATTTGATAAAGGTGGCGTGCGAAGTGGCCTGCGGTAAGCGGGACGCGCTGCTTATTTTTGGGACGGACTACGCGACCCGGGACGGTACCTGCGTTCGCGATTATATTCACGTGGAGGATTTAGCAGCAGCGCACGTCATGGCCCTGGATTATTTAGCGCAAGATGGTGCTTCCAACATAATGAACTGCGGGTATGGTCAGGGCCACAGCGTCCGCGAAGTGATAGATATGGTGCGACATGTATGTCGGGCTGAGTTTGCTGCAGAGGAAACCGGTCGGCGCAACGGTGATCCTCCTATATTGATTGCAGACAACGATAAGATTCGTCAGACGTTGGGCTGGGAGCCCAGATACAATGACCTGGAACTAATCTGCCGCAGCGCATTCGAGTGGGAAAGAGGTCTGGACAAACACCTCAAAAACGTTGGCTAGTCTGCGTTATGCAGCGCTTTTTTCGTTCCCGGCAGGCCCTCAACCGAACCTTTACGGTGTCATTATCCGAGGTTCTGCAGCAGCATGCGGGCTGAAGTAGTATGCGCCTGGTGTTTTGTCTATTCCGTTTCTTTCCCTTCGGCGGGCTGGCGAGAGACATGCTGCGTATCGCTGATACAGCGCATAAACGCGGTCACCATGTGCGCATTGTAACTGCGGCATGGCAGGGAGGATCAAACGTAGCACATAGCGTTGAGGTAATCCCGATTTCAGGCAGCAGCAACCACAGGCGCGCGATGAGCTTTGCCAATTCCATGCAAGACAAGCTCAGATCCTGGCAATACGATAAGGTAGTGGGCTTTAACAAGATTCCAGGTCTAGATATCTACTACGCCGCGGACCCGTGCTTTGCCGCCCGCGCCCGTTATACGCGGCATGCTTTGTATCGCTTCACACCTCGCTATAAGCAATACCACAGATTGGAGCAGGCTGTGTTCCGCTCGGGAACGCGCACGCACAGCCTGGTTCTGAGTGAACGGGCCAGAGATGAATACCAGGAATTCCACGGAACAGAGGACTTCCGCTTTACGCTTCTCCCGCCGAACCTGAGCGAGGTGTACCAGAATCTGAAACCTGACAAAAATGCCAGGCAGCGGGTGCGAGACGAGCTCGGTATTGGCGAACACGATTACATATTGTTGATGGTTGGTTCAGGTTTTGCGACCAAAGGTGTGGACAGGAGTATTGCGGCACTCACCGCATTATCACCCAAGATCAGACAAAGCGCTCGACTCGTGGTGGTGGGCCAGGGGAAAGCGCAGCCATTCGTTGACCTGGCCAGAAAATTCGGAGTAGCCAATCAGGTAAAGTTCCTAGGCGGGCGCGATGACGTCCCAGACTTGATGCGAGCAGCATCTCTGCTTATCCACCCCGCTTACAGCGAAAACACCGGCACCGTTTTGCTTGAAGCCATGGCTACCGGCCTTCCGGTACTGACCACCAGCGTTTGTGGTTATGCGCATCATGTCCAAACCGCTAAGGCAGGTTGCGTACTTACTGCCCCATTTATACAACGGGATTTCAACCGTGCTCTGGAAAGCATGCTGTGCGGCGACTTAGACCAGTGGTCCAGCAATGGTCGCCGGTACGTGCGACAGTTCAAACCTGACGCCATGCCGGAAGCCGCGGTCGACGCTATTGAACAGCCCCAAGCCGATAATGCTGGAAGAAAAAGACAAAAAGGGTTTTTCTACGTATCAAATCGGTTGAACTTCGACACGAATATTACCTTTAAAGACATCATGAACTTGTCGGGCAAAGTGTACAGACAGCTTGCCGGTCGTCGTACCGTGCGCTTTGTGCGAAACGGCAGAGGTTATTTTCTGAAAACCCACTCAGGGGTCGGATGGCGTGAAATATTTAAAAATCTAATTTACCTCAAACAACCCGTGCTAGGCGCCAACAATGAATGGCACGCGCTGCACCTGCTTGGTCGACTCGGCGTACGGGTTCCGACCCCTTTTGGCTTTGGCCAAAGCGGAGCCAACCCGGCTGCGCGCCGATCGTTCATTATCATGGAGGAAGTAAAGGATGCGCTTAGCTTGGAGGAGCTTGTCAAACGAAACAATGGGCGCATCGATGATGTGCGTCTGAAGCGGGCGCTGATCTCAAGTCTGGCAAACATAGCCAGAACGATGCATCTTAACGGCATTAACCATCGAGATTTTTACCTATGCCATTTTCTGATCGGTAAACGATTCATCCGCATGCAGGAGGCTAATTCAGTGGGGGAGGTGCCGCTAACGCTCATCGATTTACACCGCGCGCAAATCAGAGGTAAAACGCCCAGGCGTTGGATCATTAAAGATTTAGGCGGGTTGTACTTTTCGGCTATGCACACCAACGTAACCCACCGTGATTTACTGCGCTTCATCAAGATTTACTGTGCTGCCCCGCTGCGAAACGCTCTAAAAGAACCTGTAAACTGGGACAAGGTGCAGTGGCGCGCCTACGTGCTGCAACGGTCCGCTAAAGCCGCCCAGGCTTGAATATACGCCGTGCAAGAAACCACCATTCGCACGCTTACTAGTCACAGCACTTACGCCAAAGGCTATGAATCAAGATTGCTGAATCTGATCATGCAGGACCCCGACAGGTTTGTTGACACTGATTCCCGGATTATCAAGCATGATGGGACCACCACTGTTGCCCTGCTACAAAAAGACGCCGCGCAGTGGGTGATTAAACGCTACAACACAAAAAACCTCTGGCACGCGCTGCGCAGGCCATTCCGCCGAAGCAGGGCGGAGAACTGTTGGCAGATGTCCAAACTATGCGCGCAAGCGAAGATCTCAATACCAACGCCTATCGCCTATATCGAGAAGAGGTTTGGCCCGCTGCGCGGCAGATCGTACTTCATAAACGAATTTGTTCAGGCAGATAACTTGCTGACGCATCTGACCAAGCATGGAGCAGCCGTTGCGGAAATCACTGAGAAGAAAGTAATAAAGCTGTTCGAAGCGTTGCGCTCGGCAGGAATTGTGCACGGCGACATGAAGGCGACGAATATCCTGGTTAGCAACAAAAAACTGTTCCTGCTCGACCTGGATGCATGCACTAAGAGCGGGAACCAGGTGGTTTTCGAACAGGGATGCCGGAAAGATCGCGCGCGCTTTCTGCAGAACTGGGAAAACCACCCGGACCTCTATCAGCGCTTCCGTAGCGCGCTGTGCAGCTGAGCTAGATGAGCACTAAAACCAACTTGCTACGCCGATTGTTCGCTAAGGACACCACCCTGTGGACGTCGGATGCGGAGATTTCTGCGGCTATTCAACAACGCCTCGGCTGGCTCGACGCGATATCTTTTTCACTTACCCAGACGCAGAGGCTTTCCCGGTTGCGCGAGCAAGCACGAGCAGAAGGATTTGATCACGCAATTTTACTGGGGATGGGCGGTTCAAGCCTGGCGCCGGAGGTTTTTGCGCGATGCTTTACTGCGCAGGGTGACATAGACCTTATCGTCCTGGACACGACGTTTCCCGACACCATTCACCAGACAACTGCTGGCGCCGAGGGCGGCAAGCCCCTTTTCATCGTTTCAAGTAAATCCGGAACGACGGCAGAAACCGAGGCGTTACGCCAACATTTTTGGCAGTGGAGCCAGACCCGTTATGGCAGCACGTCAAATAACCATTTCATCGCCATAACCGATGAGCACTCCAGCCTGCACCGATTGGCAGTGGAGCATGACTACCGGGAGATCTTTCTAAATCCGGCCGATATAGGTGGCCGCTACTCTGCGCTCAGCCTGTTCGGTCTGGTACCCGCAAGCCTGCTTGGCATCGATGTTGAGCGTCTGCTGCACGATGCCCGCAGCATTTTCAGCGCCGGGCCCGGGGCTGAGCATGCGCTGGCGCTTGGAGTGGGCATTGGCAACGCGGCTGTTGCAGGCCGTAACAAACTGACGCTGACCTTTTCCCATCAGCTCAAACCATTGGGCCCCTGGATTGAACAGCTGGTTGCGGAGAGCACAGGAAAGGAGGGTAAGGGCATTATTCCGATCATTGATGAGCCCACTATCGCAGCCGGCCAGTATGGACCCGATCGACTATTTGTCGACGTGAGTTTACTTGCAAACACAGAAGATCGAGCCCGTGACGACTGGCAGCGCGAGCTTAAAAAACTGGGGCACCCTGTTTTTACTGAGCAGATAAAAGATATTTATGAATTAGGTGCTGAGTTTGCCAAATGGCAAATCGCCACCGCCATTGCTTCAGCCGTGATGCAGGTGAACCCGTTCGATGAGCCCGATGTGAACGCGACCAAAGCAGCAACCAGTCGGCTGCTGGAGCAGCCAGCGGAATCGCCGGAACCCGGAGCGGCAATAGCAGGAGCGACCGACGTGCAGATAAGCAGTGTGCAGCATTTTTTAGAAGAAGCGGACGTGACAGACTACGTTGCCGTATTAGCTTACCTGCCAGCGGGCGCAGCCTGCGACGACGCCCTGGCCAAACTAAGGCAGGGGATTACCCGCCGCAGCGGCTGTGCCACCTGTGTGGCGCTTGGACCACGCTACCTGCACTCCAGCGGACAGCTGCATAAAGGTGGCCCAAAAAATGGGCATTTCATTTTCCTTACGGCATCCCCCGCGCTTGACCTGGCAATCCCTGCACAGAACTATGGCTTTAAACATCTGATCAAGGCCCAGGCCAATGCTGACATGGCCGTGCTGCGAAGACGGGGACAGCAGGTGCTGCATATCGAATTGGGATCGGTGGCGACGGCTGTTGCCACCATTTGCAGCCTGGCGGACGGGTTAGGCAGTTGAAACTATGACTTCAGTCGCCGGCTGCGCCCGCCCGCAACAGCAGGAATTCAATCGGCACGTCTGCTGTGTTGTGCCTGATGCACAGCAGCTCAGCGGTGCGCTTAACCTCGCCCTGACCCTGGCTATAGTTTTTCTATGAACTAGTTGAGGAAATCATCCACTTCCGCCCGCCTCCACTTTACTCCCATAACTGCCCACTCGTCGTCTCTTCGGGCATAGGTGACAGCAAAATGTAATAAGTCAGCGCTTAGGTCGAACAGCTGGTCTGCACGCTCAATTGGTTTACCCGCCATCGCCACGACGATCTCCGCGACTGCGCTCTCTTCGTTCACTATTTGCACTGACCTGGTGAGTGAGAACAGGTGAATCGATTTATGGCCAAGCATATACAGCTGTACCAGACGTAGGATGGCGTTCTTATCAAGATGGTCGCTCTTGAAATCGTCTGCCACCATGTCTTTAAGAGCGCCTAAATCTTTCGCCTCCGCCGCGGCCTCAGCGTCTCTGTTCAACTGCAGGATTAGCTGCTCTGGCGGTGTTACATCCTTTGAGCAAGCCAGCAGAATGAGCAGCATCCAAGGCATGACTATTTTTCTTGCGTATTTCAGCGTCATGACAAACTCAAGAATTGCAACAGCTTATCCCGGTGTTTGACCGTATCGTCAAATCCCAGGTCAATCAGCTCTCGGCAGAAAGCACTGTGAAACAGCAAATAGCTCAGCAATCGCTGTCCACCCTCTCGTCTTGCCCCTATGACCCGCATGAGATATCGCACCCCCGCCGGCAACGCATCGATGTATGGGTTAGCGATAGAGGCAATATCTGCACTCGGTGATATGACAAAAGTCTCAATCGTTTTTAATTCGGTTTGATCCCGCATGTCCTCTGGCAGCAGGCTCAAAGTCTGGTTGATGCGCTGCAAGCGCTCTATATCAGCGTGCAGGCTGTTAAGGAACAACGTATCCAGAATGTAGCCGGCGATCTGCCCCATACTTGGGTACTGCGCGCTTCGCTCAGCCTCGGTTTCTACCGCGGCCGGCTGCTCCTGCCGGACACCGATCACCAGCACCTTGCGCGCCCCTAAGTGCAGGGCCGGACTGATCGGCGCGGTTTGCCGCATAGATCCGTCGCCAAAGTACTCGCCCTTAATGGCTACAGCGGGAAAAATAATCGGAATGGAGGATGACGCCATCAGATGGTCAAGGTGGATACGCGCGCGCTTTCCCAGTCGTCTGGCGCGGGACCAGGGAATGAGATCGTCTGCCCCCCTGTAAAACGATACCGATCGCC
>JAHEKE010000135.1 GCA_024638505.1 Gammaproteobacteria bacterium | reverse complement strand
TGGCTCGGGTTAACAAGGCTATGCGCATACTTACATTCTCCTCTTCTTTTTGCGGGTCTTTAACTTTCGTCTGGGTTTGCCTATTAAATACGACGCAGATGGATTTACCATGAAGCGCCGGCGGATCAGGTATTCGGCTTCACATCTTGCTCCGGGTCCGCGACTTCTACCTTATCCGGCATAACCGCTTGCTCTACATCGCCGTCCTCTTCCTGGTCTGGAAGGGGTTGGATGACAGCCTGCTGCACACGGCGCTTGGCCATGTCGATCGCCACCAGGCGATAACCGTTCTCGATAATTTCGTCATTTATCCTAGGAATGCGCCCAAGTCGATACATAAACAGCCCTGACAGCGTATTAGCGTTGACCTCGGTAGTCAGCTGCAATCCGGTGATGCGCACAACGTCTGACAATGGCGTGAGGCCATGGGCAACCCAACCATCATCTTTCTGTACTATGGGATATTCAGGCAGTCGTGCATCTAGTTCGTCCGATATTTCCCCAACAATTTCTTCTAACAGATCTTCCATGGTTACGATTCCTGTAAACACACCGTATTCGTCGACAACGCACGCCATGTGTGCCCGGGCACTACGCATCGATTCAAATACGTTTGAAATAGGTGATATTTCCGGGATAACAAGCGGCTCACGCAGGTATTGTTTCAAATGCAGCCAGGGCTGATCCTTGCCATTCAGCAAAGCCTGATAAAGATCCTTGATCAATAGAATTCCAACTAAGTTGTCCTGATCACCGTCCACAACAGGCAGCCGTGAATGCTGAGTACTGAGCATAGTTTTTACATGCTCTTCGCTCTCATCTCTGAGATTAAGAACATCAACCTCTGAACGTGAAATCATAATCCTCTCTACCGCTCGCTGATCGAATTCGAAAAGATTGTGCAATATTTCGGCTTTTTCTATTCCCATTTCTCCGTGCTTGGAGGAGGTATCGATCAACCCACGTATCTCATCGTTGGTGAGTACTTCTTCATGTCCTGAGGGTTCTATCCCCAACGAACGTAAGATGGCGTTAGACGCCCGATTCAGCGCCCAATTAAGCGGATAAAAAAGCAGGAAGAAGCCGCGTAGCAAATAAGCTGTCCCTATCGCCACAGGTTCTGCTTGTCGAATGGCATAAGTTTTTGGCACCTGCTCACCTATGACAATGTGCAGGGATGAGAAAATAAGGAAGCCAAGTAAGAAAGAAACCGTGTGCAGCAGCTTCTCACTTAGCCCCATTTTATGAAATATTGGCTCGAGTAGAGCAGCCACCGCTGGTTCTCCGATCCATCCCAAACCAAGCGATGCCATGGTGATGCCGAGCTGGCAGGCAGCCAGATAAGGCTCCAACTGTTTGTGAATCTCTATCGTTAAGCGTGCCGCACGGCTGCCGTGGTCAGCCCGGCTTTGAATACGAAAACCGCGTGATTTGACCAGCGCGAATTCTGCGGCGACAAAAAAGCCGTTGGCCGCAAGCAGAAAAATTATAAGTACGACACTAATGGTGGTGTCTTGCAACAAGGGAAAATTCCGGATCGAGTGTTAATCGTGATACAGACTCGAAACGGAGGCAAAAAGTCACTTTATTGGATAATCAAAGTATTCGAGTACCTGTTTGATGAGATCCAATCGCCCGCTGCGGCGCGGATAAACTGCGAACGCGCTGCGCTCAATCAAAGGTGCATCTCGCACGCGATGAAGTTGGCCGCCATCGAGCAGCGGGACTACCGTCTGTTCGGCCAGATAAGCTGAACCACCGCAGGCCAGCATGAAGTTGAGCGCAATGCTGCCCTGTGAAATCCTTTGCGCTGGCGCTGGTGCATCAGGGAAGTGGCGGGCGTGTTGCAATGCGTGTATCTGCCCCCAATCCACCATGATGTAATCGGTCAATGCCTGCTCCGCCGATTGGTTGGGTACGGTCGAGACCATGACCAATGAGATATTGGCGATCTGATGCAGCATGAACTCCTCAAGTTGCGGGGCTTCATAAACGAACACCATATCCAGCAGTCCGTCAATCAAGCGCCGCATAATTCGGTCATGCCCAAATGCTTCCAGGATGAGGGCGAGCCCGGGATGCGCATTATGGACCCGGTGCGACCACTCCTGTAAGCGCACGTCCCACAGACTTACTACACCACCAACGGCCAACTGCGCGTGCGCCTGTTTGGCTAGAGCAACGTCCTGTTGCGCCTTACGCCACAGCGCTATGATGTGTTCGGCGTGCCGCAGTAGACGGCGTCCTTCCGGTGTGGGATGGATATCGCGGCGCTGCCTGTCCAACAGAGTGACGCCCAGATTTTCTTCAAGCTTCTTAATGCGAGCGCTTACCGCGGACTGCGTGATGAAGAGCGCTTCAGCGGCTTTACCGAAGTGCCGCGTGCGATTCACTTCAAGCAGTGTTCTAAAGGTTTCAATATCCAACGTCATGACCGCAATAAATCAATTTCTTTGATTGTATCGCATTGATCAATCTGTATCATTTATCATTCTATCGGTTCGAATTGGTGACGCGTTTTAAATTTGCCGGCTACCTGAAGCGATGATAAAAAAGCCCGTGAGCGCGTTTCGCGCCCACGGGCCGACCGTCAGCCGCCTGGCTGACGATGATTTCCTGCCTCCTAGCTGCCGAGGTCGATCAGCTCCACGCGCCGGTTTTGCGCACGCCCCGCTTTGCTCTCGTTATCCGCTACGGGCTGCGCCTCTCCGTAGCTTTTAACTTGCAGACGTGACGCGTCGATGCCGTGCTCGACCAGATAGTCATGTACCGCTTTTGCCCGGCGTGTACCGAGTGCTAGGTTGTATTCGTCTGTACCAACCGAGTCGGTGTGACCGGCAACTTCGAAGCGCTTGGTTTTATGCTTTGTCAGCTGGGGTAGCGCAGCTTCCAAAATTTGTATGGCTTCGGGATTCAAGTTGGATTTGTCAAAGTCGAACAGCGCACCGCGCAAACGCAGGATAATCTCGCAGCCCGTTTCATCGACCTCGACACCGGGGCGCGTACCCGGGCAGCGGTCCTTATCATCAGGTACGCCGTCCCCGTCGGAGTCCATCTGCGT
>JAHEKE010000026.1 GCA_024638505.1 Gammaproteobacteria bacterium | reverse complement strand
AAACCAGGTAACGGATTACAGCAGTAACATGTAATTAACTAGGATGACTATCATCCTTGGAACAGATGGGGGACATTTAGATGGCTGAAAGAACTGTAAGATTAGTTGGCGGCCCGCACGGCAATGAGCACCGTCACGTAGCCCAGTCTACTCAGCGCTACATTATTTCCGTCAGTCGGGAATGGGATCACCACTATGTACAGCACAGGCACGATCCGGATCAGTTTGTATATGAGAACAGCATGGAAGTCAGGCTGCGAGACGAAGACAGGGAACGATGGTACTCCTGGACAGGGACAGGATGAACTCTGTTCATGTTTGAGGCCAGCCATGTTCTATTACTTGTAGCCGCCGTATTTTATCTCATTATCGTCCTTCTTCTGTGCGTGATCGTGGTACTGCAGGTGAAAACGGGTAAGTACGCAGAACCCGAACATCGCCAGAGTAGAAGCTATACGGGTTATCGCTACTACGAGGGCAGGCTCGAACTCTGATGCTTCAGGTGGCACACATGAGTACGCCACCTGATACTAAAGTGCAGCCCTATGGCGGTAATGCATGAAACGCCAGAGTGCGGTGCGATTACTGGGACAATGCCTGAAGTATTACCTGATACTGGGCGCGGCCGTATTTGCTGTGAGCTTTTTTGGCACGCTCTTCCTGCTGCTTTACTAAGCAGGTTGATGCGTTGTTTGTTATGAGATCAGTTGTTTGAGGGAGTTTAAGGCCATGCTTGAAGCCAACACCGTTGAAATGAACACCAGCAGGAGCGGAAACGTTGCGCAGGATATCTATTTTGAGAAAGATCGATCTTACATATCGTCTAGGAAAAAGTTGTCTGTCACGCTATGCGTAATTTTACTGAGTGCATTGGCGGGAGGGGCAACCGCATTACTGGTAGCGGAGATTTTGCGTTAAACATGGCGCCTATCCTGGGCCCATGTGACTTTGTAATCTTATTTACGCATGAGATACAGCACGCGCTCGGATTCGGCGATAGGGCAGGAGCGCACTATCTTAAAGTACTCGCTGAAAACAGATTCAAACGTAGTCTGGTCGTACTGATCGAAAATGTCGCTTCTGGTCGACAGAAGTCTGCGCACCTGGGAATCGGTTTTTGGCACGAATTCGATAACCAGGGCGCGACATATTCGGCTGAAGAAGTCGGCGATCATGCTGAACGGAACATTGTTGGATATTGCCAAATGGTGAATTAAAGCGAGAGCAAAGGCCATATCCACCGGTCCGCGTTGCAATAAAGTCATTCGTTCGCCGTTGTTCCAGCCTATGGCCGGGCTGGGACTGGTCAGGTCCAGCAGTAAGGGCAGTAAATCCGACTTGTCAGAACGGCGGCATGCAACGTAGTTGGCCTCTACCGCGCCGGGATCGACATCAAAAGATACAACAGAGATTCCTTTTCGGCTGGCGATTCTGCTGTAGGATCCTGTGTTGGCCCCCAGGTCCCACAGGGTCCGGGGTTTTTCCTGCACGAGAAATTCATCCACTATTGTGGCTTTGTGTTCCGCGGCGCGCTCCGTGTAGTTCGTTTTGTCATAATAATCTCCCCACTCCGTGCCGGTTCCTACCCAGTTGAGCTTGCTTATACTGCTCCTCAAACTCTCCACCAGGGCAATTAAGCGGGCCTTGCTCAGGCTGCCTTTAGCACCAGTAGTCGACCCGTCGGCATGTCTTTGCTGCGCCGAGGCATGAAGATGGATATGCGCGAGGAGTGACCATTTCAGGCGGGTTTTTGCGGGCAGTAAGCGACCCGCCAAGTCTATGGGGATGCCATCTATGTATACCTTGAGCAGCTGCCCCATACGTATATCGACATAGCTCATCAGTGCGAGGGGGCAAAGGAAATGCTGGCAGAACTGACGGTACGCCACCCAGGGCTGGCCTTCGATATATTTTTCGAAGGACAGCGTATCGATAAACACGGGTCGTCCTTGCATATACTGTATGTTGTACCCACTGGCGTCTTTCAACCACATACCGTGTTCCAATGCCCTTTGCTGAATATCGAGAGTTAAAAGTGCTGCGTCCTTGAGCTGCGAGAAAGACCATTCGTAAGGATAGGAGACAAAGGGTACAACCTCGGGCTGGATAACTTTGTAGACTGAATCGTTCAGCGCATGGCGTTGTGCACTTAGCTCCTCGTGCTCAACCAGAGCGCCGGCTTCAACCAGGGAGGAATACAGTCCTGATTCAACAAGAGCGTCGTAGTGTTCCTGGTAAGCCCGATTTATCTGCCGATAGATTCGGTCCTCATTTTTATAAACAAACCCGCTGGGATCTCTAAATGAGGAGGGGAGTATGGATTTAACGGGAAGTATCTTGCTGCTCCGTCTGCTTTGATGCGAGTTCCTCGCCGGTTGTATCGTTGGGCTGATCTTTGGCGAAGAATGATTTGATACGGTACCAATAGGTTTTGATGACTAGTGCCGCCGCCGCTATGCCAGCGATTAATCCCTGGATAAGGATGCTGCCGGTACCGGGATCCAGATAGGCTTGGGATTCCGCAACAGCAGAAACATAGAGAAACAAAGTAAAGAATGTTTTCATCAGGCACCCATAGAAATGAAAAGATTGGATGCTTTTTAGTATAGACCTTGTGCTTGCATTCGCATGGCTCGGGGCGAACAGTGTAGATGTTATGAAAAACAATGGGTTGCGGTTAAATTAGGGGAAGCATAGCCAAGCGCTGACGGCGCCACAGCCATGACTTTTGGTGGCTAAAGATTTTAAAAAATCATGGAGTCACGAGGGTAAACATCGGGACACTGCTTGTATACCCTCAGATTTAAGAATTTATGACACCGCAATCTACAACAGAAGAAAGATAATAAGCAGCACGACGACGGCGGCGATGCTAACCAG
Organism: Gammaproteobacteria bacterium; assembly: GCA_024638505.1. GTDB lineage: Bacteria > Pseudomonadota > Gammaproteobacteria > Arenicellales > JAANXG01 > JAHEKE01. Next base: position 39,887 of record JAHEKE010000026.1, on the reverse strand, counting down.
ACCAACACGATTCCACATGCTGAGGTCACTCCAAAACTGCCAAAAGTTCATGTGTTTACCTCCTGATGTATGGCGCTCCCTACCGGATTCGAACCGGTGTTACCGGCGTGAGAGGCCAGCGTCCTAACCACTAGACGAAGGGAGCTCACCAAGGTTTTGCAGTGCTTGCAAAAGCTGAGTTTCAAGGCTTGTGACTAATTAATCTTAAGCCCATTTTCACATGAGCATGGTATCATACGGCTTCATATGAACAACATAAACGTGCTGCACCGCGAGCGGCGGGGGTAAGCGCAGGATTGCTGAAACAAAGCAGGACGCCACAACATATTCCACCCTCCGCTCATCAGATTTCCCTGTCCGCGGTCAGTAAACCGGCGTTAGAAGTAGTTACCAACCTGGCTCAGGCCGGGTATGAGGCGTACCTCGTAGGGGGGTGCGTGCGCGACCTCCTGCTGCAATCTCAACCCAAGGATTTTGACGTTGCAACCAGCGCTTATCCGGAACAGGTCAAAGGGTTGTTTCGCAACTGTCGGCTTATTGGCCGACGCTTTCGTCTTGCCCACGTGCGTATCGGTCGGGATATAGTTGAGGTCGCTACTTTTCGCGCTGGCGCAGGAGAGATTGAAGATATTGAGCAACGCCACGTCAGTGCCGAAGGGCAGATCATGCGCGACAATGTCTATGGCTGTATGGAAGACGATGCCTTTAGACGGGATTTCACTATCAACGCACTGTACTACGATCCGAACAGTCAGCATGTAATAGACTATGTCGATGGAGTAGCTCACCTGAATGAGGACCGGCTGGTCACGATCGGAGATCCGGTCGAGCGATTCCGTGAAGACCCGGTGCGCATGCTTCGCGCGGTTCGCTTTTCAGTAAAGCTGGGTTTTGCCCTCAACGATGCGACGAAAAACGCAATCATAGAGTGCGCGCCCCTACTGCATCACGTGCCACCCTCACGCATGTTGGATGAAATGCTGAAACTGTTTCATTACGGCCATGCGTTGGAAAACTTCCGTATATTGCGGCAGCTGGGACTGTTTGCTTACCTTTTTCCGTTTACCGAGCAGTGTATTGCGGATGATAAACACAATATGCCGAGGTTGGCGTTAGCCAGCACTGATCAGCGCGTACGCGAGGGCAAACCGGTCATCCCTGCTTTTCTGTTCGCCTGTTTTCTGTGGGAGCCGCTGCAAGCAGATGTCGACAAACTCTCGGGCAGGGGCATGCGCGCCCGCGCCGCATTCACCACAGCGACTTTTGATTTATTGCGGGACCAGGGCGTGCACGTCGCGGTGCCGAAACGCATCGGCATGATCGTCCGGGAAATCTGGAACCTACAGCATCGTCTGGAGCAAAGACCGTCGAAAAGCATCGTCACGCTGATACGTCACCCGCGATTTCGGGCAGCTTATGATTTTCTGCTGCTGCGCGAGGCTTTAGGGGAAGTAGGGGCTGAATTGACCGAATGGTGGACTCGTATTCAGGACTGTAATCCGAACGATCAGCAGGAAATGATAATGGCATTAAAACCGCAAAAACGAAAGCGCCGCCGTCGGCGTCGTGCCGCCTAGATGGAGCGCAACATTTAACTCGTCAATATGGCCCAGTATTTTCGCGTGCATCCAGAAAACCCGCAGCTGCGTCTGATCAAGCAGGCGTGCCAGATTCTGGATGAGGAAGGCATTATCGTGTATCCAACGGACTCAAGCTATGCTATCGGCTGCCGCATAGGAAGCAAAAACGCCATGGATAGGATTCGTAATCTGCGCAAGGTGGACCATACCCACAATTTCACGCTAATGGTGCGGGATCTATCCGAGGTAAGCAATTACGCTAAAATAGACAATGAGCAGTATCGCCTGATTCGTGCTACCACGCCGGGGCCTTACACCTTCATTCTGCCGGCCACCCGTCAAGTTCCCAGGCGTTTGCAGAATCCACGACGTAAAACGATCGGTTTACGCCTGCCCGACTCACCCATTGCCCAGTGTTTAATCACCGAGCTGGGGGAGCCGATGATGAGTTCGACTCTTATTTTACCGGGGGAAGAATTACCCATGTCAGATCCGGAGCAAATGCGGGACAGGTTGGAACACGATGTCGATCTGGTGATAGATGGTGGTTATTGCGGCATAGAACCGACTACCGTGGTGAGCTGGATGGAGGATCAGCCGAGTATTTTGAGATATGGACGAGGCGACCCCGCGCCGTTCTCATAAGTGTTGCTGGGCAGCGGACGAGCGCAAAAAGTCTGGTGCAACGACACGTAGAGTGTTGATATACTGCGCTTTATCGTTTTGACCACCTTTACTCAAATTTAAATCCCCTTTCAATGCTCCCTGGAGTTCTTTTTGATTAGCCGAGCGGGCCAGCCGGAGAGGGTATTGTCTGGCATGCGGCCTACAGGTCGGTTGCACCTTGGTCACTATCACGGGGTGTTGAAAAACTGGGTTGAGTTACAGAACGAATACGAGTGCTTCTATTTCGTTGCGGACTGGCATGCTCTGACCACACACTATGAAGATGACAATTTGGACATGGGTGAGTATGTGTGGGAGATGGTGATAGACTGGCTTGCCGCAGGAGTGGATCCGGCTCAATCAACGCTGTTTATCCAGTCGAAAATACTTCAGCACGCCGAGTTAAGTCTGATTCTGTCCATGATTACGCCGCTCGGCTGGTTGGAAAGGGTGCCCAGCTATAAAGACCAGCAGGATAAACTTAAGGAAAAAGACCTGGCGACGCACGGATTCTTAGGGTATCCGGTGCTACAGAGTGCAGATATCTTAATCTATGGTGCGACTAAAGTTCCCGTTGGTGAGGATCAGGTGCCGCACATTGAGCTCAGCCGCGAGATCGCGCGCCGCTTCAACTTTTTGTATGGTCGTGATCCCGGATTCGAGGAAAAAGCGGAGCGCGCGATCAAGAAGCTTGGTAAAAAAGGAGCAAAGATGTACCGCCAGCTGCGCGTGGCTTACGTGGAGCGAGGCGACCAGGATGCTCTGGACAGGGCGCAGGTGTTTGTCGAGAACAATCAGAACATCACCATCGGTGAGAAAGAACGACTGTTGGGGTATCTGGAGGGAGGGGGTCGCATGATACTGGAAGAGCCCGAAGCGCTTCTGACGCAATCTCCCAAACTGCCCGGCCTGGACGGCGAAAAGATGTCAAAATCTTACAACAACACCATCGCCTTACGCGATGATCCGCGCCGGGTGGAGCAGGGGTTGAGGGCCATGCCTACGGATCCAGCCAGAAAACGACGCAACGACCCGGGGGATCCGGAAAAGTGCCCGGTTTGGGAACTGCATAAGGTATACACCGGCCGGGATGTGCACGCGTGGGTGCAGGACGGCTGCCGGACGGCGAAGATTGGCTGCCTTGACTGTAAGCAGCCGCTCATAGACGCCATCCTGCAGGAACAAAAAGAGATTCTCGACAGGTCTCAACAGTATACGGACGACCCAACGCTGGTTCGCAACATTATCGCCGATGGTTGCGAGCGCGCGCGCGAAGTGGCGGAAGACACGCTGGAGGAGGTCAGAAGCAGCATTGGATTGGTCTACTACTAGCCTGAGTTTGTAATCAAACATGAGTAACGGAGAACAAAAGACGGAGCAGCTAACGCAGCAGCAAGCGGTGCCGGGTTTGTTGCTTGCGGGACGTGCAGTCATCCGGGGTGAAGCGCTCAATCAGTGGCCGCAGGATTTGTACATTCCTCCCGACGCCCTTGAAGTGTTTCTCGAAGCATTTGAAGGACCACTGGATCTCCTGCTTTATCTGATTCGTAAACAGAATCTGGATATTCTGGACATACCCGTAGCGGAAATCACGCGCCAGTATATGGAGTACGTCGAGCTCATGCGTGCGGTCAAGCTGGATTTGGCTGCGGAATACCTGGTTATGGCGGCAACTCTGGCTGAGATAAAGTCGCGCATGCTCTTACCCAGGCATGAGGAAGAAGAAGAGGAGGAAGATCCGCGCGCAGCGCTGGTCAGGAGACTGCAGGAATACGAGCGGTTTCGTCAGGCCGCGTTTGAGTTGAGCGACCGACCGCGCGTTGGCCGGGACGTATATGTGGCCTGGGCCCAGTTTGTTGACCCAGATCCGCCGAAGCGAATCCCGCAAGTCAACGTTGCGGAGTTAGCTGAAGCTTTTCAGCGCGTTATCGAAGAGGCTGAGCGATACCGCCACCTGCACATCAGCCGTGAAGTTTTGTCCGTTCGGGAGAGAATGACTCTGATCCTCACCCGTCTGGCGGAACAGGAGTTCGTCCGTTTTGAGAGCCTGTTTACTAAAAAAGAGGGACGGATGGGTTTGGTAGTCACGTTTGTGGCGATTCTGGAATTGATCAGAGAAGATACGCTGATAGCGGTGCAAAACGAACCGTTTGCGCCCATTCACCTTCGCGCTGCGGCTTAATTATTGTGCAAGCGTCGTGAAGGAAAACAGCAGCGAGCTGAAATCCATCGTGGAAGCGGCTTTGTTTGCGGCGGAGACGCCGTTAAGTATTGCCAAGCTCATTGGTCTTTTCCCGCGTGATGGTGCGCCCAGCCGGGCTGAGATCAAGGCAGTGCTGGATGAGCTAGATCAGGACTATACGGGACGGGGTATTCATCTCAAGCGGGTCGGAAAAGCGTATCGCTTCCAATCTCGTGAAAAATTTTCCCCGTGGCTGCGTAAGATGAATGAAGAGCGATTACCACGCTACAGTCGGGCGCTGCTCGAGACGCTCGCTATCATTGCTTATCGTCAGCCCGTTACCCGCGGTGATATTGAGGACATCCGAGGGGTTACGGTAAGCAGCGAGACGATCAAGGCGCTGCTCAATCGGGAATGGGTTAAACAGGTTGGTCAGCGTGAGGTGCCGGGCAGGCCGGCTCTGTTTGGCACTACGCAGAGGTTCTTGGAATACTTCAACCTGGTCAGCCTGAGCGAATTGCCGCCGTTGATGGAAAAGCGGGAGCCTGCAGATATTGCGCGGGAATTAAATCTTCGCTTACCGCTGGAGGAGGAGGGCAGTGGTGCAGAGCAGCGGGAAAGGGTTGCTGACGATCTGGCTGAAGATTCCGCAGAACAGGCTACGGCAGAGATCATTCACTTGGACAGCGTGGGTGACTATGGCCATGACCGGGATGACGAACGAGAAACTTCATAAGGTTTTAGCCAGGGCCGGGCTAGGCTCTCGCCGGCAAATTGAACATTGGATTTCTGCAGGGCGAGTGAGCGTGAATGGGGTTACCGCTTCGGTTGGACAACGCGTTGACCAGCAGTCATGTATCGAAGTCGACGGAGATCGAATTGCATTAACTCATCAACCGGCTACTCGTATTCTGATGTATCACAAGCAGCTGGGAGAAGTAACTACACGCGCTGACCCGCAAGGCAGGGCCACGGTATTCGATCAGTTGCCTCCGCTGCGGGGTCGGTGGGTCGTTGTCGGGCGACTGGACATTAACACCACCGGCCTGCTTTTATTTACCAACGATGGTGAACTGGCGGCTAAGTTGATGCACCCAGCGTCTGGGTTTGAGCGTGAATACCAGGTGAGAATCCGGGGCGAGCCAAGCGCGGAGCAGCTCCAATCACTGCGCACAGGAGTGAAGCTTGATGGCCACACCGTTAGGTTCAATTCCATCACACCACTGTCCCACGCCGGTGGCAGCAATAGGCGCTTTAAGGTCGTGGTAAATGAGGGGCGGAACAGAGAAGTGAGACGCCTGTGGGAAAGCGTTGGATGCCAGGTGAACCAGCTCAGGCGAATCCGGTTTGGCCCGATCAGCTTGCCTGCTAACTTAGCGTTGGGTCACTGGCGGGAGATAGAGGACAAGGCTGTGCAGCGACTGCGCGCGCGCTTGATGGAATCTGCTACTGCTGCGTCACGGCCTGCTTAACTATCTATCCGTCCGCAGCTTTCGCAGAGATTTGACTTATAGAACTCTTCTAAATAGTGCGTATTATCGATGAGCAGCTACGAAAACTATGACCGCAGCGCCCACGCCTATGATCAGACACGCGTGCCTGCGGGACTGGAAATTGTCACTGGCTGCCTGTCGCAATCCCCCGTCCCGCTCGCGCAGCAGTCTTTACTGGATGCGGGATGTGGTACCGCCAACTATTCCCACGCGCTGATTGACATCGTAAGGCGCATCACGGCAGTTGATGCGAATGCCACCATGCTGGCTCGGGCACGCTCCAAATTTAGTGCGCAGCAACAGAACCGCGTAGAGTTTCATCAGTCGGTTATCGAGCGGCTTCCCTTCAACTCACAGCAGTTCGATGGAATCATGATTAACCAGGTCCTGCATCACCTGGATGAAGACCCACAATCCGGCTATCCAACCACCTGCGCCGTCCTTGCAGAGTGCGCGCGCGTCCTTAAACCGGACGGCGTCATAGTCATTAATATTTGTTCCCATGAGCAGCTGGCGCAGGGTTTCTGGTATGGTGAATTGATTCCTGATCAGGTTAGCCGCATGCAGCAGCGGCATGTTCCCCTGGCTGTTCTTGAGCGTTTGCTTGAGCGCAGCGGTTTTGCTTATGGCGGCAGGATCGTTCCACTGGATGCATTAATGCAGGGGGAGGAATATTTTAATGCGCGTGGACCTTTAGACGCGGTCTGGCGCAGCGGCGACTCCATCTGGAGTACTGTTCCAGCACGGCAGATGCAGAAGATAAAGCAGCGTTTAACGGAGCTTGATCAAACGGGTGAACTGGATCGCTTTGTGCAGCGCTGTGATCTTGCCAGAGCCGGTGTCGGTCAGATGACCTTTGTCCATGCACGCAGAAAATAGCCGGTGTCGGTCCAGTGCTTATCGATTAGCGCATCCGCCATTTCTGTGTACGCTTTTCGAGGTAGGCAGACAGAAAATAATGCAGCAGTCGGACAGAGGCGGCGGTATAAAAAATCATCATGCCCATAGCGGCTGCGGGCGCGATATCACCGGCGTCATCCATATTGAGTACGGCGACAGAAGCCAGGGTGGTATCGGGGCCATATAGGAATACAACGGCTGAAACGGTAGTCATGGCGTTGACGAAGAGATAAATGCTGATGTCCAGAATGGCCGGGAGGCAAACCGGAACCGTCACGCGGCTAAAGGTTTTATAAAAAGGCTGTTTGAGTGAGGCGGATACCGCTTCGAATTCCGCATCTATCTGCTTGAGAGCGGTTACTGCGGTCAGGTGACTGACCGTATAGAAATGGGTAATCGTGCTAATCACAAGTATGGCCATACTGTGATACAGGAAGTTGAGCGGATTACCCGGCGCGTTGAAAAAGAATATGTAAGCCAGACCGAGGACCAAGCCCGGCACCGCCATTGGCATCATCGCCAGAAGCTGAAACAGGCCTCTTCCCAGGTCAAATCCACGGCCTTTCTCCACCATGTATGCTCCGGTAAATACCACTATGGTTCCGAAAATCGCCGTATAGCTAGCCATGTAAATGGAATTAAAGTAAGAATCCCAGCCGCCGCCATCCATCAAATCAAACTGGTAGTTGTTGAGCCCTAAGCTTAAGTTGTAAGGATAAAATTTAACCAGGGCGGCATATTGGCAGACCAAAAGCATGCCGAGAATGAAGACGCTGACTAAAATGGCGTAACCCAGCATGATCATATCAAAGCGTTTGTGTGGATCGGGTTGCAGGGTCACCGCTCGCGCCGAGAGAAGCGCAACCTGTTTTTTTTGGACCATTCGGTCGACAACAAAAGCCACCGCAGCGGGAATCAACAGGATCACGCTGACCACCGCTCCCATTTCAAAGTTTTGCTGCCCAATCACTTGCTTATAGATGTCCGTTGCCAGCACGTTAAAGTCGCCACCTATAACTTTTGGTGCACCGAAATCAGTAATAGTCAGAGTAAACACGACAAATCCTGCGCTTATCAGCCCGTAGCGCACGCCGGGCAGGGTGACGGTGAAAAATATTCTGAATTTATTGGCGCGCAGCGCTACGGCTGATTCGTACAGGCGAGCGTCGGCGATCGACAGGGCGGTGGTTATAATGATAATGGCGTGGGGCAGGGTGAAAAACACCTCGGCTATGACAATGCCGATCGGGCCGTAAATCTCGTGACCGAACAGCAGCCAGGGGATCATACCCTGGCGACCGAACAGATACACCAGAGCGATGCCTGGAAGCAGGGACGGCACAAGAATGGGAACCATGGCGACAGATTTAAAGAATCCTTTAAACGGCATGCAGCTTCGGGTCAGTGCGTAGGCCAGGGTGAATGCCAGCAGCACGGTAATAAAGGTGGTTATGACGGCAATAAAAATGCTGTTGTTGATTGAATAGCTGAGCGCCGGTGTGCCGAAATACTCTGCGTAATTAGCCAGGCCGATGAATACTCCGTCATCGTTTTTAAAGCTTTTTGACAGCATGGCATACAGCGGAAAGGCCAGTGCCAGCAATAGATAAAGCGCGATAACCAGCATGAATGCGCGCATTTGCCAGTCATCGCGACTGGCTTTGGGCTTGACGCGCTGCCGAGCGTAAACAGCGGAATCAGCGGCAACAGACATCTGCTACTGCATCTCCGGATAAACTCGAATGCGCTCCGCAGGTATGGCTACCGAGATGTTTGCTCCTTGCTCGATATTCAGACGTCGGATCAAGTTAATAGAGAAGTCGGCGCGCATTCGATTTTCGGCAAATTGGTCAGCGACAAGGTCTGCCCGGACGAAGGATCCGAGAAATTCCACCTCTGAAATCGTTACCTCAAATACGTTTTCTTCGTCTCCGCCTGCTTCATGTACAATAATATCCTCAGGCCGCACCGCTACCGTAACCTTCTCGCCTGCGGACATTCCGTCCGCTTTACAGCGTAAATTCTGCCCTCCTACGGTTACCGTATGCGCCCGATCGATCACACCGGGCATGAAGTTCATGGTGCCGATGAAGTCAGCCACGAAGATCGTCGCCGGCTCTCTGTACACCTCCAGCGGAGTCCCCACCTGTTCGATCACGCCGTCGTTCATGACTACGATCCGGTCTGCCATGGTCAGTGCTTCTTCTTGATCGTGAGTAACCATGACGGTGGTGACGCCCAGCCGTTCCTGCAGTGCGCGGACCTCGTGCCTCAGGTGGACTCTCACTTTGGCATCAAGCGCCGACAGCGGCTCGTCCAGCAGCAGCAGCCCCGGCGAGGTGGCTAGGGCGCGGGCCAGGGCGATCCGCTGCTGTTGTCCGCCTGAAAGCTGGGCAGGGTATTTTTGCGCCTGATCGGGCAGTCCTACCAGCTCAAGCAGCTCAGCTACCCTCTGCTTGATCTCCTTCTTGCTGTTTTTTCGGTTCTCCAGACCGTAAGCAATGTTTTTACTGACGGTCATGTTGGGAAACAGTGCATAGGACTGGAACACAATTCCAAAGTCTCTCTCGGTTGGGGGTAAAGCTGAGACATCCTCGCCGCTCTGCTCGATGCGGCCATAGGTTTGCACATCCAGGCCGGCGATAGCGCGCAGCAGAGTCGTTTTACCGCAGCCGGACGGGCCAAGAAAGCAAACGAACTCGCCATCGAAAATTTCCAGTGAAACCCGGTCCAGGGCGGTGAACGGGCCAAACTTCTTGGTGAGGTCAATGATGCGGAGATAAGGCGGCTGCGAAGCGGCATGCTTACTCGCTGTGCTTTTTTCCATCACTTAAGGAACCTAGGGATTTTAGGTGTTCATTACCTTAACACTTTTTTCGCATGGTTGTACCCGCTCGGTGGATAGGTTCGACCATGACAGCGCCGTTTTCCCGCTTGAATGCCGTCGCCTGCGATTATTCTATTTCATCGGCCGGCAAAAACATTTGCCTGACTATCGCAGGCGGTAATAAAAAAAGCCGGCTGACATAGCGACAGCCGGCTCAAGGTTTCAGCAGAGCGTCTCAGCTCTTAGGCTCAGACTTCGAATCGTAGCGTTTTTGCCACTCGGCCAGAATCTTCTTGCGGTTACTTGCAGCCCACTCGAAATCGTTATCGATCATGGCCTGAGGGATGTTATCCGGAAAGTGTTCCACCGGCTTGGCCAACTCCTGCATGCCGATTACGGCATAGCCCTCGTTGTACATTTTGTTGGCTTTCTCCGAGATAGACCAGTCCACCAGGGTTTTCGCCGCTTCGAGGTTTTTCGTACCATTTACGATTGCGGTCGCTTCCATATCCCAGCCAATACCTTCAGCCGGAATAATGATCTCGAGTGGCGCCCCCTCGGCTTTGGATTTGGCCCCGCGGAAAGCGAACGATACGCCAATGGCGACCTCCCCGCGGGCAGCCTGTTTGCAGGGTTTGGAGCCGGAGTGCGTATAGTGATCGATGTTTTCATGCAGCGCATCCATGAATGCCCAGCCTTCCTCTTCGCCGAATATTTGCAGCCAGCTGGACACATCAAGAAAGCCCGTGCCTGAAGAATTAGGATTGGGCATGGCTATATGACCTTTGTATTCCGGTTTGGTCAGGTCCTTCCAGGAAGTCGGCATCGGCAGGCCATGCTTTTCTGATTCGACGGTATTGACACAGATTGCGGCCACCCAGGCATCCATCCCGGTCCATGTCGGCGGATTATCTTTGTCGACGAACTTTGGATCGAGATTTTCCAATCCAGCCGGCGCGTAGGGCATCAGCATACCTTCACCCTTCATCAAAAGCAGGCTGGTCGCTGCCAGTCCCCATATGACATCGGCCTGTGGGTTATCCTTTTCTGCCAGAAGCTTCGCCGTTACGATCCCGGTTGAGTCGCGTACCCACTTGATCTTGATATCCGGATGATCCTCATTGAACCGGTCTGCATATTTTTTTAAATCCTCCGCTTCAACTGCCGTATACACTGTGAGCTCCGTCTCCGCTGTCGCGACCGAAGCGGAGAACGCAAGGCCAACCAGCGCGCTCACTGCCGTCACGGCAATCTGCTTTAAGTATCTTGTTGTGGTCTTCATGCTTGGTATATTCCTCTTGTTGGTAGTTTTATGATTCTATAATGGCCGGGAGATTCGGTCTATTCCTATAGCAATATTTGGCAGCGGTTAATTGAGCGCCGGTGCCTCGACCACAAGGTGCCTACCGTGACTGGCCTGCTGAAGTCCCCGCGGCTAAGTGCTGGATATGCGGCCGGCTAAAACAAAGCAGGGATGTGCGGCGCTTTCGCGCCAAGCGACGATCAAACGGTCAGTGTTGTATAGTGCTCGTTCACAATTTAAGAGTCTGGGAGCTTACTCCATGCCGGTAGTTAAGATCGGTAATCGCAAGAAATTTGATGTTGAGCTCGTCGTGTTTGACAAGGATGGAACCCTGATCGATTTCCACGTCATGTGGGGGCGCAGGGCGACCGCTGCGGTCAACGCAGTCCTTGATGAACTGGGCTACGATGCGCAACTGGAGTGCAGGCTGTACGAAACTCTTGGCTATCGCCCAAGCGACGGCGCCACCAACGGCAGCGGACCATTGGCCATTGCCCCCTTACATAAAATCGATGTGGCGATGTCAACGGTTCTTTATCAACACGGTCTGGCTTGGGCTGACGCAGAGCGAACCATCTGCGAAAAATTTTCTCCCCACATGTGTAGCGATCCAACTGATGAACTGGTCAAGCCATTGGGGGCAGTAGAGGAATCAATAAAGCGATTGAACGCGTATGGGATCCGTACCGCAATTGCAACTTCCGATAACCGCATATCGACTCTGAAGATGTTGCGCATGTTGAACATTGCCGATCGCTTCGACGTAATATTCTGCGGAGATGATGATCTTCCGCAGAAACCCTCGGCGGAGGTGCTGCAGCAGATTGGTGCACGCTGCTCGGTGAGCGTTGAAGAAATCATGATGGTAGGTGACACGGTAAATGACTTGTCCATGGCGCATACGGCTAAAGCTGGGGCAAAGGTGGGCGTTATTGGAGGCGCCACTCCCACCGATCTGCTGTCAGATTGGTGTGATGCACTGATCTCATCCATCGACGAACTGGGCACGCTTGAGTAGTCCGTGGTCGCGGTGTCTGGGTGCGGTTTCAGCTAAGGTCAAAGCGCATCCGCCAGGATCATATCGGCGGCTTTTTCCGCAATCATGATGACCGGCGCGTTGGTGTTGCCTGAAGTAATGGCCGGCATGATCGAAGCATCCACCACGCGCAGGTCGCTTAGCCCATGCACGCGCAGCTGGGCATCCACAACGCTGGTGGAATCAGCGCCCATCTTACAGGTTCCCGTGGGATGGAAAATGGTCACCCCTTCAGCTCGGGCGAAGTCCAGTAACTCATCGTCTGCGGTCACCGCCGGACCAGGCATGTATTCATCGATTATAAACTCTTGCAGAGCGGGCGAGCGCGCAATTTCTCTCGCCACCTTCAAACCGGCAACAATCGTCTTGCCGTCGATTTCCGTGTGCAGGTAGTTTGGATGGATTGCGGGAGGCTGTGAGGGGTCTGCTGATTTTATCTCGACGTACCCTCTGCTTTCTGGCCTTAACTGGCAGACTGATGAAGTAAATCCGGGGAAATCATGTAAAGGCGCCCCCGGCAGATCAGCCGACAGCGCGGCAAAATGGAACTGAACATCGGGCGTGTCCACTGCGGTGGAGGATCGTATGAATGCGCCCGCTTGATTGATGCCTATGGACAGCGGCCCGCTGCGAAACAGCAAGTATTTCATCCCCATTTGCATTTTATGCAGCGGGCTTTTCATAATGTCGTTGGTCGTAATCGGTTTATTACAGCGGTGAATGACCCTCACCTGCAGATGATCCTGCAGATTTCTACCGACCCCGGCAAGGCTATGAACGGGTTCGATTCCGTGCTGCTTGAGCAGGCTCGCCTCGCCCACACCGGAGAGCTGCAGCAGCTGAGGAGAGTGGATTGCGCCGGCGCAGAGTAATATTTCTTTGTCGGCAGTTACCGTGCCGGGTTGGCCGTTCTGCTCGTAAGTCACCTGGTGCGCTCGCTTCTGCTGGAAACCAATCCGGGTTACCCGCGCCGTGGTCTCGACGGTGAGGTTGGATCGGTTGCGCGCCGGTTTCAGATAGGCGACCGCGGTGCTGCAGCGCCTTCCCTGTTTTGTCGTTAACTGGTAAAAACCAGCGCCTTCCTGCGCCTCGCCGTTAAAGTCATCGTTCACCGGTATACCCGCCTGGTTGCAGGCTGTGACAAATGCCTGCGCGAGCCGGTCCTTTTCGCGGATGTCAGAGACGCTCAGCGGCCCGTCCGCACCACGCAGTCTGCTGGCACCGCGCTGATTTGTTTCAAGCCGAATAAAATACGGCAGGACGCTGGTCCAACCCCAGCCCGGGTTACCCATCTGCTCCCATTGATCAAAATCTTCGGCTTGCCCGCGGATGAATATTAAACCATTGATTGAGCTGGAGCCGCCCAATACCTTGCCCCGCGGCCAGTATATTTTACGGCCACGCATACCCGGGTCCGGCTCGGTGTAAAGACACCAGTTGTAGTTTTCATTAAACATGGTTTTGGCGTAGCCGATGGGGATATGGATCCACGGATACCTGTCTTTGGGGCCCGCTTCCAGCAGCAGAACCGTAAACTTGCCATTTTCACTCAACCGATTGGCCAGCACGCATCCTGCGGTGCCGCCTCCGATAATAATGTAGTCAAACGTGTGACTGGTCATGCTGCGGGGGGCGGGGCGGTGGTGCCGCGAATAATTAGGTTTGATTCGAGCTTGGTCTTGTCTACAGCCGGTTTATCGTTAAGCCGGGCGATCAGGTATTCTGCCGATCTGCGCCCCATTTCAAATGAGGGGACGTGCACGGTGGTAAGAGGTGGCTCGACCTGTCCCGCCAGGTCGAGCCCGTCAAATCCTGTAATGGAAATCTCTTGCGGTACCTTCACGTCATGAGCAAGACATTCAAAAAGTACCCCCAAAGCGAGGATGTCATTGCCGCATACAATCGCCGTGGGCGGGGTAGCCGCCGCCAGCAGGTAGCTTGCCGCTTTGCGGCCCTCACCGATCTCGTAAGGCCATTCATCATAATGGCCATTTGCAAAGCAGAGCCCCCGACCGGCAAGCGCTCGCTTTACCCCCTGTACGCGGTTGCGTGCGCGATCATTGCTTTCGGTTATACCCGCTACCATGGCAAGATTAGTGTGACCGATATCTAAAAGATAAGAGACCCTTGATTCATTCGCTCGAGAGAATCAATTCTCGTTTATTTCGGGCGGGCTGAAAGCGCAGGGTAGAGATAGGCGCAAACTCTATAGTGCGATTGCCTGGCCGCGAATGTGTTTGCTGTCGTCCCCCATGAGATACAGGTAGGCGTTTAACACATCCTCAGCGGCTCGAATAGAATTGGTCATTTCCCCGGGGTGGGTCAGCTTGCGCATGCCCGTCCGCACGGCTCCCGGATCAAGGGTGTTCACTCTTATTGCAGTATTTTCTTCTACTTCGTCCGCCCAGGTTTGGGCCATGACCTCAATCCCACCACAGGCCACCGCGTATGCCCCCCAGTAGGCTCGACCACGCCGGCCGACGGCAGCGGAAGAAAAAATGATGGACGCTGAACTGGCTCGCTTGAGGAGCGGAAACAGCGCCTGGGTAAGGAGGAATGGAGCGGTTAGGTTAACCTGTAACGTCTGCTGCCAGGACGTCGCTTCCAGACTGTGCATGGGAGTGAGCATGCTCAAGTAAGCGGCGTTATGTAACAGCCCATCCAGATGCCGGAAGTCGTGCTCGACCCCGGCGCCGATCTCGAACGCTCTTGCGGTGTCAAGTTGATTAAGGTCCTGCACCACCAGAGTAGGCTCAGGCCAGTCGTTTGACACAATTTCGTCGTACAGCGTTTCGAGCTTGCGAGATTTCTTGTCCAGTAGAATTGTTTCGGCCCCAAAGCGGGCGAAACCTTTTGCCACCTGTCGGCCGATACCGTCGGCGGCACCGGTTACCAGAATAATCTTGTCTTGCAGCAGATCGATGGGTGGTTGGTAGTCCAGCAGATGTTCAACCATGCTGTTTTACCTTGCGGTAGGTTTTCCACGCGATCCACGTTTTTCGCAGCGGCGTAATGTCGATTTGGCGATCGATGATATCGAAGTTAGCACGCTGCATTTCCTTCAGTGTCGCCCGCTGAATTGCCAGTATCGTTGAAACGACTGGTTGCGTCCGCACTGGATTCGCGGGTGATGGTTCACACAATTCAGACAATAGTTTTGATAAGCGATTGTATTGGACTTGCATAATGCTTTGAAATGAAGGGGTGAGCCCCTGGCTGAGAATATCACCAGCCGTTAGTGGGGCTGAGACTAAGTCAGAGCGAGGTATCGGTACAATACCATGACGCAGGTACTGGCCCAGCTCCTGCATGAATCCGAACAGGGTATAGGCGGCGGCGCTGGCCGCGTCGACAGCCTGGTCATGACGTTCGTCACTATCGGACGGAATCATGTCCTGCGTCAGGCGGGAGCAGGCTGCAAACAAAGGTTGGGTCAAGCTCGAGCACAAGCCGAAAAGCTCTGTTTCATCGCGGAAACCGGACGTTAGCGGCACCTCAAGATTGGCCAGCCAGCCTGGCACATTCGCGTCAGCGTGTCCCCGCCACTTTGCTATCGCCTGCGTTATCGGGTGTCGCGGCTGGCCGTCAATCAGGCGGGCACACTCTTCATGCCACCATGCAAACTTGACACGGACGGTTTCCGAGCGATTGAAAACCAGGTCATGCAGCTCGCGATGCAGTGCAAACAGACCCAAACAGGGCAAACGATGAGAATCCGGGAGCCGCTGCAGTGCGTAGTACAGCGTCGATCCCGAATTTAGCAGCTTTGCTTCCAGTTGTTCAGCAGACATAGTGCTCGTTGCAGCGTTTGCCATCTCGCCGGATAAACGATCGCTGATCGTCCTGCAATGAAAACAAGCTTCTGCTGAACAGTGCATGAACGATGACTGTACCGGGTTGCGGTACCGGCATAACCTCGATTAGTCACTGCTCCGCAGAGGTAGACTCGCGGACGCTGTTTTCTATTTTACTCGCTTGCTGGATTTCTTTAGTGCTGGAAACGCCCAGCTCGGTGAATTTACGCGCTCCCGGCAGTACTTTGGATTCGAAGGAGCCAACCAGCCGATTGTATTGGCTGATGCTTGCCTCTATGTGCCTGCCAAGCTTATTGAGATGTTCCGCCAGAGTACCGATTCGATGATACAAACTTTGTCCTATATCCCGAATCTGCTCTGCATTCTGGCTCAGGGTTTCCTGCCGCCAGCCGTAGGCTACGGCGCGCAGTAAAGCGACAAAACTGGTCGGGGTCGTTAATATGACTCGCTGTGCCAGTGCGTCCTCCAATAGTTTCCGGTCCGTGTCTAGCGCCGCAGACAAAAACTGGTCTCCGGGGATGAACAAAATAATAAATTCAGGTGCCTGTTCGAACTGGTCCCAGTATCGTTTGCCGGCGAGTCCCCGCACGCGTTCCCGTACGTGGCGCGCATGCTGCTTCAGACATTTTTGCCGGGTTAAATCGTCCACCGCTTCGATGGCGCTGAGGTAAGCGTCCAGGGGCGTCTTGACATCAACCACGACTTGCCGACCGCCAGGCATATTTATGATCATGTCCGGCCGCAGCGCCCCGTCTTCCGTGTCGGTATGTGCCTGCTCTTTGAAGTCGCAGTGCTCAACCATTCCGGCCAGTTCCGCCAGCCTGCGCAGCGTGAGCTCTCCCCACTGTCCCCGCACTTCTGGTCGTCTCAGGGCTTTGACCAGGTTGCGTGTTTCGCCCTGCAGTTCCTGCTGGGTCTGAGTCAGCGTCTCTAAATGCTGATTTAGCGCGCCATAACTCTCGCGTCGTTCACGTTCCAGCTGCTGCAGCTGCTCTTCGGTTTTGTTCAATGCATCGCGGATTGGTTTTACCAAGTCCGCTACCGCCTGCTGTTTTAACTCAAGATCACCCTTTGCTTCGATCTGGAAGCGACCGAGTACCTGTTGGGCGAGCTCGACAAAAGCACGGTTATTATTTTGCAGCGCGCTAGCGGAAAGAGCGGTAAAAGTTTTTTCCAGCGTCGCGTGCCTTTCCCGATTCATCTCTCTTTCGCCATCCAATGCCGAGCTTAGTTCATCAACTTTTTTAATTTTACTGATATAGGTGAAAACCCAGCCAATGAATGCACCGAAGAGGAAGACGCATGCGATGAAGAGCAACAACAGCGGGTCACTCAGATTGAGCGATGTTATCGTAGTGGCGAGTTCATTCATTGGTCCAGATCCACCCCAGTATATCTTCCGGCTGGTCTACCATGCCATCGGCGCCCCAGGCTTCCGGCTGGTCGTCACCCGCGAGATAGCCGAAAGTGGCGATGAGCGTGGTCATTCCGGCGTCCCTGCCGGCCCGAATATCGCGCTCGGCGTCGCCGATAAACAGGGAAGCTGCAGGCTCCCCTCCGGCCAGTCGACATCCGTACAGCAGGGGTTCGGGGCACGGCTTGCGGGTGCTGAGTGTGTCACCGCTGACTACACAAGCGGCACGCGTCAACAGCCCGAGCTGCTGCAGCAGCGGCTCTGTTAAGTATGCGGGTTTGTTGGTAACAACGCCCCACGGTAAGTCATACGCCTCTAAATAGCCCAGAACCTTGTTCATCCCATCGAATAAGCAAGTGTGCGAGCACAGGTCTTGTTCATAGTATCGTAAAAATCCATTACGCAGTGGCTCGAAGCGAGGGTCCTCCGGGTGCAGATTGAAACCGAGTTTGACCAGTGCGTTTGCGCCGTGTGATACCTTGGATCTGATTTGAGCAAAAGGAAGAGGCTGTCGACCGTGCTCCACTAGCAGCCGATTGAGCGCAGAACCCATATCATGACTGGTATCCAGCAGCGTACCATCAAGGTCAAACAATACTGCCTGCGTTTCACGCATCAGGTTTTAAGAATACTCCTAGGTAGTTCACATCAACACCGGTCCCCAGATAATATCGTCTGAGCAGGGGGTTGTAGTGCATTCCTGTCATTTCCAGCGCACGCAGCCCGGCAGCTCTGGCCCACGCTTCCAGCTCCGAGGGTTTGATCAGCTTGCGATAACGGTGCGTTCCCCTGGGCAGCAGGTTGAGTACGTATTCCGCGCCGACAATGGCATACAGCCAGGACTTGGGGTTACGGTTAATGGTTGAAAAGAAAACCTTTCCGCCCGGGCGCGTCAGATTAGCGCAGGCCGCAATGGTCAAATGAGGGTGCGGCACGTGTTCCAATAGCTCAAGGCAGGTAACGATGTCGAACTCTGCCGGGTGCACCAGAGCAAACTCTTCCGCGCTGGCCTGCTGATAAACCACATTCAGTTTTGTCTCTTTTAAATGCAACCGTGCAACGGCGAGCGTGTTTTGCCCTAAATCGATGCCGAAAACCGTGCCGCCCAATTCAGCCAGGCCCTCGCTGAGCAGGCCGCCGCCGCAACCAACGTCCAGAATTTTCTTGGCCTTAATCTCGGCACGCTGCCGTATGTAATCAAGGCGGAGTGGGTTGATGTCGTGCAGGGGTTTGAATTCGCTGTTGGGGTCCCACCAGCGCGACGCCAGCTTGCCAAACTTCTGCAGTTCCTCCGGATCCGCGTTAGGATGGAAGGTCATCTTCGTGTCGCTCATCATATTGGTTAATATTCACCCCCAGCCCAGCTACATCGTCGAGTAATGCGCTGACGTCGATACCTCTAAGCTCTTTGTTCGCAACAATATGTTTGCCGTTCACCCAGACGTCTGTGACCTGCTCTCTGCATGCGCTATAAACGATTTGCGCCATGGGATCATACACCGGCTGGGTTGAGGGATGGCGCAGATCCACGGCAATGATGTCGGCCGCCTTGCCGGGCAGCAGACTGCCAATCTGCTGGTCTAAACCCAGACTGCGAGCAGCATTGATTGTTGCCATGGATAAAGCCTGATGCGCGGGAACAGCCATCGGATCCGAACTGTTACCCTTGGCCAGCAGGGCCGCGCACCGAATCTCGCCGAGCATATCGAGATCATTGTTGCTAGCTGCGCCATCCGTGCCTAAAGCGACGTTTACATTGGCATCGATGAGAGTTTGCACCGGGCACATACCGCTGGCCAGCTTAAGATTGGATTCGGGACAGTGGACAACGTGCACACCCTCGCTGGCAATTACCTTTATTTCAGAGTCAAGTAGCTGCGTCATGTGCACACCAATCAGGCGAGGAGTTAACAGACCAAGCTGACTCAGCCGCTCCAGGGGTCTGATCTTGTGCTGCTTGATCGACTGCTCGACTTCGTTTGCAGTTTCGTGCACATGCATGTGCAGTGGAATATCCAGCTCGTCAGCCAGAGTCTGTATTTTCTTAAGTGATGAATCAGATACGGTATAAGGCGCGTGCGGGGCAAAAGCAGTTGTTACCAGCTCAAGATTTCTTACTTCGTCGTGTACCCTGATGCCCCGGCGTATGTATTCATCGGCGCTCTGCGCCCAGGGCGTAGGGAACTCTATGATGATCAAGCCGACAACGGCGCGGATTCCACTGTCTTGGGCCACGTTGGCCACAATATCCGGGTAGTAATACATGTCGTTGAAACAGGTTGTGCCGCCGCGCAACATTTCAACAACGGCAAGCTGCGTTCCGCTACGTACGAAAGATTCATTCATCCAGTGCTGCTCTGCCGGCCAGATATGTTGATTCAACCAGTCCATCAACGGTAAATCATCAGCCAGTCCACGAAACAGCGTCATCGCGGCATGGGTGTGCGCGTTGATTAGTCCAGGCAGCAGGACGTGATGCTTGAGGGCAATATAATTTTCAGTAGCGTAATTTGCCTTGATCTGAGCGGCGTCCTCTATGGCAACGATTTTACCCTTATTGATTACTATTGCATGATTATCCAAAATCACATCGTTGGGCTCGATCGGCACTATCCATCGAGCCTGCAGCACAGTATCTACGGTTATGGGCGCTGCTGTCGTCACGATTGGACGGTATTTTTGTTGTCCAAGGGAACAGCGCTCAATTGGTTTATGGCGGTCATGGCCATGGATTATACGTTGGGTACAAACACAATCAGCAATGGATTTAAACAGTAATATGCGGCATCGTTAGTAAAGTGGTTACGATGACAAAACAGATCGAGCATAAAGTTAAAGCCGTTGTGTGGCGCAACGATGAACTGGTTTTGCTGGATCAACGCCTGCTGCCGGAAAAAGAACAATACGTGGAAATTCGTTCGCTCGAACAAGCGATAGAGGCGATTTCATCCATGCTCGTGCGCGGCGCGCCCGCCATTGGAGTTACCGCGGCTTATACGACGGTGCTGGCAACACAGGCACGTTACGCTGAAAACCGCTCGGGCTGGAAGGGTTTGATCGAAGCGGATCTTGAAAAGCTGGCGTTGGCCCGTCCTACCGCGGTTAATCTCACCTGGGCTATAGACCGCATGCGCAGATGCATCGAACGCACCTCCGGTGATCCCCGGGCGATCGTACTTGAGGAAGCAAAAAGTATCCATGCAGAAGATATTGCGGCCAACGTCCACATGGGGTCTCTGGGCGCGCAGTATCTGCAGCAGAGTAGCCGCGTGTTGACCCACTGTAATGCAGGAGCGCTGGCAACCGGTGGTTACGGCACCGCGCTGGGCGTGGTACGGGCGGGCTTCACAGCTGGCAAAGTGGCAAGTGTGTATGCGGATGAGACCCGTCCCTGGCTGCAGGGAGCGCGTTTGACCGCATGGGAGCTGAACAAGGACGGCATTCCGGTGACCTTAATCCCAGACTCGGCTGCGGCTCACCTGATGAAACAAAAGTGTTTTGACTGGGTTATTGTCGGGGCAGATCGAATTGCAGCTAACGGCGACGTGGCGAATAAGATCGGCACCTACTCCCTGGCCGTAAATGCACGCCACCACGGCGTTCGCTTTATGGTGGTAGCGCCTACCAGCACAATTGATATGACGATACCGTCTGGTGAGCAAATACCTATTGAGATCCGGGATGCGTCGGAGGTATTGACTATGGCTGGGGTGAATCTGTCTCCGCTCGGCGTGTCAGCAGTTAATCCTGTTTTTGACGTTACCCCGGCAGAATTAATCGATGTAATCGTCACTGAAAAAGGGATTGTTGAACGGCCGCAGAAAGGCAGTTTAGAGCGTCTGTTAAATCGCTAATCGACTGGATTGATGTAGATGCGATTTGCTTGTCCCGGAGGCCAAGATTTACTGCATTTCACGACGCGCCCGTGATAAAATAATAACAGTAAAAACAGACTATCGTGATCAATCCCAATACAGGCTTCGACCTCTTCATTTTAAAGTCTGTTTACCCATTTAGTTTTCTATTGCAAATGCCGATCTAGGTAATTTGGAACCTTTCGCCAAAGAAACGATTCCTGCCAATCTTGATCAGGAGATGAGGCAGTCGTACCTCGATTATGCCATGAGCGTAATTGTTGGGCGCGCGCTTCCTGATGTTCGGGACGGACTTAAACCGGTGCACCGCAGGGTGTTGTATGCCATGTCCGTTCTGGGTAACGATTGGAACAAGCCCTATAAAAAGTCTGCCCGCGTAGTAGGGGACGTAATTGGTAAGTACCATCCGCATGGTGATGTCGCGGTTTACGATACCATCGTACGCATGGCGCAGAGTTTCTCCATGCGCTATCCACTTATCGATGGCCAGGGTAACTTCGGGTCGGTGGACGGTGATTCACCGGCGGCGATGCGCTACACCGAAATTCGATTGGCTAAGATCGCACATGAGCTGCTGTCGGATATAGAAAAAGACACGGTTGATTTCGGTCCCAACTATGATGAAACGGAGACACAGCCGTTAGTTCTGCCAACACGTATTCCCAATCTTCTGGCCAATGGTTCTTCCGGTATCGCGGTCGGAATGGCGACCAACATTCCACCGCATAATCTGGGTGAGATAATCGATGCCTGTTTAGCCGTAATTGATTTTCCCGAAATCCCAATCAGCCAGCTGATACAGACGGTGCCCGGACCGGACTTTCCCACGGCCGGGATAATCAACGGCAACAGCGGCATCTACCAAGCCTACGGCAGCGGTCGCGGGAAAATCTATGTGCGCGCTCGAAGCGAAATCGAAACTGACAAAAATGGCAGGGAATCGATCATTGTCAGCGAACTGCCTTACCAGGTTAACAAGGCGCGCCTGCTTGAAAAAATCGCCCAACTGGTTAAGGCCAAACGAATTGACGGTATTGCGGAACTGCGGGATGAGTCTGATAAATCCGGAATGCGCATGGTTATCCAATTACGACGCGGTGAGATGGCGGAGGTTGTGCTGAACAATCTTTACAAACACACGCATATGCAGAGCGTATTCGGCATAAACATGGTGGCTCTGGTAGATAATCAACCGCGGCTGTTTAACCTTAAAGAGTTACTGGAAGAGTTTATCAAGCATCGCCGCGCTGTCGTTACGCGGCGGACCATTTACGAGCTGCACAAAGCGCGCGAGCGAGCTCATATTTTGGAAGGCTGGGCGGTGGCGCTGAGTAATATCGACCCGATTATTGCGCTAATCAAATCCGCGCAGAGCCCCGCGGAAGCCAAGATCAAGCTGATTGAGCAGTGCTGGCCACCGGGAGTAGTGACCAAAATGCTGCAGCGCGCTGGGTCGGATTCATCCCGACCGGATTCTCTTGGTGCTGAGTATGGACTAAAAGAAGATGGATACTACCTGTCGGAAGCGCAGGCTCAGGCCATACTCGACTTGCGACTGCACCGTCTGACTGGATTAGAACAGGGCAAGATTCGCAAGGAGTATGAAGACATCCTCGGGCGTATAAATGAATTGTTACAAGTGCTGGCAGACCCTGCACGATTGATGCAGGTGATCAGGGAAGAACTGATAAAAGTCAAAGAGGAATATGCGGACGAACGGCGGACAGAAATTGTAAAAGACAGGGTTGACCTTTCGACTGAAGATTTAATTGCTGAAGAGGATGTGGTGGTGACCTTTTCCCACGCGGGGTATGCGAAGGCGCAGCCGCTCACTGAGTATCGAGCGCAAAGAAGGGGAGGGCGAGGTAAGACGGCCACGCGTACCAAAGACGAAGATTTCGTCGAAAAAATGTTTGTAGCTAATACCCATGACATTCTTTTGTGTTTTTCGGATGATGGCAAGGTATATTGGCTGAAAGTTTACCAGCTGCCTCAGGCGGGACGGGTCGCTCGGGGTAAGCCATTGGTTAATCTTCTGCCGCTCAAAGGAGAAGAAAAGATTACCGCCGTTTTGCCCGTACAGGGTTTCGATGAGGATAAATTCGTTTTCATGGTAGCCAGTGACGGCACGGTTAAAAAAACCTCCCTGACTGAATTTTCCCGACCCCGCGCCTCTGGCATCATCGCCATCGATCTAAAGCCAAACTGCTACCTGGTTGGAGTCGACTTAACCGATGGCCATCAGAATATTTTCCTGTTTACCGATGCCGGCAAGGTAATCCGCTTTGCCGAATCAGACGTGCGGGCAATGGGGCGAGGAGCACGGGGTGTCAGAGGCATAACGCTAAAGCCGAAGCAAAAAGTGATCTCCCTGCTCATAGATGATGCGACGGACGGCGTGTCTAAAACAATTCTGACTGCAACTGAAAACGGCTATGGCAAAAGGACCAGGCTGGCGGATTTTTCGCGGCAGGGCCGGGGCGGGCAGGGCATGATTGCTATCCAGGTTAACAAGCGTAACGGCAGGGTGATAGGCGCCGAGACGGTCACCCATGATGATGAAGTTATGCTGATATCGAACGTCGGTACGCTGATTAGAACCAGAGTAGCGGAAGTGTCAGTGCAGGGGCGTAACACTCAGGGGGTACGTCTGATCGGTGTGCAAGGGGATGAAAAGTTAGCCAGCATGGAGAAGGTGGTCGAAGCCAACGGGCCGGATACCGGACAAAACGACAGCGAGCCGGACACCCCATCGGATGCCAGTGCATCAACCAGCGCCCCCGAGTAGTCTGGCTCGCAGCGGGGGCGCCGCTTCACCTACCATTCATGCGAAAACAGATTCCACCGTGACGCGGGTGATCAACTTTAGTGCTGGGCCGGCGGCACTGCCGCTGCCCGTGCTGCAGCGAGTGAGGGAAGAGCTGCTGGATTGGAATTCGACCGGCGCCTCGGTGATGGAAATTAGCCACCGCAGCAAGAAATTTATTGACCTGGCCGAAATGTCGGAGGCCGACCTGCGTGACCTTTTAAGTATCC
This sequence comes from Gammaproteobacteria bacterium, assembly GCA_024638505.1. GTDB lineage: Bacteria > Pseudomonadota > Gammaproteobacteria > Arenicellales > JAANXG01 > JAHEKE01. Next base: position 15,760 of record JAHEKE010000026.1, on the reverse strand, counting down.
CCAAGGAATACGCGGTCCTTTTTCTGCAGGGTGGAGCGCAGACCCAGTTCTCCATGGTCCCTTTAAATCTGTTGCAGCAAAACGCCAAGGCCGACTACATAGATTCCGGCTACTGGTCACAACTAGCCATCAGAGAGGCTGAAAGATACGGTCGGATAAACATTGCAGCCAGCAGTAAAGATGAAGACTATATGACTGTTCCGCCACAGAACTGCTGGCAGTTGGACCCCGAGGCTTCCTACGTACATTACACGCCTAACGAAACGATCACGGGTGTTGAATTTCACTGGGTGCCCGAAACCAAAAATGTCCCTCTGGTAGCCGATATGTCGTCTACCATATTGTCTCGCCCCGTGGACGTGGCCAAGTTCGGGCTTATTTATGCCGGTGCGCAGAAAAATGTCGGCCCATCCGGCATAACCGTTGTTATTGTACATCGCGAGCTGTTTGGTCAAACCGCGCCTTCAGCACCACGCTTGTTCAGCTATGAGCAACAGGCTTCGGCCGGATCGATGATGAACACCGTACCAACTTTCAATTGGTATGTGGTCAGCCTCGTACTGCAATGGTTGAAGCAGCAGGGTGGGGTTGACGGCATCGCCGTCATCAATCAGCGAAAAGCGCACAAACTCTATTCCTGTATAGACTGTTCAGCAGGCTTTTATCGCAATAGAGTAGCTGTTGATTGCCGCTCCTGGATGAACGTAACCTTCGATCTCAATGATCCCAGGTTGGAAGAGATGTTTATTGAGCAGACAGAGCGGGAAGGCATGATTGGGTTGAGGGGGCATCGTGTGGCTGGTGGTGTGCGCGCGAGTCTATACAACGCCGTGTCCGAGGAAGGCGTCGACGCTTTAGTTGCTTTTATGCAAGATTTTGAAACACGATACGGATAGTGACCGTGAAGATCAGAAAAAGCGCGCGCTTAGTGTTATTCTAATGTTTTAATGATTCGACCTTCGCCCGTTAAAGCGCGCGCTACAGGTTTATCAAAACTTTATCCAAGCTTGTGCGATAACCATGACCGAGCCAGACCATATCAAGAAATTACGGTGTGAAATCGACGAGATAGATAAAGATATACAGCGCCTGCTCAACCAGCGGGTCGATATTGCACAGAAGATCGCTCGACTGAAGTCGGATACCGATAAGCAAGATTTTTACCGGCCCGAGCGGGAAGCGCAGATTCTGCGCACGGTAATCGAAAGGAACGAGGGACCGCTCAGCGATGAAGCCGTGGCTGCCCTGTTTCGTGAGATTATGGCCGTCACCCTGGCCGCGGAGAAGCCCATCAGCATAGGGTATTTGGGGCCCGAGGGTACATACAGTCAAGCCGCGGCGGTCAAGCATTTCGGCAAGGCCGCTGAAACTATGGCGTTGAGCACAGTAGATGAGGTGTTCCGAGCGGTGGAGAAAGGTGAGGCCAACTATGGCGTGGTGCCGGTGGAAAATTCAATCGAAGGTGTGGTTACACATACCCTTGATAAATTCATGGATTCTCCGCTGAAAATATCGGGGGAAGTCCATGTGCGAATTCGGCACCAGCTTTTGAGCAATACTTCCACCCTTGATGAAGTCGAAATAATTTTTGCCCACAGCCAGTCTTTGGCTCAGTGTCGGGGATGGATCGCAGCCCATCTGCCCTCGGCCAAACTGGAGCCGGTAAACAGCAACGCTGAGGCCGCACGGATGGCGGCGCAGCAGGGGGGTTCCGCTGCCATTGCCAGCAGTCATGCGGGTGAAATTTATGCACTGGATGTCCTGGCAGGAGATATTGAAGACAATCCTGCCAACACCACCAGATTTTTGGTGATCGGAAGAGAATCCCCGCCGATAAGTGGTGACGATAAAACCAGTCTAATCGCATCAAGTAAGAATAAACCCGGCGCCTTGCACCGACTTCTCTCCCCTTTTTCCAGACACAACATCAGCATGACGCGGATAGAATCCAGACCTTCTCGCCAGGCTTTGTGGGAGTATGTCTTTTTCATAGATATCGAGGGGCATCAGGATGACCCCAACATACGCCGGGCATTGTCCGAGCTGGATAATGAAGCGGCGTTCCTGAAAATACTTGGCGCCTATCCGAAGTCGGTTACATGAGCGCAGACCGGTTTCCATATGACCGAGCCGTGCCCGGGGTCGATGGGTTACAGCCGTATCAACCGGGCAAACCGATCGAAGAACTGGAGCGAGAACTCGGTGTGCATAATGCGATAAAGCTCGCTTCCAACGAAAATCCGTGGGGATGTTCCCCGCTGGTGCTTGCGGCGATCAGGGAGAACACCGATATAGGGTTGTATCCGGACGCCAACGGTTTTGCCTTGAAGCAGCAACTTGCCCAGTATTTAGACGTCAGTCCCGATCAGATTACGTTGGGTAATGGCTCAAACGATGTGCTTGATCTTCTCGCTCGGGTATTTGTTGGGCCAGGGGATGAAGTAATATTTTCGGAGTACGCGTTTTTAGTGTACGCCCTGGTTACCAAGGCGGCAGGGGGTGCTGCTGTCGTTACACCGGCCCGGGATTGGGGGCACCAGCTTGACGCAATGTTGGCAGCGATAAACGCCAATACCAAACTGGTATTTATCGCCAACCCCAATAACCCAACTGGCACTTATCTCAGTACTGCCGATTTGCGGCAGTTCATTGAGCGCGTTCCGGATAACGTGATTATTGTGATTGACGAGGCTTATTTCGAATACGTCGACGCCGATGACTATCCTAATTGCCTGCATTGGCTGCAGCACTATCGGAATCTGGCCGTGACCAGAACATTTTCCAAAATATACGGACTGGCCAGCCTGAGGGTTGGTTACAGCGTAGCCAGCGCGCAGATCACAGACCTGTTAAACCGCGTCAGGCAGCCATTCAATGTCAGCACAATGGGTCAGATGGCCGCGGGCGCCGCTTTGCAGGACCAGGATCACGTTGAACGGTGCACGCGAGCAAATGAGGTTCAGATGACGCGTTTAACTGATTATTGCGCCCAGAAGAATCTGCGCTACATTCCATCGGTCGGCAACTTTGTTGCCGTAGAGTTTGCGCAACAGGCTGAAACAATACACCAGTCATTACTGCAAAAAGGGGTAATCGTCCGCCCGCTGGGAAACTATGCCATGCCGGGGCATCTGCGGGTTACGCTGGGCCGTGACAACGAAATGGATGCGTTTTTCTCCGCGCTAGATACGATTCTGTGATCAGTATGAAACGCGAGCATGATTAAGGAGGTTATAGCGGAACGCTTAACGCTGATCGGCGTCGGGTTAATTGGAGGATCGCTGGCCCGTGATCTTAAGCAGGCCGGTGCAGTGGGTGAAGTGGTCGCTACGGCAAAAACAAAGAAAACCTTGCACACGGCGTTGGATCTAGGCGTTATCGATCGCGCCGAATCGACGGTTGAAGCGGCGGTCGATGACGCCGACGTTGTCGTGATTGCCACGCCGATGCAGGCCATGCCGCAGGTGCTGGCGGCACTGAATAGCTGCGTAAGTGAAAAAGCGGTCCTGACCGACGTGGGGAGCGTCAAACAATACGCACTTGATGCTGCGAGTGCGCACCTGCCGCAGCATATTAGCCGATTTGTCCCTGGTCACCCTATAGCCGGCACTGAGAATTCGGGCGTGGCCGCGTCGCAACCAAATTTGTTCCAGGACAAAACCGTTATTCTGACCCCGACGGCAGAAACGTCGCGGGATGCTGCGGATCTGGTTGCCCGGATGTGGCGCATCGCGGGTGCCCACATCCGCACTCTTGATGCGAAGGTGCATGATAATTTATTGGCCGCCACCAGCCATCTGCCGCACGTCGTGGCCTATGCCCTGGTCGATTTCCTGGCGCAACGTGAGGACTCCGAACAGCTGTTTGAACTGGCGGCGGGGGGATTTTATGACTTCACCCGCATCGCATCGAGCGATCCGGTTATGTGGCGCGATATTTGTTTAACCAACCGGGCCAGCGTTTTACGGGCCATTAAGGGTTATCGTGCTTACATAGACCAGATGATTAACGCGATCGAGACTGGCGACTCTGATGGGTTGCTTGAGAGTTTCAGGCGATCGAAGCAGTCAAGAGATGGCGCGTTAAGAAGATCCGGGCGAAGAAAGACGTGATTAAAACAAACACGCGGTATGTAGTGCGACCCGGAGGAAGGTTGCGCGGTGATATGCGCGTTCCTGGTGATAAATCCATATCGCATCGAGCCATAATCCTGGGGTCCATTGCGCAAGGAAAAACTACGGTGAACGGGGTTCTGCACGGCACCGACGTGCTGGCTACGGTAGAAGCGTTTCGCAAAATGGGAGTGAACATAACGGCGCCCAACGGGGGAACGCTGAGCATCGAAGGCGTCGGTCTAAATGGATTATCCCCGCCGCAGGGCGAGCTGGACCTTGGAAACTCGGGTACGGCAATGCGACTCATGGCCGGGCTATTGGCAGGTCAAAAGTTTGGCACCCGGCTGATCGGGGATGAGTCACTCTCGGCACGGCCGATGCGGCGCGTTACTGACCCACTTACACAAATGGGTGCGCGCGTAGAAACCGGGCCGCAGGGTACGCCGCCTTTGACTATCCATCCGGTCCGCGGGCTGAATGGCATTCATTACGTTTTGCCCGTTGCCAGTGCCCAGGTTAAGTCGGCGCTTTTGCTCGCCGGTCTGTATGCAAAGGGGGAGACCTGTATCGAGGAGCCGGTTCCCACACGAGATCATACCGAGCGTATGCTGCGTGGGTTCGGGTATGCCTGCACCCATCAAGGCCAAGGGATATGCATCAACGGTGCCGGGGCATTGCAGGGAACAGAGATTGATGTTCCGGCCGATCTGTCCTCGGCGGCATTTTTTATCGTAGCTGCGACGATTGCGGAGAATTCAATGCTGCGGCTTTTGCATGTTGGCGTTAATCCCACCCGCACTGGCTTACTTGCCATTTTGCAGAAGATGGGGGCGGTTATCCGCATCGAGCGCAGGCGTGAGGTATGCGGCGAACCGGTTGCGGATTTACAAGTGGAGTCCGCCAGATTGACGGGAATAGACGTGCCACGCGAACAGATTACATTGGCCATAGACGAGATTCCAATATTGTGCGTCGCTGCGGCCTGCGCAGATGGGGTAACCACATTGCGGGGAGCGGCAGAGCTGCGCCATAAGGAGAGTGACCGCATTTCGTGCATGGTGGACGGTCTGCGGGGAGTGGGCATTGAGGTAGAAGAGTATGCGGATGGGATGTCCATTCGGGGTGGAGACATCCGCGGTGGACTGGTACGCAGTTGCGGTGATCATCGCATCGCGATGGCTTTCTGTATGGCTGGGATAAAAGCCCGCTCCAGCATCAAAATTGAGGACTGCGGTAATATCGCGACCTCTTTTCCCGATTTCTTCGAAACGGCCCGGAACAGCGGTGTGAATATTCATGCCGCCTGAAAGCCCGGTGTTGACTCTGGATGGCCCAAGTGGTGCGGGCAAAGGTGCCGTTGGGCAGATCTGTGCAGTCAGGCTGGGTTGGCACTATCTGGACAGCGGCGCGGTGTATCGTGCTTTGGCCCACGTTTTAGAAAAAAAAAGTATAAATATTAGGTCACTAGATGATGTTTTAAAAGCAGCACATGAAATGAATTTCGAGTGTCATCCTAACCCTCCCGAGCCCGCCCGGATCATCATCAACGGCGAAAGCGCGGGCGCGGAACTCCGCAGCGAAGCGGCCGGTGAAATTGCGTCTGAATTAGCGCGGGAGCCAAGGATAAGGTCGGTATTGCTGGGTTTACAGCGAAATGCCAGTCGGCCGCCAGGTTTGGTCACGGACGGAAGAGACATGGGAACCGTGGTCTTCCCTCAGGCGGTGCTGAAGATATTTTTAACCGCCAGCCCGGAGGAACGGGCGCACAGGCGCTATAACCAGTTGAAGTTAAAGGGTTTCGATGTTAGTCTTGCCGGCCTTTTTCAGGCGATTCAAGAACGTGATACCCGTGATGCAGAACGTAATGCATCACCTCTCAAGGCTGCTGCTGATGCAGTTTTGGTTGACAGTACTGATCTTACGATCGAAGAGGTTGTGACTCGCGTCTTGAATCTACTAAGAACCCGGCTCGAAATCGCGGGTATCGATACCGTCGAGCAAGAATCCGGTCTGACTTGATCGCAACGTCAGACCCTGAGATATTTTTGAGTAAAATATGAGTGAAAATTTCGCAGAGCTCTTCGAAGAGAGCATCGCTAAAACAGTGATGTCCCCAGGTGCCGTAATTATGGGGGAAGTCGTTGATTTGGAGGGCGAGTTTGTAATCGTCAACGCTGGGCTGAAATCAGAGGCAGAGATTCCGGCAGTACAATTCCGTGACGACAAAGGGGAATTGACCGTCAGCGTTGGCGACACAGTTGAGGTAGCGATCGAGGCGTTCGAGGATGGATTTGGACAAACCCGACTGTCTCGAGAAAAAGCGTGTCGCGCGCGAGCCTGGGATGAATTAGAAAAAGCCCATGACGACCAGAGTGTTACCACCGGTGTGATCACCGGTAAAGTCAAGGGCGGTTTTACCGTGTCAGTAGAGGGCATCCGCGCATTCCTACCGGGCTCACTGGTGGATGTGAGACCAGTCAAAGACTCCGCTTACCTGGAAGGCAAAGAACTCGAGTTCAAAGTAATCAAACTGGATCGCAAGCGGAACAACGTCGTTGTATCTCGTCGTGCTGTGGTGGAGAACGAGTTGAGCGCCGAACGTGACGCGCTGCTGGAAAACCTTGAGGAAGGGCAGATCGTTAAGGGCGTGGTTAAGAATCTCACCGACTACGGCGCCTTCGTCAACCTTGGAGGAATTGACGGCTTGCTGCACATCACAGACCTGGCCTGGCGCCGCGTTAAACATCCCTCAGAAGTATTGAGCGTCGGTGATGAAATCGAAGCGAGAGTGCTCAAATTCGATCGCGAACGTAATCGGGTTTCATTGGGAATGAAACAACTCGGCGACGACCCGTGGGTGGATTTGCCGCGGCGGTATCCTGAGAGTACCAGGGTGTTCGGTAAGGTGACGAATATAACAGACTATGGCGCCTTCGTTGAGTTGGAAGAGGGTGTGGAAGGTTTGGTCCATGTATCCGAAATGGATTGGACCAACAAAAACATACACCCGACCAAGATCTGCCATATCGGTGATGAAGTAGAGGTGATGGTGCTGGATATCGACGAGGAGCGGCGCCGCATTTCTCTGGGAATGAAGCAGTGTCATACCAATCCGTGGGAGGAATTTGCGGCCACGCACAATAAAGGGGATAAGGTTTCTGGCAGCATCAAGTCCATTACTGATTTTGGCGTCTTTATCGGGCTCGAAGGCGGTATTGACGGGTTGATTCACTTAAGTGACCTGTCCTGGGATCAGGCCGGCGAGGAAGTGGTGAGGGAATACAAGAAAGGTGAGGAAGTTGAGGCCGTGGTGCTGGCGGTTGACCCTGAGCGGGAGAGAGTGTCACTGGGTATAAAGCAGGCGACGCAAGATCCTTTCAGCATGTACGTACAGGAGAATGGTAAAGGCAGCGTAGTGAAGGGCACCATTGCCGAAGTTGACCCCAAGGGGGCGACCATCGACATCGCCGACGGTATACAAGGCTATCTGCGCGCCTCCGAGTTATCCCAGGAACATGTCGCTGACGCCCGTACTATCCTGCAGGAGGGCGCTGAAATCGAGGCAAAGATAACCAGCATAGACAGGAAGAACCGCCGTATCTCTCTCTCCGTAAAAGCGCTCGAGGCACAGCAAGAAAGCGAAGTTATACAGGAATACACCCGTAAAGCGGGTGGCGCTACGATAACACTCGGCGACAAGCTCAAAGAACAGTTAAAGAAAAACGTAGAGGCGCAGGATTAGCACTGCTCCTCGCGCCTTGTAGAAGGGGTTGTGATGGGGAATTCAGCCATAACGAAGTCGGAGATGATCGACATCCTTGCTGCGGAGCAACCGCAGCTCGCCTACCGGGATGTTGAGCTGGCGGTGAAGGGTATGCTCGAGTGCATGGCGGCAGCTCTGGCCCAGGGTAAACGCATTGAGGTGCGAGGTTTTGGCAGCTTTTCTCTGCACTATCGGGCGCCCCGAGTGGGGCGTAACCCTAAGACCGGGGATGCTGTAACCGTACCAGAGAAACACGTTCCCCACTTCAAACCTGGGAAAGAACTTCGAGAAAGGGTTGATATGGCGCATAGCGTAGATGACAATAAGCCATTCTGAGCATCGGGCTTTAGGATCTAACAAGCGGCATCTATGAAGCGCCTTATATACGCCATCCTGTTTCTCATTGTCTTGGTAGTGGCGGTAAGCTTTGCCGCCAAGAACCACCAGCCAGTCGAAGTGCAGTACTACTTCAATTTTGTCTGGATGGGCCCGCTTTCCGTTTTACTGTTCGTTGTACTGTCCATTGGAGCGATCCTCGGAACGCTACTGTCTGCATCATGGGTATGGAAAACCAAGCGTCAGCAGGCAGTTGCGAGACGTGAATTGAAAAAAATGGAGCAGGAGGTGGCCAATCTGCGGGCGCTTCCAATGAAGGAGTAGCTTTAGTGGATCCCCTTTGGCTATTGCTGCTTTTACCGCTAGCAGTAGCTTCCGGCTGGTTTGCCTCTCGTAAGGAACTGGAGCGCCGCGCCAAAGACACGGCGTTCAATCTCCCCTCCGCCTATTTTAAAGGATTGAATTTTCTTCTCAACGAGCAGCCTGATAAGGCGATTGAAGTTTTCATCAAAGTACTGGAAGTTGATTCTGAAACCGTTGAGATGCACCTTACTCTGGGCAACCTGTTTCGCCGACGAGGTGAACTGGAGCGCGCGACAAGAATACATCAAAACATCATTGCGCGGCCCAACCTGAGCAACTCGCAAAGGTTGCAGGCTTTATTTGAACTGGCTCAGGACTACTTCAAAGCGGGTCTGCTTGACCGTGCGGAAAGTTTGTTCCTGGAGCTGGCAGACACGCCGACCCATGCCGAACAGGCCCTGCGCTATTTGTCACAGCTTTATGAGCAGGAGAAGGAATGGGGAAATGCGATATCTGCGACCAAGCGTCTGCAAAAATATTCAGAGAAAGATGTTTCTCCCATCGTTGCCCAGTATTACTGTGAACTGGCTGAGATCTCGCTCGAACGACAGGACTTTGAACAAGCTCGGACGCAGATCGAGAGCGCCCTAAAAGTTGACCCCAACAGCACCAGAGCAACCATACAGCTGGGTAACCTGCAGTTCGAATTGGGAGAGTACGCCAGCGCCATTAGTACGTGGCAAAAAATCGAAGAGCAGGATCCGCGCTACCTGGGCGAAGTCATCGATAAAATTGTAGCGGCTTATCGTAAAATCGAAGACGATGAAGGCTTGTGGGATTTTCTCGGCCAGGCGCTGGATGATTACGGTGGGCCAAAACTGCTGGAGGCGCAGGTCGAGGAAATCGAACACCGCAAGGGGCGCGATGAGGCGGTAGATTTTCTTACCGAGTGGCTGAGAAAAAATCCTTCACTGCACGGTCTGCGTAACTTGGTGAACCTGCGGAAAACCGATTTAGCCTCCTCCCCCTTGAGCGCAGACCTGGAGCCTATGCAGGCACTCCTGGTCAGCCTGTTTGATACGGATGGACTATATCGTTGCCGGCAGTGCGGTTTTACTGGCCGGACCCTGCACTGGCAGTGCCCGGGTTGCAAGGGCTGGTACATGCAGGCACCGGTGACTAATGAGCATATGCTGCGACAGACAAATTAGCAGTAGAGGCAAACGGCTAAGGAAACGGGCCCGGTGACAGTTTACTGCGTCCTGTTGATTCGTCAGCTTGAGCGATGGTAAGAACTTGTAAGAGGCGCGGAACGCGCCAATATAATCCCGTAAAATCCAGTCGTTGACTTTACGCTGAGTGCAGTATATCGTGCTAGCAGAGTTCAAAATTTGAACTCAAGGAAGGGTGGTTTAATCCACCCTAAATTGCTTAAGGAAAACAAGGAGGCTTTAAGGATGAAAACTTCCCTCTATGCAGTATTATCTCTCTTCCTAGTCTATTCCCTCGCTGTTCGAACCCTTGCCGCGCCAATCAACGTTAACACCGCTGATGCCATGGCCATCTCTGACGCACTGAGCGGAATTGGCCCAAGAATAGGCGCAGCCATCGTTGAATATCGTGAGGCAAACGGGCCGTTTACTTCAGCTGATGATTTACTCAATATCAAAGGAATCGGGCCGAAGATTTTAGAGAGGAACAAAGCCGATATTCTGCTCGATAATGAGACGCCTAACTCTACAGAGACAGAAACCGAATAGCGACCTTGCATTTAGCATCTGAGGGGCGCTGGTAATTTGGCGTCCCTCAGATTTTAATGACTGGCTATTCTAGGGGTTGGCTTGACTCGACATGCTCTAAAAAAGAAGGATAATACCGCCTTCGCAGGGGTGGAAATGGGTATTCTTTTTAGAACCTCGAGCTACTCTGACGGATGATAACGTAGGCACGAGTATGATCGGCAAGCCATTCCGGCCTGCCTATTAACGCTTTGGATTCTTTGAGCAAATGCGAATAACGATGGTAGGTTCGGGGTATGTCGGTCTGGTGACCGGCGCCTGTCTGGCGGATGTCGGCAACAGCGTACTTTGTATTGATACTGATCAGAAAAAAATTGATAGTTTAAATAATGGCAAGCTTCCGATCCATGAACCAGGACTGGAAGCGCTGATATCAGATAATACCGACGCTGGGCGGCTTCAGTTTTCAACGGATATTGCGCACGGAGTCAAACATGCGGAGATAATATTTATAGCGGTCGGCACGCCCGCTGATGAAGACGGCTCAGCTGATCTGAGACACGTCCTGGCGGTTGCGCAAGGCGTAGGCAAGCACATCGAAGATTTTACAGTCATTGTAACCAAATCTACGGTGCCCGTTGGCACCGCTGAGAAAGTACGTGCAGCGGTGCAAAAGGAAATTAAAAAACGCGGCGTGGAGGTTGAATTCAGCGTCGCCTCCAACCCGGAGTTTTTAAAAGAAGGCGCGGCGATTGATGATTTTATAAAACCTGATCGTATTGTCATCGGTGCGGACGATCCGCGGGCGGTTAAGAGAATGCGGCAGCTGTATGCTCCGTTTAATCGCAGCCACGACCGCGTTATTGTTATGGATATCCCTTCCGCTGAACTCACGAAGTACGCCGCCAACGCTTTGCTGGCCACCAAGATTTCATTTATGAATGACATGGCTAATCTGGCGGAACTCCTGGGCGCTGATATTGAGTCGGTGCGTAACGGCATCGGATCGGATCCGCGCATTGGTTATCATTTTATTTATCCCGGAGTGGGCTACGGCGGCTCTTGTTTTCCCAAAGACGTTCAAGCCTTGTATCGCACGGCTAAGGAACGGGGGCACGAGGCGAAAATCTTAGCTGCCGTAGAAGAGGTCAACAATGAACAAAAGCGTGTCGTACTGAAGAAAATCCACAATCATTTTGGCGATGATTTGACTGGAAAACGTTTTGCCATGTGGGGCCTGGCGTTTAAGCCGGATACGGACGATATGCGGGAAGCGCCAAGCAGGGTGATTATGGAGGGACTGTGGGCGTGCGGCGCTGAGATTGCGGCTTTCGATCCAGTCGCTAAAGAGGAAACTATGCGCATCTATAACAACCGACCTGATTTGTTACTGTGCGATGGGATTTACGATACCCTGGAAGGGGCAGACGCTTTGATTGTGGTGACTGAATGGAAGCAGTTTCGCAGCCCGGATTTCTCCAGGATGGCTGAGATGATGCGCGAGCGGGTCATTTTTGACGGACGAAACATATTCCAGCCGGATGCGGCACGCGAACACGGTTTTGTTTACTACGGGATCGGCCGCTAACCAAATGCTGGTGCAGGACGCATTCAAACATGTGCGCGTGCTGGTCGTCGGTGACGTCATGCTCGATCGCTATTGGTTTGGAAGCGTTGAGCGAATTTCACCGGAAGCACCGGTACCGGTAATAGCGGTAGGACAGAGTGAAGAAAGGGCAGGCGGCGCAGCAAATGTTGCCCTTAACATCGCTGCGCTGGGAGCGCGATGTACACTGCTCTCCGTAACCGGCAATGATGATGCGGGCAAAGCGCTTGCAAACATTCTGAGCGAATCCGGAATAAAACCGATACTCCTGGTCGATGAGCACGCTAACACAACGGTCAAGCTGAGGATTCTGTCGAAAAATCAACAGCTGCTGCGCGCAGACTTTGAGAAACCACCGGCGCATGAAGTTTTGCGCGGCTGCCTGTTGCAGTACGAAGAAAATTTACCCGACGCGGATGTCGTATTGATTTCAGATTACGGTAAAGGCGGCCTGTATCATATTAAAGAGATGATTTCTGCCGCCGTGGCAGCCGGCAAACCCATAATTGTAGATCCAAAAGGTGTTGATTTCGCCCGCTACAGTAATGCATTGATGATTACTCCGAACCTGAAAGAGTTCGAGCAGGTAGTAGGACTACTTGCGGGTGAGGAGGATCTAGTCAACAAAGCGACGGCACTTATCCGGCGACTGAAGATCGATTCTCTTCTGGTTACCCGCGGTGAGCACGGTATGAGCCTCTATTTTGGCGACGGTACGGCAATACACTGCGAGGCAAAGGAACGAGACGTTTATGACGTGAGCGGGGCGGGTGACACCGTGATCAGCGCCTGCGCGGTTGCTACCGCCGCAGGATGGTCTCATGACCATATGCTCCGTCTCGCTAACACAGCGGCAGGGATCGTCGTAGGTAAACTCGGAGCCGCTACGGCCAGCTTGGAAGAGATAATCCCTGCGTTGGATTTAACCTGATGATCGTTGTCACCGGCGGGTGCGGGTTCATCGGTTCAAATCTCGTGTATGGGTTAAATGCGCGTGGTGTCGACGACATTATTGTGGTCGATGATCTGAGCGATGGGGATAAATTCGTCAATATTTTGGATTGCAAGATCGCGGATTATCGTGATTACAGATTGTTTCGGGAAGAGCTTGAGGACGGCCGTTACAAAGAAATGAATGCGGTATTTCATCAGGGTGCATGTTCCGATACGATGCAGACAGACGGGCAGTACATGCTGAGCGTCAACTATGATTACTCTAAAAGCCTGCTGCATCACTGCATGGACAACAATATTCCTTTTATTTACGCATCTTCCGCCTCAGTTTACGGCAGTGGCGGCACGTTCAAAGAAGAGCCCAAGAACGAGGGTGCGCTCAACGTATATGCCTATTCAAAACTGCTGTTTGATCGCTATGTTCGTGCTATTAGCGAATTCGATTCGCAGGTTGTCGGGCTGAGATACTTCAATGTCTACGGCCCACGCGAACAGCACAAGGGTCGAATGGCGTCTGTAGCTTTTCATTTTTATAATCAAATGATGGAGTACAACTGCGTGAAACTGTTCAAAGGCAGTGGGGGCTATGAGGACGGAGAGCAGCGCAGGGATTTTATCTGGGTAGGCGATGTTGTCGATGTGAATTTATTTTTTTTAGACAACCCGGATGTAAGTGGACTGTTTAATGTGGGCACAGGACGGGCGCAGAGTTTCAATGACATGGCTCAAGCAGTTATTTCTTCGTCGAGCGCAGGTGAAAGAGAGCTGTCAGAATTAGTTCGATCGAGAACGATTCAATACATCCCATTTCCAGAGAAACTTGTAGACAAGTATCAAAGTTATACTCAGGCGGACATCTCTGCCCTGAGATCTGTCGGATATGACAAAGAGTTTACGCCACTAGCCAGCGGTGTCAGGCAATATGTTGAATGGCGTCAAAGAACTTAATACAAGTCGGTTCTAGAGATAGACGCTGGTATTTGGTTTATTCCAAACCCAGACAGGAGGCTTTGGCCAAGGAGAATCTGGAGAGACAGGGTTACACCACCTATTTGCCGTTACTGCGCACGCCCAGGAAAAGGCTGGGCAGGCGCCTGATCCGGATCGAGCCCATGTTCCCCAGATACTTGTTTATTTACCTCGACACCGAAACTGATAACTGGGCACCCATACGCTCCACCATTGGCGTCAACACCTTAGTAAGATTTGGTATGATGCCTTCTCCGGTCCCGGACGATTTGATTAAGCTGCTCAAGCAAAGAGACGATTCGAGCGGCGTACAGGATGTACCCATGTTTCAATTCGAACATGGTCAGAGAGTCCGCATAGAGGAAGGACCGTTCATGGGTTACGAGGGGATATTCCTGGCAAAGACCAGCCAGCAAAGGGTTCTGGTTCTGCTCGATATTGTGGGGAAGTCAGCAAAAGCTCGTATTGGCGAAATGGCCTTGAGCCCTGCGGAAGAGTGAGATGTGCAGGTTCACAACACTGACAGCTTGACTAATTGCGGCTAACACATCGCTCTGAGGGAAAACCGGTTAAATAAGACTGGTGCATGGGGCACGGCAAATGTATGGCTAATCTCGCAGCCGATTGTTTCCGACTAAACTATATCTTTAACCAAAAAAGAATTTTACAAAGCAGTCAACGTGAAAAAAAACCAGAAAACAGCCGTGATTATTGGTGCGGGACCAGCCGGTTTAACTGCAGCTTATGAGCTGTTGAAAGCAACGGACATCAAACCGATCATCTACGAGGCCAGCGACTATGTTGGCGGTATCTCAAAGACGGTCAATTACAAAAATAATCGTATTGACATCGGCGGACATCGCTTTTTTTCCAAGTCTGACCGGGTAATGGACTGGTGGTTGAATATACTACCCTTGCAGGATAGCGGTTCTGACGAATTCGAAATCAGCTATCAGAACAAGAAGAGAACGGTGCATACAAAAAGTGATGGCCTTAACCCCGACCAAACTGATTCCATTATGTTGGTTCGAAGCCGAAAATCCAGAATCTACTTCAATCGGAGGCTTTTCGATTACCCCATCAGCTTGAGCGTCGACACTCTGCTTAAACTGGGGCTCTATAAGTCGGTTCGAATAGGGCTGAGTTATATAAAGAGCGTGATCCGGCCGATCAAACCTGAGCGAACATTGGAAGAATTTTTTATTAATAGATTCGGTCGAGAGCTGTATGCCACGTTTTTCAAGTCTTATACCGAAAAGGTATGGGGCGTGGCCTGCGATAAAATCAATGCGGAATGGGGCGCGCAGAGAGTCAAAGGGTTGTCGATAGGAAAAGCGATTTGGCACAAAGTCGGAGCGCTATTCCCAAATAGTGCAGATATCAGACAAAAGAAAACAGAAACGTCACTGATTGAGCGTTTTCTTTACCCCAAATATGGTCCCGGTCAGATGTGGGAAACGGTGGCGGATCAGGTAACTCGACAAGGAGCAGAGTTACATAAAAAAACGCGAGTTGTAGGTCTTGAAATCAATAATGATAAAGTGGGTGCGGTTCATGTATCAAATACAGAAACTGATGAGGCAACAAGAGTAGTGGCGGACTATGTTTTCTCATCCATGCCGGTGCGCGATCTCATTAGTGCTATTTCCCCGAAGGTGAACTCCAAGATCAAAAACGTAGCGGGTGGGTTAGTCTATCGCGATTTTGTAACAGTGGGGCTGCTGGTAAAAAAGATGAAAATAAAAGATCCGGATACAGCCATTAATATGGTGTTGGACAACTGGATTTATATTCAGGAACCGGATGTCAGACTAGGCAGATTACAGATATTCAACAATTGGAGCCCCTACATGGTCGCTGATCCTGGAAACGTCTGGTTGGGGCTTGAGTATTTCTGTAATGAAGGTGACGAGTTATGGACCATGTCAGACGAAACGATGGTCGATTTTGCAGCCGCAGAATTAGCCAAAATAGA
>JAHEKE010000146.1 GCA_024638505.1 Gammaproteobacteria bacterium | reverse complement strand
AATCAACAGTCGGTGGCTAAACCGAGCGCGCCGTCACCTTGACGGCACGCGTCAGTTTGCACACTATACCGATGCTAAGACCCGCGAACGGCGTCAATACCTGATTTTGCTCGCTGCTTTTTAATACTTCGATTACAACCGCAGCGAATCTTGAACCTACGTTCACCCCTAAAGGAGACGACACAAAATGAACACCCTTCGGCCTTTGCAATACCTGGATAAGGCACTGAGCGGCCTGCGCGAACTTAATCTGATTCCGGAGAAAACCGATGAAGCCCCGATAGTCGCTTTGATCGATCAGATATCGGGTCTTGATGAGGAAAAAACCCTGGCCATCGCGCGCACGCTTAATCAGGCCTCTTTGTTCAACGAAGTGGTGAGAGAACAGGTCAGCGGAATGGAGTTGGGGCAGCGTTACGAAGACGTCACCAACTCTTTTAACAGCATTCGGGATGATGCCAAAAGCATGGTAGAGCAGGTCGAGGATGGAAAGATTGATACCTGGGAAAGAATCGGCAATGTCTGGATGAAAGTGACGCGCGGCGATATTCCTCAACGCTTTGACAAGATCAAACAGACCTACCTGGAAGTAGCCGATGATTCGCAGGATCAGATTGAGCGTGAGCACGTCATTTTGAATGCCTATCAGGATTTTCGCGGAGCGCTGAAAGAGTCAGAGGTTCTGGCGCTGGAGGTTCTGGAGAAAGCGGAGTCCCAGCTCGATGCGGCCAAGACCGGACTTGCATCCGCCATGCAGGCGGTTGAGAACTATACCGGGGAGGATCCCGCTGAACGCGCCAAGCTTGAACTCGCTCGCGATGAGCAGATGCGGTTTGTTCAATATCACGACCGTCGCTATCAGATCGCTAAAGATTTATCCGACAACCTCACGGTAAGCTACAATTCATCGGAAGTAATTATGGCGCGGCTGCTGCAGACCACCAATGCCAAGGAGCGGGTCTATCAGCAGGCCATCAGCTTTTTCGGTACTAATGAGACCGTTTTAACCGCGCTGAGTGCGTCTTTCACCGGCTTGTTTGGACTGCATGAGAGCACGGAGACGTTAAACGCGATGAAAGAGGGAATCAGCAAGAGTATGGAAGACCTCGCCGACATCGGAGGCAAGGTGCAGGAAGAGGCGCTGAAGGCGGGTTACGGTCCGACTATCCGCGCCGACTCGGTGAAAAAACTAGTGGAATCAGTGATCCGCTATCAGGAACGGTCCAGAGAAATCATCGACGAAATGCGAAAGTTGAGTACACAGAACGCAGAGGAGATTCGTTCCGCGGTGGAGGACGGAAAGCGGCGGCTGGCCCGGTTGGTTGAGGAAGGAAAAGCGCTGCCGCTGGAATTCCCGGCACAGAAGTCGGCCGCGTAGCTAAGCTTGCGGTACTAGCGCGTATGGCGGAGGAGCAAACAGAAACGCGGCCGCTCAACGACATCATGCTGGCCATGGATGTCGTTGATACATTGAGGCATCAGCAGCTGTTGGTCGAGCGGGAGCTGAATACCGAGGACCGGGACCAGAGAATGATGCAGCGTCTGCGCGAAATCTATTCTGCGCAGGGGATAGACGTTCCAGATCATGTCTTACAACAGGGAGTGGCGGCGCTGAAAGAAGGTCGTTTTATGTATGAGCCGCCAAAGGGCGGCATCGAAACACAACTTGCGAAACTCTACGTCAGCCGAGTGAAATGGGGCAAGCCGTTACTGATCGCATTACTTGCGCTGGCTGTCGTCTGGTTTGCTTATGCCGCGTTCATCAAAGCGCCGGCGGAGCGGGCGGCGGCAGCACTTCCGGATCGGCTTAACGCACAGTATGTGCGATTGATCGAGCAGGCACAGGGCCCGTTAGCCACGGAGAGGGCCAAGTTACTTTTAGATAAAGGCGAAGCAGCACTCAACAAGGGTGATCAAGATACCGCCCGCAATGTGCTGCAGCAAATGGATACGCTGCAGGCGGATATCGAACAAGAGTATGAGCTGCGTATCGTCGCCCGCCCGGGGGAACAAAGCGGAGTGTGGCGCGTGCCCGATGCCAACATCGATGCCCGCAATTATTACATCATTGTGGAGGCGGTGACCGCAGATGGTAAGGTTCTGGAAATGCCTATATACAACGAGGAGGATGGACAGATCTATCGCGTCAACAAGTGGGGCCTGCGCGTGGATCAAGCGTTGTTTGAACGCATCGCCGCGGATAAGGGAGACGACGGCATTATTCAAAAGAACCGCTTTGGCGTGAAAAGGCGAGGATTCTTAACCCCCGAGTATCTCATGCCCACTACGGGGCGGTCGATTACCTCATGGTGAGAGCGGGGGCGCTGCAGGGCGGGATACAGACTCTGTCTTCCATAGACCAGGGTGTACGGCTCATTCACGACCAGGTACAGAAAATAGACCAGCAAATAAAGGAGGCGGCAGGCAATTTGGTCGAACTGCAAAAAGAACAGGCCAATCGCTACAAGCGCATAGCTGAAATTCGTTTGGATAACGTTATAAGTGGAGAGCTGTCGGCGGGACTGGACGCCGCAGGTCAGCGCGTGGGCGAGCTGTTACAGGAGAGAGCGCGGGAGCTGGAGTCTCTGCAGGAGCGCATAAAAGCGGTGCAACGGGAAGAGGAAGAGCTGCATGCCAAGCGGGAGGCGGCGAGCGCGCAGACAGCCGAAGCGGCCGAAGCCCTGGACCAGGCCGAAGCAAAAACCCAGGCGCGCTTGCAACTGGACCAGGCCTATCAGGACCAGCTGCAGAAAACCCGTGAAGCCGAGAGCACGGCAGAGCACGCTGATGACAAGACGAAGCAAGCTGAGGAAGTGAGAAAGCAGAAGGGTAAACCTTACGATGATGATCCCCTGTTCTCCTATCTTTGGAAACGGGGTTATGGCACGTCAAATTATTCAGCCAGTTCGCTCTTACGTTATCTGGATAAATGGGTAGCGGGCCTGTGCGACTATCACGACGCGCGAACCGATTACGCCATGCTGCTGGAAATACCCAAGCGCCTGCATGAACACGCGCAACGGGTCCGATTAGTTGCTGATCAGGAGTTCGCCGCGTTAACCCATCTGGAAGAGGCAGCGGCGCAACAGGATGGCGTCCCCGCGCTGCGCGAAGCCTTACAGGCCGCACAAACGCGGCTGGATGATATCGACGCCGAGATTGCCCGCGTCGAAGATGAACTGCAGGAGTTAGAAAAGCAGCGAACCCGCTTTGCCAGCGGCGAGGATGGACACTTCAGGCAGGCAATTGACACGCTCAGCAGTGCGTTCGAGAGAGAGAACCTGCTAACCCTGTACGACTATGCGCGCGCCACTTCCACGGCAGAAGACGATTTACTGGTGCGGGAACTGGATACGGGTAAAACGAAGACCGAGCAAATCAAGGAGGAGCTGGCCGAACACAAGCGGATGCGGGAACGACACCTCGATCGGCTGCAGGAACTGGAAGACATACGGCGCCGTTTTAAAAGGCAGCGCTACGACAGCGCTCACTCGGGCTTCAGCAACGCCGCGCTGGTGGCCATGATACTGAATCAGTTTCTACAGGGAACGGTCACTTCGGGAGAGCTGTGGCGGACTATCGAGCGCGAACAGCGTTACCGGCGTATCGAATCCAACCCTGACTTTGGCAGCGGGGGATTCAGGCATCGTCAGGGCACATGGCACTTCCCTTTCCCGCGAGGGGGCGGCGGAGGCGGTTTCGGGGGCGTACTGCGCCGCGGCGGAGGATTTCGAACCGGGGGCGGGTTTTAAAGCGTTCCGCGGTCTACGCTGGCGGCTTCAAATGGCGATACGGCGGCCGCTGCGTCGTCCGGCTTTGCCCGCTATTCTGTCACCGCTGGACCAGAACTCCGTTTTGATAGTCCAGCACGGCCTGTTGAATCTCCGCCTGCGTGTTCATGACGAACGGACCATGATGCACTACCGGCTCCCTGATAGGTTTTCCACCGAACAACAGCAGACCGCTGCCCGCATTGGATGATAATGCCAATTCGGCGCCTTCACCGACATACGCCAGATGCCCCCGATCAACGCTTTCGCCGCCTACACTTACCGATCCTCGATAGACATAAAACTGCAGGTTTAACTCCTCATTCAAACTCAGCGCAAGGTTAGCGTGAGGCGGCATATCGACGTCCGCGATTAGCGCCTGAGTCGTTTTACCCGTCACCGCACCGTGCAGGGTCTGCTGGCCAATGCTTATTTCCCCCGCTATCAGTCTGATGCGGACATCGCGGTGCATCACAGATGTAATTTCATCGCTGTGAATATCGCGATAGACTGGGTGCTGCATTTTCTCAGCAGCAGGTAAATTCAACCAGAACTGAAAGCCATGCATGCGATCAGTTTCAGCCTCCGGCATTTCCGAATGAATCACTCCGCTACCCGCAGTCATCCACTGTGCTTCACCTTCCCCTATGGCGCCGTGGTTACCCATGCTGTCTTCATGGGAAAACCTGCCAGCGCGCATGTATGTTACGGTTTCGAATCCTCTATGCGGGTGTGGCGGAAAACCAGCTATGAAATCATCTTTGCTGTCGGACCGGATCTCATCCAACATGAGAAACGGATCCATACTCAGCGGACTGGCAAAACCCGGTAAACGATTAATTTTTACGCCGGCGCCATCGGTCGCCGGATGCGCGGCGATGATTTTGCTTATCCTGCGCTGCTCCACGATGTATCCCCGCAGTTAGAATTGACGAAGTTTGTAACCTGTTCGGCGTAAATTAACACTTTTTTTCTGAACATCATATGGAACAGTCAGTGCGCCCGGGGTGTGCGCTGTGAAGTCAGGCGTGATTAATTCACCTTGAGTGGAACGCGAAAATGCTGAGTAACGTTAGATAAAAAAGCGCGATCAAACCGGCGTCTACTGAGTTTTTAAGCGGAGTCAAAACCTACCAACTCGTCCGACCAGTCATCATCATTATCAGCATCCGGACTTTCAATTTCCGATTCTGTTTCTTCCTGTTTGCTTTTTATGCTGGCTTTTTTACGCGATAGGGGAGTGCGTGATCCATACTCCCGAAGAAAGGTCTTCCGTGCCAGCTGCCATTTTTTTCTCAGCGACTTTTCAATTTCTTTACGCTCATCGTCCTCGAAGCTTTTCAGTAGCGGCTGAACAATATGAGCAGCATACTTGAGGATTGCGTCTCTTTCTGAGTTGTACAAATAGATTTGGCCGCGCGGCGGCTCTGGTAAGCCAGGGTCATAGATAACTGGGGTTTTAGAAGAGGCGGTTTCAAGCTTACCGCACCATATCGATTTCTTAGAAGGCTCGAACATGCAATACCAATCCCCATAAAATTGATTGCAGGATGGAGTACGTGACTCCCGCTCGATAAGGCGAAGTTTAGTCTTTTTTTATTAAAAGAAAAGAAAAATTTTTCCGTATAACTCTCTTGTTTCATGATCAAAATTTCAAGGTTGTGGCTAAATATCCGGGTTCCAGGCAAACCTTGCGTCCCGCAGCAGTCAGGACAACTGCAGATAACCATTTGCCATGAAAAACCCTTTCCACCCGGGGACGATGCCTTACTCACCCGCGCCGGCGCGCTCGAGCTGTGGCCACTCGTGCCGAAACCTTGAGTTCCACTCCGGCAATATTGGACAACTGGCTAAGCGCCCGGCGCGTAGTCGCGGGCGATGAGCTGACCATGGGTGATTTACCATTGGACACGTTAGCGCACCGTTACTATCACGTTGAAATCGAGCGGCCTGATTCCCCACATGTACGAAGACCTTGCGACCGCCCGGCTTATCGGCATCCTCGGGTGAATTTGCGAACGGAATCATCGCCTGTTCTATCAGCCGCTACGAAACAGGATGAAGTCCTGTTGACAACAGTATGCCAGCGCCGCTATGCCTGTTTTTGCATAATTAGAATCGGGTAAGTAAGATCCGCTGACAGATAGTTTTCGGTCTGTACGATGCGTTTTGTGTTGTTAGTGCATTTCTAGCGCAGAGGTTCCAATTGCCAAAATGCTGTTCGCCCTGACTTTGATTGCAGCACTCACCTGCGGACTCGTAGGGGGAATATTCTTTGCCTTCTCAACTTTCGTTATGAGCGGTCTTGCTCGTATTCCAGCTGAGGTAGGGATCAGGGCGATGCAATCTATCAATGTGACAGTTCTGAACGGATGGTTCCTGACTGTTTTCTTCGGCGGCGGGGCTGTCTGCGTTGTTTTGCTGATTTATGCAGTAACCATCGGGAATCACGGCAGAGCTCTGTTTCTAGCCGCAGGGAGTGTGCTCTATATCGTTGGCAGCATCATTGTGACCATCGTTTTCAACGTGCCAAAAAATAAGCGTTTGGCAGAGGTGTCAGCGAATGACCCGAACAGTGAGCAGCGATGGAGAGATTATGTGTCAAGCTGGACGGCGTGGAATCACGTCAGGACCATAGCGTCGGTCGCCGCTGCTGCGCTGTTTGTTATTGCCCTTGCGACGTGGACTTAGCTGCCCTATGTTCTTAACCTGCTCAGTACGCGATAGTGGGCGAAATTAAAAAGGAAAGCAGGAAAGACCTGCTGGCGAAAATACTCGCCGTGATTCGTGAAAATCCGGGAATAAGGGCAGCGGAGATTAACCGCAGAATAGGGCGCGAGCACTCCTGGAGCTTACGGGCAACGCTTATTAAGCGCGGTCTAGTTCGCAAGAAAAAAGACGGCGCGGCGGTTTATTATTATCCGGGTTCTGGATCGAAAGACGTGGGTTTTTAAAGCGCTGCCCTAGGGTACAATTACCGCCCGCAGACGGACTGTCCGTGAGCGCGCTAGCTGTAAACAAACGCTTGTAGTCATACCCATCGCCATTTAACTAGATCAGGAGAAATTCATGCAAAGCCAGGCTCGAGTTGTCGTTATCGGCGGTGGAATAATGGGTGTTGGCCTTCTCTATCATTTGGCTGAGGAGGGCTGGAGTGACAGTCTGCTCATAGAAAAGGGTGAGCTGACTTCCGGCTCCACTTGGCATGCTGCAGGGCAATGTCCCAGCTTTATCGCTGATTACAATATGGCCAAAATTCACGACTACGGCAACCGACTGTACCCCAAACTGGAGGAGTTAACCGGGCAGTATGTGAGCTGGCACGGTTGTGGAGGTGTGCGGTTTGCATTAAAACCTGCAGAAGTAGAGTGGTTTCATCATGTTGCCAGTGTGGGCAAACTCGTTGGCTTTCATTGCGAGATCATCGATCGCGAGAAGATCAAGCAGCTTAATCCTTTTGTAAACATGGAAGGTGTGCTGGCCGGGGCATGGACCACGGAGGATGGCCATGTGGACCCTGCCGGCTGTTGTAATGCTTTAGCCAAAGGCGCGCGCAACATGGGCGCCAGCATCGAAGTACGCAACAGGGTTCTGCATGTAAAGCAAAGGCCCTCCGGAGAATGGGAGGTAATTACGGAAAAGGGGAGCGTAATCTGCGAAATGGTGGTCAACGCTGCCGGTTGCTATGCCCGTCAGATCAGTCAGATGGTAGGTACGGATATACCTATCACCAACATGAAGCATACCTACATTGTGACCGATACCGTCCCTGAGTTCACGCAGCGCGAGACCGAGATGCCGGTTATGCGCGATCCCTATCCTTCAGCCTACTACCGGCAGGAGCAGAAGTCAGGACTGATTGGTATTTATGAAACTGTAAACTCGCAAGAGTGCTGGACTCATCGCGACGGGTGGCCGGAGTGGGAAGCAGAGAACGAGCTGTTTGACGCAGATTTCGACAATTTGGCGCCTTTTATCGAGCGGACGATGGAACGCATGCCCATTTGGCAGGAGCTGGGTATCAAGCGCGTGGTATGCGGTGCTATTCCACACACGCCGGATGCCAATCCCTTGCTTGGGCCGGCACACGGACTGCGTAACTTTTGGCATTGCAACGGTGCCTCCATAGGTATTGCCTCCGGCGCAGGCTGCGGCAAGTACCTGGCCCAGTGGATGGTGTATGGTGATGCAGAAATCAATATGGCCGGTCTGGACCCGCGGCGTTTCGGTCGATATGCACCGGGCGACTACACCAAGGCTAAGTCGCATCAGGATTATGAACATATGTATGCGCTGCATTTACCGGGCGAGGAAAGACCGGCGTCCCGTAACAAGCGGGTAACACCTCTGTTCGACCGGTTAGCGGCGCTAGGCTGCGTCTATACCGAGGCCAATGGGTGGGAGAGACCAAAATGGTTTTCTCTCGATGGCAGAGAAGAGGAACCTGGTTTCAGGCATAACAACACTTTCGAAGTAGTCGCTGATGAGTGCAAGGCGGTGCGCGAACGCGTTGGTGTGCTGGATCTGTCCAGCTTTGCCAAGTTTGAGGTCAAAGGTCCCGACGCAGAGACTTTGCTGAACAGGGTCTGTGCCAACCGGCTGCCCAAAAAAGATGGCGGTATAAGTCTGGTGCATTATCTCTCTGCGGCAGGTCGTATAGCAGGCGAATCGACCGTGACGCGCATCGCGCCGCATCACTACTACATTCTCTCCGGGGCAGCTGCCGAGGACCGCGATTTCGACTGGTTGTGTCAGGGTGTGCAAGAAAAAGAAAGGGTCGACGTTACCAATGTAACTGATGCTTGGGGCGTGCTGGTCCTCTCCGGTCCAAAGTCTCGCGCAACGCTGGCTAAGCTTACGGATGCGGATTTGACGAATGCAAGTTTCCGTTGGCTGACCTGCCAGCAGATAGAAGTCGCTGGAATTTTGGTGCGCGCACTGCGAGTCAGCTATGTCGGTGAACTCGGTTGGGAACTGCATTGTTCCATGCCTGATCTGCTTAGGCTGTATGACGCAGTGTGGGCGGCTGGCGAGGAATTCGGCCTGGCCAACTTTGGCGTCTACGCAGTGAACTCACTGCGAATGGAGAAAGCGTATAAAGGCTGGGGCGCCGAACTGACCAACGAGATTACGATGATCGAAGCTGGACTGGAACGTTTTTTCGACCCAAGCAAGGGTGATTTTACCGGTAAAGACGCCACCCTGCGGGTCAAGCAAAATGGTGTAGCTACCAAGCTGGTCTATGTGGGAGTCGAAGCGGGCGATGCCGATGTCCATGGGGGCGAACCTGCCTTGATTAAAGGCCGTGCTATTGGTGTGACGACATCGGGTGGTTACGGTCACTATACCAAACGAAGTCTGGGCTTTGTCTATGTCGAGCCTGAGTTCGCCGCGCCTGGCTCGCAGTTCGAAATAGATTTGCTGGGCAAAGCGTATCGGGCTACGGTCCTGGCCGAAGCGGTATGGGATCCGTCGAACGAGCGGCTTAGGGGGTAGCCTGATGGGCCGTTGATGGGCGAGTCCACTGTATCAGCAGCACGCCAGCTACCACAGTCACCACACCGACGGTTTGCAGCGCGGACAGCACTTGACCCAGCAGGGCGAATCCGAATAACACCGCCCACACCGGGGCAGTGTTGTCAATGATTGCGGTGCGCAGCGGTCCGATGATGTGGACGGCGGTAAACAGCAGAAAGGTTGCCAGCACATAAGCACCGCTGCTGGCCCAAAACGCCAGCCACCCGATTGTACCCAAGGGCCAGTGCAGAGGTGCGATAGTCAGGCACAGTGCTATCACGCCGATGCAAGTAGTGCTCAGCATGTAAAACATAATCACGCTGTTATGGTGATGTTTCAAAGTACGTTCACTCAGTATCAGCAGCGTAGCGAGTATTGCTGCTGCAGTGAAAGCGAGTGCCACCCCAGTAATGTCGACCACGCCGGTCGTCACGGACAGTGCCATGTACAATCCTGAAAATATTGCCACCATCAGTAATAGCTGCAGATAAGAGAAGGGAGCTCTGCCGGAACCCCAGTCGTAGAGCGCGATCATTAGCGGGTAGGTATACATTATGACAATAGCCAGGGCGACCGGAATAAAAAGGATCGCACCCAGTAAGACATACATCTCCGCACCCAGCAGTACGCCGAGTACGATGCAGGCCGCAAAAGTTTTGTTGGACACCACAAGTGATAGGCGCTGGTACTGAATGATTGCTAAAAGGCATAGCCAGAACAGCACCGCCCGCGTCAGGTTTAGGGCATGTATGTTTGCTCCGTACTCATAGGCCAAGCCGGCTAAAGTTACATTCATTGAGAAAGTAACGGAAGAAAGCAGTGCGGCCAGGCTGCCCCACCATAATCTATGCTTGGTATTCTCCACTTTCTGTCGAAGCAACTAGTTGTTGAGGGCGCCGGCATATAGCTTGGGCATCAGGTATTGGTTTTTACGGCATGATTACAAAGTTGCCGACATGTTTTTTTTCAAGAAATTCTTTTTGCGCGGTTTGCATCTGCTGCAGAGGAAAGGTCTTGGCCACCAGCGCTTTGAGTTTCGCTTGCTCGATAAGGCTTACCAGGTGCGGGAAAATCGACTGCGGCATGACGGTCGCCCCCCATAGCTCCAGATCCTTGAGGTAGAGCGTGCGCAGATCCAGTTCAACCATGGGTCCTGCTATAGCGCCCGAGGTGACGTAGCGGCCGCCACGCTGCAGAATTTCCAGAAGCAGCGGGAAGTTTTTACCTCCCACGATGTCAGCCACAACGTGAACGCAGCCGTCTGGTGCGGCGTCGCGGACTGCACACTCGATGTTATTCCCACCCCTGTCTACGACGCTGTCCGCACCAAGATCACGGACCGCGTGCATTTTGTTGTGGCTGGCTATGGCGATGACGTGCGCCCCCCGCAGTTTAGCCAGCTGCACCAGAGCAGAGCCGACGCCGCCTGAAGCGCCGGTTATCAATACGCTCTCATGCTCAGCCAGGCGCGCCCGGGTGAGCATGTACTCACCGGTCGAGTATGAACAGGGAAATGTAGCCAGCTCGCTATCGTTCATCGAGGTTTCTATTTTGAATGCATTGACGCTGGGTACGGTCGCATACTCGGCGTAACCACCATCCCGTTCGCTGCCCAGGTAACCGACCAGCGCCCTGTTTTCCGGCTCCGTCGGATTACGCATCCAGGGATCTACCAGGACGCGCTCGCCCACTCTGCGGTCACTTACACTTTTCCCTGCCGCCACGATGCGGCCGGTGATATCTGCTCCCTGAATCCGGGGAAAGGTTAAACCAGGTCCTCCCCAGGTAGAGTCATCACGCTGCGCTTGATCAAAACCATCCTCGCCGCCCTGAGCGGTGGCCGATGTCACTGACTTGCTATACCAGGCGGTGCGAGTGTTGATGTCAGTATTGTTCATACCGCACGCTCCCACCTGGATCAATACCTCGTCATCCTGCGGAATGGGAACCGGAATGTTTTGTCTGTACTCGAGTTTATCCAGGCCGCCATTACCGGTCAGATGGACGCCTCGCATCGTAGTGGGGATAGTCATGGGTAAATACTCTGCAGGTGATGGCGTGGACGGTAAGGCGGTTACGACTTGCT
Source organism: Gammaproteobacteria bacterium (assembly GCA_024638505.1). Lineage (GTDB taxonomy): Bacteria > Pseudomonadota > Gammaproteobacteria > Arenicellales > JAANXG01 > JAHEKE01. Next base: position 31,933 of record JAHEKE010000146.1, on the reverse strand, counting down.
CCGCCCGGCTTGCGGCACGCTATGCTTCCAACTCCGCCAGGACCTTACGCGCGATGCGAAAACACTCAACGCCAACGGGTACGCCACAATAGATAGTGATTTGATGCAGTATGGCCCTCAGCTCTGCTTGCGTGAGTCCGTTGGTTATGGCTCCGCGGAAGTGTACTTCCCATTCATGCATACGATTGAGCGCGGCGATCATGCCCAGATTCAGCAGGCTTCTCTGCTTTTTGTCCAGCGTGTCGTCTCCCCAGCACAAACCCCAGCAGTATTCGGTAACCAGCTCCTGAAACTCACGGTTAAAATCATCTGCTGCGCGCAGCGCGTTATTGACATAATCCTCGCCCAGTACGGACGTGCGCGCGGCGAGCCCTCTTTCGAAAAGTGCTTTGTCCAATTCCTCTCTCCTCTTATCTCAGTTTGCTTTGTGTGGATTTTATTGGCTGTGACTGGTCCTGTCTTGTGTTAAATTCGTTTTTGCCAACGTGCCGGTACTATCTGCGGCAGGAGTTGCCGAGCCGGCAGTGTTGTTGCGCTCGCTATCGTCAACTGAGTGTCGAACCGTTGCACTCAGTTCTGCGCGGGCGTGTCTAAACGCAGAAACCGAAGCATACGTTCAATCATGTAGTCAAAGAACGGATTGTGCCGCAGTCTAAGGAAATAACCGTCGGGTATCTGTAACAAGTCTCTTTCTCCTCGTATCGATACTGCACCCAGGGTAATAGCGTCATCAAATGGATCATTAATCGCGCCGTAAAGAGGATCATTGGGTGTAAACGGCACCGCCACGTGTGACAGTGAAAAGACTCCCTTGGGCCAGGATAATCCGAGGACCTGGTCGCGGACAACCGGGGTGAGGGCGATCTTTTGGCGAGCCATTATTTTCTCTGTTGTATCGTTGACGTTGGTGATGATTGACAGATCGAAAGGCAGAGATGGATTTTCAAGCAAGCTGTCAATAAGGGTTGCCGGGTCACTGCGCAGCAGCGGCTCAGCCTCGGTGTACCGGTTGAGATCAAAAAGCACAAGCTCATGCCCCTCCGGCTCAAGCTTCATGAACAATCTATCTAGAAGGGCCTGGGTCGGTACCGTTGCGTCTACTATCGACTGGAAAGCGATGGTCCGGGGAAAGTGCTTCAAGCCATGACCGGTAGACAGGTTGTTGATGCGCTGTTCTATGGCATTTGTCAGCTGGTAAATCTGATCTCCAGCATTGACCGAGAAAGAATTGTATTTGTACGGATCAAACTCGAGCTGGATAGAACTCCACGCCAGCTTGTCAAGACCGATCAGCCTGCCCAGCCGTCCTTGCCAGCGGGCGAGAGCAGCGACGGGAGTAACGCCAATAGCTGGCGACAGCAGCACCAGCGCATCCACCTGGGGCAGCATAATTCCCTCAAGCGGCAGCAGTGCATATTCTATGGCGAGGGCGGCGCCATTGGAGTAACCGATAATGTAAACCGGACCGTTGTCGATTTGAGTCTGCAGATGCTTGAGACCAATTCGTACTGCCGCTGCGAAATCCTGCCACTGTACATCGACCAGGCTGGCAGGTGCTGTGCCATGCCCGGGCATTCTCATGCCCAGCGCCAGAACGTTGTGCCGATGCAGTATTTCGGCGATGGCGCGCATGCTGTAGGGGGAGTCGGATAAACCGTGAATAAGCAACGCGCCAGCTATCGGCTGCTGCGGAATAAGCTCGAAGGTCCGATTCCAGTTTATCCGCTGTGCTGCCGGATCGGTAAGGCTGCCCTGGTGATAGCGGATAATCATGCGCTGATCGCCGGACGAGATACGGTCGTACACCCGGTGCTTGACCTGCTGCATAAGCCGTTCTTCCAACGCCAGGTAAGCGGCAAGATCAGGCACCTCTCCGATCCGATCCGCACTAAACTCCTGATCGAGTTCGGCGGTGTGCCAAACCTTGAGGTCTGGTCTGGATTCCAGCAGATAAATATACAGGCCAATACCGATCAGCAGCGCAATCAGCACGCCGTAAGTTATTGCAAACAGAACGTGCCTTATAATGTTGCGCATTTGGTAGTTCATGCTTGATGCTTAACGGCGGTAGTCTGATGTTTTCGTTGGATGATTATAACCGTAAAAATTTTCACTTCTGCTAGACAGCTTTGCCTAAAACTGTATCTGGACAATGGTAAGAAAAGATAAAAAACACGACGAAACTATCGCCACCCACGCGGGAAGACGGCCCCTGGAAAACCACGGTGTAGTCAATCCGCCTGTCTATCATGCATCGACTATCGTATTCCCAACGCTGGAAGAATTTGACGGACGGATAAACAATCGGGATCAGCCGGGCCAGGTAGTGTATGGCCTCGGGGGCACACCGACGACTTTCGCGCTTGAACAGGCGATGACCGAACTGGAGGGAAGCTACGGCTGCATCGTGTTACCTTCGGGTTTGGCCGCCGTGGCCATGGCCATTTTGGCCTTCGTCAAGTCCGGCGATCACGTGCTGATGGTTGATTCTGCCTACGAGCCAAGTCGAGTATTCTGCGACAACGTGCTGTCCGGTTTAGGTGTCGATGTCACTTACTATGACCCGATGCTTGCCGTCGGCATTGAAGGTCTGATTAAGCCGAACACCAGGATCATTTATCTCGAGTCACCTGGATCCCTGACTTTTGAAGTGCAGGATGTCCCGGCTCTGGTCCGGGCGGCGCATGAAAAGGGTTTGAAAGTGTTACTCGACAATACCTGGGCCACGCCGGTTTATTTTAAGGCGTTCGAGATTGGAGTAGATGTCTGCATTCACGCCGGTACCAAGTACATCGCTGGCCACTCAGACGTTATGTCAGGCCTGATTACCACTACGGAGGAATGCTACGCTCCGCTGCGGCAAACCGCGTTGGCCTTCGGTCAGTGCGCCGGCCCGGATGACACCTATATGGTGCTGCGTGGACTCCGTACCCTGCCTACTCGGCTGCGCCAGCATGAAAAGCAGGGTCTCGCCGTTGCCAAGTGGTTGCAGCAACGGCCCGAGGTAGCGCGGGTATTACATCCGGCTTTGCCAGACTGCCCTGGTCATGACATTTGGCGGCGGGATTTTCTGGGTGCCTCCAGCCTGTTTGGCGTCGTCCTTAAAAACTTTCCGCGGCATGCGGTGGCAGCCCTGCTTGATGGACTGCAGGTCTTTGCCATGGGGGCAAGCTGGGGCGGATTCGAGAGTCTGCTGATGCCCGCTTATCCGCAAAAGCTGCGAACAGCCGCACCGTGGCCGAGGGAAGGCCCGCTGCTGCGGGTGCATGTCGGCCTGGAAAATACGCAAGATTTAATCACTGACCTCGAACAGGGATTGGCCAGGCTGAATAAAGAAAGCAAGGCGCGCAGTACAGAGTGATGCTGCACAGATATATCCACGCATCATTCTTCCGGAGTCTGCCCCTGGCTGATCGCCCCTTGAGCATCACTGTTTCTCCATCCGCGCATCAATTTGATGACGCCGACGCATAGAACAATGGTGAGAGCGATCAGGTATATCGCGGAGCCGGCACCTAGTAGAACGCTGATGGTTTCAAGCATGACTGAGGTTTGTACCTCTTTTCACTGCAATCCTGGCTTCGCCAGCTGGGAAAGGCGCAGAGTTAACGCCTAGCAGGCCCGCTTTAACCTCTCTGCAGCATGGTCGTGCTCCGCTTGCGCAGATCGGCGGGCGGCTGGCGTGAGGTAAGGCTCAAGTCTGGGTTCGTTTACACCGTCTATCGACTGAGCGTAACCATAGCCGCGACGCTTCAATACCCGTTGCACGGCGTTTCTCTCCGAGAAATATCGACCGGCAAACCAGGTAATTACAAAAAGTAAGACAAAGCCCGCGAACAGGAGGCCAGCCTCAAACATGAGCACACCCCGAAATTTAACGACATGCTTTACAGTTTAGACCATAAATTGGCCAAAGGAACGAATTCGCGCGTCGCAGGGTGCGTTCGCGGTGCCGTCTGAGCAAGCTCTATTTTGACGCCTTATTCAGGGACTGCGGTGAAGTCGGTACGCTGTCCTCTGGGTCTATCAGTTTTCCGTTTTTTGCCGCAAGACGAAGCCCGGTGGTTTTCCCTTGGTGCGTAAGCTTTTTGCCGGCCTGCGTGTGCGCGGCGCTGCTATAAACATCTTTTAAACCCGCGCTGTACTCCTCTCTGCCTTTTGCCAGCCGATGTTGCGCTATTTTTCTAGCAGCCATTTTTTCTGCGTAGTATTTGCCAACGAACCAGGTCAAGAGCAGGACCAGGAGAAAACCGATAGTCCATGTTGCAGCTTCGAGCATTACAATAGCCCCCCACAGGCGATTGACGCATCCCTAGCTTACCGAAAAAACAAGCGACGGTAAAACGCGCTTGCCAGAGAGCTGAAGCGGATCGCGCATAGCGTTACTAACCGCCATTTTGCGGCTTTTTGCGGTGCACCCGATGGGCGCTATCGGCGATGGTGCCGGACCGGCTTGAACGCATGGTCGCGTGTTATCCAGGTGTGTTACTCTTTCACGATTCGTTACAGCTTCAAGGTAAACTCATGAACGAAGCCGGTGCGCCTAATCTTGCTCCCAGTGCCAGCGATATGCCGATCCTGCCGGTGCACAAAATACCGCTAATTGAGGCGACCAACGAAAACCTGCAGGGTTTTGGCAGACTGGTTGATGCACCGGAGACTTGCGCCATAGAGATCGTTCGCTGGCCGGCTCAGGGCTGGCGTCCGGTCGATCCTGATACAGGAGATCAGGGCGGCACGACGGAGGGAGTTTTCGATTTTTACTGGCAGGATCACGCGCTGCATGCACACAACACATCGGTCGTCTGCCAAAACAAATATGTACTGGGCTGGAGTTGTGAACCGCAATATGCCGCAACTGAGCCGACGCCTTTGCAGCGGGACAGGGTTTTACTGTGGCATGCCAACTATCACCCCGACGGGGGTCAGCTGTTTTTCCCACTGGACGTCGGGCCCTTCGTGGCGCCGCTGGCGCTCCCGGGGGACGATGTTAGGCCGGATGACTTTACCGCATTTTGGTTTGACGGAGCGCGCGGCTTGTACATTAATCCCGGCGTATGGCATGAAGCGGTTTTTCCGATAAAAGACAAACATCGTTTCTTCGATAAGCAGGGTAAAGTGCATGCTCGAGTAAGCGTCGATTTTAGCCGGGAGTTTGGTTGTTACGTTGGTGCGCCGTTGAGTAAGGCCCAGCTGGATGAATAACTAGTCGCGTTGCTGCCTGCACAATCCCCCGTCCGACGCGTTATCGCACCCGTTTTTTATTTACTTTCTGATTAACGTTGCTTCGATGGTTTTTAGAACCTCTCCATCTCTTACCCGGTGAAAGCGCAACAGCAGGGTTTTATCTTCCTGTAATTCCCGGTCGAAAGTCTGCATTTCGTAACCGCCGTCATCGGTAACAATCATGGCGAACACCGTAAGCTTATTGCCCTCTATCCTGGCCCAGAAATATGGGTCGCCTTTCATTGGGTCGAGGGGGTCTCGACCGCCGAACAGATTCTTCTTCTGCGCCGCTTCGTAGATGTGGTCGCGATCGGTTTCAAGAAAATCAATGCTGTATGTTTTTTCTTTTGGCGTATCTTTTTTGAAGGTCGTGGTTGTCCAGGTTACATTGAAGCCATCATCCACTTCCGTGATCTGAACGCTCAAATCACGGTTGTGCTTTTCGCCTTTTTCTGAGACGTAGGTCCCCTCGTATTCACCTAAAAAGGCGTCGTAGTCCGATCCGTATGCTGGGCAAAAGGTCAGGGGTAAAACAACAAATAGTGCGAGTTTGAGGTGGTGCATGTGTCTGCTCTTTGGTCAGAACTTCGGCAATAAAGTGGTATATTAAACCAAAGTCATTCCTCACAGGCTAAATATTTTGGTCCTGCGCAACCCCCAATCAGCCCAAGGACAACCAGCGCGATGCCTATGAATATGAGCCAACCCATACATGGTCGGTCCACTGACCATCGCCAGCATCCTGCACGGAGGGCGCCCTGCAGCAGTTTTTGATCGACATCTACCTCGCGGTCAACAGCCTGATCGGCAACATTGTCGAGCCCATGATCATGGGCCGGCGTGTCGGGTTGTCTACGCTGCCGGTATTCCTGTCTCTGGTTTTCTGGGGATGGATGTTTGGGCCGGTGGGGATGTTGCTCTCTGTGCCCTTTAGTATGGTGGTAAAATTTACTGCTCAAGCCAACCCACAAACCCAATGGTTCGCCGTTTTGCTGAGCCCCGCGCCACCCGCTGGCCCGGGCGACCGGCCGGCAGTGGATCAAAAAAAAGTCACGACGAGTCTTAACCATGGCCGATGAAAACCTCCGCGCGGAGATTGAATCATTACGCGCGCAGTTGAGTACGCTGAAAAGTGAGCGTGAAGCTTCTGCTAAGTCAAGTGAACCAGATTCGGAAACGCCATCCGATGAAGAACCGGTAGATGCTGCTGTTGAGGCGACACCTGGCGCGGAGAGTGAGGGTCAACACGATCTAGCGGCGCAATTCCATGAACTTCTGGATTCACTCGATAAGGACCTCAGGGAAACAAAACCCTCAGTGTTACTGATCGTGTTTGCCCTGGGCGTTCTCATTGGCCGCCTCGGACGCTAAGTGGATTAACTGAGAAAGTGAGATAAATCAGATGTCTGATCCCGTACTCAAACTCCAGATCCTTGTTCGGGCCGAACTCGCACTGGCGCAGATTCATGCCCGCCGGGCAGCCGCTCGGTCTGCGTTTTTCTCTGTCGCTATGGTATTCCTGTTATTGGGACTGGCGATGATGACGCTGGCGCTTTACCACGCCTTGACGCCCAGCATGGGGCCTGCATGGGCGGCTTTCGTGGTGGCCCTGATCGACACGTTTATTGCAATCATTGTAATCCTCATTGCAAAACGCGCCGGCCCGGCGGAGAGCGAGGAGGCGCTCGCCCGTGAAATTCGGGATATGGCGTATACCGAACTCAGCGCTGACATTGAACACGTCAAGAGCCAACTGAGGCAGATCACTGACGACGTTAAACGCATCCGCTCAGGTTTTGCGAGTATGACCAGCGGGGCTGTGGGCGCCCTGGGACCTCTGGTCAGTATGCTGATCAAGGCCGTCAAGCGAGACTGACAATGAAAAAAGAGAGCCACACTCAAATCGAATGATTTGCAACCCGCGACCTGAGAGAAGTCAAACCGCACAACCCAACCTGTCAAGCGAAGATCTCGACACATCGCAGCGTTGGATGCCGAACTGGACGCGGCAGATGCGGCCGAAGAGCGAGAGATGGCGGCAGAGTTCGACACTTTTGTAGAAGCCTATGTCGCGCAGGCAGTCACCTTGGAAGCGGAACTTGAAGCTAGGGAAGAGCAGTATGCGAAACAAGAGGGCTGATTCAACAACAAGGTAAAGGCGGGGTGGGGGATACTTCCTTCCCGCCTGCATCTAATCGATCCATAGAGGAGATTCACTATGTCCCTGAAACAACTGGCAGATGAAACCGTTGCAAAACTGCAGAAAGCGTTTCCCAACACTGATGTCTCAGAAGAGGACCGACAAAAAATATCTAGAATCATCGAGCAGACGCTGATCAAGACGGTAGAGCAAACCGCGCACGCACACAAGAAGGCTACCGTAATCTGTTGCGGTCCCGAAGCTGATATGGCGCATAAGATTAGCGAAGAGGTAAAGCGCGCCAACGTTGCGTTGACCGCTAATTTAAGCGCGCTGCGGTAACAACAGCGGGGGCAGAGAAGGCAACCAAAATGAAGATGAAGCAAGACAACAAACGTAAGTTCAATCCGACCTACGTACTTATCTTTAAACTGAATCCCTGTGGCTAACGGCCCCCGCAGGCCCTTGCGGTGGGGGATTAGATTCATTCGATAACCGAAGAGGATAACCGACAATGTATGATCGAATTCTGGTCGCGATCGATGGGGGTAAGACAACCCGCTCCATACTCGAAACGGCCTGCGCGCTGGCCGACAGGTATGAAACCAAACTGGGAATCCTTTACGTCACGGAACCCGGAGAAATAACCGACGACCTTATCCATGAAGCTCAGATCGAGGGGGTCATCAGCACGCCCTCCTACAGCGGCACAATCGACCGCTTCGCTTATCAAACCGGAACTATGAAAGCTGATATGCAGCGGGCGGAGGCGGTGTCCCGCCTGGCCGTGGAGATCGCCGACAGCGTTGTCAGCCAGGCCGAAGCGTACACCAAAGCCAAGGATGTGAAGGCCGTGAAGACCTTCGTTCGCTCTGGCGACGTGGCGGCAGCGATTCTGGAGGTGGCCTCAGAGGCGGATGCCGATCTGATCGTAATGGGCCACGAGCGACGATCGATCCTCGGCGACCTCGTTCACAGCAGCGTCGCCGAGGCCGTTGACAGGAAGGCGAAATGCCCCTGCCTGGTCTTGTCACAATAAGTTGTTAGAACGTGGGAAAGCGCGTTAGCATGCGGGCTTATTTTTACACGGGTAGATAACATGAGTATCGAAGGAGTATGGAAATTAGAGATGATGGGTCTCCATGGCTGGGAACATCTCGCTACAGTGTTCATGCAGAATGGCCGCTATCTTTCAGCCAGCGCTCATCATTACACAATCGGTAGCTATCAAGTGGATGGCGATAGTTTCGCTGCACAGACTTCTGCCACACAGTATGGTGATGTTCGCACCTTGTTCGGCAGTAAAAAGAAAAAGCTGAAAACATCCTTAAAAGGAAAGATCAAAAAGGATGGAAGGATCGCAGGTAAGATCAGCCCGGCCGGTGACAAGCAATATGCAATCCACATGCGCCTGACCCGGTTGGAGGACTTGGACTGACTAAGTTTGTGCTTCAAATTCTGTAGCGGACACCCGTCTGCATTCAGCGCTGACAAATAGTGACCGAGAAGAACTGTCTCAGGTTACACCGTAAATCCGCAAATAGACCGGGAGGATTATGCAGGCTGTGCACAGATAGAGCCGAGACCGTGCGCAAGTTCAGATCTCCGTTTTACCGCGGCGTTTACTCAACCTGTCAACTCTCAGTCACTGCCAAGGCAGCGAAAATGTTTTAACGTTGGTGAAGCTCTTCATCGCCTCAATCACCCCTTCTTTGTAGCCGAGGCCCGAATCCTTGATGCCGCCGAAGGGAGACATCTCGATGCGGTAGCCCGGAACTTCCCATATATTCACCGTTCCGGTCTGCAGTTCATTAATGAAACGGGTGATGTAATCCAGTCGGTTGGTACAGACCCCGGACGACAAGCCGAAAGCCGATGCATTGGCTACTCTTATCGCATCGTCTACATCCTTAACCCGAATGATTGGAATCGGCGGGCCAAAGGTTTCCTCCCGCACCAGCTCGCAGTCGTAGGGAACATGATCGATAACGGTCGGGGAATACAAGGCTCCCTTTCGCTCGTTGCCGTAAAGAAGTTCAGCGCCTTTGTCCACCGCATCGTTGACTCTTGCTTCAAACAATCTTGCTGCCTGTTCGTGGATCACGGTTCCGATATCGGTCTCTGCATCCATAGGGTCGCCGTACTTGAGGCTTTTGGCTTTTGCCGTGGCGAGGGATGCGAATTCATCCGCGACGGATTCGACACAGAGTATTCGCTTGACTGCCGTGCAGCGCTGGCCGGAATTCTTGGTAGCGCCCGCGACGGCGAGCTCAGCCGCTTTATCCAGGTCCGCGTCTTGCATCACGATCAAAGGAGCGTTGCCCCCCAGTTCGAGGACAGTTCTGCGGTAGCCTGCGGTTCTCGCAATATACTTGCCAACGGGTACGCTTCCGGTAAAGGTAATCAGCTCGGCGTGTTCGTTGGTAATCATTTCGTCTCCTATGTCTTCCGGCAGGCCGGTGACAACGGAGAGCATTGCGGGGGGGAGACCGGCTTCATACAGCACATCGGCTAGGACCAGCGCGGTCAGGGGAGTCAATTCCGTTGGTTTGCACACCATGCAGTTGTTGGTGGCAATTGACGGGGCGATCTTATGCGCGACCATATTCAACGGGTGATTGAACGGGGTGATGGCCGATATGGCTTTGAGCGGTTCCCGCTGGGTGAATATCTTTCTTTTTTTTCCATGCGGCGTCAGATCGCATGAGAAAATCTCCCCGTCATCGATGATGCACATCTGGCCGGCCAAGGTGAATACGTCAAACGCACGACCAACCTCATACAGGGAATCTTTTTTCGACAAACCACACTCCGCTGTGATCAGGTCGGAAATTTCTGCCCGGCGCTGATCAAGGATAGTAGCCGTATCGAGCAGTATGCGCTGACGTTCGTAGCGGCTCAGTTTTGGCGTGTATTCGGCAGCAATTTCGAACGCTTTCGCAACCTGCGATCGGCTGGCGCGGGGAACGGTGCCCACCACAGTGTTGTTGTAAGGATTAAGAACTTCTATGCTGCTCCCGCTTTCGCCGTCCACCTGTTGTCCTGCTATCCGCATCTTTTCGTGTCGGGCTGGACTGATTCGTTCTACTGGTGCACTCATATGCAAATTCTCCGCTTACGATTAGGCCGCGAGGTGATTCAGTGCGACATCATAGAGATCAAAGTTCCGCAGGCGCCGACTCGGGTCAAGGCCCAACACCGGCCGGTTGAACACCAACGGCACGACCTGTTCCGAGACGCCTCCGTGGGAGCGCAATGGAACATCCAAACCGGAGAGGTCATGCCTGTCTGCTGAGGTGCCGAGCACTTTGTGCTTTGCCGATAAAACAATAAGGTCACCCATACGATCCCGCGCGAGTTCAAACAAACGGCACCCTTCCTCGTTTTCCAGCACCTGTTCGATTCCACTGATTTCCCTGAGCGCTGATTTCACCTGATCGACATCGAGATCGGCAGATAGGTACACCGTCGCAAAGGAACCCAGGGCCCCATGATGTACAACGTAGGGATCTGTGATGGGTAGAATAACGCGCGCGCGCCCCACGCCTATCCGATCATCCAGGATCTGCTGTAAGTAGATCACATCCGGCGCACCCTGATCATCGTGTTTAGCGTTCATGCCGTGGTCGGCGGTCAGGGCGACAACCGCGCCCAGTTCATCCAGTCGGGACCAGTACTTGTCCATCATGGCGTAAAAGGCGTTCGCGCCATCGCTACCTGGGGCATATTTGTGCTGGATATAGTCCGTGGTCGATAAATACATGATGTTCGGGCGAACGGTCTGCATCAGCTTTACCCCGGCAGCGAAAACAAACTCTGAGAGCTCGGCGCTGTATACTGAGGGGACATCCATGCCTACCAGGCTGACCACGTCGTCAATACCGTTATCTGTCAGCGATGCCTGATCGGCTTTTTCCGAGGAGAAGCATATGGCGCCGTCTTTTCCGTACTTCAGTCCGTGACCGAGCAGGCGCCGCAGTTTGTCTTTGGCCGTGATTATCGCAATTTTTGCCCCCGCCTCTTGGAACGCCTGAAAGATGGTCGGTGCCCGCAGCAGCGATGGCTCATTCATCATGACTTCTCGATCGTGCTCACGGTCATAATAAAAATTACCGCATATCCCATGCACCACTGGCGCCACCCCGGTCACGATGGACAGGTTGTTTGGATTGGTAAAGCTCGGGACGACGCAGTCCGCGCGAAGGTCGCTGCCTTTGCCGTTAGTAATCTGTTTGCTCCAAGGCATCACGCCGGCACTGATCGCCTCTTCTATATACGCTGGTTCTGAGCCGTCCACGCAAACTGCGACTACGGGTTGCATCGGCCAGCGGTAGCTGCGGCCGTTTACCTCTATTTGATTATTTTCAGTCATGATTTCTGGGTACAGATACGCTAATTACTTTTTACCGGCTAAAGTCCTAAAATATATCGTTTATAAAAGCCTAGCAACAAAAGTTTCGTTTCGTCCCCGGCGAAGCGGAGCAAAGCAGGAGCTCAAAAAATGGCGATCCGTGAGGTTAAGGAGCATAACAAACAAGTGGATTCAGATCCTGATTATGATCATCGCGTCAATCTAGCCTGTGCCTTTCGCTGGGCGTTCCGCTTGGATATGCACGAATCCGTGGCTAACCATTTCAGTTTATCCGTGTCGGGAGATGGCAGCAGGTTTTTGATTAATCCCAACGGGCGCCATTTCTCGCGCATTCGGGCCAGTGAACTGCTGCTGGTTGATGCCCACGATCATAACACGATGCAGGCTAAGGATGCGCCTGATCCCACTGCCTGGGGACTGCACGGATCGCTGCACCGGCATTGTCCGCACGCGCGATGTGTGCTGCATGCGCATCCGATATATTCCACGGTATTGGCCAGCCTGGCTGACAGCACCATGTTGGCCATAGATCAAAATAGTGCGCGATTCTATAACCGGGTGGTAATCGATGACAGTTTCGACGGTATGGCGTTTGAGCAGGAGGGTGAGCGGTGCGCAAAACTTCTCGGTAACAATAAGATCATGATTATGGGCAACCATGGCATTCTCGTGGTGGCGCCATCAGTAGCCGAAGCTTTTGATGATCTGTATTACTTTGAGCGTGCAGCAAAGAATCTGGTGCTCGCCTATGGTTCCGGCAAGCCTGTCAAACTACTGTCCGCAAAGACTGCGGAAAAGACGGCTCGGCAATGGGAGGGCTACCAGGGCCTGGCGCAAAAGCACTTCAGTGAATTGCAGGCAATCCTGGATGAAGAAGAGCCAGACTACAGAACCTGATCTACCCCGCACACGATGGGAAAAAAACAATGCGGGCGTTTAATGAAAAAAGACAGTACTGACTATAGTCAAACGATTTCAGCTAAGCCACAGCCCTTAACGCTTGAGCAGGCTGCTTATAAAACGCCGCCGACACAGCTGGTTGACACAGAGGGAATCATCGATATTCCCCGCCTTCGGGCGTATCGCCTGCAGCGAGTACGCGAGCAGATCAAAGCGCATGACTATGGGGCAATCGTGTTGTTTGACCCTTTGTCCATACGCTACTCGACCGGGGTCCGTAACTGTGCGCTCTATCAAACCCACATTCACGCCGGTTACCTGTTTATCCCGGCTGAAGGACCGGTCGTTTATTTCGAGGCGGAGCCGGGCAGATTCAGCGGTGCCCAGCTGGAGACCATTGACGAACTACGCGACGACGTGCTCCCGCTGTCCTACATGTTTGCCGGTTACCGCGCGCAGGAGTGGGCGTGGCAATGGGCCCAACAGATAGCCGACCTGGTCGACCAGCATGCTGGCGGTAATCGGCGGCTTGGCGTGGAAAGAGTCGGCACCTGCGCCACCGCCGCCCTTGCTGATTTATCGGTGCAAGTTAAAGACACGGCCGGAGTCCTGGCTGCGGCGCGCGCAATCAAGAGTCCGGAGGAAATCCTGTGCATGAATTGCGCCATCGCCGTGGCAGAGGACGGCATGGCCCGCATGCGCGCTGCACTGCGTCCGGGATTGACCGAGGTTGAGATCTGGAGCTTGATCTGGCAGGCCAACATCCAACGCGGTGGGGAATGGATCGAGTATCGATTGCTCTCGTCCGGTGACCGCACCAATCCCTGGCAGCAGGAGGCGTCATCCAGAATGATCCGACCGGGAGAACTGCTGGTATTTGATTGTGGGATGATCGGGCCATTCGGCTATGGTGCAGATATCTCCCGCGCGTTTTTCTGTAGTCCGGGAAAACCCACGCGCCGGCAGAAGCAGCTGTACAGCCAAGCCCATGCCGAGGTGCAGCACAACGCGCAGCTACTGCAAGCCGGCGCAAGCTTTGAGGCGATCGTTGCTAAGCGCTATATCCAGCCGGATGGATTGGGGGACCAGCCCTATCCCTGTTTGATGCACGGCATTGGTATGGGGGACGAGTGGCCCGTGCTTTATTATCCTGGAGAGCAACAGTTTGCCTACTCGGGTGTGCTGCAACCAGGTATGGTAATGTGCGTGGAGAGTTACGTCGGGGAAGTTGGCGGTTACGAGGGGGTGAAACTTGAAAACATGGTGCTGGTAACGTCCAGTGGGCCCATTACGCTGTCCCGCTTTCCCTTTGAAGATGAACTGCTGTTGCCGTAAAGCCGCCCGCCTTATTGCCGGGCAAACAGCCAGTTAAAGTTGATCCACGCCAGACCAATCGGGAGGGACATTGGCTGCGAATCCAGAACAAATAATGAAAGCAGGCGCGTTGCCCAAAGCCTATATGAAATCGCTCAAGAAGCAGTTGCTCAACGCGGCTCACTGCTATCGGCGTTTGAGCAGTCCATGGAGGAGACTGCCCGATTTCATCATCATTGGTGCGCAGAAAGCTGGAACGTCATCCATGTTCTACTACCTTGCCCAGCACCCTGAACTTGAGTTGTCCGTTGAAAAGGAGATTCACTACTACAATTATTATGCGCAGAGTGGAAAGAGCATAGGTTGGTACAAAAGTTTTTTTCCGCTGAAAGCTACAAGCGCGGGTAAAAAAACGGGCGAGGCCTCACCGAATTACCTGTACTCGGAAACAGCGCCGCAAAAATTGAAACAGGATGTGCCAGAGGTAAAGCTGATTGTGCTGTTGAGAAATCCGATAGACCGGGCTTATTCGGAATACAGCATGCACGTGCGCCAGCTGAAACGTAACGATCTTCCAACTTTCGAGCAGTCCATAGCAAACGACAACCTGTCGCTGCACGGCAGCCGGCTATACCTACTGCGCGGGTTGTATGCGGCGCGCATCGAAAACTGGTTCAAGTATTTCGAGCGCGAGCAGTTTATTTTTATCAAAAGCGAGGATTTCTTTGTGCATCCCAGGCCGGTGCTGCAGCGGGTATACAGGTTCCTCGGTATAGCGGAAGTCTACCCGGAAGATCTGCGAGCGCAGGAAGCGGGAAGCTATGCAGAATTATCCAGCGACACCCGCGACTATCTGGAGCGGTACTTCCGCACATCCAATCAAGCTTTGATCGAGCTGCTCGGTGACGAGTTCCAGTGGTAAGTGAAGCGGAAAAAGCGTCGCCGGTGCCCGGCTAACTGCCGTCTTTTACCAGCTTCAAGGCAGTGTAGACAAAGCGGTTCGCCGGCGTGGGGAGGTCGAGCTCTTTTCCCAAACGGACCACCGCGCCAGACAGCCAGTCCAGCTCCAGACGGCTGCCGCGTTTTAGGTCGAGCGCCATGGAGGCCATGAACTCGGCGGGCAGATTATCCGCAAACTGCATGCGCTCCGCGATGGTATCCTCCGGCAGGCTGATCCCTTTCGCCCGGGCAATTGTCAGGACTTCCCGTATAATCTGCTCGAACAGACCCCTGGTATCTGGATCCTCGCGTATTCTGCCGATCGGCTGTCGGGTCAGCGCAGTCAGCGCGCTCAACCCCACCAGGAATAGAAACTTGTTCCAGATCGCAGCGACAATATCCTGTGCATGATCCACTTCAATGCCTGCAGCGCCGAGCGCTAACGCCAGCCTGATTGAACGCGGTGATCGCTGGTGATCCAGCTCTCCCAAGCGCACGCGGGCGAATGGGCTGACCCGTCTGATTAGTCCGGGTTCTGCGATTGCGGCCGAGATCTCAGCCACCCCACCGAGGATTCGCTGGGGTCCAAGCAGTGCGCACAGTACGTCTTCCGATTCCACGCCGTTCTGCAGCGACAGAACTGCAGAGTCCTGTCCAAGGCAGGCCTGCAGCGCGGCGCCCGCTGGTTCCGTATCCCAGAGCTTGACGGCAAACAAAACAAAATCGGGCGGGTTGAGATCAGCCGGATTTTCGGTGGCATGCGCTGAGATGGTGAAGCATTCTTCTGGCCCCTCTATTCTCAGCCCGGTATTTCTGATGGCGTGCAGATGCGCGCCCCGCGCAATAAACGAGACATCGAAACCAGCCTGAGCTAAACGCGCGCCAAAATACCCTCCGACGCCTCCACTGCCCATGATGACAAAGCTGGGTCTGCTCTCGGTCACGATTGTCATACCTGTGCCCTGACGTCATCAAACATATCAAGCGATAACCATTGCCAGCGGATAACCGCTTAAATTACTGCGACAGATCAAGTATTAGAAGCGTTTGGTTGCGCTGCTCCAAGGATTGACCCGTGCCCAGCCGGTTCGCCGCTCGTGCATCACGCGCCGTTCTGCATATGCGCGCCGCTCGGCGCCACCGTTTTGCAGATAGTCAAAATCAGTATTCTGCCGCCTGTCCCGGCCAGAGCGTCGATCATCGGAGTCTCTTTTAATCATGCGCCTGTTCCAAGCTGGTAATACACGGTGGTTAAAGCTCCCATATTTGGTTCGATTTGAAAAGAGCGTGTACCGACTGCTGTAATTTAAAGCAGTTTATAAAGAGTGGGTCGATTAGCGCTAGATAACATACGGTTATGATGTATTAGTTATATCTCGCTGGGATGCTGTTGCGCGAAGTCTTCGACTAAATTGTGTTGTAGCCGCTGCCAGGTTGGTCAATGCGAGACACAACGCGGTTTGTCTAGCGGTTCTGATTCACGGTGTGAGGCTGCGTTTATTTTGTCCACATGTTGCCCTAATATGCCCGCAAGTCACAGAGCGCGGCCAGTCGAAGCCATAAGCAATGCAGTTCGATCGCAAGATCAAAATACTGAGCGGTCTGCCTGACGAGATTTATGCGCAGACCGTGTCAGTCATCCACTGGCGGGATTATCAGCCAGGCGTGGAAATTATCGTTTACAAGGAGGTGAGCAGCGATATCTATTTTGTCGCTCAGGGTCATGTACGCGCCACCATGTATTCCCGCTCGGGACGCGAGGTTTCCTATCAGGACCTGTATGATGGAGACATGTTTGGCGAGCTGTCTGCCATTGATGAACTACCCCGCTCGGCTCATGTGGTGGTGATAAAACCATCGCGCATCGGGGCAATGTCGAGGCAGGAGTTTATGCGGCTGTTTCATACTTACCCGCAGGTATCAGAAGCGGTTCTGCTCAGACTGGTTGCTATAATCAGAGACCTCAGCGACCGGGTCTACCAATACGGTGCGCTGGGAGTGAAAGACCGGGTACGAAAAGAAATTCTGCATTTGGCGCTGCAGAACATGACGGGCGCCAACACCGCTGTGATCAAACCCATGCCCAAGCACGTGGAAATTGCAAACCGCGTCAACACCCACCGTGAGGCGGTCACGCGTGAACTGAATACCTTGTCCAAAATGGGATTGATCCACCAAGACAAGCGGGTTTTAACCGTCGACGACGTTGCAAAGCTGGCAGAACTGTTACCGGAATATTGATTCATGCTCAGTTGCCGCAGCGCAGCGCGTGCAGCGCGCGCCGGATCGAGGCAAGGACATAGTCAATATCCTCTGCGCTGGTGCAACGCCCCAAGCTGAAGCGAACCGTGCTGCTGATACGCTCGTCGCTCAACCCCATTGCGCGCAGTACATGAGAGGGCTCCTGCAGGAAGGAGCTGCACGCGGCTCCGGTTGAAACAGCAACATCATGCAGCTCTAGCAGCAGGTCTTCGCTGTCAACCCCGGCAAAGCCCACGTTCAGGATTCCAGCCACGCTTTTTTCAAGGTTTCCATTAAGCCAGGTGCCTTCGATTTTCTGCAGGCCTGACCAGAGTCGATGCTTCAGCTGGGTGATCGTGCGGTGGTCTCTATCACGCTCGTCAGCCGCAATCCGAAACGCCTCACCCATGCCTACGATTTGATGGGTTGGGAGTGTGCCTGCGCGCAGCCCCTGTTCATGACCGCCACCGTGAATCAACGCCTGCTGCCCCAGTGTTGATCGATCGCGCACATACAGTGCACCCACCCCCTTGGGTCCATAGATTTTATGGGCACACACACTCATCAGATCGATCGCCGACACATGCAGATCAATGGGCAGCTTGCCCGCGCTCTGGGCTGCGTCGACATGCAATGCGACCTTGTGCTTTGACGTTAGCTGTTCGATAGCCGTCAAATCCTGCACGATGCCGGTCTCGTTGTTCACCTGCATCACGGAAACCAGGATGGTGTCCGGGCGTATAGCGGCATCGAGTAAGCCCAGGTCTACCAGGCCATCGGGCAAGACTGTCAAGTAAGTCACCCTGAAGCCTTCTTGCTCCAGCGCGTGGCACACGTCCAGCACCGCTTTATGCTCTGTTTGCACAGTGACGATATGAGACCCCTGTGCACGAAAATTTCTGGCCGCTCCTTTCAGCGCCAGATTGATTGCTTCGGTTGCCCCCGAAGTCCAGATAATCTGAGAAGGCCTGGCGCCAAGCAGGTCCGCGACAAACCCGCGAGCTTCTTCCACGGCGCTTTTTGCACTTCGCCCGTACTGATGATTAATAGAAGCCGGATTGCCGAATTCTCCATCAAAGGTCAAATAGCGGGCCATCCGATTGGCTACTCTTGTATCCACCGGCGTAGTGGCGGCGTAGTCCAGGTAGATTGGCAGTTTCATTTACCGAAAGTTAGTGTTGGTCACTTGATTGATGTTGACAATCAGTATCATGCCACGGTTTGTAGGGCCCAGGTTGCCTTACCCGCGCTATCTGACGGGACTGGGCTTGCGATCAGCGAGCAATTGGTTGTAGTGTAGCTACGTTCAAACTTTGAACTTACAGGATAAACTTGCATGCCGGGAATAGCTGCCGAAAATGATCCTGTGAAGCCCCTTGCTGAGGACAGCTGTTCTGGGCAGCAATGTGTCAGATTGACGGATAAATGCTGTTTCTTGTGCGGAATGTCACATCAGCTGGACTTGTTTCCCGGCGACAATTCCGCCCAAGCACGGTGAGCGCTGATGTGGGCGCTCCTTATAATTGTAGACACTGGAGGAATATCATGACCGCGACAACAATCCAAACGCAAGTCGATAATGGCGTTAACGTTGAGGCGCTGCTTGGCGCGCGTGAAGCCCTGACCGAGGCACCCGAAGGCGCAAAGTTTACTTGGCGGGCTAAATGCAAGTGGGTTAACGGTACGCACAGCAATTCTACCGTACAGGGCTTCTTTGGCCTGGGTGAAGAGCAGCAACACAAAACTGAGTTTACGTTCGACGCCGATCATCCGGAGATTTTCGCGTCCGAAGACAACGGCGCGACGCCGGTAGAATATGTCCTGGTCGGACTGGCCAGCTGTCTGACGGCTGGGGTTGCTGCCGTCGCGCAGCACCGCAACATTCAACTTCGATCGGTCACGGCAACGCTCGAAGGAGGGATGGACTTGCAGGGTATACTCGGTATCGACAGTGACGTGAGAAACGGTTTTGATGGGATTAAAGTAACATACGACATCGACGCCGATGCCTCGCGCGACGATATAAAGGCCCTCGTCGCGCAATCACAGAAACGTTCAGCGGTGTTCGATATCGTCACCAATCCGACGAACGTGACTGTCGAGGTGAAGTAAACACGCAGTAAGCCTGGACCGGGGAGTAAGGTTAACACCGTCACCACCGTCGTAATCGGCGCCGGGCACTCAGGGCTGGCCATGAGTAGGTGCCTTTCTGATCGGGCCATCGACCACGTCGTGCTCGATCGCGGCGAGGTAGCCAACTCCTGGCGCAATGAGCGCTGGGATTCGCTGCGTCTGCTCACCCCCAATTGGCAGAGCCGGCTGCCTGGCTACCACTACGACGGCGATGATCCCGACGGCTTTATGACCATGTCTGAGGTTATTGCGTTTATCAGCAACTACGCGAAGTTCGTCTCAGCACCGGTGCACACAAACGTTGCGGTGACGTCGGTGCGGCAAAACGGGGAAGGGTACCAGGTGCTCACGGATGAGGGTGCCTGGAACTGTCGGGCATTGGTGCTGGCCAGCGGGGCCTTCAGTATTGCGCACGTTCCGCGGTTTGCCGATGCCGTTCCGGCGGGAATTACAACGATTACTCCCAAGGAGTATCGTAACCCGGGTCAGCTCGAACCGGGTGGGGTACTGGTCGTAGGCGCGTCCGCGACCGGTCTGCAGCTTGCTGACGAAATCCATCGTTCCGGCAGAGCCGTGACCCTGGCCGTGGGGGAGCATGTGCGCCTGCCCCGCGTATATCGGGGGCGGGATATCCAGTGGTGGATGCACGTTTGCGGTGTGCTCGACGAACGTTACGATGAGGTGGATGACATCGTGCGGGCGCGTAACGTACCGTCGCCGCAGCTGGTTGGCACGCCCGAGAGGATCAGCATGGATTTAAACGCACTCACCGACATAGGGGTGAAGCTCGTCGGCAAATTCGCCGGGATTAACGGCAGCAAGGCCCAGTTTTCCGGTTCGCTGCGCAACGTTTGCGCGCTGGCGGATCTGAAGATGTGTCGATTGCTCGATACCATTGATGAATGGGCGACCGAAATGGGTATGGACGGCGAATGCGAGGCGCCGCACCGTTTTGCACCGACTGAAGTTGAAGACGCTCCCGCGCTCGAAATTGATCTCAGCCGGGGGGAAATCAAGACCATCCTCTGGGCAACCGGGTTCCGCCCGGACTATTCCTGGCTGGACGTTCCGGTTCTGGACCGAAGGGGCGGGATTCGACACGACGGCGGAATCGTCCGGGCACCCGGCCTGTACGTGTTGGGTCTGAATTTTCTGCGTCGGCGTAAATCCAGTTTCATACACGGAGCTGAAGATGACGCTCGAGATCTGAGCACGCATTTGGCGTGCTATGTTGGTCAGGGCAGCACGCGCGCCCCACATTAATACTATTGTCAGCTGATGGACGCTGTTTAATGCGTTTGGCTGAGCCAATAAGGGCATCCTGTCTGCGTATCCGAATTCTAATCCTAAGGCTGCTGCCCATATTTATGAGCGACTTGCACCGCAGTTTTTACTCTATACTAGCCCGATGAATGATGCGATAGAGCTATTCAGCGCGCGGGTTTGCCCCTACGCGCATCGCTCCCGTCTGGTACTGATGGAAAAGGGAATTGATTTCACCTTAACCGAAATCGACCTGTCGAATAAGCCTGAGCGTTTTCTTCAAGTCTCGGCTTACGGCAAAGTCCCAGCTTTGCTGCATAATGAGGTAGAAATCTACGAGAGTGCCATCATTAACGAGTACCTCGAGGAGGTTTTTCCCGATCCGGTGTTATTACCCCGCTCGGCCGCGCGGCGGGCCTATGCCCGAATCTGGATCGATTACTGCAACAGCCGGTTCACCACCGACAGCTATACGCTACTGAAGAATCGGGATCAGGATAAAATGGAGCGGTTGGTGACAGTCGTGCATGATCACTTTCGCATCATTGAAAATCGAGCGCTCGCCAAACTAAGTGGCGATGGGCCGTATTGGTTTGGCCGGGCCCCATCGCTGGTTGATATGGCGTATTACCCGCATTTCGAGAGATTCCCGGCGTGGGAGTACTATCGCGGGCTCACTATTCCCGCGGATTGTCCCCGGCTGTTGAATTGGGTGCAAGCCATGGGTAATCGTGATTCGGTCAGGGCGATTATCAATTCACCGGAGTACTACATTGAGCGCTACAAAAGTTACGCCACTTAAGGTGTCGTTGCCTGAAGCAGGCGTTACGCTCTCCCTGGCTTTAGTTTATTAGGCCAGCCGCGTGGGGTGGTTAGCTGTGCTCTGGGGTCTGGGCGGCGTGTGCTTGATACTGGCCTTCGCCATTGTCCGACTGGTGGCAATTAGTCTTGACTCCTTTACTTATCAGTTCTTTTGGTATCACTGGTTAGTACTGCTGCTGAACGTTGCTTTTATGGCTTACTCTGAGGGTTACAGGGGTTTCCAGAAAGCTTATTCGCCGCGCCTTGCCGCCCGTATCAGACACCTGCGCGATCATCCCCGGTTTTTCCACTCCATTCTGGCTCCCTTGTTCGGCATGGGCTATTTTTACACGACGCGCCGACGCCTGATCGTTTCATACGCGCTCACCGTCGTGATCATTGTACTCATTATTATTGTGCATCAGCTGCCGCAGCCCTGGCGGGGAATTCTGGATCTGGGAGTGGTCGTGGGTTTGTGTTGGGGAATGATTTCGATCCTTGCTTTCAGCTGGCAGGCGCTGAGCCAGTCCGAGTTTCCCCATTCACCGGAGCTGCCGTGAATGGTCCAGGCTTCACGCGCTGATTGACGCATGAAATGCGCCGCCGTCAGTGAGCTGGACTCACGATTAAGAAGCAGCGATTTGTTTAGGTTGAATCGGGTCGCAGGCGGACCCGCTGGCGCTTTACCTGAATGACGCGATCAACCTGTTATTCGGGGTTCCTCGCGCTGATCTTCCACGAGCTTGACTGCATGACGATTCCTTCCTCTGTTTCATACTTGGATAGCTCTGCTTTGAGCGCTTGCTCGATTTCGTCATGTTTGCCCTGTGCTTCTTCGCCCGCCTCTCGATAAACCTCGCCCGCAGGGCCCAATGCAAGCTGAAAGCCTACCGCGTCATCAGGAGTTCTGCCGACTACAAGTGGCGCATCGATACGCTCAAATTCGATGTTGGTATAGCCAGAAATTTCTAGCTGCTTGGTCACCATTTCCTGGTTTGCCATGGAGAATGGACCGGGCCCGCAAGTTCTGGCATCTTCCCCTGGCTCAGGTAAAAATTGAAGAACGATCTGTTTCGGCAGTCCCAGCCAAGGATTGTCGCCAATCGTACGCCATACGATCATGACCATTTCTCCGCCTGGCCGGAGTGAGGCCCGCATACTGCGCAGACCCGCGACGGGGTTTTCGAAAAATTGGGTGCCAAACCTGGAGAAACAAAAATCACGGTCGCCCGGGAACGGATAACCCTGCACGTCTGCCTCAACAAATTCAATAATTTCATCTACTCCCGCCGCCTTGGCATCCTCTCGGCCAAACTGTAGGAAGCTGTCGCAGCAATCTATGGCGAGAACCGAGCCTGACGGGCCAACGCGCTGGGCGAACAGGATCGCGGTATCGCCAAATCCGCAGCCGACATCGACGACCTTATCGCCCTGTCTGATATTAAGTGACGGCAGGATCTTTTCGCTGTGATGGCTCAGGCCATCCACTAAAACGTGCTTATACTTGACAAATTTTGGTACCAGGACTTCGTTCCAGAAATCCACAAATTCTGTATTCTCTGGCGCTGCTGCTGTACTCATCTTGAATTCCCCCAGGCTTAGGGCCGGTTTCGCAAACGCTATAGTGTAGGGTACTCGCGCTCTTCGGCGATGTGATTTTTCCCACTGTTAATCAAAGTACCTGAGTGACACATCATACCACGCGCAAGGCATGAAGCATGTCTCCTTGTCCGTCAGGATCCGGCCAAAACCGACCTCGATTACAGATATCCTCAGCCACGACGCATACCTGGATCAGATCAGTCCCAGAGAATCCCCGGCGTAAATTTGAAAACCGTAGGTCCGGGTCTTGCTATGAGGCTTACCGCTCCTTGTGGCAAAGGATTACCAAAAGCCTGTTTCTGCGCTTCAATGCCTGATTCGCCCGGCTCTACACGGCCCAGCGGCGGCCTTAGCTGACGATCGCTGACCTCGGCCGATGGCCAATTCAGTTGTCAAGCCATGCTGTGAGCCTTGATCTTTTGCGGACCAACCCATCCTGATTGAAATGGTGAACACAAAAATGTGCCCATGAATCTTTGAACGCCATCTCCATATCACCCGTCACCGCGGTTGTACCCAGCCCGAGTTCTGCGTAAGTAAACTCGAAACTGCCACTCGGACGTGCCAGCGCAATGTGAAACGGCTCGCCGTTAAACTCGTTGGTCATCGGTTTGCCGCTGCTCCTCATGATGCCCGGTATATCCACCCTTGCAGTTCTGAGTTCCAAATTCGCTTCGAGGTCTATCGGCAGGAACAATGTCTCACAGAATTCCGAGCATGTAGACGCGAACACGGAAAAGAGATTGCTCAATGGTTCGCATGCCCCGCCTGAAATGATTGTTTCCAACGCGGTCCGTTGAGCGTCATCAGCCCGTTCGTCGATGACAATCTGACGTTTGCCGTTTCCCTCCGCGATCTCCCCAGGCCACTTGTAAAGCCCCGCCCAATTCAGCCCCGCGAGCGGCGTATCGTTGAAATGACCTGTAACGATGTTACCGACGAAGGCTGACTGACAATATCCATGCGTGCTCGGCAAGTTGAACTGGCAACCACAATTCACAGCGCAATTGCAGTTATCATAAGTTTCGCTCTTGAATAGCCATTGATCAGTCATCTCACCGGACCTCCTTGTATCCTGCATGCCTGTGAAAGGCTACGCCGGGGCGCCACTGTCCAGAGAGTTTGGAAGGCGTACTGGTCGCTTAAGGCGTCGTCAACCCGCGTGAGACGGGAGAGTTCTATTGACTGGATGAAAGCCATGATGCTCAGCCCCCCTTCGCCGGAGCGATGTTCTGGTTGATGTGGAAGAGGTTGTGCGGATCATACGTCGCTTTCACTCCTGCGAGCCGCTCGTAGTTGGCGCCATAGTTTGCGGGCGCACGGTCGTCGTCGTCGCGGGACATGAAGTTGATGTAGCCCCCATCGCTGCCCGAGTGGGGATGAATAGCTGCGTAGTAGTCCTTCACCCACTTAATGTTGGCCTCGTTGTCGGCGGGGTCCTCCCATATTCCTGCAACGACCGGAGCAAAATTCTTGTCTCGGTGTCCGAAGGCGGTCTCGTCGGCGCCGACCCGTTGAGCGGCACCGTTGATCGGATGGAGATGCATGCTCGAGCTTATATGCGGTGTCTTCTTGCCATGCTTGACGTGCACAGCGATTGCCTCATCGGTGAGCTCGGTGATGAAGTCTGCTTTCCAGTAATGCTGCATGCCCTTCGGAACGGAACCGTCGAAGGCGCTGTTGAGCGCCGGGAAGGGCATGACGTTGACCTGCTCCGCTTTCACTTCGGCAGCGTCGCGTAGCGGTTTGAGTACTGGCTCCGCCTCCTCGTGTGGACCGTTCCAGCAAGTAACCAGTACACAGAACAGATCCCCGACCCGGTCCTCAGGGATAAACGGCAGGGCAGGCGCTATCTGCCAGCCGAAAAAGCATCCGAGCTGTTCGGGCGCATTCGAAATGTATTCGCGGTAGCCCTCCAAAACCGCCGCAGCATCGTCGAATTCATAAAACATCGGGCCGCCCACGATGTCACCGACCTCGTGGAGCTGAAACTCGAAGCTGGTGACGACGCCGAAATTGCCGCCGCCGCCGCGCAAGGCCCAGAATAAATCTTCATTCTGGTAATCACTCGCGGTGACCTGCCGACCATCGGCGAGAACGACATCGGCCGACAGCAGGTTGTCGATGGAGAACCCGACGCCGCGGGTCAGGTAGCCGAGGCCGCCACCCAGCGTCAGACCACCAACCCCAGTTGTCGAGATAATCCCGCCGGGTGCTGCCAAACCGAACGGGTAGGTCGCATGATCGACATCACCCCAGGTCGCGCCGCCCCCTACCCGGGCGACCTTCTTGGCCGGATCGACCCACACGTTGTTCATCCTCGACAGGTCGATGACTAGGCCGTCGTCCACCGTACCGAATCCGGGAACGCTATGGCCCCCACCGCGAATTGCCAGGTCGAGGCCGCCGTCGCGGCCGGCAGCGACTGCGGCCATCACATCAGCCGAATCTATGCACTGGATTACCGCGCCGGGTTTGCGGTCGTGCATGGCATTGTAGACAGCGCGAGCGTCATCGTAGTTAGAATCCGAGGGGGTGATGACGCGGCCGCGTACCGTCTCGGTCAATGTCTTGATTGTGTCACTCATTGGGCGCTCCTCTGCTCGGTTTCACCAAAGATGCGCCGAGGATGCACTCTACGGCGTTCCCGAAGCGTTCCCTCTCAACCGGACTCGCTCAGAAGGTATCTTGCTGCTCGGAACGCCGGGAGATCATGGCCAGATGGAATAGTCTCGACGAGGTCCTCAAGCTGCTCTCGCAGTGTCTGATCGGGAAATCGACTGGCGAAGGAGTGGAGCGCCCGAAGCGCCAACCAACCCGCTCCTTGCGCGGTGGCTGTCTCGACGGCGCTGCGGAGAGAAGCGGCGGCGACTTCGGTTTCTCCGCTGCGATAGGCCAGCTCACCGTCGACGCGCCACAGCTCGGCCTCGAGATAGCGCTGTTTGCAGCGGTTCGACCACGTGAGCCCCTCACGAGTGGCGGCTCGTCCCTGGTGAATCTCGCCGGTCATGCCGCGGGCCCGGGCGAGAAGAAGAAGCGTGTACGTCAGGTGGAGCGTCTCACCGTCGGTACGCGAAGCCGCCGCCGCCGCCGCGATTTTCTCGATGCCCCCAGCCGATCCCTGACAGACGTCCAGCCAGCCCCGAAGGGCTTCCAGGACGACCATGAGGTAGCGCTCCGAAAGACGCTTCCACAGAAGCTCGGCGTCCTCGAGGAGTTCGGCGAGGCGGACGAGATCGCCGGATTCGGCCGCGAGGATAGCTGCGTAAGTGATAACGTACGCCAACGTCATCAGATGATCGAGATCGACTGCTAACTCAAGAGCAGATCGCGCTGTCTCGTCGGCCCGGCCGGCATCTCCGGCCCACAGCTCGACGAGGGCCAGTCGGACGAGGCAAACCGCCTTCGGGTCCTGGGCGTACAACGCCAGATGTTCGTCGCGATGGGAAACGTCATAGGCTTCGATAGCGCCATTGAGGTAGTGCCGGGCTGTGGCCAGATCTCCCCGCCAGAATGCACTCACGCCGAGTAGATATCGGCCCTCTGTGGTGGTGATCGGATCATGACTCTCATCGTCGAGGAGGGCCTGACCGAGTTCGGTGCAATTGTCGAAGCGACAGCCCTGCAGCCGGGCGAG
Source organism: Gammaproteobacteria bacterium (assembly GCA_024638505.1). Lineage (GTDB taxonomy): Bacteria > Pseudomonadota > Gammaproteobacteria > Arenicellales > JAANXG01 > JAHEKE01. The sequence goes on along the minus strand of JAHEKE010000146.1, from coordinate 5,365 downwards.
GCCGAGACCGCGGAGAATCGGTGGGTCCACGGGTCGGTGAAGCTTGCGGCACAGCGCAAGGGCTCGCTCGTAGAGTTGGTGCGCCTCCTTAGAGCCGTAGCCCTCGAGGGCCACAAGCGGTGATCCGAGGGCGATCCGGATATCGAGTTCGAGCGCATCGCGGTCGGGTGACGTGGGCACGTCAGCGAGCAGTGAGAGCCCATGCCGGAACATGGTGACCGCTTCATCGAGGGACGACACCGCCACCGCCCGGGCCCCGGCCATGCGGTAGGCATCGATGGCCGGTTCGACCATGCCGGCCTGGTTGTAGTGTGCGGCCAGCTGCGGGCTGGCCGCGTCGATGTCGTGCTGGAGCTCGACCGCGATCGCCTCGGCGACTGCCCGGTGGAGTTGACGTCGACGAGCTGGACTTGCCATCTCCAGGGCAACCGCCCGAAGTTTGTCGTGACTGAAATCGTACGTGAGCCCCTGATCGCGGATGATCCGTCGACGCCAGAGTTCGTCCACATGATCAACGAGTTCGTGCTCATCGATCCCAGTGGCCTTTACCAACAGGCCGACCGAAAAGGACCGACCGATGACGGCCGCCACCTCGGCCAGTCGCCGCGCGCCGTCACTTAGTTGGCTCAGTCGGGCGCGCAGTAACGCTCGCATCGTCGGTGTGAGCACTGCCTGACTTCCGTCAGAGGAGATCCCGGCTCGAAGAGCTTCGATGACAAAGAGCGGATTGCCTTCGGTCTCGGTCCAGAGTTGTGCCGCCAGTTTAGGATCAATTGTGTCTTCAGCGCGTAGCCGGGCGGCAAGCGTCGTAGTGGTTGCCTGGTCGAGTCGGTCGAGCGGCAAAGTGGTCACTGCCTGGTCGTGGCCCAAGGCGTCGATGAGTCCGCCCAGGGGATGATGCTCCGGGATCTCCTCTGAGCGGACAGTCCCGACGATTAGGACCGGTGCCTTGTGCCACGAACGGACAACGAAACCGATCAACTCAATGGTCTCGGTGTCACACCACTGCAGATCGTCGATGATGAGCAAGCGCGGGCGGTCGCCGACGACGATGGCTCGGCTCACAGCATCGAACAACCGATGGCGCTGAGCCACGTCGCCGGACTGGCTCAGTCCGGCTGGGAGAGGCGCGTCGAGGAGCTCGGGCAGGAGACGAGCGAGCTCAGCCTTCCAGACCGTGTCGAGCGTATCGATTTGGCTTCGGAGAGCATCTGATCGGAGTAGATCGACGATGGGACCCCACGGCAGTCTGCCCGCAGCCTCGTACGCACGAGCCGACACCACCACGTGCCCCTCTGCTCTAACGTGGCGGCCGAGTTCCAGTGCGAGACGGGACTTGCCGATCCCCGGTTCCCCGGTAACCAAAAAAAGATGTGCCCCGCCCTCGCGCGCGCTGTTCCATGCCTCGTTGAGCTGGTTCCATTCGATGTCGCGGCCGACAAAAGGCGATTCGGTTGCAAGGTCCTTGTCCCGCACTTCGTCGCGGTCGAGTGTGCTAGTCCGGAGCTGTCGGTACATGGCCCCGATCGCTTCGCCCGGCGCCACCGCGAGGTCGCGCTCAAGCACCTCCGCGTACCGGTGATAGGAGCGCAGCGCCGCGGCTCTATCGCCAAGCGCGAGATATGCTTCCATCTGCAGTCGCACAACCGCTTCGTCGGTTGGCTCCAGGTCGATGATGCGTTGGGCATGCTTGATGGTGGCTCTGTGGTCGTCACGCTCCGCAGCCTCTTGCGTCAACCGCATGAGAGCCCGAAACACCTCGGCTCGAAGTTTCTGCCGCTCGTCCAGGACCCAGTCGTCATAACAAGCTGGAAGGAGGTCACCCGAATAGAGGCGCGCGGCGAGCGCGAGATCACCGGCCGCTATAGCATCGTGGAAACTCAGCACGTCAACCACGCTTGGCCCAGTCGGAATCCACCGCACAGTTTCGTTATCGATTTCGACGAACTCACCGATGCTGGGAAGGGCGTTACGGAAGTCGTGGAGCAGCTTTCTGAGGTTGGTACGCGCCTGACGTTCGTCGGAGTCGGGCCAGAGCTCGAACGCGAGTCGTGAGCGGTGCTGCGGGCCTCTCCGTAAAGCAATCAGCGCCAGAAAACGTTGCAAGCGAAGAGAATTGAAGGCGCAAAGACGCCGCCCGTCCAAGATGATCTCGACTACGCCAAGAAATCGGACGTCTAACCGTGCCGGCTGTTCACCACCGACCCCGCGCGTGTCACTCGGCATATGGCTCCTCTGGTTGCGGTCTAACTCTTAGAGTCCGTTGTCTCTCTCGCCTGTGCCGCCAACAAGCCATTGCAGATTCTACCGATATGAGGGTACCAGATGGCCTTAAATCCCGGAAATCTGCCCGGATTAGATTGGAAATGGAGGTTTCTGCAGGTCAGGTTCCGCTCCTGGCGCCAGAGCAGGCCCACCGATAATCTCTGTTTTCAAATCTACTTTTCTTGATTCGACCGGCTCTGAACGGTTAAAAACAGGCACTCGAAGCAACATCGCCGAAATGCCTCGTTAGAGCGCATGACAGATTCCAGTCTGATCATCCATCATCTCTCTACGAGGTTAGAACTCGATCCCAGAAATGCGCATAACCGAATAAGCCAAAGCGAGTGCCCCCCAAGACACGAAGAATCCCCAATAGTAGGTGAAATAGACAACCGGTCCTCGTGAAGGATAGACATACTTCTTCTCCGTGAACCAAAGGATAATGTTGATGTATAGGGCGATTGATCCCGCCGCTCCCCAGAGCACGTATCCCCAAGCGTGACCGAGAAGCACACCAATACTTCCGCTTACCGCTAGTGGGAGCTGAAGCAGCCAATCAGCCCAAGCGCCACCCAAGGCCAAATTGAAGTGAGTTTCATTACGCCAATCTTCACCTTTGGCGACGATCATGTCCCTGGTCTTTTGACTGTGTGGCTTAATTAGCATCGCTAATTGCACCCAAAAAATCGGTGCCAGAGTAACCGCACCAAATATTACAAGCGCCCACGTAACAAGTGTTGGTTGCATAGCGATCCTCCTTTTAACTTAGAGCTGCGTGTCGCAACTATGAATCCCGCACGAATGAGCCTCTCTCATGTGCTTCAGCTATTCTTGCATTAACCCCCACAGATAGAACAATCCATACAACCCGAACACAAGGAACAGACACGCGTAGAACAAGTATCCGCCGAGCTGTTTCTTAGACACAGGGCTTAAGTTGTGTTTGGTGAGCAAGATAATTCTTGGAATATAAGTCGAAGCGAAGTAAACATAGCAAGCACTGCTATACAAACCAAAAATCAGGGCGGTCTCATTCCCAAGCAGCGCCAAGGAAATAAAAACTATTCCGGAGAGCAAAAAGGTCATATCAGCAATAGCTACCGCTCTTTCTTCTAACAGCCACCACTTGAACTCTGGTTTGAATGCGTTAGCTTCCATCAATCCAAGTTTCATATGGAGCTTCGGAGCGACAAGCTGCAGTACTTGCGTAACCGGACCGACGATCCACATGAGAATAAAGGCGACGATGAACCAGGCACTTACTTCCAAATCTACTTACCTCCTTTTGGGATGAGAGCTAAATAGCCCGGCCGACTGCTTCGGGTTGGCTACGGAAATTGTTGCTGCATTGCAAAAAAACTAGAGCTGCTGTTTGCTGTTGGGTGGGGGCTCCGCGAGCGTGGGGCCCGCACCCACGACTCGCGTTTGGCGCATCAAGCGACGCCAGCGATCCGCGTCGTAGCCGCCACCCCGGTGCAGCAGACAGCGATTGTCCCAGATCACGGTATCGCCCACTTTCCACTGATGGGCGTATACGTCTTGGGATCGCGTAGCACGCTCATTGAGATCGTCGATGAGCTTGCGGCTGTCGATGCCCGACCAACCGACGATCGACCTCGCGTGTGATCCGACGTAGTAATTCTTTCGTCCGTTTCTTGGATTCGTTCGCACCAGACGGTTCTCGATGGGTGGGAGCGAGGCGGCATGGTTGGGATCGACCGGCGCCACCTTGGTACGTGAGAAAACATAATCGTGAATGACATGCAGCGGGTCGATCGCGACCTGAAGCTCATCGGATAAGCGTGCATAAGCCGCTCGCATACTGACAAACTCCGTAGCACCGCCTTCGCCCGGCACTTCGTACGCATGGGTGATGGAGACAAAAGAAGGGATCAACCGGAACGACGAATCCGAATGCCACATCTCGTTGGCTTTTTGGTAGTGCGTGCGCGGGTCGGCATTGTCTCTCTTGGTGTCCTTATCGACGACGTTACCCACCGAACCCAGGTAAACGATCTCACCAGTCTTGCCGAACGTGACATGCTCGGGCTCGGGTTCCCCCAGCCTACGGGTGAAGGCCAAATGCGCATCATCGTTCATCGGCTGCTCGGGGAAGCACAGCAGGGAGTGGGTGTCGATCGCTTCCCGGATCTCCTCGACAACCTCGTCGGACAAGTAGGTCGTTAAATTCACGCCACGTACACGAGCGCCAAAATCTTCATGCAGGGGCTCGAATCTGAGCTGACTCACCCGAGAATCCTCAATCTAATACCTGTGTTGTTGCGTTGTAGTACACGCTCGCCGGTAGTGATGTCAATCGAATCGTCCCAAGGGTAGCCCCAGAGGGTCTTGGCGTCATCGATCAGTCCTGGCAGGCAATGGATTGGAGACCGGCCTAAAACACGAAGCGGGTAATCAATCTAGTCGGCGCTCGAAACCTGGCCGAAGCGATTCCATAGATTCAACAGCAGATCTGCACCCGAGTCTGCAACGCTGGCGCGAGCCGCTCGACTTCAGGTACCTTATTATTATGCCTTGGATTTCAAGCGCTGTTCGGACGGTTCTTTGGGACCTGTAGCACGGGGCTCACTGTGTTCCGCGTTGGCTGAAAGGTATACTTCTGTTCCCCTGAACGACGCCAGTCAAAAGCCGGTCATTTCAGTCCACATTTGCGCGAGTTGAAAGTCGGGTTTGGTCGCAAGTTGAATGACAGTGCTGCTCGTGGTAAACATTCCGACCACTTGATTTTAGAGGAGACGCAGTATGGACCGATTCACAGGCGGTTGCCTGTGCGGCAACGTCCGAATTGTGGCGTCGGGACTCCCATACCGGGTCGGCCTTTGTCACTGTCTCGACTGCCGTAAGCATCATGGGGCCCTTTTTCACGCTTCCGCGGTGTTCCCTCAGGATGCGGTGACGATCGATGGCGAAACACGCGACTACGCCGGGCGGTTTTTCTGTCCCCGCTGCGGCTCGTCTATTTTCGGACGCAGCGCAGATGAAATCGAAGTGAACGTAGGATCCCTGGATGACACTGACCAACTGATGCCAACCTACGAAAGCTGGATCGTCCGTCGTGAGTCCTGGTTGCCGCCGTTTC
>JAHEKE010000069.1:10738-12961 GCA_024638505.1 Gammaproteobacteria bacterium | reverse complement strand
TGCGGTAAGCCTCATTCGACAGGTTCTGCTCGCCCGCGCTGTGCCAGTAAATCATCATAAAGAACATCACCAAACCCCAGGTAAAGGCGATAATGATCCAAACTAACTCGGTACGTGGAATGGGTTGCTTCCACCAGATTCGTTCGCTGGGAGGAGAAATAGCCATAAAACGCTCCTTATACTTATTGTGGGGCGATGGGGATGGTGGTGATTTCCATCACGCCCCAAATGACATACAGCACAGCCGGAATGGTTACACCAAGAAACAGCAGCAGAAACGGATTATCGAGCACCCGCTGCATTACCGGGATACGTTCATTTTCATCTGAAGTGGGATTGTCTGCGGGGCCAGCGGAACTGCTTTCGACATCGGACATTTTTGGTCCTCCTGTTGGGACAGTAGCCACATGCTCTGAAAGTAGGCATGGCGATTAGACCAATTGCATAGTCCGGGTGTATTGACATAGATCAAAAAGCGATAAACGCCAAGCGGCAGGTACTTTACAGCGAACGAAAGGTCCTTTCAGCGGCGGCCTGTCCGTAACAGTCAAACAAAGGAACCGCCGGAATTTAACCCGCTGTCAGCCGCTGTAAGATTTCGAAGGAGCCCGCTGCCAAGACGAACAAGATCGCGAAAAAAATCAGGGACCGGTGTTCGAAACGTTTGCCCCGGCTGACCTCAATTCGGGTGAGCAGCCAGTCCGACAGAAAGTAAAGACCGATGGCAGCCAGCGTAAAATAAAGGCCCTGTAAGATTTGACTTACCCCACAAAATCCAGAGCAGCGTGAGCAGGCGAAAAAAGTTTCAGCTCGATCTTCGCTGCAGAACCGTGTCCAACGTGGCGACTGCTGTTAATGGCTGGTGCCCTCCGCTTTGCTAATCTTGTTATACACGTTGTACTTACCTGACGGTTTAACCATGGGAATGCGCTTCACCTCCTCAAGGGTCTGCGCATCGTACACCACCAAAGCGCCCTCCATCTCCCAGAGACTGAGCAAGGCATAGCGACCGTCCCGGGTGAACTCAACATGCGCGGCAGTCTTACCGGGTTCTGGCCGCAGGGTTTTCACGATTTCTAGTGTCGCTTTATCGATGACGTGCACGGCATCCTTATGTGGCCCGAAGAAAACATCCACCCAGGCGTACGGCGAATTGCTGTGGCTGCGCATGAAAAAGCCCGGCCCCAGTGTCTGAATTTTTTTTATTGTCCGCCAGCTATCCGTGTCCAGCACCGTGACTGCTGCCTCCTTCAGGTGGGGCGTTGCCATCAGCGTCACGCCGTTGCGCTGCCAGGTAATTCCCGACCCCAAATGGGGCAAACCGGTTAATTCTATATCTGCAATCTTTCTGCCCACGATCAGATTCACCACCTGCCCATTCGCACCATTGCGCGCGGCACCGACCAGATTGTCGTAGTCAAGATCGAAAAAAAAATCATCCAGATAATCATCCAGCTTGATCCGACGCACCTGGAACTTTTCTACCTCGCCGACTGGCCCCTCGACGCGATAGTCGTGCACCGGTCCATAGTAGGGCGGATCATCTGCATAGGGTATTTCCCAAACTTCCTTGATGTCTTTTAATGCAGCGATAAAGCTTTGCCGCGGACCGGCATCATACACCGCCGACACGCGCGAGGTCGTACCCTGACTATCTGTTACCGGTATAACGGATAATGGCGACAGGTCTGCTGCGTGCAACAGCACCAGAGTGTGCGGCAGGTAATTGGCTACGACAACATAGCGGTCATCACTCGATACCGCCAGGTTACGACTGTTGATCCCCGCCCGGATTTCAGCCAAGACTTCGAACGTATACAAATCATACTTGGTGATCCATCCATCGCGTGACGCAAAGTAGACATATCGGCCGTCACTTGAAAACTTGGGGCCGCCGTGTAAAGCATGGCGCGTCTTGAAACGATGCAAGGGTTCAAAACTATCGCCGTCGAGGATAGTGGCGTGATGATCACCGGACTCAACCACCACAAAGAGATTGAGCGGATCAGCGCCATGAGCAGGTGCGGCCGATCCCCCTGGCGCGGATGGATATGCGACGTGAGTCTCTGCCATCTGATTCAGGCCCCATTCCGGAATGCGCGCCAAAGGCTGATAGATCAGTTTAACCAGATTATCGATGTCCAATGCGCTGAGCTTGTCGGAAAAGGCGGGCATCTGCGAGGCCGGCGCACCGTGCGCGATGACTCTGGCGGCTGACTCAGG
>JAHEKE010000069.1:1812-10638 GCA_024638505.1 Gammaproteobacteria bacterium | reverse complement strand
CTGACGTACTCCCGTCTTCGACCGGACTGAACGTCTCCCCAGCATCGATCAAACAGTACATCCATGGCACGCCGACTGATCGTATGGCTGACATCATTAGCTCTATGTCTGTGCCCCCGGCCGCCATAGTTAAGATGAGAAAGATAGAATTTGTCGACGCCCTCTTCATCCATAAGCTCGAGCATCGTCTCCAGCTCAGCCGCGTTGGCCTGAGTGATTGAAAAGCGCATGCCGACTTTAATGCCGTGCTGCAGACATAGTCGAATGGCCGCCAAAGATGCGTCGTACGCACCCTGCTTTTGCCGAAACTGGTCATGCGTGGGAGACGTGCCGTCCAGGCTTACGCCAACGTAGTCGTACCCAATATCCACAATTCGTCCGATGTTGCGCTGATCGATCAGCGTTCCATTGGTTGACAGGCCTACGTAAAAACCCATGTCTTTGGCACGCTTTGAAATTTCAAAAATATCGGGGCGCAGCAGCGGTTCTCCTCCCGACAGAATCAACACCGGCACGCCAAACGCCCTGAGGTCATCCATGACGCGGTAAATCTGATCGGTACTGAGCTCCCCGGGAAAATCTATATCCGCCGATATGGAGTAGCAATGCTTGCAGGTGAGATTACAGCGGCGGATCAGATTCCAGATTACCACTGGACCCTTGGGCTGCCTGGGCGGCGTCAAGGGAGTGGGAGACTTCAGCTCCTGCATATACTGTGAAATTCTAAACATCAGGCCACCGCCCTGTTCTTTTCTGTCGACGGCGTTTGCGCTGACAGCCGCAATCCGGTCTTCTTCAAAATTCGCGTGCTGAAAAGCACATCGTAGCTCTGTTTAACCTCGCCCAGCATATCCGCGATGAGATCCACCTTGCGCCAAACTTCTTCATAGGTTCTACCGTGCACCATAGCAAAAAGGTTGTATGGCCATTCGGGCAATAGGCGGGGCCTGTGATAAGCGTGGCTGACAAACTCAAGTTTCCCGATTTGGGCACCCATTTGCGCGAGGTATTCGTCGTCGATATCCCACACCGACATACCGTTGGCGCGAAAGCCCAGTTTGTAATGGTTAGGGACGGCCCCGATACGCCGGATTACTCCGTTATGCAGCATCTTATCAAGACGCTCGTACAACAGGCTGACTTCGATGCCCAGCTTTTCAGCGACGGCGTGATAAGGCCGGGCGATCAGCGGCAAGCCCTGCTGCGTGGCCAGCACTATCCGACGATCAAGCTCCGATAAAGTCTGCATCACCTGGACCCGTTGCAGCCCGCGTTACACCGTGAGTTTAAATCCGACGTAGTATTCGTCGAGCTTGGGAAAGCGGTGCACGGTCAGCCCAATCTGCTGCTCAATGCAGTCGACGGTTGAATCCATCTGTTCCGCCGTCTCGGTTGCCAAAACAAACCACATATTCAAACGATGACCTCTTTGATAGTTGTGCGCTACCTGGTGAAACTGGTTGACCTGCTCGGCTACCGCATCGAAATCCCGTTCGGGCACGCACAGCGCGCACAGCAGGAACGTGCCACCCATTTTTTCTATGTTGTAAAGCGGGCCGAACCGCGACAGCTGCCCGTCTTGCTTAAGGCGCTTAAGGCGGTCGATGAGTTCACCTTCACTGGTTCCTAGCTGCTGTGCGATCACGCTGTAGGGGTGGTCACACAGGGGAAATCCACCCTGCATCTGGTTAATAATCTCTCTATCCAGCTTATCCATGGGCGGCGAGGGCAGAGTCCCTGGCAGCGTCCTGCGGGTGACGGTAGAGCGCACCGCGCTGCTTGAAGCGACGTCCGCTGAACAGTACCGAATGAGGCGCATTTTCCAGCGCGGGCTCAGCATTAAGCTCCGCCAGCTGCTGTAAAACCCGCGCGCGCTGCTTACCATGAATCATACAGAACAAGTTATAAGGCCAGCTGGGCGGGCTGCGACGCCGACGGTAACACAGCGTAACATAGGGCTTGCGCGCCAGCATTGTTCCCACTTCATCCACCTTATTGTCAGCAATATCCCACACGCACATGGCGTTGGCTCGATAACCCAGCTCGTGATGGCGAACGACCACGCCAAAGCGCTTCATCGCCCCCCCGCGCAGCATGTTGGCGATAAGCTTCAGCACCAGTGATTCTGGCAGACCAGTGCGAACGGCAACATCGGCGAAGGGCCTGTCTGTCAAAGGTAATCCATTTTGCAGAACCGACACAAGATCCCGCTGCTGCCGGGGGACCGCGGTAGCCCGCGGAGCGTCGTCATTCTGCCGCACCGGCGCAGACGGTCGGCGGGGGACGACATCGCTGAAATCGAGATCGAAACCGAGATCGATATGGTAATCGCGCACCAGCGGCAGCGACATCACCACCATTCCGGTTTCCAGTTCGATCTCTTTAATCACGGCATCGCGCCTTTGCTGAGTGGCCGTGTTCACCACGAACCACAGATTGAATTCGTGATCCCGCTCGTAATTATGATTCACCTCGGGGTGAGCATTTATTTGATCAGCCACACTGATCAGCTTAGATGGTGGCACGGACACCGCAGCGAGCGTGCTCGCCCCCACCGTATTGGGTCTGAACACGGGTCCGACGCGACTGATGACGCCGCTTTGATGCAAGTGGTGTAGCAGCCGCAGCACCGTGGCACCGTCGGTATTGAGCTGATGCGCGATCAGGTGAAACGGCTCAGGCACCAGAGGAAAATCCCGCTGGTAATTATTCAACAGCTTTTTTTCGGTGTCTGTTAGGGTCATAAGCCGACCCGGTGGGCCCTGCTGCTGAAAAAGATTCCGCTGGGTTTATCCACCGCAAGCTCGGCAATGCGTTCGAAACTCACCGTATCGTATACAGCCACCCGGTCATCGTCACGCACCGACATCCACACCCGCTCGCCGCGCGGGGTAAACTCCATGTGCAGCACCGCCGGCCCGGGCCGCAGATCCTTCACCACCCGCAACCGCTCAGTGTCGATCACCTGCACGGTATCATTGTCGGGCATGGCAAAATTTACCCATACCTGACGGCTGGCAGGTTGGGCCATGACAAATACGGGTTGACCATGAACCGGAATCCGGGCCACTTCGGTCCAGCTCGAGCAATCGATCACCAGCACTTCATGCCGGCCTACCGCCGGCACGAATGCCCTGTTGTCCGCTATGGCCCAGCCCTCCAAATGCGGCATTTTGTAAACCGGCAGTTTCTCGCCGGCGCGACCGTATTGCGGCAAAATCCTTCTCACCCCTCGCTCCACATGCCACAGATCGAGCATGACCATACCGTCTTCGCCAAACAAACCGGCAATGTAGTAACGGCCATTCGGCGTCAACAGCGCATCGTAAGGCTGCTGCCCAACATGCCTGAAACGGGTAACCTCCGGGTTGACGCGGTCCTCGAGATCGGCCACCCATATCTCTCCGGCGTCGTACAGGGTGAAAACAAACCGGTTTTCCGGCGCATCGACCAGGCCGACGACCTTTGAGCGAGCGCCACCGGCACCCACGGCCGGAATATCAGCGACAAGATCGAGCGTCGCACTGTCAAAAATGCGCACTCCTCCCGGATCATAGTTGGAGACCGCGACCAGGCTGCCATCCTGCGATACCGCGCCGCCGATACTGTTACCTGCCTGCTTGATACGTTTGCTCACCTTCCCCTTGAGCAGGTCTACTTTAGTCAGGCCTCCATCGCGACCAAAGACAAATGCAAAACGGGCATCACGCGAGTACACCACGGAAGCGTGCGACAGATCGCCCAGACCGTCGACCAGGTGCAGCTGCGTATTGCCACTGTGCTCAATAATGTGCAAGCGGCCCTGTTCGCGTTCGACGACGACACCCATGTCGCCCGTCCCACGCAGGGTGCTGCAGGCAGACAAAAACAGCCCAATGATCAGCGCCACGCTTATTCCTAGGCGGGTTCGCTCAGTCATTTGCTACTCTTGCTTGACGCATGCTGGCAATGAGCCAATCGACCTCATCCGTCGACAGCAGATTGGCAAAAGGGGGCATGGGGGTGCCCTTTCGTCCATACAGGATGGTCTGGCGCAGCACCTCCGTCGGGGTCTCGCGCAGGGCAGACGGCGTGAGCGGCGGCCCCAACCCGCCGCCCAGCGTCAGGCCGTGGCAGGCGCCACAATCATGTTTCAGCAGGTGCGTAAGCTGCTGCTGCCGCTGGTGCGTTACGTCCGCCGCATGCGCGCTCAATGAGATTGCAGACATCACCCCAAGCAGCGCCAGGGTAACCTTAAGCACTCTGCTGCCCCGCCGCGTCGAGCGTGCTTGCGTCCTGGCCGGCGGGCACAAACCAATCCAGAAGCTTGGCCAAACGCACGACTTCCCCGATCACGATCAGTGTCGGTGCCTTGAGCTCCGCCGCATCGACATGGGCGGTTGCCGCTGTGGTCAGCACCCGGCGATGATTTCTCGTCGTGCCCTGCTCGATCAGAGCTACCGGCGTATGCTCCTGCATACCTTGATTCAGTAATGCGGTCATGATGGCTTCGATTCGCGCCAGACCCATATAAACAACCAGCGTGGCACCTTTGTTGCCGGCATAGTGCTCGGCGATCTCCTGCTCGAGCGGCGTGTCTTTCTTACCGTGGCCGGTAAAAAATACGACGCCTCGGGAAAAATCGCGATGAGTCAGCGGTATTCCAGAGTAAGCCGCGCACGCCGTCGCGGCGGTGACTCCGGGCACGACCTCAAAGTCAATGCGGTTCTCCACCAGGTGCTGCGCTTCCTCCCCGCCCCGGCCGAAAATAAACGGGTCTCCCCCTTTCAAGCGCACGACCCGGCGCCCCGTGCGCGCCAGACGCACCAGCAGCGCGTTGATCTCATCCTGTGGCATGCAGTGGTCGCCGTTCTGCTTGCCGACAAAAATGCGCGACACGCCCGCAGGTACTTGCTGCATTACCTCATCGGAGACCAGTCTATCGTACACCACGACGTCAGCCCGGTTGATCAGGCACAGTGCCTTAACGGTCAGCAGGCCTGGATCACCGGGCCCTGCGCCTACCAAGTAGACGCAGGAACCTTTTACGGGAAAACTGCACGCTCCCGGTCGTGCTCTCGACATTTTACCGGCCTCAGTAAACGTCGTGCACAGTGTTGTAAACGTTAAACTTTCCGGTTGGCGTGATCAACGCCGGGTCTTTGATGACGGCCTTGAGCTTACGCGTTTTGTCATCGACTATGACCAGCGCCGATTGCTGCTCTTTGCCGTTCCACACCGAGAACCATACCTCATCCCCTGCTTTGTTGTACTCCGGCTGCACTACCCGCTTCGGCCCTTCACCCAGCTCCGCCCACTCGGCGATAGGCAGCACCTCAAATCCTGCGGCCAAATCATCAATATTGAACACCGCCACGGACTGGCTTATTTTTTCATCCGGATTTAACGGGGTATCTACCCACAGGTTGCGGGACTTGGGGTGAGTTTTTACGAACAGGGATCCACCGCCCTGCCCCTGCAGCACCCGTACAACGGACCAGGCTTTATCCTTATGGTTCACCGGATCAGTGGCGATAAAAGTGACCTTCTCATTACCCAAAGCACTGGTCACCCACACCGGCCCGTGCTCAGGATCCATGATGTTCGCCCCCCGACCAGGGTGGGGAATCTTGTCCACGTCGATCAGTTTTTGCAGGCGCTGCTCTTTGGCATCGACCACCGCAATTTTGTCTGACTTGTTGGCGGCAGTCAGAAAGTAACGTTTGGTGGAGTCCCACCCGCCGTCATGCAGAAAGCGTGCGGCACCGATTGTGGTTACCTGCATGTTGTCGATATCTTCGTAGTTAACCAGCAGTACTTTGCCCGTCTCCTTTACGTTGACAATAAACTCCGGATGCTCGTGGGAGGCGACAATCGCCGCAACCCGGGGCTCGGGATGATACTCCTGCGTATCTACGGTCATGCCGCGGGTGGACGCAATCTTCAGGGGCTCTAACGTATTGCCGTCCATAATGACGTACTGCGGGGGCCAGTACGTGCCGGCTATGGCAAACTTGTCTTCATAGCCCTTGTACTTGGAAGTCTCAACCGATCGAGCCTCCAGGCCGACCTTAATCTTTGCCACCGTATCCGGTTTCTCCATCCACATATCAATCTGATTGATCAGCGCGTCCCGGCCGATGGTGTACACATAGCGACCGGATGCTGACAGCCGAGAGATGTGCACCGCATAACCGGTGTCGACAATGCTGATGATCTTTTTGCTGTCCCCGTCTATCAGCGCCACCTGACCGGAGTCGCGCAGCGTTACCGAAAACACGTTGTCGATGTCGTAGCCGTTCATCTTTTTGCTCGGCCGATCTTCCGGCGGTACCACCACGGTCCAGCTTTCCCGCATCTCGGTCATGCCCCATTCAGGCGGCAGCGGTGGCTCGTGCTGCAGATAGCGCGCCATCATGTCGACTTCTTCTGAAGTCAATTCACCGGATGAGCCCCAGTTGGGCATTCCCGCCGGTGAGCCGTAGGTAATAAAGACTTTAAGGTACTCCGAGCCCTTGGCCCGCGTCAGATCCGTAGTCAGAGGCTTACCCGTCGCGCCCTTGCGCAGCACGCCGTGACAACCCGCACAGCGCTCGAAAAAAATCTTTTTACTGCGCGAAAACTCTTCCATCGTCATGGGTGGTCCTTCAGAATCAACCATATCCTTGGTCGACTCCGGACTGATGCCGGAAGGCGCGCCTTCATAAAGAAGCTCTGTCTCTCCTGTTCCGGAATGTTCTTGAGATTGTGCTAGCACAAAACCCTGCACCGCCAGCATGGCGATCAGCGCTGCGCCAAAGTTTAATGAGATGGAAGATTTGAACGTACGCATGGATTCGTGACCCCTAGGATTTGAGTTGCATTTTGCCACGCTGATTATCGTTAGGCGCTCGAAAATCCGTGTTGATCTATATCAAGGTTCGTTCCGGTACAACTTTGCTTGATCTAGGTCAAAGGAAAACGGGTTTGAGTCGCCTAGCATCACCAGCTAGAATTCATGCAGACATACAACAAATCACTTTAGTTATTAACGGGATAAGAAAACATGAAAACCGTGGTTAAGATATTTGTAGTCGCCACATGGCTAACGCTGCCACAGTTGGCTTTTGCGAGTGAAGAGCTGGCCCAGAAAAGTAACTGCCTGGCCTGCCATACGGTAGACAAAAAAATACTGGGGCCGTCGTATAAGGATATCGCCGCGAAATACGAGAACACGCCGGAAAACGTAGCCATGCTGGCGGAAAAGGTGCGCAACGGTGGTTCAGGCAACTGGGGTCAGATCCCCATGCCGCCGAATCCTTTGGTCAGCGAAGAAGACGCCAAAACTCTGGTTGAATGGGTGCTGTCACTCAAAGAGTAGAACCCAGCAAACGCTTGACCGCGAAACTGCGCTGGCCGCGATTCTTAAAACGTAGACGAAGAGGGGGAACGTTTTTCCTCCTCTTCGGTTTCCATTCTGCCATAGACGTCACAGGCCGTTATCATATGGCGCTGTAGTCTTCGTTTAGATCGCGGATTTACTGTATTATTAAAAGCAACGGCTTCGACAGAGGAACGCTTGTTGCTGAACCTCACTGACTTTATACGGCCGCGCAGCGCGACGAAGCGAATAGCCAGCGTGCTGGGCGTCAGCTTGGTCTTGATCGCCGCCGCTGCCGTCGTGTACGTTAGTCTCGAGGGCAAAGAGGCCAGCACGCGCACAGCTAAACCGGTTCAAATCGCTTCACCAGTCCACACCCGAGCCGTTACAGATCAGCCGGTCAGACCGAGCGATACAGATGTGGAGCGAAGCACCAACTCGCTGCCTGTGCGCCAGGCGGATGCAACCACACTTGACGCCTTCAGCCTCCTGTTGGCGCGGCGGGAGTTCGAGTCGGCCGTTGAGGCCTATGATCATCTCTACACCCGCACGAGTGTCGCGCTCAGTTCGACCTATCGCGAACTGATGCTCGACCACGCCTCCGACCTGATTCAGCGCGCGGATACTGCTCTGGCCGTGTCGCTGTTGCGGCAGTACGTCAGCATTTACTTCACCGACGTGGAGGCTTTGATCATGCTGGGCCAGGCTTACAGGGAGAGCGGGGACAAGTTTGCGGCGGTCCAATCGCTGCAGCAGGCATACCAATACGAACATCGCGCCGGCGTGGCGGATCTGATCCTCGGCCAGACAAACACGATACTCGGCGAGTACGTACAGCAATTGAAAGAGGATGACGATCAGCAAGCCATTGTCAACGTGTATCGGTGGCTGACGGAGGCACAGCCCGGTGTCCCCGGATATTACATTGGCTTAGCTAAAGCCTACGCCGCGCAGCAGCGTTACGCCGAGGCAGCCGACGCACTGCGCTATGTAAAGAACGACTACGAGGTCGGCCCGCAGGCGCGGTTTTTGTTGCAGGAGCTAGCTGCGCATCACGATATATGACTTTGCTTGGATCAAACTAACGATATCATCTTTCTATGGTCACACCCGCGCTCCGTTTCCAGTGCGATGGAACGGATCATGCTGGAGCGCGGTGATCTGACTACTTTGCACGAACCCTTTATTTATCTCTACTACGTGCATGATGCTAAAAAGGAACTGGCTTGGTTTGACGTAGACTCATCCCATCCCACATCCTATACCGACATTAAGCGCATGATTCTGCGCGCGGCAGAGAGCAATACGGTGTTTGTTAAGGATATGTGCTACTACGTAGCAGACTATATTTTTAAGGATGCGCCCTTTTTAAAAAGGATGAAAAGCACCTACCTGATCCGCGATCCAAAAAAAGCCTTGATTTCCTACTACAGGTTAGACCCGGATTTGAGCAGCGAAGAAGTCGGTCTTGAGGCTCAGTATCGTCA
>JAHEKE010000069.1:0-1712 GCA_024638505.1 Gammaproteobacteria bacterium | reverse complement strand
TCTATGGTACCGTTTATCCGCACCTGCACAATCTGTACGCCACTTTCTATGGCAGGTGATGCGGTACTGTCTGCTGCCTCCATGGTAACAGCCATCCGTGACAGATGCTGAGGGTGGGGTGCGTCTGCCGTTACCACATCGATGTGTACGATACGAAAGTTGGAACGTCCCAACTGTTTCGTGATCAGCTGCGCCCGCTGCTGAAACGAAGATAGCGCCCGCGTGATGAGCGCATTCTCTTCTCTCGCCCGCACTTCGTGTGAGACGCTGTAACTGAGAGAGCTCAGCGCAAGCCGCTGCTGCAGCTCTCCAATGAGCTGACTCAGCTGCGCTGCGTTTCGGCTTTCCAGCTTGATCGACTGCCTGGTGCGCCAACCAATTGCGGTTTGCTCCCGGTAGACAGGATGTGAGTAGTAGTCTGTGGTCTGCGCAGTAACTTCATCGACACCCCGTACCACGTCCAATGCCCACGCTATACTCTGGTTAACCTCGGACGCGATCTGCGACACGTCTTCACCCTCGCGCTCGGCATACATCTGTGCGCTAATTTTGTCATTAGCAACGTATTTTTCCGCGCTGACTGACAGCGAAACCCGGTCATAACTGACCGCTGAATCATCATCGGCGAAGACGATACCAATACAGAACAATCCTGTAAAAAAAAATGTTAATCGTTGCATGCTTACCTACGCCCCACATTAAAATTATAAACTTCGTCCTCTAACCTTGTGCGCTTACTTCGATGCCTGCCATGAATCCAGTACGCGCCGCGCTGCCGTCGACTTCTCTTCCATTGATGGATCGCTGTCCGACGGGGTTGGCGTGGCTAATTCTATGACGTAGCCGTTCGGGTCACGAAAATAGATCGATTTAATGAAGCCGTGATCCGATATGCCTCTGGTCTCAATGCCTTTGGCTTTACCCTGTTCGAACATATTAAGCAGTGTTGCTTCATCGGTCTCCAGCGCGATGTGCAGGTCATAGTCATGCTGGTCCTTGAACTCGAAGGGCTGATCTGGCGCCTCGAAGAAAGCTAGAAATGATCCATCGCCCAACTGGAAGAAGGCATGCAGTACTTTAGTTTCCCGCCCCGTTTTCGTTTCATTTATTTCAAACGCATTGACCAGGCGCAAGCCAAGAAAATCTTCGTAGAACTTTCGTGTCTCCTCAGCGTCGCGGCAGCGGTATGCGTTGTGATGCAGTCCTCTTATCATCGGTAATCTCCAATCAGCCAAAATCAGCGCCTCCAGACAGGCGGGTTCAAGCCAAGGTTATCATTGCTCAAGGGATTGACCTAGAGTCGATAGCGCTTCCTCGCTTACGGCATAGACTTCCAGAGCCTGCGTTTTCCCGCGCACGGTTACCGAGTGCAGCGGTGCCTTGATCGTGTAACCGGCATGATCAATGACTGCTGTCGATACAACCAGCGTGCAATCTAATTCTTTGCTCAAAGACTCCAGCCGAGCGGCGGTATTGACGTTGTCTCCTATCGCAGAATAGTTAGGCGAGCGCGGCGGACCCATAGTGCCAACAATTGCCTCGCCGCAGTGTATACCGATACCGATACGCAGAGGCTGGGTCAGCTCTCCCGTGAAATACCTGTTCAACCGAACGATTCGTTCCTGCATCGCAGCGGCACCGCGCAGTGCATCGCGGCATCCTTGGCGCAGACCTCGGCGCAATCCGTACAAAGCCATCAATCCGTCGCCGGC
>JAHEKE010000134.1 GCA_024638505.1 Gammaproteobacteria bacterium | reverse complement strand
TGTGTATCTCCTTTCCTCATCGTTCGGGTGGCTTTTGGTCTATTGATCCCATAGCTTCCTCGATTGTCATCCAGGTACTAAAATCGTAAGAATAACCTTCAATTTCAAAAAATTCAGTCATGAAATTCGCAAAATACGCTGCCGCTTCCTCATATTTACCAGGATTAGTTTGATATGCTGACAATACTCTTAGTCCATCTTTGCTACTCTTAACTGCGGTTTCAATTAAGGGTGTAAATAAATCCTCAGGTCGAGGGTGTTTCTCAATGGCTTTAAGCCAAGTCTCCACGACCTCCTTATTTTTATAATGCGGGTGTTGAGTATCAATAAAAATGATTGGCATAGCAACCTCCTTTTCTTGGGCTATGGGTTACAGAAACTTCCAAGAAAAACTTTGACTCACTCCCAACAGGATAAAAAAACCTCCTGTGAGGAGCAAGATAGGCACAATTTAAGGGGGTTTTCCATATGCCTTAACCTAAGTTTTGGGTTAAATTCTAAGGAAGGTATCTGTTACTTGGAAAGCAAATCAGAAGTTTAGATTTCGCAAATCAGTCTAATTTAAACAGCAGATGAAATGAAGATGAGGTCAGATCAAGTTCAGGTGAGATTGAGCTTCCGCGAGTGCACGGCTGACTATCAAATATCTAAAACTGGTATTTGTGTCAATAATATATTAATTCAGCAGAATTTTATTGTTCTGTCAGGTTTGGATATATTGAAAAATATCCGTACTTTACCTAAAGTACAGATGTCATCTGTGTTAGACGGCATGTCAAGCATATCCTGGTTTTGATGATTGTAAAAATCATCTCCGACCGGCTTTCTGGATACATACCCCATAGCTTCATTGCGTCCTTGCATGGACTATGTGCTATCAGCTATCTGCTATGAGCTATGAGCTGGCACCATAGGTGCCATTTAATGGGCGTCCCCTACTTTACAGTTTGCAATCGAGGCAGCTAATAATATAAGCCTCGCTCGAAGTTCACTACTCAATTTCGGATGATTCTGCTTCCATCTGCATTTCCATATTAAGCCATAGTATGAAAAGCTTATATCCAAGTGAAAAAATTATTGCGCCAACGAAAAGGCCGATGATGCCTGATGTCATAAACCCGCCTATTGCTCCAATGAAGATGACAAGCATGGGAACGTCGACTCCACGACCCATCAAGAGGGGTTTAAGAAAGGCGTCAGATATACCGACAAGGATGCTCCAGATCGCGAAAACAACAGCGATGACCGTACTGCTGGTGGAGAACACGTAGACAATAATCGGGCCCAGAACCAAAATAGTGGGAAGCTGAACCACTGCGAGAATCAGTACCAACAGAGCCCAAAGCCCCGCGCCAGGCACGCCGACTAAAAGAAAACCAAAGCTTGCCAGGAGCGTCTGGATTAGTGCAACGCCCAGAATACCCAGGGTAACACTTCTCACAGTCGCCACTGCAAGTTCGACGGACTCTGTCCCCTTTTCACCTGCGAGCCGCGTAGCAATTGCCCGCGCAACCTGCCCGCCACCGGCATCATTTGCCAGCAGAACACCTGCGATAATGATCGAAACCACGAACTTTAAGATCCCGATCCCGGCACCCGCAGCCGCAGACAGCAGCGGGATACCAAACTTTTTGAGCTGCGGAGTGATCTTGCTCAGGGCAGCTCCGAGATTGTTCGAGGCCAGGCTCCAGAACTTGTATAAAGGTTCGCCGATGACCGGCCAGGATCTGATGTTCTCCGACGGTGGAGGTACTTTTAGCGTCCCGGCTTCGATTTGTGCTGAATACGCCTGTACGGTGTCGATTAGAGATTCGGAAAGCATAGTCGCCGGGACGAGCAGGACGATTAGTGCGAAGAGCGTTATCAGGGTTGCCGCGAGACGGCCACGTCCATTTAGGGCGGATTTCAGCCGGTGGTAGCCGGGGTGGATTGCAACCGCAATGATGATGCCCCAAACGATAATCTGAATAAACGGCTGACCGATCTTGAAACACCAATAAAGGAGCAGAACGACGACGCCTATATGGATGGTTGCCTCGAGTGCTCTTGCCACAAATAATTTGTCGTTCGAAGGTTGACTGGATGTATTCATTCTGAAGCCCTCCGGGCATAACAATTATGTGCCCTCAATTAATGTTTATGCAGCTTAGATGATGGCCAGGCAAGGTAAAATGGTAAAATGGTAAAATGGTAAAATTTGAATACCGCAGATCAGATATTGTGTCAAACCTGTAAATACGTGCCAGATGCCGGTGATGTACCAGAGAAGATTTTGGAGATATCCCCCGTAAATAACCAGATATCATCGAGGTCGTGATATATTGTGATTATCCTTACTTTACCTAAAGTACAGATATCGCCTGTGTTCGCTGGCAGGTCAAAAAAGTCTTGATGTTGATGATTGAAAAATCATCTCCGCCCGGCCTTCCGGATACATACCCCATAGCTTCCTTGAATCCTTGCATGGACTATGAGCTACCTGCTATCTGCTATGAGTTATAAGCTGGAACCGTAGGTGCCATTTAATGGGCGTCGCTGCATTTATTTAGCATATGAAATCAGGCAGAATTCCCTGGCCTTTTGCCTTGTGCCTGCCTTTGATAAACCCTGCCTGCCCGCCATAGCCTGGAAGGCGACGGCAGGAACCCCTGTTTAATCTTTCCCGTGGATATGCTTGCCGATGCGCCGGATGCGGGCCATCTCATTCTCGTCGAGGGGCCCGGCATCTATGGCCTTGAGATTGTCTTCCATCTGCGCGGCGTTGGAGGGCCCGGTCAGGCAGACGTTCACGTCAGGATGAGATAAAACGAAGCGATAGCACTCGGCTGCGGTCGGTGGGCGCTCACCGGGCGGCATGCGTTTGGACTTGAGGAGTTTGCGCCAGCAGGTGGCGGTGTAGATCACGATGCCCGGGCGATTTTCGGCCGGCAGGTGCGGAAAGATATCGTGCTCGGCGCCGGTGTGCACTGCGTTGTAGCGGGCGTGAAAAAAATCTGCCGGCGGCGTTTCGCTGACGCTCCTGCCGATAAACGACCGATCGTGGCTCGACATCCCCAGAAAACGCACCTTGCCGCTGTCCCTGAGCCGCTGCACCCGGCTGGCAAGCTTTGTGCTCAGTGGCTTGCGCATGTCTTGCAGCAGCAGATCGACCCACTCGAGCTTGAGCTTTTTCAGCCAGCGTTCGACAAATTTTTCAAGACGCAGGCTCCCGAAACCCCCTAAAAACGGCCTGGCCA
>JAHEKE010000133.1 GCA_024638505.1 Gammaproteobacteria bacterium | reverse complement strand
TCCAAAGCATTGACCAAAAAACGCAAGTGGCACGCCTACGTGTTGATTTGCATTCCAAATTGACCCAGGAGTTGCTCACTATTCGATGCGATTCAACATACAAATTTTATGTGGAATAATTTCTTGCCAAAGTAACGATTAAACTCACAATGACAGTGGATAAGTCAACTTCCAGAAAGGAGCTACCTCATGAATGTGCTTATTGTTTTAACTTCACACGATCAACTGGGTGACACTGGCAAAAAAACGGGCTTTTGGCTGGAGGAATTAGCCTGCCCTTATTACCGCTTAAAAGATGCTGGCGTGTCAGTTACGCTGGCCTCACCGCTTGGTGGTCAACCGCCGCTTGATCCCAAAAGTCACGAATCTGATTTTCAAACCGATGATACGCGCCGATTTGACGCTGACGAAACTGCTCAGAATGAACTGGCAAACACGGCTAAATTAGCAGCATTGAATGTGGAAGATTTTGATGCGGTATTCTATCCCGGCGGCCATGGTCCTTTATGGGACCTGCATAAAGACAAAAGTTCGATCGCGCTGATTGAAGGATTTATTGCTGCTGGAAAACCTGTCGCGGCAGTATGCCATGCCCCTGCGGTGTTGCTAAACGCCAGGGATCAGAATGGTGATCCGTTGGTGAAAGGTAAACAGGTCACTGCCTTTAGTAACGCCGAAGAAGCCGCAGTGGAGTTAACGGATGTCGTGCCCTATTTGGTCGAAGATCAGCTTAAAGCATTAGGCGGCTTGTACCAAAAGGTTGAAGACTGGAATTCGTTGGCTGTGGTCGATGGGTTGATCATTACAGGACAAAACCCTGGCTCATCGGCTGCCGTCGCCGACGAATTGTTGAAAGCGCTTAAATAGTTTCACGGCACATAAAAACAACTAACGGAACCGGCGGGTCTCGTCAGTTGGCTGTCAGGGGTAATCCCCCCATTTCTCTGACGGTTGGACTATCGATTCAAATGGCCGCAAGTAGGACCGAGCTGCGTGTTCAGAATCACAGTATCCGAGATTCAGAATCGGCAGTAGACGCTACCAAGCGGACTTTCATCTGTCAGGGTTTTGTCAGGCGGTAAACGGCCAGACCGGAAGATAATTAAGTAAACTGAAAATCATGTAGCCAGCCTCCAGTAGCCCCCTCCTTCTGGAGGAGTAAACTGTGTGTCGACCAAAACCAACAGCGACTAAAGGAGGCTGTTATGACACTGTACTGCGCTATTGATCTTCACTCAAATAACAATGTCCCGGTGGTTATCGATGATAACGACCATATCCTCTTCCAGAAGAGGCTACCCAATGATCTTTCAACGGTGTTGAAGGCGTTGGAGCCCTTTAGAGCTGGGCTGCAATCCGTTGCTGTAGAGTCAACGTTTAACTGGTATTGGCTGGTCGATGGCCTGGCTGACCATGGTTATGACCTGCAACTCGTCAATACCTCGGCAGTTCATCAATATGACGGCATCAAGAATACGGATGATCAGTCGGATGCCTTCTGGCTGGCACATCTGATGCGACTTGGTATCCTGCCAACCGGTTATATCTATCCGCCAGCAGAACGTGCTGTACGGGATTTATTACGAAAGCGCCTGCAACTTGTCAGAACACGAGTTTCCCATATGCTCAGTGCGCAAAATCAGCTTTGGCGCTCGACCAGTAATAACGTATCTTGCAAAGCCATCAAACAGGTCGATTACTCGCTACTGGAGAGCGTATCGGATTGTCATGTTCGTATGGCGATCAAGAGTAATCTGGTGGTCATTGCAGCCCTGAACAAAGAAATAGACATCATCGAAACGGCAGTCAGGAAAGAAACGGTGCTGAGACCTGAGTTTCAGTCTGTGACCACAATTGACGGTATTGGGGAGATTCTTGGTATGACTATCATGCTGGAAACCGGTGATATCTCTCGGTTCAAGAAGGTCGGCAATTTCGCCTCTTATGCACGTTGCGTTGACAGTAAACGGTTGAGCAACGGGAAAAAGAAAGGGAACAACAACCGTAAAAATGGCAATAAATATCTATCATGGGCGTTTGTGGAGGCCGCTCACAGTATTATCCGGCACAACACAACAGCACACCGTTTTTATCAGCGAAAACGCGCCCAAAAAAATGCAGCGCTGGCCACTAAAGCATTGGCCCACAAGATGGCCAGAGCCGCGTATTACGTCATGCGCGACCAAACATTGTTTAAGCCTGAACTGATGTTTGGCTAACAGTTTGAATGATCGGGAGACACCTTCCCGGGGACTGGTTAGAAACCATGAAACTGAATGGACTCCCTATCATTCATCTATTCAACGGTTTGACTGATACGCCTTAGTCGTGAGCCACTCGGAGACTGGACCTTCGGGTTAACCATATAAACTGTTATATACTTCCTGGACACGACTGGGAACCAATGATCTTCTGGGTCTCACATGAGACAGGGGCTTCACCTTATCCATCAATACAGCTTTAGGTGAGTGCTTTGATCCTGATGGGTGTCTGGTGCGGATCAGTTCCGTAACCACAAAAAGAAACGTTTTGGACGCTGACTCAGTACTTCGTTGACAAATAATTGTGCGAGACGCGCAAAAAGAGTTCTATTGCTTATTGACACCTGCTGGCTAATGGGTGTCCCCGGAATTCGGCAGCCATACGCCCCCCAATACTGGGGTCGGGTTGCGTTTTTTCCTTACCCTCTTGATAATAACTGAACTTCAAATTACTCCAATCCAGGCTTCGAATATTCTGTTGGAGCCTTATCATCAAAAACATTGGTGGACGAAATGTATCGATTCGGCATCGTCGGCGCAGGCATGATTGCGGATTTTCATGCCCAAGCTATAAAAGCCATCCCCCACGCGGAGCTTAGGGGTATCTATTCAAGATCAGCTGAAAAAGCGAATGCTTTCGCTGAGCAACATGGTTGCGCGCCATTTGACGACTACGGCTCGTTCATCAATTCACCTGATATTGACATCATAACAGTTTGTACACCTTCCGGATTTCATCTGGAACCAATTGCAGCGGCAGCCAAGGCTGGGAAGCACATTATTTGTGAAAAGCCGCTGGAGGTTACGACCGATCGCGTCGATAAGATGATTGCGGTCTGCGCAGAAAACAACGTGATGCTAGCGGGTATTTTCCCGAGACGCTTTAATGCATCCTCGCAAATCCTGAAGACCGCAGTGGAACAGGGCCGCTTCGGTCGGATCGCTATGGCGGATGCCTATATCAAATGGTGGCGAACCCAAGCCTATTACGATAGTGGCGCCT
>JAHEKE010000068.1 GCA_024638505.1 Gammaproteobacteria bacterium | reverse complement strand
ACCCAAAAGCGGGCATTATTAGGATACAAAATAGGGGATTCCTTTCATCAGACTTAAAGTTGAAGACGTGTTACATGGAGAAAAGGTTGCGCATCGAGCAATTATCCGGCAATAAAAAAACCAATCGACCGGTTCAATTCGAGATCACCGAGCAAACGAGAAATTCGATCTCGAGTTGGATCAAACGGGCTGAACTGGGACCACGCGCCTCAAGGGATCTTTACACCTATCAACCCGGCAGTATGCTCGATCAGTTGATGCTTGAATCAGGGAAATTAGCCTTAATCCCTCGAAATACGGCACTCACTCTCTTCGTAGAACCAAAGTCTCTTTGATTTACAGGCGGACGAAGAACTTGAGGGCCGTTCAATTGCTTTTGGGTTTGGGCATAGAAGTCGATGATGCCTTGGAGTTAACGTGCAAAATGCAGGGCTTAATCCCAGCAATTCTGTGTTCGATCGAGTATCCGATAACCTATCGCTTCACCAACATGGGCTGCAGTCAGTGCACTTTCATCGGCCAAATCCGCGATGGTGCGTGCTACCTTGAGAATACGATGATAAGCACGGGCCGAAAGGCCCAGCTTGTCCATCGCCGCATCCAATAGGTTTTGCGTTCCTCTGTCCACTGAGCAAACTCGCTCCAGACTCTCCCCTGCCAGCTGGTGATTCAAGCTACCCGCTCGCTTCATCTGTAACTTTCTCGCCCTAAAAACGCGGCGCCGTACCGCAGAGGATGGTTCACCTTTATTCTTATCGGCGCGCAGATAGCGTCGAGGCACAGCGGATACCTCTACCTGAATATCGATACGATCCAGAAACGGTCCGGATATCTTAGAGCGATATCTGTGAATCTGATCGATAGTACAGCGACAACGCCCGGCAGGATCCCCAACCCAACCGCAGGGACACGGATTCATCGCTGCGACCAACTGGAAGCGTGTAGGGTAACAGACCTGGTGCGCCGCCCGTGAAATGTGCACCACGCCGGACTCCATAGGTTCGCGCAGTTGATCCAGAACGTGTCGGCTAAACTCCGGTAGCTCGTCCAGAAAAAGAACGCCATTGTGCGCTAACGATATCTCTCCCGGCTTTGGGTTACTGCCTCCACCGACCAAGGCAGCACTTGAAGAAGAATGGTGTGGGCTGCGAAAGGGCGGTACAAACCAGGTTTTAACATCGACGCGTATCCCGATCAAAGATCTCAGCACCGCCACCTCCAGGGCCTGGCTCTCACTCAAACCAGGCAAAATACCCGGCAATCTGTTTGCCAGCATCGTTTTTCCCGTTCCGGGCGGGCCGAGCATCAAAAGACTGTGTCCGCCTGCCGCCGCAATTTCCAAAGCTCGCTTGGCCAATACCTGTCCACGTACCTCCGTCAAATCGAGAGCCGTCCGATCGTGCCGCGGTAGAGCTGCCGTCACGGCAAGCAGTTGGGTTTGGGCGTTCAGATGCTCAGTTGCGCACAAGAGGTGCCCCGCGGCAAACACTGTCGCATCACGGATCAACCTTGCCTCACTGGTGTTACCCTCAGCCAGCAGAATTTTTCTGTGACTTTGCTTGGCGGCAATGATCGCCGGTAGTGCCCCTCTGACCGCGCGCAGCTCACCGCTCAATGCGAGTTCACCAATGAACTCATACTCGGCAAGTTCTCCGCATTGAATTTGACCGGAGGCGATCAAAATACCGATGGCGATCGGGAGATCGTAACGTCCACCTTCTTTCGGCAAGTCTGCGGGTGCGAGATTCACCGTAATCCTTCTTGCCGGAAACTTGAAGCGGGAATTGATCAGCGCGCTTCGCACTCGATCTTTGCTTTCTCGAACTGTTGTCTCCGGTAACCCAACAATTGTGAAGCGGGGTAAGCCGCTGGAAAGATGTACTTCTACCGTGACTAAAGGTGCATACACTCCGACTTGAGCTCGGCTAAATACAATGGCAAGTGACATTTCGCCTCTCCCTGGCTGATTGGCCAACGCAACGTTGTATTGGCCTTGTGGGCTTGAATAACTATTCCTTTTTCTGTTGCAGCATCTTTTCCAGCTCACGCACATGCGCTTCGAGTTTTTCAATTTTTTCTCGGGTACGCTGCAGCACCGCTTCCTGCACCTCAAGCTCTTCCCGGGTGACCAGGTTCAAACTCTCACAGACACCGCGCACGCGAGCTTTGATGTTCTGCTGAACATCCTCGGACATGTCTGCAGGCATCACCGTAGCTACTGCTTCAGATATCCGATCAAACAAGTTTTGTGCTTTGTCCATTTATTAATGTTACCACGCTAGGTCTGGTGGCCAGGCACAATATCAGTGCGCACCGAGGCCCGTTTGCCCGGCAATAGTGCACTCAGCCGTGAACAGCAACTGCATTTATGAGACAAATACCGGTTCCCAACCTGGCATACTTCGTGCGTTAATGCCTGCAACAATAACGTATGGAGTAAGCCAATGAAACTCGTTACCGCTGTGATTAAACCTTTTAAACTAGATGATGTGCGGGACGCCCTAGCAGATATCGGTGTACGCGGCATGACCGTAACGGAAGTCAAGGGTTTCGGCAGACAAAAGGGGCATACCGAGCTGTATCGCGGTGCTGAGTACGCGGTAGATTTCCTGCCCAAAATCAAGCTCGAAGTCGCAGTGGATGATCAACAGCTGGACCGTGTTTTGGAGGCGATCGCGAGTGCCGCTAAAACCGATAAAATAGGGGACGGAAAACTCTTTATTACCGATCTGGAACAAGTGATACGCATTCGAACCGGAGAGACTGATCAAGACGCGCTCTAAGGTTCAGAGCTACTTCTCCAGGATCTCCACAAACGACTCGT
Organism: Gammaproteobacteria bacterium; assembly: GCA_024638505.1. GTDB lineage: Bacteria > Pseudomonadota > Gammaproteobacteria > Arenicellales > JAANXG01 > JAHEKE01. Next base: position 10,336 of record JAHEKE010000068.1, on the reverse strand, counting down.
CGCGCAACCGGCGTAACCATTGCTCATATCTCTCATCTGATTTCTGCGCCACGAGCTGGGCTCTTGCCCGAGCGCGGGTTGCTTCCTCACCCATGTTTTTCTGGCGTCGGTCCAAGACCTCGATAATATGAAAACCAAATGGACTTTGCACCGGCTGGCTGATTTCTCCGGGCTGCAACTGTTGCATTACATCCTCAAAAGCCGGCACCACCTCGCCAGGGCTGACCCAGCCAAGCTCACCGCCCTTCGCCGCTGACAGGGTGTCGTCAGAGTGTATCCTCGCCAGCTCTGAAAACTCCTCGCCGTTCAATATCCGCTCGCGCAGCTGCTGCAGGCGATGTTCAGCCTCGTCATCGGATAAAAACTCATCCGTTCGCATCAGAATGTGCCTTACCAAGGTTTGCGTCACCGCAGTCTCATTGGCACCGCGCGCATCATTCACGTGCAGAATATGAAATCCATTGGCGCTTTGTAGAATATCGGTGCTCTGCCCAACATCGACCGCGCTCAACGCCTGGGTGAACAGCTCGGGTAACTGCCTCGGTTCGCGCCATCCCAATCGCCCTCCTTCCAGCGCATCAGGCGCATCTGAAAATGTCGCTGCCGCCTCAGCAAAACCCATACCCTGGTTCAGACGGGACTTTGCTTCCTCCGCTTTGCGTCTTGCCGTTTCTACTTCACTGGCGTTAGCGGTTTCCGGCACGCGAATTAGAATATGAGATACATCATACTCTCTTGCATCTGCTCTACCGCCACCTTTGTCAATAAAGTCGTCAAGTTCTTCTTCAGTAACGATCACGCTGTTTCTGATTCGACGGACGAATATCTGATTAATCACCATATCGGTTCTTATACTTTCTCGAAATACCTGATAAGTTATCCCCTGCTGTGCCAAAGCCTCTCGCAGTTGACGTAACGTCATCTTGTTGTTCTGCGCGACGGTCATCACCGCAGCATCCAGTTCCTGCTCGCTGATGTCTATGCCCAGCCTATCTGCCGCCTGCAGCTGAAGCCGATCGTTGATCATGCGCTCAAGCAATTGCTTACGCACTACGTCTTCAGGTGGAGCAGTCGCCCCTCTGGCCTTGATCTCCGCGTACAGCCCCGTTAGGCGATTTTCGAGCTCTATCTGGGTAATGACATCGTCGTTAACAATGGCAACGACTCTGTCCACGCTCGCGGCGTAGGCAGTACTGCAGAGTAGAAACAAGAAGGCGGTCAGAAAAAGCCCGAAGCGACGAAACATGCAGATCTCGATTCGAAAATAACTGCCTGATAATTAATGAGTCATCCGGTACTTAACTTAAAATCCCGAGCGTATCGTCGCCAGTCCCGTCAGTTCAAACTCCAGGATAACAGCATCTCTAAATGTTGAATCCGATCGACGCCGGCGCTGGCCATACAGCGTTGTACGCCAGCAGCAGCCATTGTATTCAATGCCCAGCGATATCTCTAAATTTTCCCTGTCTCGAATGGAATAACGATCATCAAATATCAGTGTCCAACGCGGCGCGAATGGAAACAAAGCGTGTGCCCGAACCTGCTCTTCCTGGCCGCGTGAAAATCGATACTCGAGATCTAAGACTGAACTGGGCGTTTTATACCTCAAATCCGCCTTGCCCTCGCTCACGTTTTTGTCCTCATAGTCATACTGCAGATACCCATAGACTCCCCATCTATCGGTGAGGTCGGCTCTCAACTCTGCAAGAAAATCGGACTCTTTCTCGGTTTGCGGTGCGACTCCGGGCAGCTGCACCTCTCGATCTTCGAAGAAAAATATCTGCCCAAGACTGAACTGCATCCACTCTTTGCCGCTCTCAGCCTCAATCATCCGGCTGGTTAATCCTACGGTCACCTGGTTTGTATCACCGATCCTGTCTCGACCGAAGAAGCGGCTTTCACGAAATATATTGCCGAAGTTGTTCAGGTTTATATTGCCGGTATCGAAAACTGGCAAGTCGTCCTGGTTTTGTTCCGGGATATAAACGTAGAATATGCGCGGTTCCAGCGTATTAATAAATGGTTGCTTCTGCCAGCTTGTAGAACGCTCGAAAAAGATTCCTGAGTCCCAGCTGAAAATCGGCAGCCCTACCGAGGGATCACTGCTTTCGCCTGGATCGACATTATTCAGGTTGTACCCGATCGCCCGGAAGGATAGCCTGGGCTCGGTGAATCCCCAGATACGCTCGAACCGCTTTTGTACGCTCGGCGTCACGTCCAAACGCCAGCCCTCCAATAACTCATCGTGCCTGAAATTATGCAGTTCCGAGTCAAACCCCATGCGCACGCCATAACGAGATTGAGGCCAGATCGCTGTGGCCGTTATCCTGGGCAGTCGGTCGTAAGGTTCGGAACTGGTGGGGATGTCCTGGTCGATAGTCTGATAAGCCAGCACGCTGGCACCAATCCGCCAGATATCGCCGCTGTACCGTAAGTTTGCCGCCTGCGGTAGTGTAGTAGCGCTCGAGATCTGGATATCGTTGCTGAAATCGTCGAAATATTCGTCATCGGATACCCAGTTGAGGTCGATATCCCCATCCCAGCGCTCGCTGAAACTCTGGCTATGTTCAAAGGTAAAGGCGCCGCGGTCCTTGTCGTCGAACTCCTTGTCCGAGGGCATATACTCACCATAGACAAAACCATCGGAAGATCGCGTCAGATAGCGGAACTGGCCCCCCAACTGTGCGCCCCGGTTTGCATACAGTCTTGGATACAACGTCGCATCATAGTTGGGCGCAAGATTCAAATAGTAGGGTGTCTGCAACACAAAGCCCGATTTTTCCTCAAAGCCAAAGCTGGGAAACAAGAAACCGGTCTTTCTTTCATCACTAATGGGGAAACTGAGCACAGGTGCGTAAAATATAGGTAATTTCTTAAAGCGAACGGACACGTTCTTAGCCAAACCTCTACCGGTTGCCTGATCCAGGGTCAGCTCTTTGGCTTTGACTATGACGTCGTCGTTGCCCTCAGCACAAGTGCTGTAGGTGACGTCCTTAAGGCGGGTCACGTCATGCCCCTCGAGGAAAACCATACCTGCCTGGCCGCGCGCACGTATGTTCACTTTCTCTGGATCGGTATGCGGGCGGTTCCTGTGAGCAATGCGATAATCAACGTTTTCCGCTTCGCCAATATGCGTCTCCACCTCCATTTCAACGCGGTCCGCGCTAATTCTATCTCCATCCCTAGAATACAGGACCACATTGCCTTCGGCTTTCAATTCGTCGCTCTTGCGGGAATAAGATAACAAGTCGCCAAACACCGCTTCCTTACCACGTATGAGTTGTGCGTTTCCCCGCATCGTTACGGTATCGTCTTTTACCGACACGACCTCATCCCCCTCCATCTCTATGGGAATGGGCTCCCCTTCAGGCACTTCAGCCGGCGCAGGTCGGGAAATAGTATCCGGGGCACAGACATCCGCGTACGTCGCAGTGGCAAACAGCATTGAACCTATACCAACGGTATAAGCTAACCATGTATAAAGCGCGCGCACGAACTGTGAGAAGGGAAAATGTTTATTATCTGGGCCGAAAAATCGCATAAAATCTACGCCCCTTTTTTAATTAAGCTGCAAGTTGTTTGGATTCTTCGACAGTATCGAATCTATCCCGTAGCCATTCTTTTGAAACCCGAATCACGGATTATAGAGGTTCTGGACTTTTGGATAAAAGACTGAAAGCCTTAACAAAGTGGATTAATTCCCAATTCAACGGAATGGAGCTAAATTTGTATCCTGCCTCTGAAGACGCGAGCTTTCGACGATATTTTCGGATTGAAGTAGATAATCACACCTATATTGCCATGGACGCGCCGCCAGACGCGGAGGAAATTCAGCCTTACATCAAAGCGGCCGAGCGATTCGCGCAGATAGGCCTCAACGTCCCGCAAGTTATGGCGGTTGAGCGGGATCAGGGATTTGCCCTGCTGACGGATCTCGGCCGCACGACGTATTTGCAGTGTCTGAATGAAAGCAATGTAGAACGCTTGTATGGAGACGCCCTGGCAGCCCTGATTGTGCTACAGACAGGAACATTTACGGATCCGGATTTCTTTCCGCCCTATGACCAAGCGCTGTTACGCTCTGAAATGGAGCTTTTCCCACAATGGTACGTGCGACAACACATGAACGCGCGGGTGGACCGAAAGCAGCAGAAAATCATCGATGATACCTTCGACCGGCTCTGCCGCAGCGCTCTGGAGCAGCCCAGGGTATGGGTGCATCGCGACTATCATTCACGCAACCTGATGCGCACAGCGCGCAATAATCCGGGGATTCTTGATTTCCAGGACGCAGTGACCGGGCCAATAACCTACGACCTGGTTTCGCTTCTGCGAGATTGCTACATCGCGTGGCCGGAGGAGCGGGTCCGCGCGTGGGCGCTTGGGTACCAATCGCTGGCAATACAGTCAGGCCTGCCGCTCAGCGACAACAAAGACCAGTTCATAGCGTGGTTTGACCTCATGGGTGTGCAACGGCACATAAAGGTACTCGGAATATTTGCCAGGTTGTTTCACCGCGACGGAAAATCCCATTATCTGAATGATTTACCTTTGGTCTGGCAGTATTTGGTGCGGGTTTGTCGTGAATATGATGACCTCCTTCCCTTTTGCCATATGCTGCAGGATCTTCACCCCCAATCATGCATGCAATGATTCTGGCGGCCGGACGTGGTGAGCGGCTGCGCCCACTCACCGATAGTACGCCCAAGCCACTGCTGCGGGTCGGCGGACGTCATCTGGTCGAGTATCTTCTTTACGCCCTGGCCGATGCTGGCCTGCATGATGTAGTGGTTAATCATGCACACCTTGGGAACCAGATTAGCGATGCCCTGGGAGACGGATCGAGATACGGATTACATATTCACTACTCTGCTGAGCCAGGGGGTGCCCTGGAAACCGGGGGCGGGATATGCAAAGCTCTGCCTTTACTAAAGTCCGATCCGTTCGTCGTAGTGAATGGCGATATCTGGTCTGACTATAATTTTGCGAACCTGCCGCAAGAAATAGATGGCCTCGCCCACATCGTTCTGGTGCAAAATCCAGCGCATAACGCTGCAGGTGATTTTGTACTCAAGGGACGCCAGGTGTGTGCCGCGACGCAAGTACATGCCGGTCAGTTGCTCACCTTCAGCGGTATCGGTGTGTATCGTCACGCGTTGTTTCACAATGCCTCCGCTGAACGGTTTCCACTTGCACCGCTGTTAAATCAGGCGATTCAACAGCGTGCAGTCAGTGGTGAACTATTTACCGGCACCTGGATAGACGTGGGGACCCGCGACCGACTGAGAGAGCTGAACGAACGGTTGTCAAACTCCCCGGCCTGATCAGCCGGTGGGCGCGGACCAGACGGATAGTTACACGCATAAAAAGCAAGAATCGGATTGGCGTCTGCGACTGGAACAGACAGAATACGAACATGAAAACGAACCTTAATACGCTAGCTAAAGACTACGAGCGAATTGCGCAAGCCATTCACTATTTGGAAACGCATAATGAGGAACAGCCGGAGTTGAGTGATGTCGCGGATTACATCGGTCTCAGCACTTCGCACTTTCAACGACTGTTCAGTCGCTGGGCCGGCATCAGTCCAAAACGTTTCCTGCAATACCTCACTTTACAGCACACCAAACAGATTCTGCGGGACTCCAAGCAGAGCCTGCTCGACACTACTCATACCGCGGGGTTGTCAAGCGTGAGTCGTCTGCATGATTTGTATATCCAATGCGAAGCGGTTACGCCTGCTGAGTATCGCGCCCTGGGTGGTGCGCTGACCATTCACTACGGTATTCATCCCTCTCCGTTTGGACCATGCCTCATTGGGTCAACGGATCGTGGGCTGTGCAGTCTACTTTTCATCCATGCAAGCGAAGAAAAAGCCGTCGCCGACATGCAGCGCAACTGGCCAAAAGCAACATTCGAACTCAATTCCGAACGAACTAAGGATTTGTGCGAACGTGTTTTTTCGACGCGCCGGGTTGATCGGCCGCTGTACACCGTCATAAAGGGAACCCCGTTTCAACTCAAGGTATGGGAGGCGCTGTTACGCATACCGATGGGTCAGCTGACCTCCTATCAGCAGGTTGCGCGGGCGATAAGCCGCCCAAGGGCGTCTCGCGCGGTGGCCAACGCGGTGGCCAGCAACCCGCTGCATTACCTGATTCCATGCCATCGAGTCATCCAGAGCAGCGGCGTTCTGGGTGGCTACCGTGCCGGACCTCTGCGCAAGAAATTACTGCTTGGCTGGGAGGCGGCAAAAACACAAAGTCGTGTTGCCAATGCGGCATGACGGCAAGCTAGCTGAAAAAGTGACGAACAGCCGGAGCTAATGACTAAGCATTTGAATCAGTCGACGTACCACGTCCCTCTGCACCTGTTCGACGCTTCTGCTAACGCCCAAAGCTCCGAGCTGAGTAACAACCAGATCCTGGTGCCCGCATGGATCAATCAGCAGAAACGGAGACAAATCCATATCAATGTTGAAACTAAGACCGTGATATGATGCGCCGCGACGCACGCGTATCCCCAGCGCCGCGATTTTCTCACCATTAACATATACGCCCGGTGCTCCGCTGATTCTGTGGGCCTGGAGGTTATGCCCGGCGAGATAGTCGATCACAACCTGCTCCAGCGCGGTAACCAGCTTTTTCACGCCGATGCTGCGCCGGCGTAGATCAATAAGAGGATAGACCACCAGCTGGCCGGGAGCATGATACGTTATCTGGCCACCTCGATCGGTATGGATCACCTCGATATCGGTTGCCTGCAAAGGAGTGGCGGAGCAACTCAGACCCTGGGTAAACACAGGGTAATGCTGCACCAGCCAGATTTCGTCTTCCGTATAGACACTCCTCTGCTCAGTAAAAGCCTGCATTCGACGCCAGGTTTCAACATAACGAGTTAAACCTAGCTCGCGAATGATGATGTCAGCCACAAGTTCGTATCGCTAACGAGCGGATGGGGGGCGAAGCAAACTGGTAATCACGTCAGTCAAATGAGTGCGAGCATGCTACAAAGTCATTAGGACCTCAGGACACGCAGCCAGATCTCCATAAATAGCTCGGATCTGTTCTTTGTTTTTTGCCCGTATAATACAGGTTATCGCTGCGTACTTGCCAAAACGGCTGGGGCGAGTCTGACTGCGCAGCAAATCATCCTGCTCAATATGTCTGCAGACAATATTTTGCACCAATGCGTTGAAGCGATTGCTGAGTTTGCCTAACGCCTTTATCTCAAATCGACACGGGTACTCCAGAGCATCAAACGGATCATAATCCCTATGCGGCGCATTTTGACCGTTGCTCCCGTTTTTTCCTTTATTCAAAAGGTTCTCCGTCTGAGCATGCCATCACTCAAACCATAGCAGCACGTAATCAATCGCCTGCTCCCACCAGCTGCCCTCGCCGACTGCAGAAATAGCGCTGAGGGGAACTTGTGCCAGCTGTTTATCGCCCAGCATCACGCTTAGCGATGCCAGTTCCTGACCAGCTGCCAGCGGTGCGACCGTCGATGGCGGCGCGTCTACTACCGCTCGAATATTGTTTTCCTGTTCCGGCGGCGCAATGAAATACAGATCCTCCGCAACCCCAATGCCAACCTGCTTCTGGTCGCCCATAAAAACTTTAATCTGATCTATCGCGCTGCCCCGTTCGGCGAGCTTGATAGACTTATAGCTGGAAAAGCCGTAAGCCAACAGCGCCTGGACTTCCCTGGTTCGAAGGCCACCGCTCTTGGTTCCCGTCACCGACGCGATCAATCGCATGCCATCACGCTGAGCTGATCCAACCAGGCAATAACCTGCACTTTTGGTGTATCCAGTTTTCACCCCATCTGCACTCGGATCCCGGTACAGCAACTTGTTGCGATTGGGCTGGGTGATGTTGTTATAGGTGAATTCCTTCTGCGAGTACCACTTATAGTAGTCCGGGAACTCCTTAATCGTTGCGGCAGTGACTAGGGACAAATCTCTAGCCGAGCTGAGGTTCTCCGGGTGCGGAAGACCGGTGGCATTAGTGAAATTAGAGCTGCTCAAGCCAAGCTTTCTACCGTATTCATTCATTCTACCGGCGAACGCCTCCTCCGACCCTGCGACGTGTTCGGCCAGGGCAACGGCCGCATCGTTTCCGGATTGAACGATGACGCCTTTCAGCAGATCCTCTACAGAGACCTTTGTATCTACTTCAATAAACATTCTTGAGCCGCCGGTTTTCCACGCCTTCTTACTGATGTGCACCATGTCATCAAGCTTAATGGTGCCATTCTTAATTTCGCGGAAAACAACGTAAGTTGTCATGATTTTACTCAAGCTGGCAGGCTCGATCGGCGTATCCGGATCCTTCGAGGCCAACACCCAGCCTGTGTGATAATCCATAAGAATCCAGGTTTTCGCCGTCAGCTCGGGGGGAGGTAAGGTGCTTTTCAGGTCCGATGGAATTTCATCCGCAAGCAGTGCGCGTATCAGTGATAAATACAAAAATAATATTAAGCAACAACCCTTGACTTTCACGTTCACTCCCGATTACTCGACGATAAGTTTTGTTTCATACCCGTATTGCTGAGCGTTTAAAGTGACCTGGTCGACGTCACTCACCAAACTGTAGGGGCCACTGCGTAGACGATAAATATGACGCCCGTCGTGCACTCCCAGTTCCATAGTTGGATTAAAGCCGTCACCATACAGCCGACGCTGCAGATTTTCTGCATTCGATCTAATCGAGAAAGCGCCAAACTGAACAAAAAGTTTTACCGCGGAAACCGCACGCGAGCTAACCGGCACCTTAGCTAAGGTAGTGTTTCTGCGTACGTCCGTATTCACTGTGGAGATTTCCACCAGGCCGGTTCCAGTGGCAACAATCCCAAGCTTGTAGGCCGCGGCATAAGACAAGTCTATCACTCTGTTATGCAGAAACGGTCCTCGATCATTCACTCTAACGATAACGGTCTTTCCGTTTCTGAGGTTACGCACAGATACATAGCTTGGTAACGGCAGAACTCTGTGCGCTGCGGTCATTGAAAACATGTCGTACTTCTCTCCGCTGGAGGTGCGGCGACCATGGAATTTCTTTCCATACCAGGAGGCAATACCGCTCTCACTGAACCCTGCCGCCGTCTTTAACGGGTAGTATTTTCTGCCCAGCGCTTTATACGGATTGTTTCCCGTCTTACTCAGCGGCTCTGCCTTCGGCACAGCATCGGGTATCTTGCTAATCGCGGAGGAGCTCACACCGCGCGGAGGGCCATCATCTTTATAGTAACCTCCTTTGCCTGCGCAGCCAAAGAGTGCGGCGATTAAGAGAAAAGGAAGAAAGCGCGCGGTCAAAACCGTAATATGCAGATACGCTGCGGCCATGTTGTTAGACCGCCAACCAAGCGCCGGGCTTCTATAGGCATGCATGATTTATAAAACCCTGTTGCAAACCGCTCGTATTCACTGCGGCATCAGCTTTCGATGCGTATGGATGCTCATTAGAATTCCAAAGCCCGCCATTAAGGTGACCATAGAGGTTCCACCATAGCTCACCAGAGGCAGTGGAACGCCAACCACTGGCAGCGTGCCGGACACCATGCCAATATTTACGAATACGTAAAAGAAGAACGTCAATGAGAGGCTTCCACCTATTAAGCGAGAAAAGGTATCCTGCGCGTAAAACGCGATGTACAGTCCGCGGCCCACAATGAATACATATAAAGCGATAAGCAGCGCCGCGCCGACAAATCCAAACTCCTCTGAAAACACAGCGAATATGAAGTCAGTGCTTCGCTCCGGAATGAATTCAAGATGAGACTGGCTTCCATTCAGCCAGCCTTTACCATTCACCCCACCAGAACCAACCGCGATTATGGACTGTATGGTGTGATAACCCGCACCCAGAGGATCCGACCAGGGGTCAAACAAGGTTATAATCCTGCGCCGTTGATAGTCATGCAGCAAGGTCCAAAGCAACGGGCCGGCGGCGGCCAGAGCAGCCAGTAAAACGATTAGCCAGCGCCATCCTATGCCGGCCAAAAAAATAGCCAGAACGCCGGCCGCGGCAATCAGCAGAGCGGTGCCCAAATCCGGCTGTAGGATCACCAGTACGGTCGGGCCCATAACCACTGCAACGACAAGCAAAAGATCCCGCAGTCTCAGCGGCAGAGGGTTTCGCGTCAATACCCAGGCCACCATCATGGGGACTCCCAGCTTCATGATTTCTGCCGGCTGAAATCGAAACAAACCCAGGTGCAACCACCTCTGCGCACCCTTGCCGACAATGCCAACCAGCAAAACCAGGCTCAACAAAATAAGGCCGATGGAAAAAATATAGGGCGCCCAGCGCAGGAAGGCTTGTGGTGATATCTG
>JAHEKE010000132.1 GCA_024638505.1 Gammaproteobacteria bacterium | reverse complement strand
ACCCGATGAGCATGCTTAGTGTTGCACTGCTAGGGGTCGGACAATAAGTCTGTGGATTTAGCGGGCAGGCCATGGCGGCTGAATTTCAACAACACGTAGTAAGGACCAGACAATGAAACACGCTCATGATATCGCTGCGACGGACATCGCCTATAACGTTCATCCTTATACCAATCTTTCTCTACACGAGCAGCAGGGGCCGCTGGTCATCGACCGGGGCGAAGGTATTTACGTCTGGGATGACCAGGGCAACAAATACATAGAGGGCCTGGCAGGACTGTGGTGTGCGTCACTGGGTTTCAGTGAACCCAGATTGGTGGCGGCGGCGACGAAGCAGTTCGAGCGCCTGCCGTTTTCGCATTCCTTCGCACACCGCACCAACGAGGTAACCACCCGCCTGGCGGCAAAGCTGATTGACATCGCGCCGGCGCCCATGGCCAAGACCTACTTCGTCAATTCAGGATCGGAGGCGATAGACACCGCGATCAAGATTATCTGGTACTACAACAACGGCATGGGACGCCCGGAAAAAAAGAAGCTGATCTCGCGTAAACGCGGCTACCACGGCGTGACGGTGGCGGGCGGAAGCCTAACCGCTATACCACTGATGCAAAATGATTTCGATCTACCGCTGGACCGGATGATGAGCACTGATACACCAAGCTTCTATCGTTGCGGCAATCCGGGCGAAAGCGAAGATCAGTTCACCGATCGGATCGTGCACAATCTGGAGCAGCTGATCTTGAATGAGGGCCCGGAGACTGTGGCGGCGTTCGTTGCGGAACCGGTAATGGGCGCCGGCGGGGTCGTGTTACCACCGGCGAATTACTTCGCCAAGGTGCAGGCGGTCTTGCAGAAGTACGACATACTGCTGCTCGCCGATGAGGTCATCTGCGGTTTCTGCAGGACTGGCAACTGGTGGGGCTGCCAGACTTACGATATCAAGCCGGATATCATAACCTGTGCCAAACAGTTGTCCGCGGCCTTCCTCCCGATCGGCGCGGTGATGATATCTGCGCCGATCTACCAAACGCTTGTCGAGCAAAGTAAAAAACACGGTGCATTCGGCACGGGCAACACCTACGGCGGCCACCCGGTAGCGTGCGCTGTGGCCTTAGAGACGCTCGCCATATACGAGGAGAGAAACATTATCGAGCACGTGCGGGATGTCTCTACAACGTTTCTTAAGCGCTTAATGCAGCTCAGTGATCACCCCCTGGTAGGAGAGGCGCGAGGCGTAGGATTAATCGGAGGATTGGAAATCGTCGCGGACAAAGAGACCAAAGCATCATTTGATCCGGCTACCAAAGCCGCATTCAAAGTCACCCAGCGTGCCCAGGCCAACGGGTTGCTGGTCAGACCCCTGCCCAGTGACAGCATCGGCATCTGCCCGCCGCTGATCATCAGCCACGACCAGATTAACGATCTGTTCGACCGGCTTCATACCGGCCTGGACGAAGGACTGAGAGAACTGACGGGTTAATAAATTCCGAGTGCAAATCACTTACAGACTTACTTGCCGCGCCTAGAATTGGTCGCAGGCAGCAGGAACTTCGTCATCAGCCAACATTGAACTCGATACCCTGCGCCAGCGGTAACTCGGATGAATAGTTGACGGTACTGGTGCACCGTCGCATATAGGCTTTCCAGGCATCAGAGCCTGATTCACGGCCGCCACCGGTGTCCTTCTCTCCGCCAAACGCCCCGCCGATCTCCGCTCCGCTTGGTCCAATGTTGACATTGGCCAGACCACAATCGCTGCCGGCAGCCGACAGAAACGTCTCCGCCTCCTGTAGATTGCTGGTGAACACACACGAAGACAAGCCCTGCGGAACGTCATTATGCAGCGCAATCGCTTCGGCATAGTCTTCATACGCCATGACGTACAGGATGGGTGCGAAGGTCTCGGTTTTTACCAGGTCAATCTGGGACGGCGCCTGCACGATTGCGGGCCGGACGTAAAATCCACCGGCACAGTCGGCAACCTCGACCCGTTCCCCCCCGAATACCTCACAGCCCTGCCTGCGCAGCTCGCTCAATACTTCCTGCATGCGCTCGAACGAAGATTCGTTGATCAGAGGGCCGGACAGGGTGGACGGATCAAAAGGATCGCCTACTTTGACCTGGCGATACGCTGCCTGCAATCGCGCCACCAGGGCGTCCTTAACGCTTTTGTGAACAATCAATCGCCTCAAGGTCGTGCAGCGCTGCCCCGTGGTTCCCACCGCCGCAAAAACAATCGCTCTTACCGCCAGCTCCAGATCCGCCGACGGCGTGACGATCATGCCGTTATTGCCGCCCAGCTCCAAAATGCTGCGGCCAAGTCGGGCGGCCACGACGGGCGCCACCTGTCGTCCCATACCGGTACTGCCCGTTGCGCTCACCACCGGCACTCGATCGTCGGCGGCCAGCTGCCGGCCGATTTCCGCGTTGCCAGTGACAACCTGCAGCAGATCCGATGGGCAGTCTGCATGCTGCCGCATGGCTTTGTGCAGCAAATGAGAGCAGGCCAAGGCAGTCAGCGGCGTCGTCTCTGACGGTTTCCACACCACGGCGTTGCCACAGACCAGGGCCAGGGCCGCGTTCCACGACCAGACCGCAACCGGAAAATTGAATGCGGTGATCACGCCGACTACGCCGATAGGATGCCAGGTTTCCGCCATGCGGTGCCCTGCGCGCTCTGACGGCATGGTCAGACCGTACAGCTGACGTGACAAGCCCACGGCGAAATCGCAAATATCGATCATCTCCTGCACTTCGCCGAGCCCCTCCTGATATATCTTGCCCGTCTCCAACGTCACCAGTGCACCGAGGGTTTCCTTATGATGCCGCAGTTCTTCGGCGAACAGCCTGATCAATTCTCCTCTTTTTGGTGCCGGGGTTACCCGCCACTGTAAGAATGCTTGCTGCGCGCGCTGGATTTTTTCCGCTGTGGCCTGCGCGCTGTCACTGGCAATGCGCGCAATCTGCGTCCCGTCGATGGGAGACCTGACCGGCAGGTCGCCACTTTCGAGCACTTTGCGGGGGATACCAAGATGGTGAAAGATTTCAGTAACTCTATTTTGCGGGGATAGACCGGTGTCGGTTGCTACGTCTAAAGCGTACATATCGCGCCTCCTCTAACAGGTGAACGGGGATCGCTTTTCTCGCGCCGAAGGCGACACGTGCCATGCGGTCGCGCCTAGGTTACTGCATAGCGTGGGAGAATTTGCTGTCGAAATGAATGCTAAAATTTAACAAAATGCCGGGATATACTACACAATTTAACGTGAAAATTAATAAAA
>JAHEKE010000009.1:94980-112833 GCA_024638505.1 Gammaproteobacteria bacterium | reverse complement strand
AAGGTCGAATAATCCAAACGCTGGCTCTGCGCCGCCTTGTTCGGCGCAAAATTGTTGAATACCGCCATTAACACCATGGCAATAACCAGCCATAAAATAAGATTCTTCGTCAAATTGTTCAAACTAACACCTACGCTTTAACTGTAAAATCACGGGCTTACTGGCTCCGTGACGTAAATTGCCGGACCGCTGCGCCCCCAAATAGCTGCTCTTCATCGAAGATTCTGCATGTAACGAAAGACACAACGCAATCCTAGCGTATCCGGGGCGTCGTATGAAGCAAACTTTGGGCTAAAAGATAATATTCCCGGCTTCTGGACCTTGACGCCACCGGCTTTCGAACCTGAACTTGACCGAACATCCGGTCACATTTCGCTCGAAAGTCCTTTAATTCTGGACCTTCAAATACTTTCATTAAAAGATTACCGCCCTGTCTGAGGACACAGGTGGAAAGATGCAGCGTTTGCTCTAGCAGCGTCAGCACATTCGCCTGATCCACCTGCCTTATGCCAGTAATATTGGGGGCCATATCGGACAAAACAAGATCCACGGGCCCATCCAGTGTGCTGATGTAATCCAACTGAAAATCCGGGTCAGCAAAATTCCCGCGCAGGACGCGCACATTGTTAAGCGGCTCCATCGGCAGAAGATCGATTGCCACGACTGTACCAGCTGGCCCTACGTTTTCGGCCACGTATTGGGTCCAACCGCCGGGGGCGGCTCCCAGCTCTAACACGTGCATGCCGCTTTTAATCAATCGGTCGCGGTGATCGATCTCTAGCAGCTTGAAAACGGAACGAGAACGGTAACCTTGTTGTCGCGCACGGCGATTGAAACTGTCGCGGCAAGCATGATCTAACCATGCCCCGCGCTTTTGTTTTCTACGACTCACGATTTATGCCACACTTGCGAGCATGAAAAGATACCAATCGAGCACACGCTAACCGACACGACGCTTGCCATAGGCTGCTGGTGAAAGATCGAAGACAAAAGCTCAAACGCAATCATGTATCAATGTTAGCTAAATATAGACCTATGCCCCAGTCTTCATCATGGCTTTAAACGGCAAACAGAAAAGATACTTAAGGGGACTGGCTCACAGTCGTGCGGCTATCGTCTCCATCGGAAGTAAAGGTTTGAGCGATAATCTTATCAAGGAAGTAGATGCGGCGCTGGGGCACCATGAGTTGATAAAATTGAAATTACCGGCGGTACCCCGAGCGGAAAGGCAAGAATTATTGCAATCTATTTGTGCCGCCACTCGTGCTGAAGCTGTTCAGTCGATCGGCCACATAGGCGTAATATTCCGCCCGTCAGATCCACCGGCGATAATTTTACCTTAGCGGCCCGACTATGTGCTTGTTTCTTTGTGCGATTGACTGCCACCCAGATTACCCGCTCATCGTCGCGGCCAACAGAGACGAGTACTACGATCGCCCAACGCGCGACCTGCATCTTTGGCAAGACTACCCCCAGGTAGTGGCGGGCAAGGATTTGCACAAGGGCGGTACCTGGTTCGGCGTCTCTAAAAAGGGCCGCTGGGCGGCTATAACCAATTATCGAGAACCAGACCAGATTAACCGATCGACGTCGCGGGGCACCCTGGTTCTGGATTATTTATTAACGGACCAACCGCCGGCAGTCTACCTGGACGAACTAACATCTCGCGCTGATGATTTTAACGGATTCAATCTTGTGCTCGGTGTGCGCGGGGAAGTGCGGTACTTTTCTAACCGGCATTGCGAACAAAAAACTTTAGACACAGGCATCTATGGACTCAGCAATCACTTGATTGATACTCCCTGGCCCAAAGTTATCCGGGGTAAAGACGCGATGGCCAGGATAATGCAACGCAGAGCCTTAAGCTGTGATTCTTTGTTTAACCTGCTGAGTGATACAAAAGCTGCGGCGGACCATGATTTACCAAATACTGGTATAGATATCGGGTTTGAGCGCCTGCTCTCATCTGCCTTCATTCAAGGAAATGTATACGGTACACGTAGTTCCACTATTCTCCTGATAAATCAAAATAATAGACTAAAATTAGAGGAACGAAGTTATTACGGTGCACCGCATCTAGGTTCAAAAACGTATTCCAGCGTGGCTTACGAGTTCGAATTCGACGTCAAATCGTAGAATTTTGAGCCCATCCGGCCTCTAGCAATAACTAGTGATTAACGGTTCTTCAATTATGAAATGGCGTAATCTCATTTTTCTTATACTCATCATCCCTGTAGTTCTGTACGGTGCGGCAAAGGGATTTCTCTGGTATTCAGTCAATTCAGCCGTGACCAACGTTCAAACTAGAGTCTCCGAATTCGCCACTTTAGATTACGAGGGAATCCGCACGCCCGTTTTGGGCCCCATCGGCGTTGATGGAATCACCTACAAACCCCTTGGCTTCGATCAGTCCATTCAAGTTGGATCGGTGCTCGTACATTGGAATGAAGCACACGAACTGCTCGACCTGATCACAGCTTTTTATAAAGAAGCGTTGCCGAAGCAACTCAGAATCTCGGTGAATCACGTCAACATTCCTCTCGGCGGAGACATCGCGGACTGGTGGGACAGCAAACGAGGGTCGAGTACAAACTCATCAGCACTTTTACCGGCAGGATTATGGGGCTGCGGTGCGGGCGCACTCAAGTCAGCTGATTATCGTGGCATGGGTTATGAGTCTCTAACGGCCAATCTTCGTTTTGAATACGGCCTCAACCGCAAAACAAAAACATTTTCCTTCTATGGCAAATTGGACAATCAGGAAATGGGGAAGCTTTACCTCGATGGTTCAGCGCCTGCCGGCGGAGTTTTGCTATCGGTAGATGCTTTACTCAACTCTCCACCGCGGCTGAGTAATCTCTCAATCACGTTTGAAGACGACTCATTCAATGCGCGTAAAATCGAGTACTGTTCAAAACTAGTCAAAACTACACAGCAGCAATATTTGCAAGATCATGTTGCGCGCGTGGCTATGGAGTTTAGCAAATCCGGAGTGCATCCCAGTGCGGAAATTATCGACGCTTATCGCAGTTTTCTCACAGGAAATTCTAAGCTCACGCTGGTTGTCAATCCATACGAACCTATAGATCCTGAAGTCTTAGCGAAAGTTGATCCGGAGAACTTGGTCGAGTGGTTGGGGCTCGAGGTGGTCCTAGGTGAAACACCGATCAAGGAGATCCTTGCACCGAAGCAGCTCGAAACTGCTACCGCGGAGGAGGAGCAAAAGACAGGCGCGGCGCGGGAGGAAACGTTCAATCCTACTCCTATTGAACGGCTCGCAGAACACGTTGGGAAACTGACCCGGGTCAAAACCAAAGATGCCAAGTTCCACTACGCTTATCTGGAGGAGGCAGGGACCGAGAAACTGACCTTAACCCAGCATTTGGCCGGGGGATCGGCTACTTTCGTCATAAATGTAACTGACATTGAAGACGTGTCTGTTCTGTACTGATCATGTTCCCAGGTGTGGTTGGTAACGCAGAAGCAAGCAGCTGAGCTTGTTCGGCCGATCAATGCAAGTGGAAGGACCTCACAAACGGGCAACTATTTGTAACGGACCTCAAGGATTTCGTAGCCACGTACCCCGCCCGGCGTCATCACCTCAACTTCATCCCCCACTTTCTTGCCGATCAACGCGCGCCCAATAGGCGAAGTTAGCGAAATTTGGCCATGATCCAAGTCCGCCTCCAGCTCGCCAACAATCTGATAAGTTACGTGCAGATCGATTTCAGCTTCATACAAATCCACATGTGCGCCAAAAACAACCTTGCCATCCACATTTAGTTTTTTGGGATCAATAATCTCAGCCTGGGATAGCTGGTTTTCCAGCTCTGCAATACGGCCCTCGATAAAACCTTGCTGATCTTTAGCAGCGTCGTACTCCGCATTCTCGGATAGATCACCGTGTGAGCGTGCCTCCGCCAGAGCGGCGATTGTTCTGGGGCGGTCAACCTTTTTCAATCGCGTTAACTCACGTTGAAGTTTTTCCGCTCCGCCGACGGTAAGCAGCACGCGAGTCATACCCTAATCCTCCTGCCAGCCGCGATCATTCTGCAGCTCATGTGCCGCAATGCAGCGGATAGCTGATCTTCCCGACCCCTCAGCCGGCTCTTTTGCGCGTTGTGAAAACCGATCCAATCGATCTTTTTTTCTTTCAGTCATAGCAACCAAGCGTAGTTTGTCTTCAAATAAATAGCCACGGGATATTAACGCCATAACGGTGCATTTCACTACCTCTGTCGGCTTAAGCACCCTGCCTTCCCTGGGTCGACGCTGACCGGATACCTTTATCTCAATCCCAGCACGTCCTGCATATCATACAGCCCGGGACCGCTTTGTGTGCACCACACAGCCGCCCGTAAAGCCCCATGAGCAAACGTCATGCGACTCGATGAGCGATGAGTAATTTCGACGCGCTCTCCTTCTCCGGCAAACATAACGCTGTGTTCACCAACAATATCTCCGGCTCGAATGCTGCAGAATCCGATAGTTTTGCGTTGGCGTGGACCGATCTGTCCATGCCGCCCGAAGATGGCATTTGACTGCAAATCACGATCCAATGCCGCGGCGGCTATTTCGCCAAGCCGCAGAGCAGTCCCTGATGGCGCATCCATTTTGTGCCGGTGATGCGCCTCCACGATTTCTACATCGACATCATCTCCGAGCGCTTTGGACGCGATATCTACCAAGTGAAAGCACAAGTTCACCCCAATGCTCATATTAGGCGCCATAACCACTGCGACATCCTCTGCGGCGGCGGTGATTTTGTCTTTTTGCTGCAAATTGAGGCCGGTGGTACCTATGACCAAACGTTTATCTAAGACTCGGCACGTCTGGACGTGATCCACCGTCGCCTCGGGCGTTGTGAACTCAACCAAAACATCGAAATCCGCATTCGACAGCTCGCTGCCAATGAGTATGTTTAACGCACCTACTCCAGCCAACTCTCCGGCATCTGATCCGATTGCGTTAGATTCAGCACTTTCTATTGCGCAGCTCAGTCGCACATGCTCATGGCCCTGACATGCCTGGATGATCGCTTTACCCATACGCCCGGCCGCGCCGCTTACCGCAAGCTTGATCATTATTTTCTCCTCAACTCAGAGATTAATCCATCTTCACCCGATGCACCGCCGTTTCCTCCCCTGATTGCGGATCAAATTCTCGGCTATATGAGCCGCGGCCAGATTGTGCCAGGCAACAATTGCGACGGCGACACCAGTGTATCATTCAACATATGTTATGCGCTCGCACATCGTATTAATTTATGCCGCGGCATCGCTTTCCCGCTCTCCATTCATGGAAAATCAGCTATGCCAAAGCCAAGCAGGTACAGCAGGAGCTATTTCCGCTAGTTGAGTTGCGTGACGGTTTGCATAAAGTAAATAAGGTTGCCGGCGTGGATGTGGGCTTCGAAGACAAAAACACTGTGGCCAGGGCGGCCGTCGTAATTCTGAGCTATCCGGCATTGCAGACCGTTGAGACCACGCTGGCACGTCGCAAAGTGCAATTTCCCTACATACCTGGTTATTTGTCATTCCGCGAAATCCCCCCTATTTTGGCTGCACTGTCCAAAGTTGAGCAGCTGCCGGATGTTATATTGTGCGACGGTCAAGGCTACGCTCACCCGCGACGCTTTGGTTTGGCTTGCCACTTAGGGGTCATCACCGGTATACCCAGTATCGGCGTGGCCAAGACCCGCCTTGTTGGAGAACACGCCGCGGTGCCTAATCGAAAAGGTGCCTGGACACCTCTGCTGGACAAAGGGGAGACCATCGGGGCGGCGTTAAGGACCAGACGCGATGTCAAGCCAGTCTATGTATCAGTGGGCCACAAGCTTTGCCTGACCACGGCGATTGAAATAGTTATGGTCTGCTGCACAAATTATCGGCTTCCAGAAACAACCCGAGCAGCCCACAGTCTTGCCAGTCGCAGCAAACCGTCGGGTGCGAGATCGATACGTCCAGTTTCATCACCCGGTTGTTGAACCTCTGAGCAATGTGAATCGTATTTATGTCCTTAGGCAGCCTCTGCCACCGGTGAAAACTGGTTTCAGCTACAGCGCGCTAAGAGAGTCCTTAAAAGCATTTACCACCCGTGCAATTTGTTCCTGCTTGAAATCATGGTGAGTGACCAGGCGCAGGTTATTGGCAAAACCGTGTATTAGCACGCCTCGCTCCCGCATTTCGCGCATCAACTCCGGTAACGTACCTTCTTCTACACGGGCAAAAATCATGTTCGTATGTATGCCGTCGTGATCAATATCAAGCGGGTCTAGCCCGATTAGTGAATGCGCCAGCATAAGGGCGTTATCATGATCCTGTTGCAGGTGTTTGACCTGCTCAGTAATAGCCAGTATTCCTGCCGCTGCTAATACACCTGCCTGTCGCATACCGCCACCCAGCATTTTGCGCCAACGGTGCGCCGCGCCAATCAGCTGTTTTGATCCACACAGTACGGAGCCAACAGGCGCGCACAGGCCCTTAGACATACAAACCGATACCGAATCAAAGTAGCAGCTGATTTGGGTCACCGGCACATCCAGCTTGACGCTGGCATTGAAAATACGCGCACCATCCAGATGAAGACTCAACCCATGTTGATCTGCGAAATCCCTTGCCCTGGCCAAGTATTTCATCGGTAGCACCTTTCCATTTTGTGTATTCTCCAGGCAGAGCAATCTGGTTTTGGCGAAGTGCGGGTCGTCAGGTTTAATGTTCGCGGCGACCTGGTCAAGATCCAGCGTACCGTCAGGAAGAAAATCCAGCGGTTGCGGCTGAATACTGCCAAGCACAGCAGCGCCTCCTGCTTCCAATTTATAGGTGTGCGCGGTTTGGCCGACTATGTACTCATCACCTCGCTCGCAATGACTGAGCAAGGCACACAGATTGGACTGCGTACCGCTCGGTAGAAACAGCGCCGCCTCCTTACCTAGAACCTCAGCTGCGACCTCCTGCAACCGATGAACCGTTGGGTCGTCACCGAACACGTCATCGCCCACCTCCGCCTCAGCCATGGCGTTACGCATGGCTGGCGTCGGCCGCGTCACAGTGTCACTACGTAGATCGATAGGATGATTTCTGCGGCTGGTGTCAATCATTACGTGACCTCACATTAACCCATACTTTTTAGCGCTGATGGCGTTTTGCTCCTGTTCATGATTGAACAGCTTTGCATGAGGAATCCATTGCAGCAGCAGATCGGTCACGTATTGCAACATTTCATCCTTAATATCGTCAGCATACGCCATTAAACCGTCCGCTCCTAATTCGACAGGTCCGGCGTAGAGAGGGCTGTGCGGGTAAAGCTTTACAATGGTTTTAAAGAAATCTTTGGGCATACGAAACGATCCGAGGCTGACTGAATGTACTCGGCTTACATCAATGGACGAGCAAACCTCTTTGACTAGGTTGGCGTAATGCTGTCGATAATTATGCACGTAAATCAGAGGATCAAATCGCAGGCCTATGTTCCAACCGACCCGCTGTAATTTTTGCATTGCGTTCACCCTTGACTGAACTGAGGGGACTCTGTGCTCAAGGGCTTTTGCGATATCCGGCGGAGTAAAGCTGAAGGCAGCGATAACATTGGGAAACGGTTCCTGCGTCAGCAAACAGCGAATCTGCGTACTCTTTGTTCTCAACTCCAGACAGGCATCCGAACGTGCCCCAAAGAACGGTACGAAGTATTGAGCAAATCGCGTTACCGGTTCGTAGGCCAGACTGTCACAGTCGTATCCGGAAAAAAACCACGCCGGCTTCCCACTGCCGCGGTCGGATAAGATAGAGGTTATGGCGGTGGAGAAATCGTCGTAGTTTATGAAAAGCAGGTAATGCGCAGATCTGAACATACCCTGTAAAAAACAGTAACGACAGTCGTAGATACAGTTCAACATGTGTGAAAAATAGTAATTCTGCTCACCCCCAAGACCATAATTCGAAGGAACCTGCATAACGAAAGCGTCACGTTTCGCCGCTAAAATCAGGGCAGGGTTTCTCTTCTGCAACCTGAAGTTCTGTGCTTTGGGATTGAATACTTCAGTGTATTGGTCACACCATACTATTTGTGCCTTATTGAATTGGCTACAAATTCTCTCTACCCGGGGATGTCCCCGGATCGAGTCCTCAATGTAAATAGTGGAGACCATGGCTCACACAGGTAAACGGATTAACCGGCTGAATACATGATACGAGCTGTAGTACCGGCGTATAGCGAACGACATTAACGGTAGATCAGGCATTACAATGTGACTGGAAGTGATTTAAGATAGCGATCAATCTCCGCTAAAACATTTTTGGCATTGTGACAGTAGTGCCACTGCTCTGCGTCCAGCATTTCAGCAGAGCCTCGAACAAGCGCTTTGCGCAGCGTTTCCTGTAACTGCACTTTCTGCGCGGTAGTGAAGTGCCATCGCGCGCTGTACTGATTGACATCTATTGCGTCGACATGGATATGGTCCGCTGCTTCGACCAGAGAGCGCAGGGCCTGCACAGCATTGTCAATCTCATGCAAATTATCACCAATCAGATCAGCTACAAAATTCGGCGTAATATGGTCTATATGAGACTGCGCATTATCAGAAATAATCTTGCAGCATTGGGCCAGCTCACCTGAAACAAAGCGCGTTGCGCTTACATAAAAAGCAGCAGCCTCCATATCACAGGCGACCGACTCGGGGTAGTGTAAAACTGGTTGATCGTGGGTGGCGACGTGTACACCCGTTCCGGGCATTTTGACAACCTGCGGTGGATACCAATTCCGCCCGCTAACGCGATCAGTGATTTTGGATGCGAATGTGATTGCACCAATGGGTAAACTGCTGTGCCCTGCGATACCGATGTTCAACCATGGCCCGTGTTGAGCGCGCGCAGCGCCCGCCAAAAAGGCCGTCGCCGCTGCCGCCAGCACCTTCCCCACTCCGCTGACAACCAGTCGGAGGCCGTTTCCCGCATAGACGGGGAATCCACGCCACTCCGGCTGCAAGACCAGGCCGTAATGCTTGATCACGGGCCTCGCCTCGCTGAGCAACGCCACTACAATATTAATCATTTACGTCTCATCTACAGTTCTTCATGCAATCGCTGGTATTGATCCATCTTGTCGCTGTACGCCCGAATCAAATTCTGGTTATGATGCTTGTAAGCGCCCGTCAGGACAATTTGAATTTTCGCTAGTAGAACCTCAACAGTCGCAACTCTGTCAGCACTACTTAGCGATTCAAGCGCAAGTATTTTCTCCAGCGCAGTGATGCGAAAACGGTCCATACCCCAAAACTTTCTGGAGAGCTGGTCGCCATGACCGCCATACTTGGTAACAAGGGGTTCACCCAAATACAAGATTGGATAATGGGCGCAGATTCTCAGCCAGAGATCATAATCCTCACAAACCGGGAGCCGCTCATCGAAGTAACCGACGTTCTCAAAAACAGAACGATGGATAAGAACCGATGAAGGTGAAACGGCGCACAGTGGTAAACACCGTTTATAGATCCATCCGCCATATTTAAGGTGCTTCAGCCGCGGATTCACCCTTTTACCGCGCCTTATCCAAATCTCATTGCTATGGCATATTTTGTACTCTGGTGCCTCGGCCAGAGCTGAATGCTGCGCAGCGAGTTTAGATGGTAACCACGCGTCATCCGAATCCAAAAAAGCAATCCAATCATAGGTTGCGGCCCTGATACCAGTATTGCGCGCGCGACTTACACCTTGATGCTTCTGGTAAAAATAGCCGACCTCATGGTATCGCCGTTGTACCATTGCCGCGGTCGAATCTGTCGAACCGTCATCAACCACGATCACTTCGGCCGGGTGAATCGTCTGCGCCAGCACCGAGTCGAGAGCTCGCGTAAGGAGCGGCGCGCGATTAAACGTTGGAATGACTACGGAAACATTCATAACTCTCTGTAACTACGGATTGTTTTACGATACCGCCCGAATTTAGCGAGCATCTTTCCTGGCTTGTGCTGGGCATGGCTTTACACGGATTGATACGTCACCCTCTTTGGCGAGGTAAACACAGCATCATCCGAAGTATGAGGCGCAGGATCGACCGCGATCACGCACTCACCATACTCACCGAGACGCTTTGATCACCGCCACGGCAATGCGGCACGAAAAAAAGTCATTAATACCATACCTTAGCCGCATCGCCAGTAAAACCGCAACGCCTATAGCTGGTTTACAAATTTAAAACATTCGTTAGCACAAGATTTTGCGGGATAAACGCCGTGCACAAATAGTTTTGTGCTCATGGTAAATCAGGCCTCAATCAACAGCTGAAGCTTTGCGCGGGACGGAAAAAAAGACGCGGTGAACGTTCTCTGCAGGTCACGCGGCTCTGCTGCGGCGCGCAAAGACTGGGCCGGACTAAGTGGGGAGACGTGCGATTTCTGGTTCAAGTTTAACAGGTGCCGCCACTAACGCAGAGATTGTCGCAAATCACCCTCTCGCTGTTAAATCGAAGGAGATCTGCTTGAGGGTTGTGCCGCCTAAAAGCGAACGATCAAAATCTGTGCGGGGCGGGTGCCGCACAATCTTGCACGAGTTATGTTTTGATTTTCAGTTTGAATCAAGAAGAAACTCCCCTCCCCCACGCCGCGTGAGCGGCGTGGAGGTAAAGGAGACGCGTCAGCGTTTTTGGCGATAACTGTGCTGCACTAGTCCTTTTGCTCGAGCCGTTACTTGTAGCTCGTGATACTCCGTGGGAATCAACGTCTAGTCAGACAAAGTCAAATATTCCTTTACTAATCATACATTTATTTACACTTCGCCAAGCGTGCTGCGCTCGTCCAGCGAAGTGGGAATAGCTTAGCGGGCTAGCTCCCGAGGAACAAGTCCGGAACAAACTGAGTCTGACGCGTGGTCAACAATTTTGCGGCTCGGGTAAATGTCGGGTCTTTAAAAAATCCATCTAAAACAAAGTGATCTAGATGGGGTCATAATATTAGAATATTTTAAAATAATAAAAACTTATCTTGTCATAAAAATAATCATGGATCTGCCATTGGCGCTGTTTCTTGGGTCTCAACCAGGACCTCCGAGTGCAGGGTGCGGTGCACCGGGCACTTATCCGCAATCTCGATCAAACGCTGGCGCTGGTCATTAGATAGGTCGCCTACTAGCCTGATCTCACGCCTGATACGGTCGATGCGACCTGTTTTCGTGTCGCAGCTTTCACAGTCGCTGGCGTGCAGCTTGTCGTGACTTAAATGCACCTCAACGTGTTGCAGAGGAAGCTGTTTTCTATCGGCGTACATACGTAGCGTCATGCTGGTGCAGCTTCCCAGAGCGGCGAGTAATAAATCATAGGGCGAGGGTCCCGCATCCATGCCACCGAGAGACCGCGGTTCATCAGCAGCAAAGCGATGCGGACCAATGACGACGTGCTGGGTAAACTTACCGGTGCCTGCTTCCGCTATCGCTACGGATCGAGGTTTGGCATCCATTGCAGGGCTCTCCTCAGTCACTGGAATGTAACGACTGACCCATGCGCTGATGACCGAAGCTACGTAATCCGCATCGCGTTTGTTAGTTAACAGATGATCAGCGCCATCAAGAGATATAAAGCTTTTAGGATGCATAGCCGCCTGATAAATTTCTCGCGCGTGCTCAATGCCAACCGTGCTGTCTTGAGGGCTGTGCATGACCAGCAACGCGCGCCGCAAACGACTGATCTGATTGGTCAGAGCCTGTTCAGCGAGATCCTGCAAAAACTGCTTGCTGATGACGAATTTGCGCCCTGCCAGCATGACTTCACGCTGACCCTCAGCTTCAATCTGGTCCAGTTTATCTGCAAACAGGTGATTAACATGAGCCGGATCACTTGGCGCACCGATGGTGACCACCGCTTTGCATTCTTTTATTTGACTGGCCGCACTTAACACAGCGGCCCCTCCTAGGCTATGCCCTAAAAGGATGCTTGGCGCGACCGCACTCTGCCGCAAGTGATCCGCTGCTTTCACCAGATCCTGCACATTCGAGCTGAAGTTTGTGTTGGCGAATTCGCCATCACTGCCGCCCAGACCGGTAAAGTCGAAACGCAGTACAGCAATGCCCTGCGCGGCCAGAGCTCGGCTCACTCTCGATGCGGCCACCGAGTCTTTGGAACAGGTAAAGCAATGAGCAAACAGCGCATAGCTTCGCGCTTGGCCGGAAGGAAGATCCAGACGGGCTTCCAGCTGTCCTTCACTTCCGCGAAATTTGAACCGTTGGGTGGGCATAACCAACCTCCATTTGCT
Organism: Gammaproteobacteria bacterium; assembly: GCA_024638505.1. Taxonomy (GTDB): domain Bacteria; phylum Pseudomonadota; class Gammaproteobacteria; order Arenicellales; family JAANXG01; genus JAHEKE01. Next base: position 100,595 of record JAHEKE010000009.1, on the reverse strand, counting down.
AACTTAAGAAGGGCTTAGATGTCGTTGCAGCTCAAGCGCAGGCATTGACCATGGAATTGGCGCATTAACGAAATCTAGTCTAGCATCTGTTTGACTGCGTCTCTTTCCTCACGCAACTCCTGCTCCGTCAAGCGCATTCGTTCCTGGCTGAATTGGTCTATTTCCAATCCTTGTACGATCTCATACTGCCCTTCCTTACAAACACACGGATATGAATACACCACACCCTCCTGCACGCCGTAGCTGCCGTCACTGGGAACTGCCATGCTTACCCAGTCCGCTTCATCGGTACCTAGCGCCCAGCTGCGCATATGGTCCATCGCGGCGGAGCCGGCGCTGGCAGCGCTGGATGCCCCTCTGGCTTTTATGATTTCAGCCCCCCTCTGTTGTACCGTTGGTATAAAGTCACTTTCCATCCACTTTCGATCCACCAGATCAGTGGCCGGTTTTCCTTTAATCAGGCAATGATGAATGTCGGGATATTGTGTAGCTGAGTGATTACCCCAGATTATCATTTTGCTGATGTCGCTGGTATGGACTGCTGTTTTAGCCGCCAGCTGACTGACGGCACGATTGTGATCAAGCCGCGTCATTGCGGTAAATTGCCGTGGGCTCAGATCCGGAGCGTTGCTCATTGCGATCAAAGCATTGGTGTTTGCCGGATTCCCCACCACCAGCACCCTTACCTTCCTATTTGCAGCAGCGTTTAATGCTTTTCCCTGCACCGTGAATATATTGCCGTTGTCCTGCAGTAGATCTTTACGCTCCATACCAGGACCCCTGGGTTTCGCACCAATGAGCAGCGCGAAATCAGCATCACCGAACGCTGTTTCCGCGTCGTCGCTATAAAGCACGTCCTTAAGCAGCGGAAATGCGCAGTCATCCAACTCCATCACCACCCCTCTAAGGGCATCCAGCGCCGGCTTAATTTCAAGCAATTGCAGGATAACTGGTTGATCGTGCCCCAGCATTTCTCCAGCCGCAATTCTGAATAACGTTACATAGCTGATTTGACCCGCGGCGCCCGTAACCGCAACGCGAACTGCCTGCTTCATCGGATTAACCTCACAATTGAACAAAGAAAATAAACATGCTGTAGCCCCGATCAGCTAGCGCTACTTAACTCGCAAGTGATGTATTAGATTGGCCACATATAGCTCACATGCCGCTAACTGCGATGTGTGTATGAACTCATCTGGTTTATGTGCCTGGTTAATAGACCCCGGCCCGCACACTATGGCAGGGATTCCGCTTTGATGAAATCCGCCGGCTTCTGTGCCGAACGCCACTTTTCTGGTTTTGCTGCAGCCGCTGAATCGCTGGGCAAGCTTAACCACCTCGGCGTCTACTGTGGTATCAAGTCCAGGAAATCGAGATTCCTCCTCCCATAAAAATCCGGTTTCGGGACTAATCGCCCGCATAGCGGGCTCTAGCCTCTCCTCGGCGAATTTTTGCACCTCAGCCAGCAACGCATCGGGCTCGTCTTCCGGCAGATTGCGGAATTCAAACAGGAACTGACATTCCTCGGGCACCACGTTGACCATGGTGCCGCCGTGAACTACTCCAGTATGGACGGTGGTATGCGGTATATCGTAGGCATTGTCGAAAGGCCCATCCTGTTGTTTTCTTTTTGCCATGCCGCTTAAATAAGTGATCACCTTGGCCGCAAACTCAACCGCATTAACGCCCTGCGGCGCTAAGGAAGAATGACATGCATGACCCTTAACACGGCAGCGGGTGGCGACCTTGCCTTTATGGCCAATAACAACATCCATATCTGTCGGTTCGCCTACTAAACAGGCTCCCGGCCGATTATCCTGTTTGGACAGGTACTCGAGTAGAGTTCGAACTCCCAAACACCCTATTTCCTCATCGTAAGATAAGCAGATGTGTATGGGCTTTGTTAAATCCCGTGACAACATGTCGGGGATAGAAGTCATCACTACTGAGATAAATCCCTTCATATCCGTAGTGCCACGCCCGTACACCCGGCCCTCCTTCTCCACAGCCTGCCAGGGATCAAGTGTCCAGCTTTGCCCATCAACGGGAACGACATCAGTATGCCCCGACAGAGCCACACCCCCTTGAACCGGAGGACCAATAACCGCATGGAGATTGGCTTTAGTTTTGTCTTTATTAAAATCCAGAAACGGCTTTATGCCGAAACCACCCAGGTATTCGCGCACGTAGTCAATGAGCTCCAGATTCGAACGATAGCTGGTCGTATCGAAAGAAACCAGAGAAGCCAACATTTTCATAGTTTCTCTGCGCGGAGATAATGCCTGTTGCTGTGCGCTTTTACCGCCGGCTTGGTTGTTGTGCAAATCGCTCATTGTAAACGCCTGCGCGCCTCGATCACGTTAGGAAGCTGGCTTATCTTGGATAGAACTTGACTGATCTTTTGTATATTGGTGACTTCTACAGTCAGCGTCATGTGTGACAGGTGTTCCTTCTTGTCCGTCGCCAGGTTGACAGCGCTGACGTTAATTTTGGCATCCGCCAATACGCCCGTAATGTCGCGTAGCAGCCCATGCCGATCGTACGCCGTGACCAAGATATCGACTGGATAGCTCTCATCCTCGCCTTTGCTCCATTCCACCTCCACCAGCCGCTCTGGTGCTATGGTACGGTGGCGCAGTACATTACTGCAATCCTTGCGGTGGATTGTTACTCCCCGCCCGCGTGTGATGAATCCTACAATGGGATCCCCCGGAACAGGATTGCAGCAGTTGGCCATGTTAGTGAGCAGGTTACCAACTCCCAACACTTTGAAATCCTTGCGTTTACGTTCAGCCCGGCGCACACGGGGTGGAGCGACCGCTGTCTCATCTACGCTCTCGGGAGAAATCAGATCTTGCGCCGCATTCAACACGCGCACAGGCTTTAACTCTCCTTCAGCCAATATGCGGAACATATCGTCCGCTTTATTGAACCTCAGTTTGCGCGCGAGCTTTTCAAAGCTCACCTCGGTTAAAGCCATGCGACGCAGCTCTTTCTCCAGAATCTGTCGCCCCAGAGCCACGTTCTGTTCATAGTTTTCTTGACGAAACCAGTGCTGAATGCGCGAACGCGCGCGCGGCGTTTTAATGTACCCTAGATGCGGGCTTAGCCAGTCTCTGCTCGGCCCTCCCTTGCGCACGGTCAGTACCTCCACTTGCTCGCCGTTCCTCAGCGCATAGGTCAGTGGCACAATGCGGCCATTCACCTTGGCTCCGCGACAGCGATGACCCACCTCGGTATGGACCGCATAGGCGAAATCTATGGGCGTGGCACCTTGGGGTAGATCAATGACCCGTCCGTTAGGGGTAAAGACATACACCCGCTCTTCGAAAACCTCGGCTTTGACCCGATCAACGAATTCGTTGGCGTCAGACACTTCATCCTTCCATTCCAGCAGCTGCCGCAACCAGGCGATTTTTTGGTCTAAATTACCGTCTTGCTTTCCACCCTCTTTGTAACGCCAATGGGACGCAACCCCCAGCTCATTATGCTCATGCATTTGGTCCGTTCTGATTTGAACCTCGACGGTTTTACCTTTAGGCCCAATGATCGCAGTATGAATGGATTGATAGTTGTTTTCCTTCGGGGTTGCAATGTAATCGTCAAACTCACCGGCCACCGGTGGCCACTGCGTGTGCACAACACCAAGGGCCGCGTAGCAATCCTGTATTGATTTGGTTAAGATGCGCACCGCTCTGACGTCAAAGATATGATCAAAATCGATGTCCTTGCGTTTCATCTTATTGCGAATGCTGTAGATATGCTTCGGCCTGCCGTAAACCTCGGCCTGCACCGAGGCCGCTTTGAGCTGGACATCGAGCTCGGCAATAAAGTCTCTGATGTACTCCTCGCGATCAACGCGCCGCTCCGCAAGCTTCGTCGCAATATCTTTGTAGATTTGCGGCTCGAGATAGCGCAGCGATAAGTCTTCCAGCTCCCACTTAAGCTGCCATACGCCCAGGCGATTAGCCAGTGGAGCGAAAATATCCAAGGTCTCCTGAGCGATTCTGACCTGCTTATCCCGCGGCAATGCTTTAAGAGTGCGCATATTGTGTAGCCGATCAGCGAGTTTTATCAAAACGACCCGGACATCCTCCACCATTGCCAGCAGCATCTTGCGTAAGTTTTCCACGCGACGGGAGTCCTTCGCGCGTGCAGTCTCCGTTTCAGCATAATCGCCAATCACGTCCATTTTAGTTACCCCATCCACTAAATTCGCTATGACTTGTCCAAACTGCTGGCGTATCTCTGTCAGTGTAAGCGAGGTGTCCTCAACGACATCATGCAGAAGCGCTGCTGCAATCGCCTCATGATCCAGCTGCAGTTGATGCAGTATCGATGCGACCGCAAGCGAATGCTCGATGTAAGGCTCTCCAGATGCGCGTTTCTGCCCTTCATGGGCAGAAGTGGCGATGCAAGCCGCTTCTTTTATCACCTTTAACTGCCCGGCTGAATGACGGGATTTGATAGCTTCCAGCCAAGCAGAAACGTTCGGACCAACTGCTTTACTGGCGCTATGTTTTTGCGAAAGTAAGTTCACTATAAAGCTAATAAAAAAACGGTAAGTAAATGATGGGTTGCTTAAGTCTACCTTACAAGTAGATTTGGGCGAGGAAACGCATCCTGTTTACCGCACGTCCTTCATCCCGGGGTGGGGCTGGGGTGGGAGTTTGCCGAACAATCCTCAGCACAAGCGACTCTGTCCCCACCTAATCTTGCTTAGTAGCGAGAAAGTCATTGAGCACTGACGTAGCGAAACTTCCTTTATGCAGCACAAAATAAAGATCCAATATGCCATCGTCTGAAAACTCCCACCGCATTTGTGCAACGCCCATCCTGAGCGCTCGCCGCTGGAATCGCAGGCCGAACTGCCGTAAGCCTGCACACCATTGCTGATACCTGAGTAAGACCTCTGCCTCCAGCGCAGAAATTCCCCGGGCTGCCGGATTCTCGCCATTACCGAACAACGGCCCGCTTGGATGTATGTCGAAACGCTGCAGGCGAGCCAGCAGTTCCGCCGAAACTGCATCAACCCTGAAATAGCTGTTAGTTTTATCAAGCATGGCAACATCTCCGGGCTGCAGAGTATTCCAGCTGCCGTCGCGTACCCTGCACGATAGAACATCATTGAACATGCGGCTGCGGGCAGAGGACAGCAGCAGACTGCGCTCTGCAGGTGGGGGGGTGCTCAATTCACCGCTAAACAGTGCGCTGACCTTCTCCAGATTTCGCTGTCCAAATCGCTGCGGCCCAAAGTAGTTGGGGACGCCGTCAACTTTTATCTGCAGCAGCCTGCGCTGCAACAGTGCCAAATTTCCCTCGAGTTGCCTGATTCTTATCTGGAAACGATTCCCGCTGTGGCTGCCTCGTCTAAGTTTTCTGGCGTGTCTGGTTGCGGCAATTATTTCCAGTCGTTCATCCTCCAGCACCGACCATGCCTGCCGGTAGCGGCCGGTACAGCGCACACTGAACCACTGAGTGGTAATTGCTTGTTTATCCTTCAATCCACAAAATCCTATATCGCGTTTGGGTGTGCCGATTACGCGATGGATTCGGTCGACAACGTCGAAAGTGCTCAGATTACGTTTTCTTATCTGCAGCAGCGCATGTTCACC
>JAHEKE010000009.1:79457-94880 GCA_024638505.1 Gammaproteobacteria bacterium | reverse complement strand
TCTGCAGCAGCGCATGTTCACCGCTGCCGCTGAATGCAAAGTCCACAAGCTCATCAACGACGAAATCGCCTGTTATCTGTTTAATGGCGCCGCTGGCCGGACGCTCACCGCAAGTGGGTGCGTCTAACATCTTACCGCTGATCGGTGAATGCAGATCGTAAGTTTCGCTGCGGCTGGCGCTCCACTGCTGCGCACAGTGCGCCCTGACATGCAAAAGCCGGGATATGTCATAATCAAATTATATGAATACAACAGCAGTAAAAACTCGGGTACGGTCAAAACATTTACAAGTAAGCCTATTATTACTGGCCGCCGTGGCGGCCGGTTTGACTACCGCACTATGGCTGCAGGGCAAACAGATAAAGAATTCTGATATTACGGCCACGGTGCTGAGCCCTGCGAGCAGGATCGAAGATTTTGCGCTGACCACGCACCTGGGCACGGCCTTTACCATCGAGTCCCTAAAGGGCAAGTGGTCCTTTGTTTTCTTTGGCTATACCCACTGTCCGGATATCTGCCCTACAACGCTGCATACTTTAACCCAGGTGACCGAGAAAATTTCGCAGAAAATGGATGGCGAGCAGAACGCGCAGGTCGTTTTTGTCTCGGTGGACCCGCAGCGGGACACGGTAAAGCGATTGGCTGAGTATGTCCCATACTTTGATCAGACGTTTATCGGAGTTACGGGAGACCAACCCAGTATTGACGCATTGACCAGTCAACTTGGCATCTTGCACCTGCGCGTGGAGCAGAAAAGCGGGGCGGCGTACCTGATGGATCATACTGCCTCTATTCTGCTGTTCAATCCAGACGCTCATTTGCAGGCGTTGTTCAGCGCGCCGCATCAGGCGGACGAGATAGTCGAAGATTTCATGAAAATCATCCAGCTATGAGTCCTTTAACGCTATGAGCAGCCGACTCCCCTTACTACTGGAACCACGGCATTTATTGCCGGCACTGGCAGATAAGTCCCTGCTGATTGTCGACCTTGGCAAATCCGAAACCTATGCTAGAGGGCATATAGCGGATGCAGTTCATCTTGATCACCGGCGCTTGCTCAGCGGCGGCAACCCGGCTCCCGGTAAACTCCCCGATCTGCGACAGATCAGTTCTGCACTATCCGCGATCGGGCTTGACAACAATATGCACGTAGTGGCCTATGATGACGAGGGCGGTGGCTGGGCCAGCCGCCTGTTGTGGACCTTGGATGTAGTCGGGCATCCTCACAGCAGCCTGCTCAATGGCGGGATTATCGCCTGGGAGAATGAGGGATATCCGCTCAGCACAGACATTCCCGCTCGTAGACCGACCGACTACGTCGCCGTCAATGCCGGTTACGCCCTAGCCACGCGGGATCAGGTAATGACTAGCCTGGATGATCCAACGGTTGTCTTGCTCGATGCACGTTCCCCCGAGGAATATGATGGGTCAAAGATCCGCGCCGCCAAACGAGGACATATTCCAGGCGCCGCCAATCTAAACTGGACGGACACTATGGATCACACCAGAAACAAGCGCCTGCTGCCGGACGCCGAGCTACGCCATATGCTGGCCGAAAGAAATATCGACATCGAGCAGGAAGTGATTGTTTATTGCCATACTCATCATCGCTCCTCCCACAGCTATATAATGCTCAAGCACCTGGGTTTCGAAAAAATCAGAGGTTACGCCGGAAGCTGGTCAGAATGGGGCAACGACCCCACCACACCGGTAGCGTTATGACTCAAAGATGGGAGCCATGACGCTAGCGCGCGTTTTCGCTGGCTAAACTTAAATCCAGATTAGGGCACGCTCCAATTTATACGCCACCGGTTCAAGGTTTTCCCCTGGGTCGCTAACTATCGCCATATTGCCACGACCTACCGGAATCAGCATTCCTTTGAAATCCCCTATTATAAAACTCTCCGGCTTGGAGAGCTTGCGCCCCATCACGTAGTAAACGGTGATCATCCCGGTTTCACCTCGGATTAAAAAATGAGCCACCGGTGTGGGGACATTGGATAAAGCACAAACTTGAACATGCACGATCGGCCCGAGTTCCGCCAGGGCATCATCCATTACTTTGCCACCGAAAGCCGCCAACACCTGTTTAAAGCGCTGCTGTTGAAGCTGTGGAATGAAGTGTGGCGCAACGAAATGATTTTCCTGACGCTCAATCATGGTATGGTCGACAGCCGCAACGCTTAGACGGTCAACGTACTGACTGGTGGTATAAACCCGGTAGCCGAACACGCCGCCGAGCGCTATGGCTAAAAATAGACTGGCGGCCACTGCATACTGCCAGAGACTTAGACGTTTTGATACCCGCTCATCCTGCATAACTTGACGCAGCCTAATCCTGGAAGCGAGGTCTGAGGGTACGGGTACGCACAGTGCTTCCATAATGCTTTCGTCCAGAGCACCCACGCCGTCCGCATAGCGGGCACAATCTTCGCATTCAGCGCGATGCGCTAGGTAATTCTGCGAGCGCGTGCCAGGCTCAGACAAACTTATCCTTCTATACTCCAAGCAGTTCATGCACCCACCTCGTTGCGCCTGCCACTGTCTTCGCCTAATAATTCACGCATCTGTTTTCTTGAACGAAACAACCTCGTCATCACCGCGCTGCTGCTGATACCGAGGGTATCGGCAATCTCATCGCAGCTGAAGCCACCCAGCACCTGCAGTACAAGTGGCTCACGATACTCTATCGGCAGCTTCACCAGCGCCCGCCGCAAAACGAACGCCTCTGTACTCGTATCGAGCCCAGCCTTGGCTGTAGGCAACTCAGCGAGATCGTCCTGCTCTACGATTTCGATTTTTTTGCGCTCGAACTGACGCGCGTATTCCCGTCTGAATATGGTAAACAACCAGGCTTTTGCCGAATCCGCCTGGCGTAACGAATCTATCGCCTTCCACGCCCGCAGGAAGGTTTCCTGCACGAGTTCCTCAGCCTGCATACGATTCCGGCACATCCAGTAAGCGTAACGGTAAAGGTCAGCAGAAAGCCCCTCGATCAATATTTCATATTTCTCCTGCCGAGTCCTCTGCATATCTTGGGAGACCGGATTAGTCATTGTTTTCTTACTTTACGGTTGCGCTGGGTTCGCTATGGAGTAAAGACAAATCCGTTTTCCATGGGTTTCATTATCAAAGCTTATAAAATGATTAGTATTCTTTATCAAATACCCTCCCCTTTTGCAAAAACTGACTGATGGCCTCATGTACGGCTTCGGGTCGGTCTATATGCACCCAGTGGCCTGCGTCTTCCACCACCGAGAACACGGCGTTTGGAAAATACCGCAAAAACGTGTTGTGGTGTGCGCTAGAAACATAGCTGGATTCAGCTCCACTCAGCACCAGGGTCGGCCCGTAGAACGTCGATCCCTCTAAATCAGGAAAGGCCATGATATCAGCGTGAAACTGGTGCAATACCGGAAGATTTATTCGCCAGGTAAACCGCCCGCCATCCAGTTTAAGGTTCTGTAGTAGAAACATTCGGATGGCGGGGTCGCTTACAGTCAAGCTGAGTTCGCGCTCTGCTTCTGCCCTGCTGGCAATATTTGTTAAATCAAGTTCAGCCATGGCATCGATAAATTCGCCGTGTCCATGAGCATAACTCACCGGCGAGATATCCATAATGACCAGGCGATTTACACAATCGGAATGGGTCAGGGCTAGATGCATAACGGCTTTGCCTCCCATACTGTGGCCTACCCAGTTCAATCTGGACATGGCGATGCGATTGCTGAAATCGTACAGAGCCTCGCTCATATCCTGGTAAGTCATGGATGCGGTATGAGTCGAACGCCCATGATTCGGCAGATCAACGTTGAATACTCTGAATCGATCGGCTAGTCTACGTGCCAGTCCTCGCAGATTGGTGCTCGACCCGAATAATCCGTGGAGTAACACTACCGGCTCGCCCGAACCGTTTTCCTGGAAATAGAGCGTCATATCCGCCTCACTATCGCAACACACGACAAGTCCAAACCCCAACTTTATCGTACACTATGTGCACGAGGCCATTTCGTCGAATTGTAGATTTCCGAGCATTGCCATTTCACAGACAGCAGCGAGGCACTGCTCGACAACCTGAGGTAATTGACTGTGTCTGACCGAGAAGTCGTAGTTTTGAGTGCAGTACGCACCGCCATCGGTGACTACGGCGGTGCATTGAAAGAATATGCCGCTAACCGCTTAGCGACGCTAGTCACCGAGGAGGTCGTTCGACGTTCTGGCGCTCAAGCCGACAGTTTCGGCCACTGTGTTTTCGGTAATGTTGCGCACAGCGAGCCCAGAGATATGTATCTTGCCAGATGCGCCGCCCTGGAGGGCGGACTGCCGAAGGAAGTACCGGCTTTTACTCTGAACCGTCTGTGCGGCAGCGGGTTGCAGGCGATAGTCAGCGCGGCTCAAACAATTCTGCTTGGAGACTGCGATATGGCAGTTGCCGGCGGCGCTGAATCTATGTCCCGGGTACCCTTTCATCTGCCCGCTATGCGCTGGGGTGCCCGTATGGGAGATGCAACCGCGATAGATGCGATGTTGGCCGCGCTGAATGATCCCTTTCACTGCTATCACATGGGGGTCACCGCTGAAAACATTGCTGCTAAGTGGAACATATCGAGGTCGGAGCAGGACGAGTTGGCTATTGAGAGTCATAAACGGGCGGCCAACGCTATCAACAGCGGCTACTTTAGCGAGCAAATACTTCCCGTTAAGGTGACAGTGAAGCGGGACACCAAACTATTCGCGACCGATGAACATGTGCGTACGGATATATCCCTCGACAAGTTATCGGCACTCCGAGCTGCGTTCAAAGAGGATGGGACAGTCACCGCGGGCAACGCTTCAGGTATCAATGATGCAGCGTCAGCGGTAGTGTTGGCTGAGGCTCAAACCGCGGCGCAGAACGGACTGCAGCCGATGGCAAAGTTGTTAGCTTACGCCCACGCCGGAGTTGCCCCAGAGTACATGGGCATCGGACCGGTCCCGGCGATTCAAAAGGCACTGGCCACGGCAAAGCTAAATGTCGACGATATAGACGTATACGAGCTGAATGAAGCTTTCGCGGCACAGGCCCTAGCCGTCATCCGGGATTTAAACCTGCCCATGGATAAAACCAATCCAAACGGCAGCGGTATTTCCTTAGGCCACCCCATAGGTGCTACTGGCTGTATTCTTACGGTCAAAGCCCTGTATGAGCTGGAGCGAACCGACGGTCGCTACGCCTGTGTCTCCATGTGCATAGGGGGGGGACAGGGGATCGCGGCTGTATTTGAAAGGATGTGAACACAGCGTCAGCAGGTGGCGGGCGAACCCAGACTTGCGTTCCGTTAGTGTCATCCCCATTGATTAAAGAGAAAGTCTTTCACTACAGTAGAGACCTGCGTGCGCGTTTTTCGAACTGAGTTACCCTCCGGTACCCGCAACGACTGGAAAACTCTCAAATCACTGCTTCCTTACCTTAAGGAGTATCCTGCTCGCATCGCGCTTGCGGTGGCGTTTTTGGTATTGGCCAAACTGGCCAACGTTAGCGTACCGCTTGCACTGAAGACCATAGTTGACAGGCTGGATGTCAGTGGAGCTGAAGCGATGCTTCTGACGCTGCCGCTGGCTCTTTTGATCGCTTATGGCGTGCTGCGTTTCAGCACCATACTTTTTCAGGAGCTGCGCAATGCAGTATTCGCAAAAGCATCACAACAATCAACGCGCAGGATCGCGCTTAAGGTGTTCGAACATCTGCACCAGCTTTCTCTGCGATTTCATCTGGATCGACAAACTGGAGGTATTTCTCGGGATATAGAGCGCGGCAGTCGCAGCATCGCCCAGCTGTTGAACTTCCTTGTTTTCAGTATCGTTCCGACGATCTTCGAGGTCGTTGTTGTCTGCGCTATTCTGTTCTATAACTTTAACGCTTGGTTCGCCATTGTTACGTTAATCACCCTCTCCATTTACTTTGCCTACACCTATAAAGTTACGGAGTGGCGCATTAAATTTCGAGTAGAAATGAATCAGGCAGATTCTACCGCCAACAGCACCGCGGTCGACTCACTAATTAATTACGAAACAGTTAAGTATTTCGGTAATGAAAGCTTTGAATCCAAACGCTATGACCGGAATATGCATAAGTGGGAAACGGCTTCAATAAAAAGCCAGGTGTCCTTGGCTCTACTCAACTGCGGCCAAGGCGTCATCATCGGTACCGGCCTGACTATTCTAATGATCATGGCAGCACGCGGCGTGGTGTCCGGGGTAATGACTTTGGGCGATTTCGTAATGGTAAACGCTTTTCTTATCCAGCTTTACATTCCTCTTAACTTTCTCGGCACGATATTTCGCGAAGTCAAACACAGCCTGACAGACATGGATAAAATGTTCAGCCTGCTTGATGAGAAAACCGAGATTAAAAACCGACCAAACGCAATTACACTTGTCACCCAATATCCGGAAATTCGTTTTAACAAAGTCTGTTTTCACTACAACCTGGATCGCCGGATACTTTTCGATCTGGACTTCACTGTCCCCCCTGGCAGCAAAGTGGCCGTGGTTGGATCTAGCGGTTCCGGCAAGTCTACTATCGCGCGACTGCTTTATCGCTTCTTTGACGTCAGTTCGGGGAGTATTACCATAAACGGCCACGACATACGTGACCTGACTCTACAATCGCTTAGAACGTCCATCGGTGTAGTGCCGCAGGATACCGTGCTGTTTAACGAAACCATTGAATACAATATACGCTATGGGCGGCCTGACGCGACAGACGACGAAGTTCACAATGCGGCCAGGCTGGCTCATTTGGATCGCTTTATCGAATCGTTACCGGCGAAATATGAAACATTAGTTGGCGAACGCGGCTTGAAACTATCAGGAGGAGAAAAACAGCGTATAGCGATCGCACGCACGGTATTAAAAAACCCCCCGATACTCATTCTCGACGAGGCTACGTCTCAACTAGATTCAAAATCTGAGAGAGCTATCCAGTCTGCACTGAACGAAATTTCAGAGAACCGTACCTCACTGGTTATCGCACACCGGCTGTCCACCGTAATCGATTCTGATCAGATAATGGTTCTGGATCATGGCCGCATTGTCGAACGCGGAACCCACTGGGAATTACTGGCAAAGCAGGCATACTACGCCGGCATGTGGGAACTGCAGCAAGAAGCGCGCGCGCAAAGCGGCATCGAAATCGATCCGATCGGGGGTGTAGCCGTAAGCTGAAACAGTTCGCTACATCACAGTACGAGTCACAACCACGAAACCAGCTCTGATTTTGCACTGTGGGCTGCCGCTGCCTGCAAAAAGCGCGTTCGATTCTCCATATTTCACGCCCAGTAACGCCTGCACTGCTGTCGCCGCATTAACACGTTTAGTTTCGGTGGCGATATGTTACCCAGATCAACAGTTTTGCACTGATTGAACTTCATAAAATGATTCAGTTCTCGACTCAATTGTTCGCTGAATGCCTCCAGTTTTTTGAGCCCTGTCTCCGCCTTCAGCTGTAAAATTAGCAGCGCTTGATTCTTGCGGTCTGCTTTAGCATCCATTCTCGCAACCAGCTGTCCCGACCAGAGAATCGGCAGGCAGAAATATCCATCTTTCCTTTTACCTCGAGGCAGGTAACACTCCAGCTGGAAGTCAAAGCTGAATAACTGCTGCACACGTTTGCGCTGAATTATCAGGTTGTCGAACGGCGACAGTATCTTCACTCGGGTGCGGGCCAGTCTTTTGCCAAGGTCACGTTCGAAATCCCGTCGCGCAAAGTACTCTCCCGGGAGCGTCCTGACCTTGAGCGGGCTCACCGCTCCCGCCTCCACCTTTTCATATAAAGCTTTTCTCACGGCCGCTCCCATGCCCGGTCTGCGATAACTGAACTCTGCCATTCGGCCGACGCCGTGGGCGTTGAGGAAGCGTTCGATCAGATAATGCGCATACTCTCCCTCTGTTGGCATCGTAGTATCAACAGCAGGCGGTATTATGCGTTCGGCCAAATCAAATATTTTACGAAACCGGTCACGTCTGGTTACGAGGAGCTTGCCCTCCATGAATAAATACTCTATAGCCTGTTTGACCGGCCCCCATTCCCACATACCACCTGAATTAGCGCGATGCGACTCGAAGTCCCCTGCCTGTAACGGCCCCTCCGCTCGAACCCGGGCCAGAATTTCGCGCATCAATTTTGGGTTTTTTCTGTACCAGTGGCGCTGACCGCCGGCTATCGCCCGCATCCTGGGCAGGCAAAATCGATAGTCCTCCATCGGTATATAGGCTGCGGCGTGTGCCCAATACTCGAAGATTGACCCATCCCGGATAAGCCTATCAATGTAATGATTTCGGTAATGGGGAACGCGATTCCACAGAGTATGGTGATGCGCTCGTTCAACCACGGAGATTGTGTCTATTTGTACGTAGCCCAGATGTTGGATGGCTAGTCGAGTGCCGGCCAAACCACGCTTGAACTCCGCGCGGGGAAGTTGCTGGCGAAGCAAGGCCAGTTTTCGCGCCTGCGTCAGTGTGATCTCTGCCGGCCGACTCACTCGGCAAACAGCGCGTGGCAAGATGTAACGAGGATTGACTGCATCAACAATTTTTTCATACAACCGGCCCACTGAGTGTAAACTTACCGCCGCAGTGAACGCAAACCACGGGCGCACACTGATGCACGCGGGTAACACCATTACGCGTACCTGCAGAGAGGACGACTGGGGTACGCTGCGTTTTGGCTCTGCTTAAAGTTCAACGCGCGAGACCTTTCATCGATGCTCTGTAATGCCGCTGTCGGTCAACCCGCATACTTTTCTAATCCTGCTTGCGCAGGCAAGTTTCAACGTTAACGGTGAACAAACAATGACTGTCTTGTGTGAAGACAAGGATCACGGCATCACCCACTTGACCCTTCGTCGAGAGCCAGTAAACGCTCTCAATACTGTTTTTTTAACCGATGTGGAGCATAAACTTACTGCCATCGAAAAAGATGCACGCGTTCGCGCCGTCGTCATCAGTAGTGGGCTGTCCGTTTTCTCAGCCGGCATGGACCTGAAAGAAGCCCGGGGATTCTCTGATGTAGAACAGTCGGCGATGGTAACTAGCATCAACCAGACATTTTTCAGGCTTTTCAGCATGTCAAAACCAGTTGTAGCGGTGGTTAATGGCGCTGCAATTGCGGGTGGGTTGTTCTTCGTCCTGGCGTCTGATTACGCTGTCGCCCGAGAAGATGCCAAACTGGGGTTAGCTGAAGTGCGCGTTGGCGTAAACTTTCCTATCGTTCCTCTGGAGATTGCGCGTGCCGCACTGGCACCCAACGTCATTCGACGCATCATGCTGAGCGGTCAATATGTTGATGCCGTCAGCGCCAGTAAAATGGGTATCGTGGACGAAGTTAGCAGTGCAGAAAACCTCCTCATCCGTGCCTTTGAGGTCGCCCGCGACTACGCCACGATTCCGCCAATCGCCTATGCCAGGGTAAAAGCCCAGATGCGCGCACAGTCTGTGCAGACAATGGCACAGGCCCTCAAACAGAAAACAGATCCGACTCTGGCTGGCTGGTTTACCGACGAAACGCGCTCTGCCATGGCCCGCGCGCTGGCTTGTGCTAAGCACAAGGGCTGAAACCAGCGTTTGTGGAAAACTTCGACCGTGACTACAGATCGTTGATAGCTCCACGCGCGCGTAAGGATGTATGAAGGTTATCCACTAATTTTTTTATGCTGCCCGCTTTGATCTACGGTCATGCCCCATCACGTTGATCCAACCATCCACCGTCGAGCCAAATGGCGAAACTATATCCAGACCTGGCTGATTATCGCCGGCCTCACCGGCATTTTGGCGCTGTGCGCCTGGTTGCTCCTGGGCTGGGGTGGCGTGCTGTGGACATTTATCCTGGCGCTGTTCGTGTTAGTCGCAGCACCAAGCTACGGCCCGGGGATGGTCCTCCGATTCTACAAAGCGCGCCCCCTATCCGCACGCGAGGTGCCTCAATTATGGCAAACGCTGTCCACGCTCGCACAGCGCGCCGGCCTGCCTGCCGTACCACATCTATACTATATTGCCAGCGCAAACATGAACGCGTTCGCTGTGGGAAAGCCGGGTGACGCAGCAATAACCGTTAGCGATGGTTTGCTTAGGGGACTTAACCTGCGTCAAATCACTGCGGTTCTAGCTCATGAAGTAAGCCATATCGCAAACGGTGATATGACGGTAATGGCCATCGCGGACATCGTCAACCGCCTGACCGGTGCGCTGCAAACCGCGGGTTTCTTTCTGCTGCTAGTCGGTCTATGGCAGAGCAGCCGAGCGGCGATAGCAGCGGTTGTTCTACTGTTCGCGCCGGCCATAGGCGCACTTTTGCAACTTGCCCTTTCGCGAGCCCGGGAATACGATGCGGATCTTGAGGCCGCTCAACTCACCGGCGATCCCGAAGGGTTAGCTTCTGCTCTGACCACCCTGGAGCGGAGACAGGGAAGTCTATGGGAGAACTTCGTCCTGCCCGGTGCTCGTATTCCTGACCCGTCCTTACTGCGCACACATCCAAGCACTGCGGAACGGGTGAGGCGATTGCTTGCGCTGCGAAACCTAGAGCAACCACAAATCGAGGCCTCGCGGCGAACTACGCCACTCCCTCTGGACTATCCCAAAATTACGGGGCGCCCCAGATTCCACAGATTTGGCGTTTGGTATTAAGAACTGATCGCAGACAAGAGCAGGATCGAATTGGGTTTTCAGTAGGGAGTGTCTATCTGAGTGGGCGGTACGAAAAGCTCAGTAGTAATATCTTTGTGGTAATCTGTAGCCGGGTGACATTCTTTGCCGGATTTACCCCGCGCTATTAATGATAAGGTGAGCATGGTCAAGGCCCTCATCATAAAAACGGTTGCGCCAATCGCTAACGGCAAAATACAGGTGACAGCAAACAGTTCGTCGCCTTTGAAAAAAGTCATGATTGATTCAATCATGACGATTCACTTCCCCTACGCTAGACCAGGCGCGAAAAGACCCAAGTGCCTCAAAATTCTTGAACCTCTCCTCCGCCTCGCGCCATCTATTGGCCGAACGCCGGGCAACAAAGTTAACACTGAAGATGATCGTCGCAATAAAAGCAATGCAGGTCACACCCCACAGAGCATTAGCCTGAAAAAAGCCGGTGACAGCCTCGAACATTTGTATGACCCCCCACGGATGCTGACGTATGTCCTGCTATAAAGTCTAGACGATAAAATCAGTATATACAGGAAAGCACGACCTGCATCCGCCTTATTGCGGTCCAATCCGGCAAAGAAAAAAACTTCCCCGACCGCGCACAGCTCGGTACAAGGGGCACACCAATGCAGGCGTGGACGGGGAAGAAAACCGGCTGAATCAGGTGGTCAGAGGTACTTCGCGTCGTCCCGCGATGACATCAAGGCGTATGACGTGCACAGCGGTCACCACCAAGGCGTTGTGTGCTATGTTGCTGATCATATCAACACCCCCCACAGGTAATTGAAGTACCAAGCTTACACCAGTTCTTGCCTCTGCAGGTAATAAAAAAACTGGAATTCGGCTTGCTGCCGAACAGCTACGCCCTGCGGATGGCTTGGGGGATCCCCGGACGTAGCGGAGGTCAAGAATTCTTGTCTCTTAGCCCGGATTGTCAACCGGTAAAATTCAGTAGTTCCCTTTGCCCGGTTAGCGGCTATCTCTTCACACTCGGTAGTTGGGTGAGTACTATCGTGACTTCAACTGGCCTTAAGTCAAAAGAATGGCAGCTCAATCTGCGAAATCATCAACGGTCGACGCGATCGATCAAGCATTCGTTCGCCAGGAACTCTATGGTACGGTGCATGAAAACACGTTCTCCGGCGCGCTGAGCTTTATGCGCAGGCTGTACAGCAAAGATTTACGAGGCTGCGATTTCGCTGTTACCGGAGTTACTTTTGATAGCGCAACCACTAATCGACCTGGCGCGCGCTTTGGCCCACAGGCGGTCCGCGCCGCCTCGGTGAACTTAGCGTGGGGTCCCCCCTGGCCCTGGGGATTTGATCCCTTCGACCGGCTGGCTGTGGTTGACTACGGTGACTGTGATTTCGATCATGGCAGACTGGATTCTGTCCCGCTCGAGGTTGAGCGTCACATAGAAAAGATACTGGAGACGGATACACGATGCATCGTGATCGGTGGCGATCACTACATTACGCTGCCCATTGTTCGGGCTCATGCCAAGCGTCTCGGAAAGATTTCTCTCATCCATTTCGATGCGCATTCTGATACGTGGAAAAATGAAGACGAAAAGGGACGCATTGATCACGGTACCATGTTCTATCAAGCTGTGCAGGAAGGAATCGTTGATCCGAAGACCTCAGTGCAGGTGGGTATTCGCACACACAACAGCGACCCTCTAGGCTTTACCTGGCTGGACGCTCAATGGATTCACGATAACGGTCCGAAACGGGCCATAAAGGAAATCCATAACATCGTTGGTACGAGCGATGCTTATCTGACTTTTGATATAGACTGCCTTGATCCAAGCTGTGCACCTGGAACCGGTACGCCAGTGTGCGGTGGCCTCACCACCGCCCAGGCGCAGGAGATCATTCGTGGACTTGGCGAGCTTAGTATCCATGGTATGGATCTTGTTGAAGTTGCCCCGGCTTATGACGTTGGCGAGATAACCGCACTGGCCGGTGCGAGTCTCATACTCGATTTTCTATGCACTCAGGCACAGAACATCGCACCCAAGATTAGGCGACCTGATTAGACCTGATGCTCATTTTTCTGCAGTATGCCCACAGTCGCGATAAGCCAACATTGGTCCCGTGCGTCGTGCCCAGCAGAAAAGCACGATGGCGTGCTGCATTGCTGGCAAACATAATTCTGGTGTAAGGTAGGGCGCATAGAGCACCTGGGGGGGTCATAAAACATGCCGGCAACCACGCCTCAGCACGCTGCCGTGTACTCTGACGCTACTGCTACAGCGACGTGCCGAGCGGATCAGAGTCGGTCAAGCTGCACAACTAACGTGTGCGGTGCGAACCCTGAGGAAGTACGCAACCGCTGCAGCTCGCAGACGTCAGTGACCACCCCCAATGGTGCAGCCGGTTTCTTCCCCTGCCCCGTCTGACGTGACTGCCCCTTATCAGCTCATCGTTGTTCGGGGTTTGGGGAAGACTTTTTACCTAGACAACTTAAGTACCGCGGAGGATGAATAAATTATTCCTCATCTTCACTGTCCTTGTATCTGCTTTTTACAGCCATTCGATATACGGACCGACGAACGTCGTTTGCTGCGGACGTTGATAGGGATAAGATATGTTTCCCGAACTAGCACACTACGCGCCGGGGGACACAATCCGGTGTCCCCCATTAAGCCGTCAGCGAACACAAACCCCTATATTATCCCCCGTTAACAAACTAGCGGCTTTAGCCGCAGCAACGAATTTGATAAAGTTGGACGCGGCAACACTCTGGAGTTGAGACGCGATACTGCGTAAGTCAATTCTTTTTCTTCTTTAGCGCGGCACAGTGCTACCAGCGTATTAATAAGATTACCGTGCCGTGTTTAAGTATACCCCGGTTGGCAATGAAACTGGTTGACAGGATTGACGTCTAACCGAAAGAGGAGGGATATTTTGTTAGTTACGTTTTCATCTAAAGCATGGGCTGATATCACCATGTTTGGCGACGTTGCGATCCACTTGCTTAAGCTCATGGGGCACAGCGGAACGGTTCCGGGAGCGCTGCTTGCAGAAGACGTCCCCGAAGCACTGGCTAACCTGAAAACCGCGGTAGAGACCGAGAAGGCAGCACAAACACAATCGGAGCAGGACAAAGATTCCGAAGAGAAAAAAGTAGAACTGGATGTTCGTGCTTATCCCCTGATAGAACTGCTGACTGCGGCTGCAAAAGAGCACTGCGATGTAATGTGGGACCGTTGAAAAATGGCGCCTGAGCAGAGTAGTCGACATATCATCTTCTAAATTTTGATATATAAATCATACTCTTATATAGACCGCGGCCACTTGGGCGCCACTGCGGAGAGTATTTACAGAAGTGAACTATGTTTCCGATTCGTGACGACAATCCTCATTTCCTAACGCCGTACGTCACATACGCCATCGTTACGCTGAACGTCGCTGCCTGGGTGCTGGCTCAGGGCATGGGTACCGAACCATCGCTATCGCGGTCAGTCTGTCTGCTGGGCCTAACCCCGGGGGAACTGTTGAACACCCTGCCTGCCGGTACTCGATTTCAGGTGGGTCCCCACACCTACTGCGTGCTGACCGGCTCATCCAATTTTTATACCTTGCTGACTTCCATGTTCATGCATGGCGGTTGGATGCATATCATCGGAAACATGTGGTTCCTGTGGATTTTCGGAAACAACGTGGAAGATTCCATGGGGCACGTTCGTTTTGCGCTATTTTATGTCCTGTGCGGCCTGGCCGCTGCTTTTGCTCAGATCATCTCTAATCCCGACTCAGGCGTTCCCATGGTGGGTGCATCAGGTGCGATCGGAGGAGTAATGGGTGCTTATGTCGTGCTGTATCCACGCGTGCACGTGCATTTGCTGATTATCCTTGGATTTTACATGACGACTGTAGCGGTACCCGCGGTATTCATGCTGGGTTACTGGTTTGTACTGCAGGTCATTGGAGGATTCGGCTCGATCGGTGCCAGCGGCGGTGGAACGGCGTTCTGGGCCCATATCGGAGGTTTCCTCGCCGGTGCGGCGCTGATTACATTGTTTAAAGTCCCAGCCCTGGTTAGCCGTCACCCTTACCATGGAGCACGTCAAAAAAACTCTCCAACGAACAGCTGGCGCCGGACCCGGTGAGTGATTGAACTGGCTTAAGCGGTATCAAACCAAATTGAATTAAAGTTGCAGCAAAGCTATGCTTTTTCCCGCCGAACAACATCAACGCAGGGCTGGTCATTATGCCTGGTACTACACCGTTCGAGGCTGCCGAGCTATCAAGCCAATTTGCCGTGAATGGCTTCATCTTTCCAATTGACGTGTTGAGCGCGGCTGACGCGCTGTCTTATCGAACACAGCTTGAATCATTGGAGCGGAGGATCGAGGGCAGCAAACTTGGCAATAAGGATCAGCTGAATTATCCCCACGTCATTTTTCGGTTTGCCAACAGCATCATTCGATCTCCCCGTATTCTGGAAGTAGTCGAGAATCTTATTGGCCCTGACATCATGGTCTGGGGGTCAACTTTTTTTATCAAGGAACCCAACAGCCAGAGCTACGTGAGCTGGCACCAGGATCTCCGCTACTGGGGACTGGACAGCGAAGCTGTGGTAAGCGCTTGGTTGGCATTGAGCCCGGTAACAAAAGAAAACGGCTGTATGCGATTTGTGCCAGGGTCGCATACCGGCGGGCTGATAGAACACAGCGATACATTTGACCAAGCAAATTTTTTAACCAGAGGGCAGGAGGCGGTGGCGGCGATAGACGAG
>JAHEKE010000009.1:0-79357 GCA_024638505.1 Gammaproteobacteria bacterium | reverse complement strand
CTCTCAAGCCGACCATTCCCATCAATGATGACCAGGTCTTCGTAGCTGCCGATGTGCTCACCATTAACGAATATCTGGGGCAGCGCCTTTAACCGAGGTAAACGACGAACAAACTCCTGCATATGCATACTCGCCATCGTGTTGCCGGGGTCGACCAGTGCGCATTCGTCGATTTTGGACCGATCGGTACAAAGGTCAATAGTGACGGAAACTACGCTCTCCGAGAGGTTACACGCTGTGTGCCTCTAACCGTGGGCGTGCGGCATAACTCTGCGCCTTCTTGCCGGCGCGGTACCGTGCATTTGTTAGTCCATCGGCTGTTCAAAATCGATCCGCTCCTCCACGGGCAGGCCGAACAGGTATCGTCTCAGGCAATCGAGACCCAATTCAACCGCCCCCAACCGCACCCAGTGCCGTCCACCCAGCAAACGAGCACGGCGGCACTTTGCGTGATCACGATCTGCGATAGCAGTAATGATGTTTCCACCAGATGCTTCTGCCTGATCCTCATCCAGCGAAACCAGCACAGCCAGCGCGTGGCTGGATCCGCTTTTTCTGCGCAGCCCACGGGCTAGCGCTATGGCGGTGGCACAACTCAACTCGACATTCTGACCTGTCTCAACTCCAGCTGCATCCATAAGCTGATTCAGTTCCCGCGAGACGATGCCGCGCTTGATTAATCCTTCTGCTTCGGTCAGCTGCAGCAGGCGAGCCGCAATACTTCCGCCGGTGAACATTTCTATTGTCGATATTGAGCCGCCAGATGAGCGTAAAACATCGATGATGCGCTGCTCTAAAGTTTGGTCATCCTCCGCTACGATAAAATTTCCCAGGCGTTGACGAACCTGGTCCTCAATGGGGGACAGCCTTTGCTGCAGCTCCCGCTCACTACTGCCTTGCACCGCAAGCTTGGTTTCGAGCTGTGGGTAATGAGACTGAAATCCTAATTTTACAGATCCTCCAGCAAGATTTTGCACAATCCCGTGCAGTAACAGATCCGCACGCGACTCGCCGATACCAAAGGTGTGGAAACGCTTCAACCGGGTTACGATATTTACTCCGCTCAGGTCGAGTAATCTTGGGACAATCTGTTCATCAATCATTCGCTTCATTTCCCGCGGCACTCCCGGCGTGAAGAAAAAGCGGGTGCCATCGATGTTCAGAGCAAAACCGCAAGCAGTGCCAATGGGATTTTCGATGATTTCAGACCCGGCGGGTAGCATGGCCTGTTTGCGATTATTCGGCGGCATCTCTCGACCCCGACTTGAATAGTAATTCTGAATGCGCTGCAACCAGTCTTCGTTTAATTCGAGCTTAACGCCGGCAACTTCGGCCGCGATCTCTTGCGAAAGATCATCCACAGTCGGCCCAAGCCCACCGTTGACTACAACGGCACCGGCCCGCCCGGAAGCCTGGCGAAAAGCATCAGCCAGGCTAGCTCGGTCGTCACCAACCGTGGTGCCCCGTGCAACGGTTAAACCGACCTCGCCAAAGCGCCGGGCCATATAACTGTAGTTCGTGTTAACCGTTTTACCGGTGAGTATTTCGTCGCCGGTACACAGAATCTCTATATGCATGCTTTGGATAAAGATGAACAAAAATTAAGTACATCAAGCAAGGCTCGGTTTGTTTAATTCCCCCGCGCAGTCGCTATGTTGGTTTACGCCAGCTTTGCTTTGCGCTCAAGTATCTTAAATGTGTGAGCAAAGGGATTTCGCTCGTCCGCTTCACAGCGGGTAGCCCGTGTTTCCAACCACTCTGCTTCTATTAACGCAGGGAACCAGGTATCCCCGTCCAGTTCCGCTTCAACCAGGGTCAGGTAAATTCGATCCGCCCTACCCAGCGCCTGTTGATAGAGCGTTGCTCCTCCTATGACCATTATTTCATCGACCTGGCCGGATTTTTCGATTGCCTCGTCCAATGATCGCGCTATTCTGCATCCTTCAGCGTTGTAATCAGTACGACTTGTGACCACGATATTGGTTCGACCCGGCAGAGGCTGGCCGATGGATTCGAATGTTTTTCTTCCCATGATGATGGGCTTACCCATTGTGACTTTTTTAAAAAAGGCAAGATCGGCAGGCAGATGCCAAGGCAACTTGTTGTCTTTACCGATCAGGCCATTTTGATCCGTGGCGACAATGACCGAGATCCGGGGAATCACCGTGTTCGATAAAAGTCCGCCGACCCTAGCACCGATCCGGCCCGGTACGCTTCCTTTAGACCGCAATGGGTGCAGCAATGTGCGCGTGGCACCGGTAGTCGACAAGCTTAAAATCTTCGAAGCGGAATGAAAAGATATCCGCTACGCTGGGATTTAAATGCATGCTTGGTAATGGGAAGGGTTCGCGGGTCAATTGCTCTTTGGCCTGTTGCAGATGATTAGAATACAAATGTGCATCTCCCAGGGTGTGGATAAACTCCCCCACTTTCAGATCGGTCACTTGTGCTATCATCATGGTCAAAAGCGAATAGGAAGCGATGTTAAAAGGCACCCCTAAAAACACATCTGCGCTCCTCTGATACAGCATGCAAGAGAGTTCCCCTCCGCTAACGTAAAACTGAAACATCGCATGGCAGGGTGGTAAAGCCATCTCGTCAATCTGCGCTGCATTCCACGCACTGACGATTATGCGACGTGAGTCAGGATGATTCTTAATCAAGTCAACCGCAGTGGTGATCTGATCGATGTGCCGCCCGTCAGGGGCCGGCCAGGACCGCCATTGATAGCCGTAAACCGGGCCCAATTCCCCGTTTTTATCTGCCCACTCGTCCCAGATCGTTACACCGTTGTCATTTAAGTAGCGGACATTAGTGTCCCCGCGCAAGAACCACAGCAGTTCATGGACTATAGATCGTAAGTGCAGTCTCTTCGTAGTGACTAATGGAAAACCTGCAGCTAGATCGAAACGCATCTGGTAGCCGAAAATACTCTTGGTACCGGTCCCGGTTCGATCAAGCTTATGCCTTCCTTTGGACAGTACGTGTTCTATCAGCTCGAGATACTGTCGCATAGGTATACTATATATCCGCCTCATCCACATCCAGCTGGCCCGTCATTCTCCGGCGAATATGCGACCAGGAGATGCCGGCCGACAGCACTCCGGCAAGACCGAACAGCATCAGATAAACCAAGAGTCGCAGATTTTCACTGGTGACATTGAATAAGTCGATAATCAACCAGATCAACAGAGCAAAGAAAGACACAGCGAGAATAGTGCCGATGAAGCCGAGAGAGCGGGCTGTAGCACGTAAAAAGATTGCCCAACCGATCAGTAACACCACACCACACAAGGCAACATAGACGTCGAACCGGCTGTGCGCAGTTACCCAATGGTAATAAGACCAATCCGAGGGGTTGTATGTGGCAAAGACCAAAACAAGTGCAAATACCAAACGAATTAGGTAATTGGTCCAGGTAAATTTTACTTTTCTTGCTGCCATTAGACCTCGCTATACTACAAAATCCCTGACCGAAACGAATACCGGCGCTCGCTGTAATGGCGCCTTCGTTAGTCTATTCGTTCTGTCCGCTGCCCTCAAAGAAAGAATGCCTATATGTTTCAGGCAACGAAGGCCCGAGCCGTCCTGAACAGCTGCATCCACCCTCCGTCTTCGCGCCAGTAATCCGGTGCCCAGGAGCATTGCACGGTGCGAAACACCCGCTCCGGATGTGGCATCATAATGGTGATGCGGCCATCGCTATTGGTCAGCCCGGTTATGCCCTGCGGAGATCCATTAGGATTATATGGGTAGGTCTGGGTTACCTTGCCGCGGTTATCGACAAACTTCAGCGCCACCATTTTTTCAAGCTTTTCTAGCTGGGCTTCACTCTCCATTTCCACTCGACCTTCACCATGGGACACCACAACCGGCAATCGGGATCCCTGCATATCGGATAACAGAACCGACTGGCTGGGAGGAACTTCGACCATTACGTAACGAGCTTCAAATTGCTCCGAGCGGTTACGCACGAACCGGGGCCAGTATTCTGCACCGGGTATGAGTTCCTTCAATTCGGCCAGCATCTGACAACCATTACACACGCCCAGCGTGAAGGTTTCCTTACGCGCAAAAAAATTAGCAAAATGTTCACGCATCCTGTCGTGGAACAGGATCGATTTCGCCCACCCACCTCCGGCGCCAAGCACATCACCAAAAGAAAAACCGCCGCACACCGCCAGACCCTGAAAGTCAGAAAGAGCAGCAGCATTGTGGGCCAAATCGTGCATATGCACGTCCACCGCCTTGAATCCCGCTCGATCGAACGCTGCCGCCATTTCGTTCTGCCCATTTACTCCCTGTTCGCGCAGCACGGCGATCCTCGGCAGCGTCGTCACGGTAGCAGGGGCGGCAATGTTTGCGTGGTCAAAGCTGAGAGAGACGTGCAGCCCCCCGTCTTGCGTATCCAGCAGCCTATCGTATTCCTCATCGGCACACTGCTCATTGTCGCGCAGCGCCTGCAGCCGCCAGGTTGTCTCCGACCACGCCCGATGCAAACTCGATCGCTCTGCGTTCAATAGAACGTCACCCTGATTGACGATGCGGATAGACTCATCTGGGCGCACTGTTGCAATTGGACAGGTGATCTTGTCTAAGCCATGTGCTCGCAGCGCCGCAACAATTTGTGCACGGCATTGTGGGACGATTTGAATCACGGCTCCAAGCTCCTCACTGAACAATGCGGGCAAGGCATCTGGGTTAGGCAACGTCGACAGATTAATATCCAGTCCAACCCTGCCGGCGAAGGCCATCTCCAGCAGGGTGACTATCAGACCACCATCCGATCTATCGTGGTAGGCCGTTATCCACTCGTTCTTGATCATAAGCTGGATAGCCATAAAAGCGTTCTTCAACAGACTCGAATCGACCACATCCGCGGGCATGCCACCTACCTGCTCAAATACCTGCGCTAAGGCCGAACCTCCAAGTCGGCTGCGACCTTCACCCAGATCAATCAACCACAGCTCATGGGTCACATTCGGCACAAGCTGAGGAGTCATAGTCTTGCGCACGTCGTTCACTGGCGCAAAGGCGCTAATGATGAGTGACAACGGAGCGACAACCTCATGTTCTGCCGAGTTGTTTTGCCAGACGGTACGCATGGACATTGAATCTTTACCAACTGGGATAGAGATTCCGAGTTGAGGACACAGCTCCTGAGTAACGGAACGGACCGTATCGAACAGCGCCGCGTCCTCGCCCTTGTAACCCGCCGCCGCCATCCAGTTGGCGGAGAGCTTCACCTTGTTTATACCGGCCACATCTGCCGCCGCGATGTTCAGTAAAGCCTCCGCCACCGCCATGCGTCCACTGGTTGGAGGGTTGATGACGGCCAAGGGGGCGCGTTCGCCGATGGCCATCGCTTCACCCGTGTAGGCCTTAAACCCGCTCGCCGTCACCGCCACATCGGCCACCGGCACCTGCCACGGCCCGACCATTTGATCACGGCATACCAACCCCCCTACGCTACGGTCGCCGATGGTAATGAGAAAAGTTTTGTCTGCAACTGTAGGTAGGTGCAAAACACGATCGAGTGCTTCCGTTAAGTCGACTTGAGAAAAACCAGTCTCGCTAAAGTCTACTGTATGCCTGGTTGCACGACGTGTCATGGTCGGCGTATTACCGAACAAAGTCGACATCGGCATTCGAATTGGTGTGGTTAAGGTTTTGCTGCTATCGAAATACCTGTCTTTGACAAGCAGCAGACCATCGTCTGTTGCATGCCCGATGACGCAGTAGAGGCAGCGCTCACGGCGACATATGTCAATCATTGCATGCAGCCGGTCCGCCGCGACAGCGATAGCGTAACGCTCTTGTGCTTCGTTACACCAAATCTGCATCGGCGTCATGCCGGGGTCATCATTTAGGATATCTCGCAGCTGAAGATGCGCACCTTTACCGGAAGCGTGTACTAACTCAGGTAAAGCATTGGACAGACCGCCAGCTCCAATGTCATGAATCGACAGGATTGGATTGTCCTCCCCCAGCTCTGCACAGCGATCTACAACCTCTTGGCATCGTCGCTGCATCTCGGCGTTCCCGCGCTGCACGGAGCTGAAGTCTAGAGTTTCATCACCCACCCCGGCGGCCACGCTGGAAGCCGCCCCTCCGCCGAGGCCGATCATCATAGCCGGCCCTCCCAGGACGAGAATGCAGGCCGAGGCTGGAATAGGCTGCTTATGCACGTGCTTAGACCGGATATTGCCAAGACCGCCCGCCAGCATGATCGGCTTATGATATCCGCGGATCTCAGGTGTATCGCCAGCGCGCTTTATTGTCTGTTCATAAGTTCTAAAATATCCGGCAACGTTGGGGCGACCGAATTCATTGTTGAAAGAAGCCCCTCCCACAGGGCCCTGCAATATAATCTGCAGCGGCGTAGCAATTCGATCCGGCCGAAGTTCAGGGCCCTCCCACGGCTGAACAGCGCCGGGCAGACGCAGATTGGACACGGCGAATCCCGTCAGCCCCGCCTTGGGTTTGGCACCTCTGCCCGTCGCCCCCTCATCTCTTATTTCACCCCCCGATCCAGTCGCCGCGCCGGGAAATGGCGAGATCCCGGTTGGATGGTTGTGTGTTTCGACTTTACACACAATATGTGCAGGTTCTGCGCAGAATTCGTACTCCCTGCTTAGCGGGTTGATGCACAGACGATCCGCGGTCGACCCTTCCAGCACCGCAGCGTTGTCACTGTAAGCAACAAGCGTACCCGCTTGATTCAGCTCATGTGTTGAACGAATCATCGCAAACAGCGTTTCGGCCAGGGGCTCGTCATCAATCACCCATTGCGCGTTGAAAATCTTATGCCGGCAGTGCTCTGAGTTGATTTGCGCGAACATCATCAGCTCAACATCAGTCGGGTTCCGATTCATACTCCAAAACTGACGAAACAGGTATTCGATCTCTTCGTTCGATAAGGCCAAACCCCACGTCTGATTCGCCGTAACCAAGGCTGCCTTACCTTCATGCAAGACATCCACATGGGTCAGAGGTTGCGGTGTAAAAGTTTGAAACAGCCTCTCTGTTTGTGAAAATTCCAATAGAACCGACTCTGTCATGGGGTCGTGAATATGTTTGCATATCTGCGTACACTCGGCTTGATTCAGCTCGTCCTGTTCCGTATCAACGTACCAGGCGAGCCCTCGCTCTATACGCTTTATCTGTGCCAGCCCGCAGCGATGAGCGATATCGGTCGCCTTGGTGGACCACGGAGAAACAGTGCCCAATCTCGGGACAACGATGAACGGCTGCCCCTCACTTGTATTCGGCGGTGTATTGGGTCCGTAGTGCAGCAAACGTTTGAGAGCCAGGTCCTGAGCGGGATCGAGCGTATCTGCCAGATCAATGAAGTGCCAATACTCAGCGGTCATCGCGCGGACCTGCGGCAGCGCGGGGTGCAGTTCAGCTAGAATCCGCCGCAGGCGGGAGGCGGAGCGGGCGATGTTGCCGCGTAGCTGCAGCATTTACCAGCTATAAGCGGATTAATCAGTCAAGATGCACACCAATACGGTGTGCGACTTCTTCGTATGCTTCCACCACTCCACCTAAGTTACGCCGGAACCGGTCCTTGTCCAGCTTCTCCCGCGTTGTTGCATCCCAGATTCTGCACCCGTCAGGAGTAAATTCATCCCCCAGCAAAAGCTCTCCTTGGTAACGGCCAAACTCCAGTTTGAAGTCCACCAACAACATACCATGCTGCATGAACAGCCCTTGCAGAATGTCGTTTACCTTAAACGTTGTTGTCTTCATGAATTCTATTTCACGATCCTCGGCCCATCCAAATGAACGGATATGGTATTCATTGACCATGGGATCGTGGCGGGCGTCGTCTTTTAAAAAAAACTCGAATACTGGTGGGTTCAAATCTATACCGTCTGTGATCCCTAGTCGTTTACATAATGAACCGGTAGCGATGTTTCTAACTACGCACTCAACCGGTATCATTTCCAACCTTTTAACAACCGACTCGTCCTCAGTCAGCAGTTTCTCAAAGTGAGTTTTAATCCCCTGTTCTTCAAGCTTCTGCATGATGAACGCATTGAACTTATTGTTGACCATGCCCTTTCGTTCGAGCTGAGCTACTTTTTCCCCATCGAAGGCCGAGGTATCGTTTCGAAAGTGCATGATCAACAGGTTAGGTACGTCTGTCAGATAAACAGATTTGGCTTTACCTGCATAGAGATGTTCACCACGTTGCATAGTTCACCTAAAGCTCGAGGACGGCGCCGTGCTCCAGCGCAGCCCTACGTTGGTTAGCGTGCCCAGGGGCGCCGTATTGCCCACGCACCGGAAGGCACGGCCGTTTACAGCACACCCGCCTTGGTCATTGCCGCCCGCACTTGATCATAATACTGAGCGGACAGCGGCGTTAATGGTAATCGGATGTGCTCACCAATCAAACCCAGCTCGTGCACCGCCCATTTGACCGGGATTGGGTTAGATTCAACAAACAACGCTTTGTGCAGATCATCCAGTTTAGCGTTTAACTCGCGTGCGCGGGCAAAATCCCCGGCCAAGGCAGCAATACACATCTCACTCATCTGCTTGGGGGCCACGTTGGCGGTAACTGAAATGATCCCTCTCCCCCCAAGGTGCATGTGTTCGCATGCATTGCCATCCTCACCAGAGACGATTACCGGCATACGATCCGCACAAGTCTGTATCAATTCCGTAGCTCTGTTTATGTCGGCACTGGCATCCTTGATGCCGACTATATTCTCAATGTCAGCCAGAAGGTTTACCGTCGAGGTTAACAGATCGCAGGCGGTGCGCCCTGGGACGTTGTACAGAATCTGCCGGATCGGCACTGCCTCTGCGATTGCCTTGAAATGCTGATACAAGCCTTCCTGTGTAGGCTTGTTATAATAAGGCGTAACCAGAAGGCAGGCATCGGCCCCCAGCTCTTCCGCCCGGCGCGTGAAATATATGGCTTCGCGGGTCGAATTGGCACCGGTGCCCGCGATAACAGGAATGCCGCCGTTAGCAAATTCCACCGTGCGCGCAATCACTTCGCAATGCTCGTCTGGATCCAACGTGGCCGACTCACCGGTGGTGCCGACTGCTATTATTGCGTCGGTATTGCTGTTAACGTGAAAATCAACTAAGCGCTTGAGGGCATCATAGTCAACCGCGCCATCCTCCAGCATGGGGGTTACCAGCGCAACCATACTGCCTTGAAACATGGGAATGTAGCCTTAAGAATCTGGTTTGGTGGTATGGGGAGGATAGTACTGGCGTCGACAGCGAATAACAACCCAGGCAAGTTAAGCAATACATAAGGCCAAAGCACCCAGCAGAATCGAGCGTAAGCGGAGACGAAATTTTTACCGTTCACATATCAATTCGCGTGTGCCGGCGTAAGATCGATTGGCTTGGACTGAGTCATCAGTAAATAATTGAAATTTATAGAGAACATGAAATTATATTCACTCATCTGCCGCTTCATGCTATCGTCATACATATATGGCGTTGGTAGAGGAACATTTGGTGTTTAGCGGAATACTGCAGCTCCCCTGGTGGGGATACGTACTCGTCGCTCTTGGCCTAACCCACATCACAATAGCAGCCGTCACCCTTTATTTACACCGCAGCCAATCTCACCTGGCATTAGAACTAAGTCCACCCGTAGCTCACTTCTTTCGTTTCTGGTTGTGGCTAACTACCGGCATGAAAACAAAAGAGTGGGTTGCGATCCACCGCAAACACCATGCGAATGTAGAAACGGAGCATGACCCGCACAGCCCTGTAGTAAAAGGAATCAGCACCGTGCTGTGGGGCGGTTGGTTTTTGTATCGTAATGAGGCGATGAATCAGGAGACGCTCGATAAGTACGGTGGGGGCACTCCCGATGACTGGTTGGAACGAAAAATTTATGCCCGTTTCACCAACCTCAGTATTTTATTGATGCTGGTGATCGATGTCCTGTTGTTTGGCTATATAGCCGGTGGTCTGATATGGATGACGCAAATGATATGGATACCATTCTGGGCGGCCGGGGTCATAAACGGTATCGGTCACTACTGGGGGTATCGTAACTTTGAAGTCAAGGACGCCAGCAAAAACATTGTGCCGTGGGCATTCATCGTCGGTGGAGAAGAACTACATAACAATCATCACGCTTATGCCAGCTCCGCCAAGTTTTCCGTTAAAAAGTGGGAATTCGATCTGGGCTGGCAGTACGTTCGGCTGCTGCGCGGCCTGGGCCTCGCCCGGGTAAAGAAAGTAGCACCCAAACTAGTTCTGAAACAGGATAAAAATCAGTTTGACTTGGCCACTGTTAAAGCTCTGATAAACAGCCGATTTCAGGTGATGTCGAATTTTGCAAAAGAAGTTCTAAACAGCGTTCACGCAGAGGAACTGCAGCGGCTGGGAGTAAACAAAAGGCAGAAAGCTCTGCTCAAACGTGCGCGAAAACTCATGTGTAAGGAGCACACACTACTTAGCGAAAATGCGAAAGAACAGCTTAGACGAGCGCTGGATTTGAGTCCGACGCTGGAAAGAGCATATGCCATGAAGGAAAAACTACAGTCCATATGGATAAAATCCAACAGTCATGACGGATTGCTGCAGGCGCTAGAGGAGTGGTGCCGCGCGGCCGAGGCCTCCGGCATTGAGGCGTTAAGAGAATTTTCAGCCCGTTTAAAGCACTACGAGGTAGCACCAGCCTGAACCCGCCTGAAATAATCGGCGCGGCAGCCTCCTGCTTGACCTTGATAGTACGCGGCGTCTAATCCAGCTTCACCCGCCAACTCTACCGTAACGGTAATCCGCCGCTCCGCTTGCTCTGTTCTTTCAGCTGGATTCGCTCGTGCAGCGGACTGGTTCTGGGAAAATGCGCCAACAGAAACTTCATTTGGTCAGCCAGCACTCTCCGGCCTCGCAGGTAAACATATTCGGCGTGAGTGGGTACAAAAGGAACTGCCAACAGCTTCATATTTGCCTGCTCTGGCGTGCTTCCGGCTTTGTGATTGTTGCATCGCTTACAAGCGGTAACCACGTTTTTCCAGTCATCCGTCCCGCCCTGGCTCATCGGAGTAACGTGATCTCGAGACAAGTCTCTGGCCCTGAACTTCCCCCCGCAATACATGCAAAGGTGGCCATCTCTGGCGAATAGAGCTTCGTTACTCAAAGGTGGTGTGTACTTTCGATTGGCTTTGATCGAGGCATATCGATCTCCACGGGTGGCGATGATAGAGTTAACGTCGATGACGCTCTGTCTTTTGGCGACCGAGTTGAAGCCACCGTGCACGCGATAGAGTAATGCGCCGCAGGTATATTCGACCTGTTCCAGGTAGTACAGTCGGACTGCATCCCTATAGTTGATCCACTCTAGCGGCATGCCGGCAATGTCGGTTCTGAGTACTTGATGATCCAGTGAGTACATCATGTATATCTGAGCATATTTATGTTGCGTCAAAACGGGCGCAGCTAATTAAGAGATTACAAAACATTGATCAGAATTAAACCAAAGAAATTGTAGTAAAACCACGTTTTTTTTGTGTTTCACAAGGCTGGAATCAACCCGCTGACATGTGTCTATGCTAAAACCATTCGAGTTCGGGCAACTTAAGCCGCGAGAGCCTGGTACGGGAATATGAGCAAAGCAGTTTTCCAGATTGCGGTAATTCGAGGGGATGGAATCGGCACCGACGTAACGGATGCTGCTCTGGCTGTAGTGGAGACGGTTTGCCGCCGCATCGGTGGATTCAAACTTCGTTACGACAAGCTGGATGCCGGTGCGGCATATTTTCTTGAAACAGGTTTGGACATCGCGCCGGGTGCTGAAAAATCCGCAGGCAGCGCAGATGCCATCTTCCTGGGTGCAATCGGCCTGCCAAATGTACGCCATCAGGATGGCACAGAGATATCTCCTCACCTAAGGCTAAGAGAACAATACCAGCTGTATGCCGGCGTCCGTCCCGTAAAAGCCTATCCGAATACGCCGCAATGCCTAGCCGATGCCCGTGCGGCTGACATAGATCTGATTGTTCTGCGCGAATCCACCGAAGGCCTATTCTATTCTGCCGCCATACACCAGAGAAGCGTCGTTACGGATGATCAGGAAATCTGTGAAACTCTTCGTATCAGCAGGTCTGTGACTGAAAAACTGCACGATTTTGCTTTCAAACTGGCGCGAAAACGCAAAGCCCGTGGTGGCAAAGGCCTGGTTACCTGTGTGGATAAAGCCAACGTGTTTAGATCAATGGCGTTCTTCAGAAAAATATTTGATGAGCGCGCTAGACATTTTCCTGATATCGATACGGGCTACAGTTACGTAGATGCCCAGGCCCTGGATTTGGTGCGTAAACCCTGGGACTTCGATGTTCTGGTTATGGAGAATATGTTTGGCGATATTTTATCAGATCTGGCGGGCGGACTGGTTGGCGGCATGGGCATGGCGTCATGCGCGGAGATTGGAGACCAGCATGGGTTGTTTCAACCCGCCCACGGTAGTGCTCCCGACATACTGGGACAGGATCTCGCCAATCCGTTAGCGGCAGTTCTGAGCGCAGCGCTGATGCTGGAATACCTGGGCGATCGGTCTGGCGTTCAGGCATTGACCGATGCCGCGTCCTTGATCGAATCAGCGGTTGAGTATGGTTTCACTGCCAAGCGAATTCGGCCCAAGGAGTTAGGTGGAGATCAAGGTACAAAGGCGTTGACCCGTGCACTGCAAAAGTTGATTCACGAGAAGCAGCCCAGCTGACTCGCATAACTGTGAGTTTGCCGCAAGCCTGTCAGCGCGTCTGCCAAGAGACTTTTTTGCCAGCGAGGGAGCGTCCTGCTCAACTCAGATTTTTGCCGGCAGGCTCTGTCTGCACCCCATGCTATTCGCGCAATAGATGGCTTGCTGCACCGCAAGATTCTGTAAATAATCAGCGGCACTGTTTTCCAGCACGGAGCCATGCTGCAGGTGGTTTAGCACATGCTGCTGTAAGCGGTAGACGCAATCTCCAGCAAACCCCGTGTTGCCCCATTCATAGGTGATTTCGAACTCGGTGTTGCAGCCATGCGCTCGCCACAGCAATTGACCAAAACCGTTCAAACGAAGCTTGCCGCGGCTACCTTCTAGCAACATCTCCCCCATAGTCAGGCGCCTGTTGTCTGCCACATGGTCGCTCAGGCGGTTAGCATCGAAGACAGCGCGCAGGTTGTTATCGAAAGCGAGCACGAATATCCCCGCGTCCTCTCCCTGAATCGCTGGATTAAGCCGGCGCAAATCGCTCCACACGTACAATACCTCACCACACAGATAGCGGAACACATCTACAAAATGAATGCCCGTCTCCTTTATCAGGAATTCGGGCATGTCTCGAAAGTAAGGCTGTCGATCCTGATAAGCATTTTCGCCCTGGCCATCACCCGGCCGCAGATCAAAGCGAACCTGATAAAGCTGACCAAGCTTGTCCCGCTCGATCAAACGTTTAATCTCTCGATACCAGGGCTGAAATCGAAAATTCTCATGAACGATAACTTTGATTCCGGCCGCTGCAGCTGCCTGCGCTATCTGCTTGGCCTGCTCAAAGCTACTGGTGAAAGGCTTTTGGCAAACCACGTTTACCCCGTGCGCTATAGCCTGTTGAATAAGACCGTAGTGTTCAGTCGGTGGTAAAATTAGATCTACCAAATCTGGGCGGGCTCGTATAAGCATCTCTTCGAAATCATCGAACACCTTTGCCCCGCCGTATCGCTGGCTGAACTGCTCGGCTTTACGCACATCGCGATCACAAATTGCGATGTGGTCTATGTCTAGGCGCTGCCAGGCAGCATGATGATACTGGCTAAAATAACCGCACCCTACCGTAGCTAACTTAATTGCTTGCATCAAAAAATTCGTTTCTGCAAACGGAGATCGGGTTCTCGTTGACTACCTGTTTGCTTAAGATCAGTTCGCTTCATGCGACCACCTGCAGGGGGCCTGCTCTAGCGCTGCGTGAGCTCCAGCGAAGTTTTACGGAACTCGTTGTGAGATCACCACGCGCACCAGTGTATCAGTGCCTGGCACGACTGCGGGCACTTTTCCTTGCAGATCACCGCTTGCGGTTTTGGCTTGACCGGATTTAGATATCTTGGCAACGACTGAGACCTGATCGAACTGCGACAGCTTCATGTTCGGTACCATTGCCATCGAATCATCCAAAATAACGAGTAGCGGCAAGTCGCCGGCCTGCCTGCGCACAACCGCCAGGGGCATAGGCGGGCCGTCAATCGCCCGCGCCAGGACAAACAGCGTATCACCATCGGTTACCTCGTTCTTAAGCGTTTCATCCAGGGATACCTGCAGTTTTATCTGCCCCGCCGCGCCATCAACGTCCGCTTCGGGTGCGGTCGAAATCGACTCTGACGCTGACGCCTGTTCATTCTCCCGCGCCAGCCGTTGTTTCGCCTGAGTAATGAGCCCCTGCAGTTCCGCCTGGGATTCGGGATTCTGTTGGAACAATGGCTCCGCGCGCTGCCAGTACTGCAGCGCCACGCGCGTATCGCCTTTGCGCTGGGCCGATATACCAGCTAACCACAATGCCACCGGATGGTCTGGCCGCTGCTCGAGAACAGCCAGTATAAGCTGCTCGGGCTCGCCCGCCAGCACCCCTCCCTGAGTCATTGCCAGGGCATCCGCCTGGCGTACCATTAAATCCGGGTCATCTCCCGTTAGTTCACGTAGTTTACCGAACACGCTTGCCGCTTTGTCGAACTGCTGCAATGTCATATAGCTGTTTCCAAGCATGTACCAGCCTGCAGAATCATCCGGTGACTCAGCCAGTCTTTGCTCCAGGGCACGCACCATGTTCAAAATATCCGCTTCAGAATGACCGGCCTGCTCTTGCGCTTCGATGGTGGTCGGTGTACTGACCGCTGCCGGCTCTCCTAACGAGAGATAGAGCGTGCCGGTAAGCAAAGGTACGGCCACGGCCACCACAATACC
Organism: Gammaproteobacteria bacterium; assembly: GCA_024638505.1. Classification (GTDB taxonomy): domain Bacteria; phylum Pseudomonadota; class Gammaproteobacteria; order Arenicellales; family JAANXG01; genus JAHEKE01. The sequence continues at coordinate 64,431 of JAHEKE010000009.1, read as the reverse complement.
TCCCCACCAACCCTGTCGAGTAGGTTCGATAACGGCTGCACTGTGTGGCGCGGATACGTCTTCCAGCAATTCCGCTTCAATTTCTGATTGTTCTAGTTGTACCTGATCTGGCGCCACCAACCCCCTGTCCACTTCCTCCTGCAGCTGCCGCAGCCGGTCACGGGCGATGGTCACATTTTGCTGAGCGCGCTGATCCTGTGGTATTGAATGCGTGCGCAAAATCGGCCATACAATCAAGGCTACTATTGTGACTGCTAACAATGCGGCGACGATGAAAAACCAAACCATGATTGGTAACCTAACCTAAAACACGATAGCAGAGACGCTCTAGAGCTCTTTTCATCCGATCTGTGTGCGCACTGATGGTGAACACAGTTGCTATTCGGAAAAATTCCCGCGTAGCAAGCGTTGTGCCTGCTCGTGCTGCTGCTGGCTGAGAGTTTCTGCGGCCTGCTTATGACGGTTTCGGATAACCCGCGTAATAATTAGCAAGCCGACTAACAGAATAACGAAGGGACCTGTCCATAGGAAAATCGTGCTGGCCTTAACCGGTGGGCGGTACAACACGAAATCACCATAACGCTGCACCATGTATTCCACTATTTCACGATCGGCTGACCCGGCAACAATCATTTGATAGGTTTTATTTCTCAAGTCCCTGGCCAAATCGGCGTTCGAGTCGGCCAAATTCTGATTCTGACAAACTAGGCATCGAAGTTCCTTTATCAGTGAGTGGTAACGCTGTTCCTGCTCAGCGCTTTCAAACTTCAGCACCTCGACATTGGCCCAGCCGGAGCATACAACAACAAACAGGCACAGCACTGCACCTACGATCCTGCTCATGAAGATGCCTGCTCCAGACTTTTTATTAGCGGCAGAATAGTTGTTTCAACATCTTGCGTACTGATCGGACCGATATGTTTATGGCGAATGATGCCGTATTGATCGATTATGAATGTTTCAGGCACGCCGTATACACCCCAATCAATTCCAACCTGGCCGGCATCATCCACTGCCGAAAGCTCATAGGGATTACCCAGTTGCTCAAGCCATCTTTTGGCGTCAGCCGCAGCATCTTTGTAGTTCAAACCGATAACAACTATTTGCTCGATTTCAGCCAATCGCTTTATCACTTCATGTTCCTGCCGGCAGGCCACGCACCATGATGCCCAGACGTTCAGCAGCCACACCCTGCCGTTCATTTGATCCGGTGTAAAGACTTCGTTCGGTTGATGCAGGCGCGGGAGAGAAAAATTTGGCACCGGCTTATCAACCAGCGGTGATGGCACATGCCGAGGGTCCAGCTTGAGTCCCGCCGCAAGAAAAACTCCTAGCGTAATAAAAATTAAGAGTGGAACGTAAAAACGCAGCGCCTTGGTTGTCACTTAAGCCCTCTCAGCTACAGGCGCCACCGCGCTTGCTTCCTTTACAGATGCCCTGGCCATCCGGTAGCGCGGGTCCATCGCACCCAGCAACGCACCCACCGCCATAAAGATGGCTCCCAACCAGATCCAGCGGATAAATGGTTTATAGTACAGCCGCACGCTCCAGCTATTACGGTTGTCTAAAGGTTCGCCCAAAGATACGTACAAATCACGCGTCAGACCTGCATCGATGGCGGCCTCGGTCATCGGCTGGGTCTGCATTGGATAGTTCCGCTTCTCCGGATGCAACACAACCGCGGACTCACCGTCCCTGCTTACGGTAATCGTACCAACGTTGGCGATATAGTTGGGTCCCGCCACCCGCCTGACGTCATCGAAGTGAAATTCGTAATCACCCAGGGTGAAACTCTCTCCAGGCGCCAGCCGCACGTCTTTCTCAAACTCATAAACACTGACTAGAGTAATGCCAACGGTGAATATAGCAATACCAAGATGGGCAAAAAACATACCGTAGAACCCACTGGGTATTCCAGCCAGAGCTCTTAGCTTATTAGGTTTATTGCGCACCCGCTCGACTAGCGCCCTAAATGTTGACAACATCACCCACGCTGCCAGCGTAATGCCCAGTGCGGCACGCCAATCGAACTCGCCCAGAGTGCGAGGAATAAGCAAACCTAAGAGCACGCTCACAACCAGTATCCACCACATCGGTCGCATCAGACGCTTGAAATCATCTTTCTTCCAATGCGCCATGGCGCCGACCCCAACCACCACAGCCAGCGGAATAGTCAGCGGTATGAAAACGCTATTGAAATAAGGCGGGCCCACCGATATTTTGCCTAAATTCAGGGCGTCTAGTATCAATGGATAGAGCGTACCTAATAGTACCGTTGCGGCTACTACCACCAGCAGCACGTTGTTCAACAATAACCCGGCTTCTCTGGACACCAGCTCAAAACTGGCGGCGGAACGTATGGTGGGCGCCCTCCAGGCGTATAAGACCAGCGACCCGCCGACGACCAGCCCAAGGAAAACGAGGATAAATACTCCTCTCGCCGGATCGGTGGCAAAAGCATGCACGGAGGTCAATACGCCGGAACGCACGAGAAAAGTACCTAACAGGCTGAGAGAGAAAGCAAATACGGCAAGCAGTATGGTCCATGCCTTGAAGGCGCCCCGCTTCTCTGTCACCGCGAGGGAGTGGATCAGGGCTGTTCCTACCAGCCAGGGCATGAAGGATGCGTTTTCCACCGGGTCCCAGAACCACCATCCCCCCCAACCTAGTTCGTAGTAGGCCCACCAGCTGCCGAGCGCAATACCTAAGGTCAGAAATAACCAGGCCAGGTTGGTCCACGGGCGCGACCACCTGGTCCAAGCGGCATCCAATCTGCCATGCAGCAGGGCGGCTATGGCAAACGCAAAAGGAACGGAGAACCCCACATAGCCCATGTATAACATCGGTGGGTGAATCGCTAAACCTATATCCTGTAACAGCGGATTGAGGTCGCGGCCTTCTGCTGCCGCGGGCAACAGGCGTTCAAACGGATTGGAGGTAAACAGCATGAACAGAAGAAAGCCAACGCTGATCATCCCCATAACGCTGACTACGCGGGCCAGCATGGCTTGTGGGATGCTGCGACTATAAAAACATACCGCACCGGTCCAAACCGCCAGCACCAGTGCCCACAGCAACAGGGAACCCTCATGCGCACCCCACACTCCCGAGATTCTATAGATCAACGGCAGTGCACTGTTAGAATTAACCGCCACGTAGTGCACGGAAAAATCGTGAGTGACGAAGGCCCACGTCAGGCAGAGGTATGCGACCATTACGCAGGCTAACTGCGCGTAAGCAGACGGTCGCGCTACCGCCACCCATCCGGGTATTCCTCGGGCCGCACCCACCGCGGGAACTATTGTCTGCACCAGAGAGACACAGAGTGCGAGTATCAGTGCGAAATGCCCAATCTCAGGAATCATTTACTTATCCGAGTTATTCTGCAGCGTCTGCGCTGCTCTCAGCGCATGCTCTGCTTCCGGCGGCATGTAGTTCTCATCATGCTTGGCCAGAACTTCCGATGCCACGAATACACCCTTACCATCCAGTATGCCTTTGGTGACGATACCTTGTCCTTCCTTGAACAAATCAGGCAGGATGCCTTCATAGGTTACGCTGACCGAATTGACCGTGTCGGTCACATCAAAGTGGACTTTGAGGCTGCCGGCAGCACGTTCAACGCTGTCTACGGCGACCAGGCCTCCAATGCGAAAAGGATGCCCGCTGGGCGCTTCTCCCGCCACAACCTGAGTCGGCGTGAAAAAAAAGAGAATATTCTGCCTGAACGCGTTGAGCGTCAGCGCGGTTGCGATGCCTATGCCGATGAGGATAAAGATAACCATAAACAAACGATTTCTGCGCTGTGCTCTCATTGCTCTCTACCCGTATACTTCTTGACTTCCCGTCTGGCGTTGTGGTTGCGCAGGCGTGCCGCAATCACATTCGCCAGCAGAACCAACAGACACAAGCCATAGGCGCTCCACACGTATCCACCATAACCTCCCATATATAAAAATTCGGTCACAGCTGTCCGCTCCTCGCCAGCTCCTGCACCCAGCGGGTTCTGCGCTCTCGATGAAGGATCTCCGCCCGCGCCCTGGACAACAGCAGCGATAGGTAAAACACCTTGAACGCAACCGCCATAATGAGCAGCGGCACCAGCATGCTGGGGTGGATAGAAGGCGCGCCGAGCTTGGTTATGGTCGCCGGCTGATGCAGTGTATACCACCAATCCACGGAGAAGTGAATGATTGGAATATTGACCACTCCCACCAGTAACAAGATGGCGCCCGCGCGCCACGCCGTCTGCCGATCGGGCATGGCCGCCTGCAGCGCCATGAACCCAAGATACAAAAACAGCAGTATCAACTCTGAAGTCAGGCGTGCGTCCCATACCCACCACGTGCCCCACATAGGTTTACCCCATATTGAGCCGGTGGCCAGCGCCAAAAAGGTAAAGGATGCGCCCAGCGGAGCCGACGCCTTGGCCAGTACGGCGGTCAGTTTGAGCCGCCATATCAGCCCGATGGCAGCAAATACCGCCATAACCACGTAAACGAACATTGACATCCACGCAGAGGGAACGTGTACAAAAATTATTCGATAGCTGTCGCCCTGCTGGTAATCAGTTGGTGCTACCACCAGACCAAGGTAAAGTCCTGTCGCAAAAAGTGCGATATACAGAGCAGTCAGCCACGGATTCACTTTGCCAGCTAACGCATAAAAATAACCCGGCGAACCGAACTTATGCGCCCAGGTCCACATTACGCCGCCCCACCCGTGACGCGCAGCGCGCCGGCTATTGCAATAGGAGACAGGGTGACGCTTAACGCCAACAGCGCCCCGAGCAAGGAAACCTGACCTTCAATAGCCAGACCGACACCGGCGGTTTGCACCACGGCGGTGGCGAATATAAGAACCGGGATGCACAAAGGCAAAACAAGTAGCGACAACAATACCCCGCCTCGCTTTACGCTAACCACTAGAGCAGCACCAACTGCCCCCAACAGGCTTAAGATGGGGGTACCGAGCAGCAAGGTCAAGAGTAAGGCCCACCAGCCGACTAGCGATAAGCCCATGAGAATAGACAAAACTGGGGATAACACAATCAGCGGCAGGCCGGTAACCAGCCAGTGTGCCAGCACCTTCGCCATGATGATCATACTCATCGGGCGAGAGCTGATTAACATCTGTTCTAAAGAACCGTCTTCAAAATCCGCTCGAAAAAGGCTGTCCTGCGCCAGCATGGCCGCCAACAAGGCGGCTACCCAAATGACGCCGGGAGCAATCTCCCTGAGCATATTCTGCTCCGGCCCTACGCCCAGCGGAAACAAACTTACGGCGATTAAGAAGAACAGCAGAGGATTGATCCATTGGCTGGGCGCCCGTACCGCCAGCTTGAGGTCGCGTCGTAAAATCCCGGTGAATATGCTGAAAGTCTGCTGTTTACGCATTTCCCAACTTAATGATCCGGTGCGCCTGACCGCTCCAATCCAATTTTTGATGACTGGTCAGCAGCACCATGCCACCGGCAGCAATATGTTGACCAACCAGGTCGCACACGGTCCGCTGCGCTTCCTGGTCAAGCGCGGTCAACGGCTCATCCAGCACCCAAAAATGCGCGATAGAGACCAGCAAACGAGCCAGAGCAACTCGCTGGCGCTGGCCCGCTGACAGCTCACGGCACAGCTGGTGCCGGCATTCGCCAATGCCCAATCGACCGAGGGCCTCCCGCACAGAAACACTGGAAGGGTTGGCGGCCAGGATCTGATCAATTTCCAGATTCTCTGCGGCGGTCAACTCATCCTTTATGCCGTGTTTGTGGCCAACGAAAGCCAGTTGCGAAAAGTAGCCTTGACGATTTTGCTGGATAGGCCGGTTGCACCAGTAGACATTTCCCTCATCAGCCGGCACCAACCCACACACGGTGCGAAGCAGCGTAGTTTTCCCGCTGCCGTTTGCTCCGTCAATCTGCAGCAGCTCTCCCGACTTGAGCTCAAAACTCATTTTTGAAAATAGCCATCGGTCGTTTCTTTCGCAGCCAAGATTTTCTACTTTTAACTCCACGTTTCCGTTGGCATTATCGCTGTGATGTCGGTTACTGCACTATTTAGACAACGATCCGCACCCGGCCAAAAGATTTTTGGATGTTCTGTGCTTGTTGTCTCGACTTCAAGAAGACTGCAAGTCGTTAGCCTCATTATACAATCGAATCAAGTTGAGTGGATGGTGGTCTGACCTTTATGCGACGCTGCGCAATATACGTTTGGCCAGGGCCGAGACATCAATTTCCTCATCACTATGTATTGATATAGAGTCTTTTTGCTCCGCAGTGCTCAGCGCCTGCGCATGTTGCAGCTGCTTGTTGAGAACTTCCACCGTTGCCTCGGATGGATCCTTTCCTTCCCGCTTGCGCTTGGCGACACGTTCATACAGCACAGTTTGCGCGCACTGGAAATCTAGAATTCTAAACGATGCTTTCATGTTGACTGCCAGCTGCCGAAATCGTTCCCGCCGCGCAGCAAGCAAGAATGTTGCATCAACCACCACGGTAAAACCGGCGCTAAGTATTACTTGCGCTAAGCGCCATAACTCGTCATAAATAAGCTCGACGTTTTCCGTATCGTATCGAACGGATGAATCATCCATGGATTCGTCAGCCGTGAGAGATGCAGAACGGCGTCTTTCGATGTCCGATCGTATGTGGATGGCGGGGAGCAGCGCCGTGACGCGCTCCGATAACCAGCTTTTACCAGAGCCAGACACTCCGTGGGTAATAAATAATCGAGGAGGCGGGAGACGCGTGTAGCCCTGCGCTAACTCGAAGTAGGCCAGCAGTGATGGAGGCGTGGCGGATCGATCCATCGATTGCAGCGATTTGATGCATACGACTTTAGCCCGCACCATAGCGCGATACACTAAGTACAAAGGCAACATTTCAAGTCCGGCATAGTCTCCGGTCACCTGTAAATAGCGATTCAACAATAAATAACCAAGATCGCTGCGTCGCTGATGATCGAAGTCCATTACTAAGAACGCAATCTCGCTGATTACATCTATCCATCTCAGATGTGCGTTGAATTCCAGACAATCAAACATGCGGATACTGCCGCCTATAATCACCATGTTGCCCAGATGCAAATCACCATGGCATTCGCGGACAAAACCGTCCTGTTTTCTCCTGGCTATAGTATTTCTATGCGCACGCAGCTGTGCATCAACCCATTGCCGCAACGGACTCACTTTATCGCGGTTATTCGACTTCACGCATGGCAGGATCGCTTTGAAATTGTCCCTGATGCAGCGCCCTACGATCTGGTGCGATCCGAAGTCCTGATCGGTGCTCGAATCGACACTCTGATGAAATGCCGCCAGTCGCTCTGCCAGCGTCAATACCAGCCCGCGGTCGAGATCGCTATGCCGCAGCACTGCATCTAATTCCTGGCTGGTGTCGAACTGAATCATCTTCACTAGATAGTCGATGACGTCGCCGCTCCCGCTCAGCTGAGGAGCCCTGTCACTACCGGTAACAGGGACCACAGCCAGATACAAGTCAGGGGCCAGGCGCTGGTTCAAGCGCAGCTCCTCCTTACAATAGAATCTGCGCAATTCGACGCTGCTGAAGTCGAGGAAAGGCAACTGCACGGGTTTTTTCAGCTTATAAGCGTAGGGGCCGGTGAGAATGACGTACGAAATGTGGGTCTCCAGGACTTGTATATCATTAACCGGGTGGTCATAAAGCGAGCGCTCACACAGCGACCGCACCAGCGGGGGAAATCGGGCGACAGCGCTATCTGCCATTACCGATACCGGCTGACAGGCAGCACCCACGGGAACGTTATCAAACTACGCGATGTGCTGGGTGACGCCAGTCTTCGCCATATTGATCCAAGATGTAATTGTATAAATCTTGGTATTCTTTCTGCACCTCTTCGCCGAAAAGAGGATCGGTAGCGGTGAGATGATCCAAATCAAGTTCTGCGAGATCCTCCTCCGACAGCTTCTCTTGCGCCCTTTTTAGTATGTTTTCTTCTTCCTTTCGCATGTGCGAAAACAGCGCATCAGTATACGCTTTTCCTTTCGCCACGATCTCTTTGCGCAAGACAAAATCACCTATTTCCACTGCCCGCACAAGATGCTGAAACTCAGTGCCTTTGGTGAACAGCTCCTGGTGTTCGCTGAAAATATCGTTTAGTACCTCTCTGCTGGCTGGGTCAACTTGTTGCAGTCGGTGAAAGATAATATCTTCCTTGGCATGATGAATTTTATCGGCGTAGTTGATTAAGTAACGCAATGCATCATCCAGTACTTCAAGGTCCCTCGGTTCCTCAGCGATTAAGGCATCGATTTCACTTTTTATCAGTTTCAAGATCCGCGCCATGTGCAGGTGATCTTGATAAATTTGCGAGATTAGATTACTCATGCCTATCGATCCTACAGATTGATAAAAATTACCGTGTTCGCACACGATTCGTATTGACTTAAATCAACATTGCTCAATCTTACGACAGGTAGCATTAGCTTGAAACCACAAGCATAGCGAAATCCCGTCATAAGTTTGTCACAGGAGTAACTCTGTCATGCACGCCCTTCGAATCGCCCTAGCTTGTTGCATCGCCCTGGCCTTCCTCTTCGGCTGCGTACAGGTGGGAATGAGAACATACCCGCCGAATATGGTTTATCTTGATGACAGTAAGATTAAAGGTACCATGCAGAAATTAAATACCAGCATGTGGACCATCAACGATATATTTGACAGCAACGAGCACATCAGCGGTTACCAGAGAGAAAGAATAATCAGCTTGCTGCAGCAAATCGAGCAGGAGGCAATTGAGCTCGGAGCAGGGACGCAAAAAACTAACCACCTTTTTATTGATGAAAACATCGACCAGTTCAAATACAACGTCGAGGCCGCACGCAAAGCAGTGGCAGCAGAACCGCCAAACTATTATCTCGCCGGACGCTTGTCAGGCAGCTGTATTGCTTGTCACATTCGCCGCTAGGAACAAGACTCTAGAGAGAGGGAGTAACATCTTTCGCGCTGGGCACATTTTCCACCCGAGTTTGACAGCTTACACAACGGCGCACTGTTGGGTCGGCCTCGAGCCTCGGCTTACTTATCGCTAGCGAACAATCTTCACAGATACCGAAGGCTTTATCTTCGATGCGCTGCAGAGCACGCTCCACATCCCCCAGCCTTTCAACTTGCCGCTCGACCAGATGCAGCTCCAAATCGGAATAAAGATCTGCGACTGACTGGTCACCGCGGTCCCTGACTTCGTCGATTATGGAGGTGTATCTTGAGAGATCATCCCGCTCCAGCTCTGCGTTAATCTCCTTTTTTAACTGCTCAAGCTCGCCAGCCAGACGCTTTTGCAGAAGCACAATATCTTCGGCCTTTAGTGGTATCTCAGTCGCCATTTTCTTTACCGTATATCACTTTACCTAAATCCGCGTCGATGGGGTTGGCATCTTACTATCCGTTGCAATAGGCGTCACCCCATCCGATTCATGTCAACCTTCTGCTTTTGCGCATGAGCTCAGATGATTGCTTCATAGCATATAGCCAGCGGCGCTGACGGCATTGATTCAAGTCAAAGTCGTGATCAAAAGCAAAGCCGTGTGGGCGGGTCTTAAGGGCTAATGCGATTCAGTCCAACAAAAGTGCCTCCGTTGCGTGCGCACAGTATACGCATCAGTGCAGCGAAGCGTACACCGGTCGCATCTTGTCCATCCCCACGCTGAAACTGAACGGGAAAGCCAACGGCGTGAATGCGCACCAGGCGCTTGCCATCTTTGTCCGCCCGGTTGAATCTATCCACGGTTTTTACTACTTGTTCGATAGAGCCGGTCGAGAATTCATCGCCCAGCACATAAAGACTGATAGGCTTGCCGGGCTCATAAAAGGTGCGAATGGCAACCGTGATTCCCTCCACCGGACTGCTATTGCTGAAAGGATTCCAGCTTGCCAACCGTCGCAGAATGGCCTTCCGACGAGCTGGCGTGTCGGGAATCCATCTGCCTGAGTACTGCGAATACATATACTGTCCCATGTCATTCATAACCTGTATACCCTTGACAGCGGGATAAATATCCAGCGTTTCTTCAACTTTTTTCTGCATAAGGCCCCAACTGTAATTAAACATGCTGGCAGAAGTATCAATTATGAATATGATGTACTGACTGTCTGCAGGAATACCGCCGACCGTGGTGTCATCGGCCTTACGCCGGTAATCACTACCAAGTAAACGCCTCATCTCCTCGCTGAGAGACTGGCGAGCCGACGCCAACTTGCCCGCTATGAGGCGCTGCGTCTCCAATTGCTCCGACGTGTCTTCATATTCTCCACGCTTTACCGACAAATCCTGCAGCAGGCGGGCCAGATTCTCTCGGGACTGTGAGAGTTGAGGTTGCTTTCTTTCCAGGTCTCGATTCAAAACCTGCGTCTCACCACGGATTTCATACAGCTTCTGCTGTAAATCCGCTACGACGCCCTGCAAATCAGCGCCCAGCTTTTCCAAAACCCGCGGTTCCCCAGTCTTTGACAGAACCAATACTAGAATGATGGCGCCGAAGGCTGAACACACTACATCCAGGAAAGAGATACTGAAAACCTGCAACCCCCGTCGGTGTCGCTTCATGGCCAGTCACTCGATGGACTCATGAATGATCCGCCGCTGTCGACCGCCAGCTTCCAAAATTCACTGGCCGCCAGCGGATCGCCTTCAATGGGAAACAAGATGGTGTTGACCGGGACGTTTTTTGGCAATCTTCTGGTAGCCTGCTTGAAATACTCAAGGCGCTGCTTGCCCGAAACCCGCCCCCCGCTGTGCTTCGATTTTCCTTGCGTCGGTAAACCGTCGGTTACCAAAATGACGTTGTCAGGTTTGGGGGCAATCTGTTTAATGGTGTCAAATGCATTAAACAGACTGGTTCCGCCTGATGGGGCCATTAGACTCAGGCCGGCGATGACCTGATCGAGATTGTTTGCAACGGGTTGAAGCCACTGCTTCTCGCTATGCACAGCGCTGGTTTCTGCGTTGAACACCAGTACTTGAAAGCTGCTGGTGCTCGGTATCTGGCTCAGCAACCACTCCACTGTTCTTAACGCACGCTGCCATTTTTCCGCATTCCGTCTAGTGCTTGCCGGGAGGTTACGTAAACGCAGTATGTTGACTATCGTCTCGTCGAGCATGCTGGCTGATGCGTCGAGCAGAATCAGGATTCTTTTTCCACCAATCTTCAGGCCAGTCAGGTACTGGCGGTCCCCTTCCCCGACGAAGCGGCGCACGTTGCGCCCCTGCTGCTCGGCCTGCTCCCTCTCGCTCGCCAGCTGCTGCCGGTCGGCCTCCGCCTGCTTGAGATCTGATTTCAGACGGTTGACATGCTCGATCTGTGACTGCGCCTGCCGGGTCAGATCAGCCAGTTCTATTTTGATCTGGTTGATCTGCTCTAACGCTTCACGTGCGCGACCCTGTGCCACAGCGCTCTGCTGATTAACCAGAGTCAGGGTATTACGCACCTGCACCAGGTAATCCTGCCCCACATTAACCTCCGTCTGCAGACGCTTCACTTCGCCCCTAAGATCTTCATGTACCTCTTTACGTTGTGCCAGCGTTTCCGAGTTGATGATCATTACCAGCAGAATGACCGAACCAAAACCGCAAAACATGACGTCCAGGAAGGACAGCCCGAAAACGTTGACTTCTCTGCGCCGCTTCACGGTAAGCAAGCCGCTATTCTGCGCATCCCTGGATAGATTTTCACTTGCAATAGACTTGTTGACATATCTACGGATCGAGCGAGGCTTTGCTCCCGGTTTTCGTCAGCTGACGAATCAGGTTGCGGTCACAATAAGTTTCCGTGTCTAACACCACTCGCTCCTGCGCTAACTGCAACTGGTGCACAAAGAACATAACGACAATGCTGATCGCCAGCGCGACGAATGTAGAGTTGAATGCAACGCCCAGACTCTGCGTGACTCCCGTGATGTCCCCTTCTACTGCGCGATGAGCCTGCGCCAGCGCGTCACTAATACCCCGAACGGTGCCGATGAATCCTATAGAGGGGATGGCCCATGCAATGTAGCGTATGATGGATAGCTCAGATTCAAGTCGTTCGGCCTCGGTTTGCGAGATCTCTCTTGCCGCTGCAGATGCATCGTGCACACTTCCTGTTGCAGAGAATCGTGACAGCGCCGCGTCCAGTGCCCTCGGCAGCAGCATTTCCCGTGCGCGGCGTGGCAGTGTATCCAGGCGCTTTGCTAGCCCGGCAATATTCAATCCGCCACCCGACCTGTCACTATTGCCGCCCAGAGGATCACTATCAAGCAGCTTGCGCTCACGATAAGTTGTGACACCTTTATAACCCATGATGCTGAATGCCCACAGCGCTAAAACAAAGCAGGCTTCCTGCTCAAAATCGCGGATCACAACGAAAATCGACCGTCTCTGTACGTACTCAGGATCGGCTTTCATCTGTGCCACTTCATGCTCAATAAAGGCATCAGCATTAGGCCGGATAACCGCTACGTATACCGCGTGCACGATAATTATGGCGATCAGCAGAGAAAAAACCTGGTAGAAAAATTCAACGGGAATGGCTTTGTTCATAACGCTTGTTGTTAACCTATATATCAGCGGGAAAAGAAATTACTTGATCAGGTGAAATTTTTTCTTTGGGGACAAACTGAGAGGGTATGTCTTTGGTCTCGACTCTCTGCTCCTGGTTTTCGCCTGGTGCGTCCGCGCTGACATCGCCCGTGCTTTTCTCTTGACCTATCGCGCCCGCGGTCAGGAAAAGCATAAGCACCGCGAGTAATAAGCTAATCCGCATAACGAGCAATCCTGAAACCTAGGTCATCGCGTGGACCATCCGCGTAGTCACGAAAACTTAACCGCAGCTCGCTGATAGTGGAGTCTTTCCACCCCGCACCGCGTATTACGTGATGCCTGCCTGATGTGAGTCCGACCGGATCTTTCGCCAGCGCATTGGTCTGAGCGGGTTGTATTTCATAATAATCGTGCATCCATTCTGCCACGTTACCACCCAGATCATAGAACCCGGATTCATTCGGTGCAAAGCTGCCCACCGGCGCACTGACAGCAAAACCGTCGCTGTATGACGCCAGAGTGTATGGAAGCAAGCCAGCCGCAGATTGGTCGCCGAAGTTCTCCGTGCTTTCACGCGGTGGATAGGAGCCATTCCAGGCATACTTCCTGGGTTCCGCTCCCGAAAAACGCGCGGCATTCGCCCATTCTGCCTCCGTGGGTAATCGATAACCCGGGCCAAGAGGGGAGACTGCCTCCCATTTATCACCACGCTGCTGGTAAACAACCGGCAAACCTTCTCTTTTACTGAGCCAATTCAAATAGGCAACGGCGTCTTCCCAGCTCACGTTCACCACCGGCTGATTATCCAGATCTAGGCTGCGGCCATAAGCGGCGCCAGAACTATGCCCCGGTTTAAACCGACGGAACTCTGCGTTCGTAACCTCCTTCGTCCCCATATAGTAGTGACGGGTAAGTTCTATGCGGCGCAGATTTTCATTGGCACGGCGTCCCTGCTCCCGTCTTGACGCACCCATGGTAAATTGGCCGGGTGTGACCAGCTTTAACTCCTGACCCTCGGCGGTTCGAATCCTATCGGATCCAGCCGGTGATCCGACATTTGCGCTATCCGGCAACAAGTTGACAGAAAGTTCCTTGCTCACGCCCGCTCGGGGAGTAAGCGTCGTGCGGTACGTCTTATACCCAGGTTTACGGAACTCCAGCGTGTGCGGGCGCGTTGTCAGGCGCAGTCGCTGACTCGCACTTCCGCGCTGTTCACCGTCCACATACAGCGTTGCGTCAACCGGATCACTGGCAATGAATATCACGCCATACTCCGCCTGTAAGTCTACCATTATCGTTTCTTCCGCTGCCGCCTTCATGTTGACCGTGCGCTTCTTCTCAACATAACCGGCTTTGGTCAGCGTAATGGCGTGATCCACATCTGGAGTCAGCGTCAAATCAAGCGGCGTACTACCCTGGTAAGTGCCATCAAGGGTAACCGTTGCATCCGCCGGTTTGCTGGTTATCCTTAACCTGCCGGGTGTAGGCGTAAGCGCAACCGCCGGTAAAACCAGAGCCATGCCTGCCTCGACTTCCACCTCTACCTTTTCCGGCAGATGTCGCTCGAGTTCGATCGATACAACGTGTTTGCCGGACAAAAGTTCCGTCGTTAAGGGTGATACACCAAGTCGTTCACCATCGATAAAGATATCCGCACCTGCAGGCTGTGAACGAACCGTCACTGGCGCCCAATCTGGGGCAAGATCAATGCGGATAATCTGCTCTCTATCCAGACCCTCCACATTCAAGTCCAGCTGCTGCGCCTGGTAGCGCGGAGCAGATACGATTACCTCGTGGCGTCCGGCTGGAATCTTGCTGTGCACCAGGGGAGTCAACCCGATAGTTCGACCATCCAGCGTGACGACAGCGTCTGCCGGTTGTGAATATATGCTAACTCGGCCCGGCAGCTTTTGCAGCGCATAACTCAGCTCCTGGAAGTCGCCACGCGTAACGGACACCGTTACCTTTAACGACTCATAGCCGTTTTTCGACGCACGCACCTCATACTGTCCGGGCAAAACCAGGTATCGATCCTTCACCCTGACCGGAGGAGGAAAACCCCTAAACTGCGTGCTCTCGGGATCTGGTGTGATCACCAGTGAAACAGGGGTTGCGAAGAATACAAACAATACGACCATAACAAGGAGCAAGAATGTCGCATACAGCGCCAGCTTGAACAGGCGCATTCTTCCAGCGGACGCAGCACTGCTTGCCGCCACCTCCGGCAGCGATCGCTGGGCATCGATGGTTGTGATTGTAAGTAACTGCGGTGCCGTACTGATTGAGAAAGCGGCCTCACCAACGGTTACCACATCCCCGTCTCTAAGCGGGCTTGCCTGCGTAATTATTTTTCCGTTTATCTGCGCGGTAATGGTTGGGATTAAAGGTACCAGCCACGGGTGACCCTGACGATTCTCAATATAAGCGTATTCATTACTGCTCGAATCCCCCGGCAGCGAAACCCTGGCTGTACTGCCGCCAATTACTATGAACTCCGATTCGGCGCAGCGCGTAGCCTGACCGTCGTCGGTAATCACCGTTATTGAATTCAAATCTTTTCCCTACACTTTACAACCAGGGGTGATGCGGTCGCTCCTGGTTGCACAACCAGTTCAAGTCGTACGTCCCGATAACCTACCCGGTTGCCTCGAACGACATAGTTTCCTGGCAGCAGCGCAACGGTTGATTGCTTGAAGCGTCCGAGCTCGCCGACGCGATCTATGCGCACCTCAGTTTCTTCATCTGACAGCAGCTGCACCATAACCGGGGTTTCCGCTAATTCCATTATTCTCTCCAGATCTTGCTCCTTTTGCGCAAGCCGGGGCCCTTTATCTGCCATTCCCCGCAGCGTCTGGAGAAGCGCTCGAGCGTTAGCGCGAGGCTCCACTGAATGTAAGCGTTCCGGCTGCATGAGGTATTGGCCTAGCTGACCATGCAGCGCTGCCAGATTTTTACTGTGCCTGCGACCGTGTAGTGCAAACTGCGCCTGGGCATCGATGGCCAGTGCCGCATCATATTCTTCTGCCGCCTCTTGCCAGCGCTCCTGCTGTACAAAAGTCTCAGCGCGGCGTCGATGAGCAGAAATTCTGGACTGCTGGATGGCTAAGCGCAGACGCTGTTCAGCGTCGCGCACATCCGGCGCATCCGGCCTAAGCTTACCCGCATCAGACAATGCCTCACGCGCTGACTCAAACTGCCCATTTTGCGTCGCCGCCAGGGCATTAGACATTAGCGTACGAAAGCGTACATCCTCGAGCTGGGCGCTGACCTGTGCCAAGCCCTGGCGAGCCTCGTTTGATTGCGGATCCAGGGTAACAGCCTGCTCATAGAATTCTTGCGCGGCAGGCCAGTCACTCAGCCGCTCCGCCTCCCCCGCCTGAGCAAGCAGTGCCGCGAGTTGTGGCAGAGTGGCAGCACGTTTCAAACCCTTTAGCGCCTCTTCATTCTGTGGTTCCAGCGCGAGCGCTATTTGATAATGGTGCTGTACCTTAGCCGCGTCGAAGTCTGTAAGCGCCGTCGCAGCGGCCTGCAGACTTGCCTGCAGGCGCTCGGGTCTGGAAGCTTCGAGCTCGCTTAACATCGCGCTGGCCGTAGTGTATTTAGTTTTAGCCAGCTCAAAGTCACCATTGGCGAAGGCGGCGTCCGCTGCGGCAAGGGTGCGCAACACTTGTTCGTATTGCTCACCTCCCCATGTCGCGATCTCTTTTCCTTCCCACAATGCCTGTCTTTGCAGAAATTCTCCCAGCGCCCGCTCTGCTTGACGCTTCTCTCTGGCCAGGAGAGTTTGCGCTTCTGTTGGCGGCGGCGCAGTGGATCTGATTTGAGCGGTTGGTGCTTCGACCAGCGGAACAGTGGCTTCGTCGATATAACGCGGTAAAACCCAGATCACGCTAATCATTACCAGCACCAGAACAACCAGCGCTATCAGCAAAGTGATGCGGACGGCGAGGTTGGAAGTTGATTTTGCTTCAGGCGGTTTCGGCCCTGAAGACGTGTGCCCACCTGCCGTAGCGCTTTGATCTCCGATCATATACAGCCGCTCTCACGTTTGATTATGCAGGCAATTGCGGAGGGCAAAAATGCCACAGACTGCAAACGCCAAAGTCCGTTTCGTTAAAACAACGCAATTTCCGATTTATGCCTGAACGGAATGCTTGGATGCAGTAGTGAATGGAACCAGCGAGATCGTCTCATCGGCTCGGGGCAGAGGACTTGGTGCGGGTTCTGGTTCTGCTTCAGGTTGCGGTAGCTCTTCGCCGCGGATCGTCGGCACCGGGAGACCAGTCTCCGATTGGTAGATCTGCCGCAGCAGCTCTCGCCATTTGATGAACTGCTCTTCTGCCGACCCGGTTAACTCCGTCGTCTGGCCCTCGATGTCTACGATCATTGGCGACACTTCCGCTTGAAACGATTCGCCCATTTCGCGGATGGCCTCTTTGTGCATCTTCTTCTGCGCACCCAAATCTACGCCGCTTTTTACCGCAGTCGCACCGCCTATTACCATTACGTCTCGCAAGGTCGAAGTATTGCTATCACCACCCAGCACTTCAACCGCAATGGCACCCAGAATCAAGGCGCTGCCCAGCAGATACCGCTGCGTACTTTTGCGCTTTAACTCCTGCAAGGCCGCTGCCTCTTCAACGCTGAGCCGACGCCAGTCAAAATAGGGTGTTTCCATCTCTGCATAAAGATTGTCGTAGTACCCGTTGATTACATCAACCATCAGATATTCGCGTTCGCGAATGCGCAACACCCGATCGAACATGGGGTCTTCAGCCGCGGGCAAACGCTGAACGTTGTACATTCCTCCATCCGAGCCGAGATAGTCACTGAACGCGTCTGGCGCCAGGGAGCTAGCGAAGCGCAGGGCAGCCACGCGACGTATTTTTTCGATTTCCGAAGCAGAGAGTTTCGATTTAGACAGATGTAAATCATTTGCTATGCGGTTGTACACATCCTGAAAAATCTCTTCTTCTTTCATTCCGTTGTAAGCCGACGGTGGCACCCTTTTCTCATAAACTTTACTAAACCAAGTCACGCCGGTAGCGTCAACCGCCTCGATTCGGAGAGTGAGGAATTCACCGTCAGACTTCTCGATTTCTCCATTAACCACCACTTCCACGGCCTCCGTTTGCGCTGGGATTACGCGCACTGCGCCCCAGTGGCCCGTTTGCTGGATGGTTTTGCGCAAGTGCACCGCCATGAAGCGCCCCTCTGCCCCGCGCACATCCTCGTTTATGCCCCTCTCCCTGGCATCATCGCTGATCGGGCCTTGCGCTAGAACGTGGATACCCACATCAAGCAGTTCGTCTTCTGCAACCTCCGTTTGCGCGTTGTTGATCGGCGTATCCAGCGTTGTTGCCGGTGGCAGCGTCTGACAGGCGGTCAATAAGATAGCCAACAAGCAGAGTAATCTAAAGCGCAATCTCAAGCAGCAGTTCATCGCATTAATCAATTGGACTTGGATACCGCATTATCCTCTTTGTAACGTCGATACTCTTCCCACAGCTTCTCGCGTAGCTCCGGATCGGCCTCGTTTTCGGCCGCCTCCCGCAGCTGCCGCGCCACAATATCGTCATCTCCCGCAGCAGGAGGATCATCTCGCCTGACCGCGCTACCGGCCTGTTCCTTACTCTGACCACCGCGGGTTCCACCTTGCTGCTGTTCCCCCGGTGCGTCTCTAGCCGCAGTCTGCTGCTGGCCTTGCGCTTCGCCGCCGCCTTCCTCCTTCGTACCCTCCTGCGCAGACTCATCTTGCGCCGGTTTCTCTCCCGCTCCGCCGCTCGTACCGCCCTGCTGGCCGCCGTCTTCCGCCGCATCCGTTCCGGCCGATCCACTAGACGCCGTGGACCGCTGGCGCTCTAGCTCCTCCATCTGACGTAACAATAGCTCGTCGAATTCTGACATGGAGGATCTAAGCTGATTTTCGAGTGCGGCCACTCGTTCGTCCTCGGTTTGCTCGCTGGGGAATGAAACCTCAGGCGGTGACATGACGACTTGGTTGCATCCCCGCTCTGGCGTATTGTCCTCAAGCGCTGCTTTTACAGTCAGCACCTCTCGGCATTTCTCCTGCACCACCTGCTTTAGCCGGTCCAGATAAAACAGGAAATCCTTTTTCTCGGTCTGGCTAAGGCTATTGTCGGCGAGCAAAGTGGTAAACTCCCCCGCCGCGCTGGCCAGCGCGGCGCGCGCAGCGCCCAGGTTATCCCGGGCCGCCTGCAGATCGCCCACCGTCGTCGCCGGCGCGGAAAGGCTAAGACAATACAGCACAGCCGCCGCCAAAACACGTGCGGCGCACACAGGATGCCCTAGCCGTATCGTCATCTTACCCGCCTACCGATTGCGTTCTTGTATCACGTCCCTGACGATTTTTCTGAGCTTCGCCTTATGTCTCTCGTAACGACGCAGCTGCTCTTTTGTTAACAAATTCTTGATTTCTTCGTCTTTTTCCTGAGCAAATTCCTGCGCGCTGATGAGCATAACAGTATCTTCGACACCTTTTTCGATCAATCGTTGTACTCGATTTGAATATTTAAGATTGATCTTTATCAGCTTCTCGGTCTGCTCCGGGCTCAGCCCCAGCACGTCGGTCAACACTTCAGCCTGCGCCAGCGCCCGCTCCAGGGGCGTGGAGTTTTCAATCTGCTGAATGATGTCCCCCGAGGGCTGAGCCCATGCCCAGATGGAGAAGAGGCAAAGACAACAAATCAAAAGGCAGGAATTACGCAGGCTTAAGGCCGGATTCATCGCGCTCACCAATCCGCAGCCGTGGTTTGTGCGCGGTCGCATTGCTGGACCATAGGCAAAGATTCCAACCCTCGTCCGCTAATGCACTGCTCGCTTTGCCAATGGTGACATATTGTTTTGAGCGTTTGTGTTTGATCCATGTTTTATCAGCTTCGTCTTTGATCAAATCATATTAGGTGAAAAGCGTTATGGCTATCAACAGATCAGCGTCACCTCGCGGGATTGATTTGGATCAACAACCTACTTCACCAAGGCCAGTATGATGCAAAAAACTTAATAAAAAACTTAATAATAGGTGCTGTAATGTCAATCGCGACCATACTGGTGCATGCAGACAATGGCCTGGCCTTTGAAACCAGATTGAAAACCGCCGTAAAGCTAAGCAGAGAATTTAACGCCCACCTGATCGCAGTCTATGTCGTGGCACATTACAATGTCCCTGTTTACGTGGAATCCTCCATTGGACAGGAGGTGATTGAAGCCGCACGGGAGGCGATGTGGGAGCGCGCGGCTGAGACCGAAAAAACCTGCAGCGCAATCGTGCAGGAGGCCGGCATGGCGGTTGAGTGGCGCGCGGTGGAAGGAGAGGTGGTAAGCATTTTGAACGAGCACGGACGCTACTGCGATTTACTGGTCCTGGGACAGTCCGACCCTACCGACCCGAGCGACACCAGTGCCGACGTGGCAGACCATGTCGTGACGGAGTGCGGCACACCGTGCCTGATCGTGCCTTACATCGGACCGAAAGATACGCTGAGTGACACTATCCTGGTAGCCTGGAATGGCAGTATTGAGTCCGCTCGCGCGGTAAGGGATGCCCTGCCGCTATTAAAACGTGCCACGCGCGTAGAAGTACTGTTGATCAATCCTGAGAGCAATGAATTGAACGAAGGCGACATTCCGGGTGCCGACGTCGCTGCTTATCTGGCCAGGCACGGTGTTGAGATAGAATCACACGTCATTCATAACAAACAAATTGCCGCCGGCGATGTATTACTGTCCCATGCAGCGGATATCTCCGCGGATTTACTGGTCACTGGCGCTTATGGACACAATCGCCTGCGGGAGAAAATCTTGGGCGGCGTCACCCGCCACTTGTTTGAACACATGACGATTCCTGTCCTCATGTCGCATTGATCTAACCCGCGAATGCGCCGCCGCAGCAAACATCTTAGTTAGCGCCTACGATTCAAATCCGGAAAAACATAGATACAGCTATCCTATTCAGCGGCGCTCGGTAACCTCCATTGCGCAGGCGACGCCGTTTATCTATGCTTCAAGTGTCCATCCTATGCTGTAGTGAGGGCAGTGCCGGGATCCTGGGCAAAGAGTAGTCTATGGTCCGCCGCGCACCGTATGCGGCCACAGGTCCTCCAGCGCGCGCAGAATATCGTGTCGGCAGAGCAGGCCGATCATGTGGTCGTTACTGACGATCGGAAATCGGCGGTAGCTGGACTGCATAAAACGATCAGCCGCGCTGATTACATCAGTGCCGGACGGGATAGTCTCGACTTCGGAGCTCATGTAATCCCGCACTCGGCCACTCCAGTCCTGGTGGTAGCTGGCGCCATAGACCACCTTTAGACAATCTTTCTTCGACAGTATCGCCAACAGACGACCATTTTCATCTACTACAGGTGCGCCGGATATGCGTTTATCAAGCAGCACTTTTACCGCTGTATGGATATCGTCGTCAGGCGTAAAAGTGATCAGATCACGACTCATGTAATCATCGACCGTGGGCAGCGACGCGCTCACGAACGAGACCTCCGACACAAACAGCGGGCGCAGCCTGCGCAGCTGCCCTTAATCGGCCCCCTGCCAAAAACGATACCTAAGCCCAGCCCAAGCGCCGCCAGCAAGAACACTGCCACAGCCATCAATACAGTTAGCATTCAACCGCCCTCGTCAAAGTTTAGATTTGCAAAGCCAGTTGCTTGAACCGCGGGGTCATGCGCGGCACAAACCCTGATCCGTTTCGCACTAGAAACATCGCCGCCATATCGTGCTTGACGGCACGGGACCATCCCTCTTGCGGGCCCATTACAAACAGCGCTGTCGCCCAGGCATCTGCATGCATGGCGCTATGAGACACCACGCTGACCATGCTTAAGGCATGCTCCACCGGGATGCCGAGGCGGGGATCCACAATGTGGCAGATTCGCTTGCCATCTCTTACATAGTAATCCACATAGTCGCCCGAGGTTGCCACCGCACCGCGGTTCAGGTGCAGTACCCAGTCTTTACCAGCAGGATGATCAATGCCGATGCGCCAATTACGCCCGCCCGGACCGGTACCGGCCACGCGGATCTCACCGCCGATTTCGATCAGGTAATCGATGATGCCGTTCTGCTGCAAAAGGTCGGCAATGCAATCGAGCGCATCGCCCTTGGCAATGCCATTAAGATCCAGCGCGGCTGCGGCATGCGCTTTGCGCATAACGCCCGGTTTCGTTTCAATACCGGCGGCACGAACCCGATCCATCAGCCGCGCTGGTACGTTCGCTGGATAGTGCTCAACAGGAACGGGATTGGCGCCAAAACCCCAGTAGTCGACCAGCGGCGAGGCTGCAGGATTAAACGCACCGGCACTGAGCTGCTGCACGCCCAGGCCCGCCGTCACTATTCGAGTGGTTACCGTAGAGACTTTCTGCCACGCGGTTGAGGTCGAACGGTTGAAACGAGATAGTTCGCTATCCTTCTTGTAGGTGGACATCAAGTCCTCCGTTTGCGCTAATACCTGTTCGATGGCGCGCTTAAGCTTGGGTAAATAGAGATCAACTGGCCACTTCTGGATGCGCACGCGATAATGCGTTCCCATTGTTGCGCCGTTGAGTCCAAGGGTGTTCGCGGGCGAGGCCTTCGCGCACCACGGCAGCAGCACCAGTGCTCCCGCCGTTTTAAGTACCGTCCGCCTGCTCCAGGGCTCACTCATTATCAGCTAGCCTCCAAAATCATCAAAGTAAATGCTTTCCCTATCAACCCCAAGATCATCCAAAGTAGCGAGTACTGCCTTGACCATCAGAGGCGGGCCACAGAGATAGTATTCGCAGTTTTCTGGCGCCTCATGCACGGCGAGATAATTTTCCAGCAGTAACCGATGAATAAATCCGGTGTAACCCTGCCATTTGTCTTCCGCTTCGGGCTCGGACAAGGCGACATACCAATCAAAGTTATCGTGTTCCGCTGCGAGTCGTTCAAACAACTCAGTGTAAAACAATTCTCGCCTGGATCTTGCGCCATACCAGTAAGTGATCTTTCGTTTAGAACCGCGGACCTCGAGTAGATCTAGGATTTGCGCGCGTAACGGCGCCATGCCTGCTCCGCCACCGACGAACACGACCTCCTTGTCGGAATCCTGTACAAAAAAATGGCCATAGGGACCCATCACCTGGACCTGATCTCCGGGCTTGAGCGCGAACAGCCAGCTCGACATTAGCCCCGGAGGGATATCCCGGGATCCCGGAGGCGGCAGCGCGATACGAATGTTCAACAGAATCTTCCCCGCTTCAGCTGGATGGTTCGCCATGGAATACGCCCGCGTCACCGCCTCGTCGCTACTCGCCTCCAACCGCCACAGGTCCAGTTTATCCCAAGCGTCGCGGTATTCGTTTTCAATTTGGAAATCAGAATAGCGCAGGTGAAAAGGCGGGCACGTTATCTGGACAAATCCACCGGCGCGAAAATCCATGCGCTCATTCGGAGGCAAATCCAGCTCGATCTCACGAATCAACGTGGACACGTTACGCGCACGCTTCACCGTGCATAGCCAGGTACCCACGCCGAAATAGGCTTCATCGACTTCAACCTTAATGTCGGTATACACCGACACCTGACAGGCCAGCCGGGTGTTTTTCGCCGCCTCTAGACGACTCAGATGTGCCAGCTCCTGCGGACCGGCATCGCCCGCACCCGTCACCTTAACTTTGCATAAACCGCAGGTCCCGGCACCACCACACGCGCTGGGCAGATTGACTCCTGCTTTTACCAGAACCTCGAGCAGGCGTTGACCTACCGCTGCGCTCGCTGACTGACGCTGATTAATAGTAATCATGCAATCACCAGTCGGAACCAGTACTCGTCTCGCGCCCAACACAAACAGGACCAGAATTAATACAATGCCGGTAAAAAACACAACCCCGAAGGTGATTTCCGCCATATCAGCCTATGCCCGAAAAACCCATGAATGCGAGTGACATGATTCCGACCACGATGAAGCTAATACCTAGTCCTTTTAGCCCATCGGGGATATCAGAGTATTTCAGCCTCTCGCGAATTGACGCCAGCATTACGATAGCGAGTGCCCAACCAACGCCGGTGCCAAATCCGTAGACCACACTTTGCGTGAAGCTGTAGGAACGCTCGACCATAAACAGCGTGCCGCCAAGTATGGCGCAGTTGACCGTGATCAATGGCAGAAAGATACCGAGTGCGCGATACAGTTTCGGCGCGTGAAACTCGACCGTCATCTCCAGTACCTGCACCATGGCCGCGATGACTCCTATGAACGCGATTAAGCTTAAAAACGACAGGTCCACGTCATCCAGACCGGCCCAGGACAGCGCCCCTGGCGCAAGAACAAAGGTGTATATAAGGTTATTAACCGGTACCGTCACCGTTTGTACCGCAATCATGGCCAGGCCAACACCGAATGCTGTTTCGACTCGCTTGGATACAGCTAGAAAGGTGCACATTCCCAGGAAAAAAGACAGCGCCAGATTCTCAATAAACACCGAACGCAGAAACAAGCCGGTCAGGTCAGTCACTGTTGGCCTACCTCTGTTTCGCTACGCACTTCGAATTCGGACTGCTCAATCTGCTCGGGTTTCTTATTCCTGATTACCCAGATTATTACGCCGATAATGAAAAACGCGCTCGGCGGCAGCAGCATTAAATGCAGAGGTTCAAATGCGCCACCCTGAGCGGTGGTAATTAATATCTGCTTACCGAGTAAGCTTCCTTTTCCGAAAAATTCGCGCAGGGCCCCCACCAACACTAAGATCAATCCGTAGCCGATACCGTTGCCGATACCGTCAAACGTGCTGGCCAGTACACCGTTGCGCATGGCAAATCCTTCGGCCCGGCCAAGAACAATGCAGTTGGTCACGATTAATCCGACAAACACGGATAATCGCTTACTGATCTCAAAGGCAAACGCCTTTAAAACCTGGTCGACCACGATGACCAGGGAAGCGATGATGGTAATCTGCACAATAATGCGGATCGAGCGCGGCAAATGCTGTCGGATCAGGCTCACTGCCGCCCCCGACAAAGCCAGAACGCAAATAACCGCGGCAGCCATTACCAGGGCCGTATCCAGCGATGTTGTTACCGCCAGCGCCGAACAAATCCCGAGAATCTGCAGCGTGATCGGGTTGTCATCGATCCACGGGGTCTTAAAAGTCTGCCACAGTTTACTGGACATTTGCCTTCCCACCGCGCATGCGTTTGAGATACGGGCCGAAGCCGAGATCACCCAGCCAGAACCGCAGTAAGTCATGAACGCCCAGACTGGTGCGAGTCGCGCCTGACACACCGTCCACTAGGAAGTCGGCCTCCTCCGAACCAGACGCTACCTTGCCGCGGGCCACGCCCAGTCTAAGCATGCCGCTGGCGTCATATACTGATTTACCGGGCCATAACGCTTCCCACTCCGGATCCTGTATGCGCGCGCCGATTCCCGGCGTATCCTTCTGTTCGTAGAACTTAAGGCCCAGCACCGTTTTGGTATCCGCACTCAAAGCGAGGAAGCCGTACAAAGTGGATTGATAACCGCTGCCATAGACCGGCAGTATAAAAGCGCGGACTGCTTTGTCCGCATCACGCAGGATATACACCACCGCGTAATGGGCACGGCGTTTAATGCCGGCCGCGTCCCGCTCGGGTGGAATAGCGATGCTTTGATTAGGATCGGTAACCGCTTGCCGCACGTTGTAGGTAGCCGGATCGACGCGTTCCGAATACTCGCCCGTGTCGAGGTCGACCGTATGAGATTCGACCACGTCAACTCCGATTTCATCCATAGTCCGGGGCAGGGCGTTGAGGATAGATTCCAGCCTGGCCTGTCTTTCTGCCTTCAGGTTGGCCAGGTAATAAGGGCGAAGCGTCACCGCGCTATAGGACACCAGCAAGGCACAGATCACCGCTACGGCCACGGCGGTGAGCATAACTTTCAGCGAGCTGTCTGCGGCGATCTTTTCAACCATAACGTCTTGCCCTCTGCCTGATGTTGAACCAGACCACAACATGGTCGATCAGCGGCGCTAACACGGAGCCCAGAAGCAGAGCAGTAATCACGCCATCGGGATGGGATTCGTTGACAACGCGAATCATGACTACCATTCCGCCCATGACAGCACCCTGCACCCAGCGCCCGGTATCGGTGCAGGCTGAACTGGCCGGGTCGGTAGCCACAAAGACGGCACCAAAGGCAAAGCTCCCCAGTACCAGGTGCCAGTACCAGGACATATCGAGAATACCTCCTCCCAGCGTGTTACACACCGAGGCGATCAGAATTAGGCCAAGCACCTGCCCGATTATTAGGCGCCAGGAGGCGATTTGCCTCCAAACCAGCACCACCGCACCTAGCATTGTAGCCAGCACCGACGTCGTGCCCATCATACCCTGGGTGGTTCCGATAAAGGCTGACCACCAGCTTATGCCCCACCAGTCAAGGGCAGCGCTGCCTTCACGATGGTAGGCCGATAAAATGTTACTGCCATTGTATCCCTCGATGCCCGTCCACAAAGGATGACCGCTCAGCGCAGTGGGAAAGGAAATCTGCACTACGGCCACGCCTAGCAGAGCCGGGTTCAGAAAGGTCTTGCCGTCACCGCCAAACACGCATTTACCAAAAACCATCGCGAATATCATGCCCAGCGCGACGTGCAGCAGTGACGCTGCGGGCGGCATGAGCAAGCTAAATACCAGGGCGCTCAATAAAAAACTTTTTTGCATGGGTAGATTGCGTTTGGTGGAAAACGCACGCTCACACAATCCGGCGGACAGTATCGCGACGGCCAAAATAGGAATGATGTGCACTAAACCAGCTATTAGCGCAGCAAAAAAAGATGGGTTTTGATAGTCAAGGCCGAAAAAGTATATTGTTCTGTCACTCCAATCCCAGTAGATCTTGTCTCCCGCCGAATCCAGTGCCAGCAGATATTGGTATCCCGTATTGAGCACGGCTGCGACCACAACCGGAACCAGTGCGAAGACCTGGGTTTTCTGAATATGAGACAGACTAGTTGCGGCGCGTACGTGCGGTGCACCCCGTGTAGGGCGGCTGCTACTCATGCCATCTCCTTGCGTAATTGCTCCAGCACCGTACGTAGAAGCCGACCATAATCACTTTTTGACGGACAGCCGTACGTGAGTAAGGCGAGATCTTCCTCAACCAATTCGAGGGCGCCGAGGTCACGCGCCAGATCAATGTCATTGACCAGCAGCGCCCGCATCAGAGGCACCGCCAAAATACCGGGCGGTGACAATCGTTGCAATTGGGCAACTGGAATCAGTGGCCCGGGATTGCCCCCCAGACCCGTGTCGCAGACACCGCCGCTTTGCGGCTCCGTAAGAATGCTGTCTACCTCCGGCAAGACCGTAATTTGTCTGTGGCGTTGACTCAGAAACGCTTCAGCGCCCTCAGCCGTATGTCCGGAAAGTGCGGAACCAGAAATAACCCTCACCGCGCCCGGTGCTAATTCCCCGCGCACCAGATCACCGGTTGCCGCGGCCAGCGGCACGGTGAGGGCACGCGGTTTAGCTACCGCCGGACCGGCGAGCATCACCACCCGTTGCAACCACAGCTTGCCGGTATTCAGCAGGTGGCCGAGTGCGATTACGTCTTGATAGCCAATGTGCCAGACCTCACCTCTGTCAAATCCTATTGGGCATAAGAAATGGATGTGCGTGCCTGGCAGACCCGCCGGATGCGGGCCGATAAACTCTACGCGCTGCACTCTATCCGGCGACCCTGACGCAATGTCCGCTGCTGGCGGTTGGCATAGGTACAATGGCCCATCATATATTGCGCTCAGCGCTTCAAGCCCCAGAGCAAACTGGTGCGCGTAAGCGCGGATAATAGGTATCGGATCTGGAGCAAGTGGATCAGTATCCACAGCCGTGACAAGCAGGGCCCGCGGATCCCGATCGGAATCGGGGATGTCTCCAAACGGCCGCTTTCTTATGGCGGTCCACAAGCCTGAGTTCAGCATGAGTTGTCGTACCGCGTCTCTGTGCAGCCGATCAGGTACATCGAACCGCTTACTCTCATCTCCCGCCTGCTCAACATCGATTATCACGGATAAAAGTGAACGCCGTTTGCCCTGATTGACCGCGCTGATCACGCCCCCCATCGGGGCAACGAACATAATGCCGGGTCGATGTCGGTCACATGCCACAGCTTCACCCGCTTGAATTCGCATACCCGGCTCAACTTTGACGTCAAATTTGACGCCAGAAAAGTCCCGACCAAGCAAGCCTGCCCTGGACGAGCCTTTGCGCTCCTCCACTTTTGTCGCCGGCCGGTCACCGAGTTGCAGATCCAGCCCTGCCCGTACCTTTATGCGCACTTAAGACTCCGTATCTATGGCTAACAGACCTACAATCAAAGCGCTCAAGCTTAACCCGGTTTCGACCGAACAAATTGACGCATATCAACTTAAATATTGTTCTTTCGACGCTCGTAAACTGGTAGTCCCGGCTGAGCACAGCGCAAGCCGTCACTACACCGCATTCCTTGACCCAGATCAAATTGTGTAACCAGCGCGGCATATATTCTTCATCACGGTCATCACGGTCATCACGAGCGGCACCTATGCAGGACCAACTTTTTAACGAGGAATTAATCAAGCGCTACGATGTGCCCGTGCCTCGTTACACATCCTACCCAACCGCGCCGCAATTTTATTCCATCGATCAATCACAATATCGGCGGTGGGTGCGATTATCCAATCAGGACGAGTCGCCTAATCCACTGTCTTTGTATATACATATTCCGTTTTGCAGCACGGTTTGTTACTACTGTGCCTGCACTAAGATCATTACGAAAAATCGAAAGCACGCAATACCGTACGTGCAGAATCTGTTGGCTGAGATGAGATTGCTTGGCAGCCTGTTCAATGAGGGCAGGCAAGTGAAACAAATACACTTTGGCGGTGGCACACCGACTTTTCTCCAGCAGGAACAAATGCTGCAACTAATTACCGCCATGAAAGAGTTTTTTCTTTTCTGTCCCGACCAGGATGGCGAATACTCGATAGAACTGGATCCGCGACAAGTCGATGTGGACGACATCGATTTTCTACGCACGCTGGGATTCAACCGGCTAAGTCTGGGCGTTCAGGATGTAGACCAACGAGTTCAGGCAGCGGTCAATCGCATCCAGCCTCTGACAAAAACCAGAGAAATACTCGATGCGGCGCAGACCTATGGCTTCAAGTCGACTAATCTAGATTTGATTTATGGGTTACCGCTGCAAACATTAGACAGCTTCAGCGCAACCCTCGATAAAATTATTGACCTCGGACCCGACCGGTTATCGATTTTCAACTATGCCCATTTACCGCAGCGTTTCAAGGTGCAGCGACAGATCAAGCAGTCCGATCTGCCATCGGCGCAATCCAAGTTGGATATGCTGCGGATGATCATAGAAAAACTATGCGACGCCGGTTATGTCTTCATCGGGATGGATCATTTTGCTCGACCTGACGACAGCTTGGCCAAGGCCCAGGAAAATGGCGGTCTGCATCGGAACTTCCAGGGTTATTCAACTTATGGGAACTGCGACTTAATTGGCATGGGTATGAGCAGTATTGGGCAGGTTGGCGGCAACTACGTGCAAAACCATCGACAGCTCAAACCCTACCAGAACGCGATCACAGGCAATGAACTACCGGTCGCACGCGGCTTTGAACTCAAAACGGACGACCAATTGCGGCGCACGATAATACGCGAGCTCATGTGTCATTTTTATTTAAGCACGCGGTCCATCGAGCGCAAGTTCAAAGTCGAATTCAAGCGCTACTTCGCACCGGAGCTGCAAGCATTGAGGTACATGGTGGATGATGGTTTGATCCAGCTGGACGATGCGGAGATACGCGTGCAAAATGCAGGAAGGCTGCTGGTACGGAACATCTGTTCAGTTTTCGACCGTTATCTGGACGCACCGAAGATTCAGCAAAATTATTCCAGCGCAATCTAACCAGCCGCACTGCACCAGGTGCGCTTTAATGCTCACACCATCATCGTTGTTACGTTGTATAATTCTGTAACACTCAAAAGCAGCGGAATTACCACGCACTATGACGCCTGAATTTGTCGCCCTGAACACTGCTGTACTTACCGTATCCGATACCCGCACTCCGGAGACCGACAGATCCGGAGATCTGATTGTCGAACGCCTAGAACAGGCAGGCCACCGCATCGTACAGCGGAAGATTCAACTGGACGAACTGGCTGCGTTAAGTTCTGATTTTCGCGAATTTGTACATGACCCGGATATAGATTTGATCGTTTCCACCGGAGGAACAGGCCTGACAAAGAGAGACGTTACTCCGGAGGCCGCGCAGACCTTTTTTGATAAACAGATACCTGGGTTTGGTGAGCTGTTCCGCATGCTCTCCTATGAGGAGATTGATTCATCTACCATAGAATCTCGCGCCTGTGCCGGTGTAGCCAACGGAACCCTAATGTTTGTTTTACCGGGGTCTCCGGGGGCATGCCGCACTGCCATGGATAAAATCATAATCAAACAAATTGATATCCGTACCCGCCCGTGCAACTTGACCGAGCTGTTGCCGCGCATTCGGGGAGAATCGCGCTAAAATAGCGCAAAACATCCAAAACCATCACGCTGCTGAACACGGGCCATGTCGGTACAGAAACACCCAAAGTCACCCGTTACTATTAATACGCTACAGAAAATGAAGCGGGAAGGTGAGAAGTTTACCTGCCTCACTGCCTACGATTACTGCTCGGCATACAGCGTCAGCGCAAACGGGGTAGAGGTAATACTGGTTGGTGATTCTCTTGGTATGGTGATCCAAGGCCACGATTCCAGTTTACCGGTAACGGTGGAGGATGTTGCTTATCATATGCGCTGCGTAAAACGCGGGAACCAAGGCTCCCTGCTCATGGCCGACATGCCGTTCATGAGCTACCACAATGACCATCAGACGCTCGAAAATTGCGCTATTTTAATGCGCGAAGGTGCGCAGATGGTTAAGCTCGAAGGCGGGGGATGGCTCGCAGATTTCACCAGGCTGCTGGTACAGCACGGTATTCCGGTCTGTGCGCATATGGGGCTGACTCCTCAGTCAGTTAACCATTTAGGCGGTTATCGCGTACAGGGACGCAATCCTGATCAGGCACAGGAAATGATTGATGAGGCCCTGGTTTTACAGGATGCGGGTGCCGGCATAATTTTACTGGAGTGTGTACCGACGACCCTCGGCGCAGAAATAACGCAGGCGCTGGAGGTGCCGGTGATTGGAATCGGTGCCGGTCCAGACACGGACGGCCAGATCATGGTCTGGCACGACTTACTTGGACTATATCCGGGCCGCCCGGCAAAGTTTGTCAAGAACTTCTTAAAGGACGAACAGGGTGGGGTACAGGCAGCGATTGCCCGCTACGTCAGCGCAGTAAAACAAAGCCGTTTTCCCGCGCCGGAGCACTGTTATACTTAGCTCACTCGTTGAGTTATTTGGCACACTTCCCGGACGAAACCAACCGTGCCAGTAAAACTACTTCCCCCTATTTATATCGCTATCGCGCCACAGAAATAGAGGTGTCGCTATCTTTGCTGGTGCTGCCGTAAGCATGTTTTTTGCCGTTCTTTTTCACCTGGCCGTCTTTTGCAGCTGGTTTATCCCAGCGATAAAAGCGCATGGGTGGAACATTCAAAAACTCGACATCGACTTTGGGTTCACCCAATAGTTCTCGCCCCAACATCGCCACTTTGTCACGAAACTGGTAAGCGATGAAGCGTCCGCCGGGTGACAGATTTTCCCATACGGCGCGGATTATTCGTTTACCCAGAGTCCGCGACATAGTCGAAAACGGAATGCCTGACACCACTACATCCGGCTGCGGCAGATCGTTGTCGATTAGCGCTTCACCTATGTTCTCCGCGCTGCCGCAATACACACTCAGGCGCGGATCCGATTCCGACTTCAGCAAAGACGCAAACTGTGGATTGATTTCTATTACCAGAAGCTTCGATTGCCGGGGAAGCGCCCCCATTATCGCTCTAGTTGTGCCGCCGGTGCCGGGACCAAGTTCAACAACCAGCTTTGCTTTTTTTATATCCGCACCACCGATCAGGCGTCTTTCTAAAAATCTGGAACTTGGGATTACCGAGCCAACGAGGTGTGGGTATTTTAGAAACCCCTGTAAGAAAGCCAACCTTTTGTCAGGCTGAAGGCGAAGGCGGTGTAGATTTTTCAAACAGTGAGACTCCCTAGCAGATATTCTTGTTTTTTAGGTGCGCTGATTTTACTGTATTCGCATTAACAATGTCACAGCCAGCGCACCGTAGCACGCGTAATCGCATCATGCTGCCCGATTATATAGATTTAACAAAACATTAGGTAGCGCTCACGGATAGAGCCACTCACCGACCCAACCTCCGTCACTACGGCGAAAACGCAAGCGGTCATGCATGCGGTTAGCCCGACCCTGCCAGAACTCAATAGCAGCGGGTTGTAAGCGGTATCCTCCCCAAAAATCAGGCAGCGGCACCTCGCCTTGAGCAAACTTTGCCAGCTTGGTCTTGTACCTGCGCTCAAGTTCCTCGCGGTTCTGCAGAACTTCGCTTTGCCGGGATGCCCAGGCAGCGATACGGCTAGCGCGCGGTCTGGTGTTGAAATAAGCCGCCGATTCGGCCGTTGGGATCCGTTCGACCGTGCCCTCAATTCTGATTTGACGCTGTAGGATCCCCCAGTGGAACAACAAAGCGGCGTTTGGGTTTGCGTCCAGTTCACCAGATTTACGGCTTCCATAGTTAGTAAAAAACACGAAACCTCTCTGATCGAAGCCTTTCAGCAGCACCATGCGTGCGGAAGGTTGCCCGGCCGGCGTGCTGGTCGCCAGGGCTACCGCTTCCGCAAGGAACAGACCGCATTTGTCTGCGTTTTTAAACCAATCCTCGAAAATATCGAGCGGATCCCGCCCCTGTTGCGCCATGGGCAGTCCCCAAACCACGCCGACGCTCATCGTTTTAAGGATGCGGTATATATGCCGAATACTCATGTCACCGGGAAGTCGGAGCATAAAAGCAAAACCCTGGACCGAACCAGGGTTTCGAAGAAATGTCACACAATGAAAAGCGTAAAAAACGCGTCTATTTGATTTTTGCTTCTTTATATATTACGTGTTTGCGCACGACGGGATCGTATTTCTTGAATTCAAATTTATCCGGCGTATTTCGTTTGTTCTTGGTAGTTGTGTAGTAATGCCCGGTACCCGCGGAGGACACCAGCTTTATTTTGTCTCGCATTTGTTTTCCCCCTCTTTACAGGTTCTGACCACGGGCCCGCAAATCCGACAGCACTGAGTCTATACCCAGCTTGTCAATAATGCGCAGCCCCTTGGTTGATATACGAAGACGAACCCATCTTTTTTCACTTTCCACCCAAAAGCGTCGATAATGCAAGTTAGGTTGGAAGCTGCGCTTATTTTTATTATGGGCGTGGGATACGTTGTTCCCGCGAACCGTATGTTTTCCAGTGATTTGACAAACTTTAGACATGTTTTAAGGCCTCGAATTAATGCGCTGGCCGAGCACCAAGTGAGGGCGCGTTATACCAGAATTGATTGCATTATGGAATACTGGGAAACACCGAATGCGCCGAGACTGGCTGGTCAGGACGACGACGCCGATGCGCAACCAAACAATCCTGTCGGCTAGCTCAATCCGCGGTTTTGCTCAGAGTAAGCCACGTTCGCTGAAAGATACGGTTTCGGTGTCCCCGATTATAATGTGATCGATCAGTCGCACATCTATAAGGGACAGCGCAGCCTTCAATCTCTGCGTCAGGCGCTGATCTGCCGCACTTGGTTCCGCCGCGCCGGAAGGGTGATTATGGGCGACAATAACGGCGGCGGCGTTGTTAGCCAGCACTGTTCTTACCACCTCCCGCGGGTAGACCGCAGCGCCGTCAATTGTGCCGTGGAACAATTCCTCAAAAGTAATAGGACGGTGCCTGGTGTCCAGGTAAAGACAGCAGAATGCTTCGTATGGCAGATCGCGCAGCCTGGATCGCAAATAGGCACGAGCAGCGTGGGGCGTGGTCAAGGCGTTTGCGTAACGCATCCTCTCCGCCAAAAATCGCTGGGCCAGTTCCAAGGCGGCCCGCAGGGTTACATATTTCGCCGTACCAAAACCCTGGTGCGAGCACATGCTGTTCTGGTCGGCGCTGAGCAAGGCACGCAAGCCACCATAGGTGAGTAACAGATTCTTAGCGACATCGATCGCGCTCCTACCGCGAGATCCGGTACGTACTAAAATAGCCAGAATCTCGGCGTCGCTTAACGTTTCTGGTCCGTGTGCTAACAGTTTCTCATGCGGCCGCGCAGGCGACACCTGGTCGATTCTTGACATAAAACCTCCTTGTTAATGACCATCGTAGTCCGTACAGTGGGGGCTTTGCCGACACCCCCATCAAAACCGGTTAAACTCTAGCTTATATGGGGATATCGAACAAACATATAGTATTAGGCGTGAGCGGAGGCATCGCTGCCTACAAAAGCGCCGACCTGGTGCGGCGCCTGCGCGAGCACGGAGCCCAGGTCAAAGTTGTAATGACGGCTAACGCAGAGCAGTTTATTACGGCCTTGACCATGCAGGCGGTGAGTGGACAGCCGGTCCATCTCAGTCTATTGGATCCGGCGGCGGAAGCAGGTATGGGCCACATTGAACTGGCCAGATGGGCTGATGTGGTATTGGTCGCGCCAGCTACGGCAAATTTCATTGCCCGCTTGACGCATGGCAGCGCGGACGATCTCTTAAATACTCTGTGTCTGGCAACTGAGGCGCCGGTTATGCTGGCGCCGGCGATGAATCAGCAGATGTGGCAGGACCCGGCAACGCAGGAAAACATCACCACCCTTAAAAATAGAGGCGTCGGTATTTTAGGCCCTGGCGTTGGCGACCAGGCGTGCGGTGAAACCGGCCCTGGTCGAATGCTTGAACCTGCAGAATTAGTCGATGCTGTGTTCGCGGTGTTTGCCTCCGGCGCGCTGGAGGGAGACAAAGTGGTCGTTACCGCAGGCCCCACATGGGAGGCTATTGACCCAGTCCGAGGCATTACTAATCTCAGTTCTGGCAAAATGGGATACGCTGTTGCCGAGGCTGCTTCCGAAGCGGGTGCTCAGGTTGTATTGGTGTCCGGACCAACCTGCCTTGCTCCACCGGAAAACGTACGCCTGGTCTCCGTGTGCTCCGCACAAAACATGTATGATGCGGTAATGTCTGAGGTAGGCGACGCACAGATATTCATCGCCGTTGCTGCCGTTGCCGACTACCGGCCGGTATCGGCAGCACAAGAAAAAATCAAAAAGCACAGGGATACGCTAACTATAGAACTGGTCAAAAACCCGGATATCCTGTCTGCGGTCGCCCAACGGGATAACTGTTTTACCGTAGGATTCGCTGCCGAAACCAGCAGTATAGAAAAGCATGCCAGAGAAAAACTGGAAAAAAAAGGAGTAGACCTCATTGCCGCAAACAAAGTCGGCGACGGAGAGGGTTTTACAGCAGACGACAATGCGCTGCTGTTGATAGATCGAGGCGAAATGCGATCGCTTCCATCCATGAGCAAACCACAGCTCGCCCGCATCCTAATTCAAGAAATTAGCAAGAGATACCATGCAAAAAGTCCAGCTCAAGATTCTAGACGAGCGCATAGGTAAGACCTACCCCCTGCCGCAGTACGCCACAGAAGGTTCGGCTGGAATGGATCTTCGTGCCTGCCTCGATGAACACATCCGTATCGAATCCGGTGATGCACAGCTCGTCCCTACCGGTATCGCCATACATATTGCCGACCCAGAGCTGGCGGCGATTGTTTTACCGCGGTCTGGGCTTGGACACAAGCAGGGGATAGTTCTGGGCAACCTGGTGGGATTAATCGATTCCGATTATCAGGGCCAACTCATGGTGTCAGTATGGAATCGAAGTAAGAACAATATCGTTATTGAACCTGGAGATAGAATCGCGCAACTGGTTTTTATCCCGGTACGCAGAATCAGCTTTGCTGTTGTAGATGATTTTGAGAAAAGCAAACGCAGTGAGGGAGGTTTTGGTCACACCGGGCGACAGTGAAAACAGGTTGCATTTCCACCACAGTCGATAAAAGGGATCAGTAATGGCAGAGACACTGACCGTGACCGACAACCGAACCGGTAACAATTACGAGGTTGAGATGGATCACGGCATGATCCGGGCCCGCGATTTACGACAAATCAGAGACGGTGCCGACAAATTCGGCTTGATGTCCTATGACCCCGGTTTTGACAACACGGCGTCCTGTAAAAGTGCGATCACTGAACTCGACGGCGAACGGGGCATACTCAGATATCGCGGTTACCCCATAGAACAGCTGGCTGAAAAAAGTACATTCTTAGAGGTAGCATACCTGCTGGTGCATGGTGACCTACCGACTAAACCCCAGCTCACATCCTGGGTTCACAACGTCATGCACCACACCTCGTTACATGAAAACACGAAAAAATTCATGGAGGGATTTCACTACGATGCTCATCCCATGGGCATGCTGATCAGCACCGTAAGCGCGTTGTCAACGTTTTATCCGGATTCAAAGAACGTAGACGATTACGAGACACGCATGCTTCAGGTTTACCGGTTGATTGGGAAGATCACAACCATCGCTTCTTATACCTACCGCAACAGCATGGGCTACCCCTACATTTACCCGGATACAAATTTGACCTATACCGGCAACTTTCTGAACATGATGTACCGCATGTCCGAGCCCCGCTACCAGCCCGAACCAGTGCTGGAGCATGCCCTAGATGTGCTGTTTATCCTGCACGCAGACCACGAGCAGAACTGCAGCACGAACACAATGCGAAACATCGGAAGTACCAAAGCCGATCCCTATGTGGCCGTGGCCGGTGCTGCCGCTGCTCTGTCCGGTCCATTGCACGGAGGCGCAAACGAAGAAGTGTTGCGCATGCTCAATGAAATTGGGACGGTGAATGCGGTACCGGATTACATTAAAAGAGTGAAATCGGGAGAGATGAGATTGATGGGATTCGGTCACCGAGTGTATAAAAATTACGACCCCAGAGCCAAAATCATAAAGCAAACGGCTTACCAAGTGTTTGAAGTTACTGGAAAAAATCCACTTATCGATGTCGCTCTGGAACTCGAACGCATCGCTCTGGAGGATGAATACTTCGTGCAGCGAAAATTATACCCGAACGTCGATTTTTACTCTGGCCTGATTTATGAAGCGATGGAGTTTCCAACCCGCATCTTCACCGCTCTGTTTGCCATACCGAGGACTGCTGGTTGGGTGGCACAATGGATGGAACAGGTGACGGATTCTGAGCAGAAGATTGCGCGCCCACGCCAGGACTATATTGGCAGTGATAAAAGAGAATTTGTTCCGCTAGAAGCGAGATCAAGCTAGGCGCCCGGCTTGACGTACCCCACATCTCGCTGATCGCCGTGGCCAAATCTGCGCAAATGGGGTACCGCGCTGCGACCTTTAGACCTATAATTCAGGTAAGGTGAGTAGGCGAACCGGGGGCACGATTTACTAATTATAAGCTGGCTGCATGCCAAAGTTTACGATGATTGGCCCATTAAAACTGTTTCCTGATCCCAACAGCCCTCTCAACGGCGCAAATGCCGCGTATCTTGAGGGCATTTATCGTCAATACGTGAGTGATCCGTCCTCGGTGGATGAACAATGGCGCGCCTACTTCAGAACCCTTGAACAGACGGCACCGGGCGATGCGGATGATGTTACCCAGGCCGCTGTCTCGGTTCCGATGTCCGAGTCAGGGGCAGCCAAGCAGTCCGCTGTTCTGCGGCTGATTAATGCTTACCGTGTGCGTGGCCATCAGCGAGCGAATATTGATCCGCTTAATTTCTATGCACGTGACGAGGTGCCGGATTTAGAGCCCGAATACCATTCGCTGAGCAAGGCGGACATGGGGCTTGAGTTCGATACGGGGTCCTTCGCTGTAAAAGAACGCATGCAGTTAGGCGAACTTGTGGATGCGCTGCATAAAATATACTGCGGCACCGTCGGCATTGAGTACTACTACATCACCAATACCAAGAAGAGGCGCTGGCTGCAGGCCCGCATTGAGCCTCTGCTGGGTAACTGGGCATCGCAGCATACTGCTGAAAAGCGCCTGGAGATACTGCAGCACCTTACGGCAGCGGAGGGAATCGAGAGATATCTGCATACAAAGTACGTCGGGCAGAAGCGCTTCTCCCTGGAAGGGGGGGAAAGCTTGATTCCGCTGCTAAAAGAAATCGTTCAGCGCGGTGGAGCAGAGAATGTCAAAGAGTTTGTTATCGGAATGGCTCATCGTGGTCGACTCAACGTACTGGTCAATATTCTGGGCAAGTCTCCGGAGGACCTGTTTTCAGAATTTGAAGGTAAACATGATTCAGCTGATGCCTTAACCGTTTCGGGTGACGTTAAATACCATCAGGGATTCTCCTCCGATATTCGGACACCCGGCGGTTCGGTACATCTTGCTCTCGCTTTCAACCCTTCACACCTGGAAATTGTGTCGCCGGTGGTTGAGGGTTCGGTTAAAGCCAGACAACTGCGCCGCGGCGACCGTCTCGGGCAAACTGTTCTGCCGGTGGTGATTCACGGTGACGCCGCTTTTGCCGGGCAGGGCGTGGTCATGGAAACGTTAAATCTTTCTAAAACCCGGGGTTACGGTACCGGTGGTACCGTGCATGTGATTATAAATAACCAAATCGGATTCACTACCAGTAATCCTCTGGATGCCCGTTCTACGCTGTACTGCACAGAAGTGGCTAAAATGGTGCAAGCTCCTATTTTCCACGTCAACGGTGACGACCCGGACGCTGTTGTGTTCATCACCCAGCTCGCCCTGGATTACCGAATGGAGTTTGGTAAAGATGTCGTCATTGATATCGTTTGCTACCGGCGACACGGACACAATGAAGCGGATGAGCCTCGGGTTACTCAGCCTTTGATGTACAGAGCCATATCCGCTATTCCGACCACACGCCAGATCTATGCTGAACAGCTGGTTAACGAAAACATTGCGACTCAGGCGCAGGCCGAGCAAATGGTCACTGACTATCGCAAGCGGCTCGACGAAGGACGAGTTGTAGCCAGCGATGTTCTGCAGGATGTTGAAAACGAATACGCCGTGTACTGGGCTCCTTACGTTAATGGTAAGCGTGATGAGGAGGTAGAAACCGGGGTCAAGAAAGCGATCCTGAAGGATTTGGCGGATCGCCTGCAAAAAACCCCGGATGGCTTCGAGCTGCATGCGCGGGTGGTAAAAATCATGCAGGATCGCCAGCGAATGTTGGCCGAAGAGAAAAATCTCGATTGGGGAATGGCTGAAACACTCGCTTACGCTACTCTGATCAACGATGGCTATCCGGTGCGTATGTCCGGGCAGGACTCTGGACGAGGAACGTTTTTTCATCGACACGCAACCCTGCATGACCAGAAAAGTCTTGAGGTGTATGTGCCGCTGAGAAACCTGTTCGAGGCTCAACCAAGATTTCTCGTGATTAACTCGCTTCTGTCGGAGGAAGCGGTGCTGGCATTTGAGTACGGCTATGCCACGGCGGAACCGAGTACCCTGGTCATCTGGGAGGCGCAATTTGGTGACTTTGCCAACGGCGCGCAAGTTGTAATAGACCAGTTCATATCCAGTGGCGAGACCAAATGGGGAAGATTATGCGGTTTAACTCTGCTGTTGCCACACGGCTACGAAGGTCAGGGGCCTGAACACTCCTCCGCCAGGATTGAGCGGTACATGCAGCTCAGCGCCGACAATAATCAGCGGGTATGCGTGCCAACGACACCGGCTCAATTTTTTCACCTGCTGCGGCGACAGGCTATCAAAAAATACAAGCGACCCCTTATCGTAATGACGCCGAAGAGCCTGTTACGCCACAAGTTGTCGACGTCACCCCTTACCGACCTGGAGACGGGTAAGTTTAAACTGATCATTCCAGAGATAGACCCTATCGATATGCACAAAGTAAAGCGGGTTGTGCTGTGTAGCGGAAAAGTGTACTTCGATCTGTACGAGGCAAGAAAGAAAAAGAAAGCACAAGATATTGCAATTATTCGGGTCGAACAGCTGTATCCATTTCCCCGCGCCATATTGAAAACAGAAATAGGACGTTTCAGCGCAGCAACAGAGGTCTTTTGGTGCCAGGAAGAACCGCGCAACCAGGGTGCTTGGTACCAGATTCAACATCATATATTGGCTTGTACGCGCGAAGACCAGGCCATTCATTATGCCGGCCGGGAAGCCTCTCCCTCCTCTGCTGCAGGTTACTATAGCGCGCACGCCAAGCAGCAAAAACAACTGGTGAACGCTGCGTTGTCTCCAGTCGATCGTTAAACCAAAAAAGAAAACGCCATGGCCGTTGAAGTAAAAGTCCCGATGCTACCGGAATCCGTGTCAGAAGCCACTTTGCTGAACTGGCATAAACAAGAGGGTGACTTTGTCAAGCGCGACGAGAATCTGGTAGATCTTGAGACGGAAAAAGTCGTGCTGGAGGTGCCCGCTCCGGTGGATGGCATCATCCAGAAGCTGGCTAAAAAGGACGGTGATGTCGTTACCGCAGATGAGTTACTTGCCGTTATTGAACCGCAGGCAGCAGAGGATTTGGCCGCTGAGGTGCCGCCGGCGAAGGCCGAACCCGCACCTGAAACAACGACCAAACCGGTACCTGAAGGGGCGGCTGAACCAGCATCTGCGGCAGCGGCCAAATCAACGACCGCCGATGAACGATCCGGCCCGGCGGTAAACAAACTCTTAGCAGAGCATGATCTGGATCCATCAAAAATCGAGGGTACCGGCAAAGACGGCCGGCTAACTAAGGCCGACGTCTTATCTTACATCCAGCCGGACAAAGCGGAACCCGTCACTGTGCCGGTAAAACAGGTCGCCTCCGCCGCGATCGCAACGGGCGAGCGCGGTGAACGCCGAGAAGCGATGAGTCGACTGCGTTCGACGATAGCGAGAAGGCTGAAAGAGTCGCAGAACACGGCGGCCATGCTCACCTCGTTTAATGATGTAAATCTGCAGGCCGTTATGGATCTGCGTAAAAAGTACAAACAGAGCTTTGAGGAGAAACACGGTGCACGATTAGGCCTTATGTCATTTTTCGTCAAGGCCAGTGTTGAAGGACTAAAAAGATTTCCCGTTGTAAATGCCTATGTTGAAGGTGATGAAATCATCTATCACGATTTTTACGACATTGGCATCGCTACCGCTTCACCACGTGGCCTGGTCGTACCCATTATCAGGGATGCGGAGTTGAAAAGTTTTGCGCAGATTGAAACAGAGATTTCCAATCTTGGGAAAAAGGCTCGTGATGGAAAACTAACCATGGACGACTTGGTGGGAGGAACATTCACCATCACTAACGGAGGTGTGTTTGGCTCTATGCTATCCACCCCCATATTGAACCCACCGCAGAGCGGCATCCTCGGGATGCACCGTATTGAACAGCGGCCGGTAGCAGAGGATGGACAGGTGGTCATTCGACCAATGATGTATATCGCCCTCACCTATGACCACAGGATTATCGACGGTGCGGAAGCAGTCAGGTTTCTGGTCACCGTCAAGGAGTCGTTAGAAGACCCTGCCAGGCTTCTGCTGCAAATCTAAAACAATGTGAGCGTTGGACGTCGCAGTTAGACCCTGCGTGTCCACCAACAATTAGAATTTACTTATATATGTCTACGACTTTTGATGTTGTTGTGATTGGTGCAGGGCCGGCCGGCTATGTTGCCGCCATCCGCTGCGCACAGCTTGGTCTTAAGACCGCCTGCGTTGATGATCAAACAGGCAAAGATGGGGCAGCCTCTCCCGGTGGAACCTGCCTAAACGTAGGCTGTATTCCGTCCAAAGCCCTGCTTGACTCATCCGAGCAGTATCACCGCATACAGCATGAGTTTGCCTCTCATGGGATACAAGTCAAAGAAGCCAGCATAGATATCGATACAATGCTGGCGCGCAAGGATAAAATAGTGAAAACGCTTACCGGCGGCATTCAACAACTATTCAAGGCCAACAAAGTATCCTTCTTCCACGGCCGCGGCAAACTTCTGCAAAACAACCAGGTGGCGGTAGACGGTGACAAGGAAAACCTCACTCTGCAGGCGAGCAATATAATCATTGCATGTGGCTCGGAACCCATCGATATCCCGGCGGCGCCGATAGATCAGGACCGGATAGTAGACTCAACCGGGGCCCTGGAGTTTGGGCAGGTGCCCAGACACCTCGGAGTAATCGGTGCCGGGGTTATCGGTCTTGAGCTCGGCAGCGTATGGCGCAGGCTTGGTTCGGAAGTAACCGTACTGGAGGCGCTCGACAAATTCCTGCCCATGGTGGACCAAGCCATTGCCAAAGATGCGCAGCGTCAATTCAAAGCGCAAGGCCTAAACATAAAACTGGGGTGCCGAGTCACCGGCACAGATCAAACGGCGAAGCACGTAAGTGTAGACTACTCCGATAAGAACGGTAGTCACAGTATTGAAGTGGAGCGACTGGTCGTCGCAGTCGGGCGCCGTCCCAATACAAATACT
Source organism: Gammaproteobacteria bacterium (assembly GCA_024638505.1). Taxonomy (GTDB): domain Bacteria; phylum Pseudomonadota; class Gammaproteobacteria; order Arenicellales; family JAANXG01; genus JAHEKE01. Next base: position 22,319 of record JAHEKE010000009.1, on the reverse strand, counting down.
ATTGCTGCAGAAGAGGTTGAACTAAAAAAGGACGACCGTGGATTCATAGAAATCGATGATCAATGGCAAACCAGCGTGCCTCACGTTTTTGCAATTGGGGATGCGGTACGGGGACCGATGCTGGCCCACAAAGGCTCGGAAGAAGGGATGGCGGTGGCTGAACTTCTGTCAGGCCAGCACGCCCACGTCAACTATGAGGTTATACCCTGGGTTATATACACCTGGCCGGAAATTGCCTGGGTAGGAAAGACCGAGCAGGAGCTGGATAGCGAGAACGTTTCCTACCGGACTGGTGCATTTCCCTTTGCCGCAACCGGCCGGGCGAGAGCGATGGAGTACCCGATGGGACAGATCCGAATCATCGCACACCAGCATACCGATCGCGTGCTTGGTGTTCATATCGTCGGGCCGTATGCTTCGGAACTCATCGCCGAGGCGGTGGTAGCAATGGAATTTGCAGCCAGTAGCGAAGACATCGCACGCATCGTGCATGCTCACCCCACGCTATCAGAGGCGATGCACGAAGCCGCTCTGGCGGTAGATAAACGAGCAATACACAAAGCGAATTAGCAAGTGTATAAACAGTAATGCCACAGCACCGGCCGATCTGGCATCACACCTGGCAAAAAAACTCATCCCGTGCATAGCGGTCCTTTACTTAGCTACCGATCATCGAAGACATCTGCATCTAACTTACTATGTTACCGAAAGAGATTTTTAAAGCCTACGATATACGTGGCATCGTTGATAAAACACTGACGGAAAATACTGTTGCATTAATCGGCCGGGCATTGGGCAGTGAAGCGCTGGCGCTGAAGCAACGTGCAATCATCATTGGAAGAGACGGGCGGCTATCGGGACCCAGGATGGCAGATGCCCTGGCAAAGGGCATTATGGACAGCGGTTGCGACGTAATCGATATCGGTCAGGCGCCCACACCTATCATTTATTTTGCCGGATTCCACCTAAATACGCAGTCTGCTGTGGCGGTCACGGGCAGTCACAATCCCCCACAGTACAACGGCCTAAAAATAGTTTTGAATGGGGAAACGCTAGCCGGTGAACGCATCCAGGCCGTTAGACAGAAGATCATTGATGCTGATTTCGCCAACGGGTATGGCAAGGGAAAGCGCCACGAAAAACAGGTAGTCGATGCGTACGTGGCGCGTATTGTTAAAGACATCCAGCCGGATAAGCCGTTAAAACTGGTGCTCGATTGCGGCAACGGTGTGGCCGGCGCGGTGGCGCCGCGACTGTTCAAGGACCTTGGTTGCGAAGTTGTGGAACTGTACTGCGATGTAGATGGTAACTTTCCCAACCACCACCCCGATCCTAGCCAACTAGAAAACCTGCAGGACCTTATTCACGCCGTGCAAGAACATAAAGCGGACCTGGGGCTCGCTTTTGATGGGGACGGAGACAGACTGGGCGTGGTTACGCCGGATGGCTCAAACATCTGGCCGGACCGTCAGATGATACTCTACGCGCGTGATATTTTACGCCGCCAGCCCGGCGCCCAGATCATCTACGACGTGAAGTGCTCGCGTAATTTACCTGCTGCAATCATTGCGGCAGGTGGTAAGCCGTTGATGTGGCGTACGGGTCACTCATTTATCAAGGCGAAATTAAAAGAATCTGGTGCGGCCCTGGCTGGAGAAATGAGCGGGCATATCTTTTTCAAGGAGCGCTGGTATGGCTTCGATGATGGATTGTACACCGGCGCCAGACTAGTCGAACTATTATCCAAACAGAGCGAGTCGCCGCAACAGGTCTTTGCTGCCTTACCGGACAGTATTAATACGCCGGAACTGCGCATCGAAATGGATGAAGGGCAGCATTTCGTTTACATGAAAGAACTGATCGAAAACGCGGATTTCGCCGACGCAGAGGTAAGCACCATAGACGGCTTACGTGTGGATTTCGAAGATGGATTTGGATTGGTGCGACCATCTAATACAACACCGATATTAGTTTTGCGTTTTGAGGCTGACACGGAATCCGCACTGAAAAGAATACAAGACCAGTTTCGCCGTTTACTGCTGGACACGCGCCCCGACGTTACGCTGCCTTTCTAAGCCAGCGGCAACTGATGCGGCGTAAAAACTTCACGCATCGGGCCATTGAGGCGTGGCGCAACTTCTCTGAAGCACAGCAGCTGCGCATGGCGCATTATGACGCGCTGCCCCAGCTAGCACTCATGAGCATTGCCTGCGGTGTATTAGCCGGCGCCGTTATAATTTTGTTTCGCTGGGTTGTTGAGATCAGCGCATCAAGCTTTTTCCCGATGGAAAACAGCGAAGGTTTTGAATCCCTTTCACCCCTGTTCCGATTTAGTATAGCGGTGCTTGGGGGCTTGGCGGTCGGGCTGATGTTTCATTTTGCTCACAGCAGCATGCGCCAAGTTGGGGTAGTTCATGTCGTCACAAGGTTAAACAGCCACCAGGGTTATCTGCCACTTGGCAATGCCGTAATGCAGTTTATCGGTGCTGCTTTAAGCATCATATGCGGGCATTCGGTCGGGAGAGAAGGTCCTAATATTCACTTGGGTGCGGCCAGCGGCAGTCTGCTGGGACGTAAACTCGGGCTTCCCAACAACAGCGTGCGTACCCTGGTAGGATGCGGCGTGGCAGCGGCCATTGCGGCGGGTTTCAATACGCCCCTGGCCGGGGTCATATTTGCCATGGAAGTTGTTCTTATGGAGTACACCATAGTGGGTTTTGTCCCGATTATCCTGGCTGCAGTAAGCGCCACTGCGCTTACCCGGGTAGTGCACGGTGAAGACGTGGTTTTCTTCGTTTATACCTATCAGTGGAGCACTCTGCACGAATTACTTTATGTGCTGATTTTGGGTGTCGCGATCGGAGCTTTGGCGGCAGCTTTCATTCGCCTTACGCTGCGGGTATTTCGTGTCGCTCGGCATCTCCCGATCTGGTTGAAGATGTTGATTGCAGGTGTTGTGATCGGAATCATTGCGCTCCCGGCGCCCGAAGTCATGGGCATCGGCTATGACACGGTAAGAACTGCTCTGCTCGGCGAAATCGCGCTGGCGACCCTTTTACTGATTGTCCTAGGCAAATTGCTCGGCACCAGCGTGTGCATAGGACTGGGGTCACCGGGCGGCTTGATCGGTCCAACGCTGTTCATGGGCGCCACTGCTGGCGGCGCTCTGGGTTGGTTATCAATAGCACTTTATGGCGCAGATGTTTCAGCAGGTTTTTACGCCATGTTGGGAATGGGGGCGATGATGGCTGCAACCCTGCAGGCTCCGCTGGCCGCGCTGGTAGCTCTAATGGAGCTAACAGCGAATCCAAAAGTCATCATGCCAGGCATGACCGCCGTTGTTTCTGCCGTTCTGGTGACGCGAGTCGTTTTCCGCTGCCCATCCATTTACCAGCTGATCATGGAGGAACACGGCCTCAGTTACGGTGATGCCCCGGTCGCACAAACCATGCGCCGCACGGGTGTTGCCAGCATAATGAACAGGAATTTCAGCGCGCAACCACGCACTATCGAGCAGAGCGCAGCTCGGGCGCTGCTGGCGCAGAACAAGGAATGGATTTTGGTGCAGGATCAGAAACAGGCCATCGCGCTGCTGCCTATTCCGGATCTGGCTAGATACATCAAGACCGAACAGGAGGCGCTCAACATTGATCTGATGGCGATACCGGCGACACGCTTGGATCTGATAGAAGCGAACGTGGTTGCAACCGTGCAGGATGCGCTGGAGCTACTCGCACGGTCCGGCAAACAGGCACTCTATATAACCGGGAGGAAAGGCGGTAGGGCGCAAAAAGTTTATGGCGTGCTAACCCGGACAGATATTGAAAGAAACTACGGCCAAGTTGGTCTGTAGTCAGATGCGGATTCAGCGTTCAGCACGCTGCCGCCGGCAGTGTGAAGCTGATCAGTTCACAGACGCGCCGCTAAACAGGCAGAGGCTCATTATCCAAATAGGGAAAGGTGTGGACAATGGTATGGTGTGGATGCAACAAAACAACGCCGTAGGTCGGTGCCTCATTCCAGTAGTTCACCGGGGCGGTGCCTTTCATATCAAGCACAACCTGGTGATTTGTGCTGGTTAGAGTAGAAAAGGGGATTCCGCGCCAGCTTCCACTTATCGGTCGATGCACGTGCCCGAAAAACAGATGGCGGATATTGTTATGGCCCGCTATAACGTCAATAAAATCCTGCTTGTTCTCAAGTCCAATACGGTCTAAAAAAGGAATGTTGACATCGAATGGCGGGTGATGCATGAACAGAAACACCTGCTCCCTTGCAGAATCCGACAGCGCGCGTTCTAACCATTGACAGCGCTTGCTACAGTAAATGCCCGCACTTTGCCCCGGCTGTACAGTATCTAAAAACAGAAACCGACCTGCCGCTGTAGGCAATATGCCCTGCACGAATCCATAGTCATCGACCCAGGCATCATGGAATATCGACAAAAAGTTTGCACGATTGTCGTGATTACCAATCAAAAGGTGATAGGGCAAAACCAAACGTTTGAGCTCTCTGTGCAGCGCGCGGTATGCACTCAGCTGTCCGCGATCAGCCAGATCGCCGGTAATAACAACTATCTCAGCATCAGCTTCGCGTTCGTTTATTGACTGAATGCAGGCACTGAATCTTTTCTGCGGATCCAGAGAGTGGAGGAGTTCGCCCGGCGTGATCAGATGGGGATCAGTGACGTGTATGAATTTCATCATTTTACCTCAAGCCCGGTGTTAACCCTCAGGTGCGATGACTTTTTCAATGTCGCAACCCTTGTTTGGTATGATTAGATCAATGTCGCAGATGACGCCTTGCACTATCCATATATGATCCAGCATACATTCGGAGAAGACGGTCAGCAATATGCAGATGCCGTAACGACGGCAGCTGATGATGAAGAGATCTGTGGACTTTCGGCTGCGTGGGTACTGCACGAGTTTGATAAGTATTACGCTGAATTCCAGTCCATTCCCGATGTAGCGAAACTTGCCTTTGAGCAACGTAATCCCGGGCTGTCCGTAGCAATAAGTAAGAAACGTCTGTCTATGTACAGCAACAGCATGTGTCAACTTGGTGAACGGCTGCAGCAAGCCTTACCCCTGATCGCTGAGGATCAGAAGCTGTGGAGCGGCCTGGAAACAAAATACTGGAACCTCATTGAGCACCGCTATGAGGCTGATCTTGCACTGGCTTATATCCAGTCGGTTAGAAGATACATATTGCGCGGAGAATGGAAGCCGGTAGCGTACGCTTTTGGCCGTTCTTTTGAAGTCGACACCCTTGAATCTGAAGCCATAATTCGAAAATTTCCGATAGGCAAACAAATAGTTGCGGCTGAAGTTGTAGACATGCTGGGAGTAGCAAGACTGAACGCTCCATTCAGGAGCATTGAGCAGGATGCTGAACTGTGCGCCGAGCGTATCAACCAGATTATGCGCACCGCCCGCATTCCTACCGTCAATCCATCAGAAATAGAGCTATTTAACGCCGGGTTTTATCGAAACCGCGGTCTTTATCTGGTAGGCAAAATAAAGCACGATACCGATCAAGCTATACCGCTGATATTCGCCTTGTTGAACGATGCGACGGGTGTATATGTCGACGCCATTTTGCACACAGAAGCAGACGCGCACAATCTGTTCAGTTCAACGCTGGCTAATTTCCACGTCACCACATCCTACTATCACGAACTGGCAGATTTTCTGCACAGCATCATGCCAGAGCGACCCATCGGTCTGCACTATACCACTATTGGCTACAACCATTTCGGTAAGGTCGCAGTGATGAACGAACTTAAAAAAGAAGTGGTCGCAACGGGCGAAATTTTCCAAACTGCACCCGGTTTCAGGGGAACCGTCGCCATTGGCTTTTCTACTCCCTCATCGTCTTTCAACCTGAAGGTAATTAGAGATAAACCGACCGCCGGCTACAAATGGGGCACTTTCGATGGCGTAGATGCGGTACTAAAAAAGTATTCCAGAGTGCATGATATCAACCGCACCGGCAGCATGCTGGATAACATCATTTATTACAACGTTAAGTTGGACCAGAGCTGGTTTGACCAAAACCTGCTCAAAGAGCTTATGGCTGAGGCAGGCGGAAGCATAACAGAGCATGAAGACGGCGTAATTTTTAGGCACCTTATTGTCCAAATCAGAATGCTCCCACTTCCACTTTTCTTACAGCATGCATCCCCTGATGAAGCCACAACGGCGATTATCAATCTAGGACACTGCATCAAAAACAATACGGCCGCTAACATTTTTAACAAGGATCTTGATGCGCGTAACTATGGCGTCAGCCGCTACTTAAAAGTGTACTTGTTTGATTACGATGCACTCGAAAATTTTACCGAGGTAAAGATCAGGACAAACGTTAACCGTTATGATGGTGAAGAAGACGTCCCTGACTGGTACTTCGAAGACGGCGTAGTGTTCTTGCCGGAGGAGATCGAGGCCGGGCTGCGCATACCCAACCGTTCCCTCACCCGGGTCTTTCGCCATCATCATGGCGACCTGTTGACTACCGACTACTGGCTGCGCATTCAGGACGAACTCAACCAGTATGACGTTCCGAGTGTTCGGGTGTATGCAGAAGACAGGAAGCTGAGATCAGTCGGAGAACCCGTTGTTTAGCGCAGAACCCCAGGGTCGCCGCCATATTTCGACGCGGGACGGGAGCTGAGCCATGATCGCACAACGTCTCTATTTAAGAACTGTTGCTATGGCAAACCCTCTGTCAATGACCATTGTTGAACAAGCATGGGATTAACCAGAATTATAGTCGCCGCGGTGGCCGCTCTGTGTTGTTTACTCACGGCGAAAGAATTAACTGATCGTTTCAGTGAAAAAGTAGTGCTGCACGAGGATGCGATCGAAAACACGCGTGCACTCGCCAGCGAAGGGCGTTGGGCCGAGGTTAAGATGCTGACCGACTACTTGGCTGAAAGACCTGACCTGGCAGATCCGCGCCTGACCGGTGAGCTGGCGCAACAGGCCGATTCCGAACTCTTAGGTTTCTGGAAACAAACGCAGCGCTTCGCCGATGGTGCGCTCAGCGGAGAGCCTACCGACTGGGTGAGTATGCTGGGCAGCCTGTCACTGGATCTGTTTGTAATTGGCGATATTAGAGATCTGGCGGTACAAGGCTGGAAACAAGTGTACTACGGCTCTGGCGACGCCTTAATTATGGCCCTTTCAGCCATCGGGCTGACAACCACACTGGCACCGCAGGTTGATTGGGCACCAGCCCTGATCAAAGCGATGAAGCGTAGTGGTGCCTTTACCAAGCGCTTCAGTAAAAGTTTAATGCGGACGAGTCAAGAAGCGCTTAAGACTGGAAAGTACGGCAGGTTATCCGGCGTGGTTACAGACATGGGTAAGGCTGGCACTCATTTGGGGCCAGGGCCGCTGCGCGGAGTGATGCATGCGGTAGACAGCGTGGATGACTTGCAAAAGGTCGCCAAAGCAGCTGAGATTAACGCCACAGGTACTTATGCTCTGAGCCGGCTGGCGGGTAAAAATGGTGTCAAGCGGATCAGTCAGGACGGGAGAAACATCGGTGCACTTGTCACCTCGCTGAAGGCCGGTTCCCGCGCTACTAAAGCGGCTTATAAATTATTTGGTGCCGTGCCAACGCAATTGTTGCTATTTATAATGGCTTGTGCGATCGCTCTGTTCGTCGCTGCAATGTTGTTCCGACCAGGCAAGAAGTTCCCGCCTGGCAAGAGCGTGCATCTAATACAGAGTTCGACTAGCAACACGATCCGTCGGCGATAGGACAAGAACGTGCAGTGCGCGCGCAAGATTACGCATTAAACGTTCCCAGGTAATCACGCAAACGCGCTACCGCATCGTGCAAACGTTCCATTGTATTGGCGTAAGAGAATCGAACGTGTGCGAGATGCCTGTATTCACCGAAATCGCGTCCCGGCGTCAACGCCACGCCGGTATTCTCCAATACATCCAAGGCAAACTGTTCGCTGTCTTCACTGAAAGCGCTGATGTCGGCATACACGTAAAAAGCCCCCTGCGGCATCAGCGGAATTTTGAAACCAATGTCGCGTAAAGCCGGAACCAGATAGTCCCGACGCGCCATAAATTCCAACCGTCTTCGTTCACATTCCGCGATAACCGGCGCCGTCATTGCGCTCACAGCTGCGTACTGCGCGGGCGCACTTGTGGAAATGTATAAATTCTGCGCGAATTTATTTATCTCGGCAACGTAGTCTTGGGGAGAAACCAACCACCCTATTCGCCACCCTGTCATGCCGAAATATTTGGAAAAACTGTTGACGATAAAAACATTATCAGAATCATGTAACGCGGACCTGACTTCTATGTCGTAAGTCAATCCATGATAAATTTCATCGACGATACAAACCCCGCCTAACTCATCCACTGTGGTGACTATGGCCGACATTTCCGCAGGTGTTATAACCGTACCGGTTGGATTGGAAGGAGAAGCGAGCAACACCGCTGCAGTCTTTTCCTGCCAGTGTTGACGTATCAAGTCTGCCGACAACTGATAGTTTGATGATGCGTCCGTCGGCACCAAAACGGGCTGCCCACCGTAAAGGCGAATAAAGTTGCTGTTGCAGGGGTAGCCGGGGTCTGCTAACAAAACCTGGTCACCCTCATCGATCAATACGCCAAAAGCCAGCATGAGCGCCCCCGAGGAGCCCGGTGTAACCGCCACACGCGCGATGTTGGGTCGGCAGGATTCCTCGTACGAATCTGCAATGGCCTGTCTTAACTCAGGTATACCCAACGCTGGCGTGTATTTCGTATGGCCTCCGGTCAAAGCGCTGCACCCAGCTTTCACTACCTCATTTGGGCTTGCAAAATCCGGCTCACCCACTTCCAGATGAATGACGTCACGCCCCTGCGCCTCCATGCGATATGCTTTGGCCAGCACCTCCATTGCATAAAACGGCTGTATATCCCGCGTTCGTTTTGCTTTTTTACCCGCCATATTCAGCCTTCTCTTACCGGGATGGATGTATAACGACTATCGACCAGACCGCCGGGGCTACTCAACAGCCATCCCGCGGACCTGTTGGAATCCTCGTGGCAGTTTACGTCCGCGCAGACCGCGGGCACCGATATAATGGTCTATATCCGACGGCTTCATACGTAGATAGCGTTTACCTGAATAAATCAACAGACCGTCGTCTTCCTGAAACGTGATTACCGCAAGCACACCCTCTTCGCCTGCCTTACGTCGCTTGGCCGGAATATTGATTAGCTTGACACCTCGCCCCCTGTTCATTTGCGGCAGTTCACCGACCATATAGACCAGGAGATATCCGGCAGTTGTCACAATTGCCAGCCAATCCTTGTCCATATCGAATATCCTTTGCGGGGTTAATACCTTGGCATCTGCCGGCACCTTTAGCGTGCTTTTCCCCTTCTTGTTTTTAGTATGCATCTCCCCCAGGGGCGCTATAAATCCATATCCTGCCGCGGTGCTCAACAGGTAAAGATCTTCATCCTCTCCCATCATCACGCCGGCGAAAGCGGCACCGTTCGGAGGCGTTAGCGTACTGCTCAGTGGTTCACCTTGCCCGCGCGCGGAAGGTAGACCATGCGCAGGTACGGTATAAGTTCTGCCGCTTGAATCAAGGCAAACCACCGACTGATTGGTGCGCCCATGGGCGGCGTGCAGGTAAGCATCTCCAGATCGATAGCTCAGACTGCGGGGATCAATCTCGTGCCCCTTTGCGGCGCGCACCCAACCTTTTTTTGACAGTACCACAGTGATCGCCTCGGCTGGTATGAGCTTTGTATGATCTATGGCTTTAGCCGCCGCACGCTCTACGATCGGAGATCGGCGCCTATCCCCGAACTCCTCCGCGTCCGCCAGCAACTCTTCTCTGATAAGCCGTTTCAATTTTCTATCGGACGCAAGCGTTTTCTTCAGCGTGTCACGCTCGCTACTCAATTCTTTTTGCTCCCCCTCTATCCTGAACTCTTCCAGTTTGGCAAGGTTGCGCAGTTTCAATTCGAGAATAGCCTCAGCCTGATCATCACTTAGTCGAAAACGTTTCATCAGCACCGGCTTCGGCTTATCTTCCCGACGTATGATTCTGATCACTTCATCGATATTGAGATAAGCGGTTAAATAGCCTTGCAGTATGTGCAGCCGGCGCACCACCCGCTCGAGCCTCCAGTTAAGGCGCCGGCGTACGGTCTCAATACGAAACTCAAGCCATTCCTTGAGCAAAGACCTGATATCATAAACTTTCGGACGCCCGTTCAATCCGATCATATTTATGTTGATGCGATAACTGCGTTCAAGATCGGTAGTGGCAAACAGATGATCCATCAACCCGCTAAGATCGACACGATTTGACCGGGGTTCGATAACCAAGCGGGTCGGGTTTTCGTGATCTGATTCATCTCTTAAGTCGGTTACGAGCGGAAGTTTCTTCGCGTTCATCTGCGCCGCTATTTGCTCAAGTATCCTGGACCCGGAAACCTGGTACGGTAAGGCTGTGATAATGATATTGCCTTCTTCCCGGTTCCAGACTGCTCGCTGACGAATCGAACCGCTGCCGGTCTCATAGATCTGCCTGATTTCCGAATGCGCGGTAACAATCTCTGCCCCGGTCGGATAGTCCGGTCCCTTTATATGAGCACACAAATCTGCCACTGTTGCGCGCGGCGCCTCCAGTAGATGAATGCAGGCAGAGATGACTTCACGATTGTTATGCGGTGGAATATCGGTTGCCATCCCGACGGCAATGCCCGAGGCGCCGTTCAGCAGGGCGTTGGGCAACCGGGCAGGCAGCATTTTCGGTTCTTCCAGCGTGCCGTCAAAATTTGGCACCCAATCTACCGTGCCTTGTCCAAGCTCATTCAGCAGGGTTTGCGCATAACGGGTTAACCGCGCTTCGGTATAACGCATCGCGGCAAAAGATTTTGGATCATCCGAAGATCCCCAATTCCCCTGCCCGTCAATGAGCGGATAGCGATAGCTGAAATCTTGGGCCATCAGAACCATGGCTTCATAACAGGCGGTATCTCCGTGTGGATGAAACTTACCCAGTACGTCACCGACCGTGCGTGCCGACTTTTTGAATTTAGCCGCGGCATGCAGACCCAGCTCCGACATAGCGTAGACAATCCGTCTCTGCACCGGTTTTAGGCCATCTCCGATAAAGGGCAGAGCACGATCGAGAATGACGTACATTGAATAATGCAGATATGCACGCTCGGTAAAAATTGATACCGGTAATCCTTGAATGTTGGCCCGGGCAGAAGCGGATTTAGCCGCTTTAGATCTGCGCTTATGCGCACTACTGGATTTGCTAGGCATGATACTAATCAGATTACGTTCACTTGATCTCCATTTTTACTGATCCAGGCTTTGCGATCAGCAGCTCGTTTTTTCGCCAGCATCATATCCAATATCCGCTGCGTATTATCACCCCGCTTTACTTCCAGCCGAACCAGTCGTCGAGTTGCTGGATCCATTACGGTCTCCCGCAGCTGCAGCGGATTCATTTCACCCAGTCCCTTGAACCGCTGTATATTGACTTTACCCTTAAGACTGTCGGATTCGATGCGCTCGAGTGTTTTGCCGCGTTCGCTGTCATCTAATGCATAGAACACCTCTTTGCCCACATCAATACGGTACAGCGGAGGCATCGCCACATGTACCCTGCCCGCATCCACCAGTGGTTTAAAGTGTTTTACAAAAAGCGCGCACAGCAACGTCGCAATATGAGCACCGTCGGAATCGGCGTCGGCCAGTATACAAACTTTGCCATAACGCAAACTCTGAAGATCGTTTGACCCCGGATCCACACCGAGTGCAATCGCAATATCGTGCACTTCCTGCGACGCCAGCACCTCTGCCGAATCCACCTCCCAGGTGTTTAGTATTTTACCGCGCAGCGGCATGATCGCCTGGTACTCACGATTGCGCGCCTGTTTGGCCGATCCACCTGCAGAGTCCCCTTCCACCAGAAACAGTTCTGTCAGCTCTAAATCCTGACTGGCGCAATCGGCCAGCTTTCCCGGCAGCGCCGGACCGGAGGTCACCTTTTTGCGCGTAACCCGTTTACCGGCACGCAGTCTTGCCTGTGCATTTTCTACGACCAGCGCCGCGATGCGTTCACCTTCCGCGATATGACGATGCAGCCAAATACTAAACTCATCTTTTGCCACGGTCTGCACTAAAAGCGCGGTATCGCGAGAAGACAAGCGATCCTTGGTTTGACCGGTAAATTGAGGATCCTTCAATCGAAGAGAAAGCACGTAGTTGCAGCAGTTCCACACATCGTCTGCCGTCAATTTAACCCCACGTGGCAAAAGATCCCTATGATTGCAAAACTCTTTGATTGCATCGGTCAACCCTCCGCGGAATCCGCTGACGTGCGTGCCACCCTGCACGGTCGGAATCAGGTTGACATAGCTTTCCGCAACTTCTTGTGTTCCATCGGCCACCCAGACAACTGTCCAATCTACTTCTTGTTCGGGCCCACGAAAAGTACCAACCACGGGCTCACGCGGAGTCGTTTCAACGTACCCCAACTCACTGGCCAGATAGGCCTCCAGTCCGTCCGCGTACTCCCACTCTTCGTTATCATCAGCATTATCTTGATTGCTGAAACTGATCATCAGCCCGGGGCACAAAATAGCCTTTGCCCTAAGCACGTGCTTCAACCTTGGCACGTTGATTTTGAGCGTATCGAAGAACTGCGGGTCGGGCCAGAATCGGACTATAGTCCCGGTGTTCCTTTGCCCGACGTTGCCCACTGGCTTCAGGGGAGACCGCTTCAAACCGTCGGCAAAGGACATTTTATACTCCTTTCCGCCGCGCCTAACCCACACTTCCAGCTTCCGTGAGAGGGCGTTGACGACGGAGACTCCAACGCCATGCAGACCACCTGAAAATCTATAGCTTTTATTCGAGAATTTTCCACCGGCATGGAGCCGCGTCATGATGACTTCCACGCCGCTGACCTTTTCGTCCTTATGCACGTCTACCGGCATGCCGCGTCCATTATCAGCAACGCTCACAGAGCCGTCGTCATGCAAAACCACTTGAATGACGTTGGCGTAGCCGGTGATGGCTTCATCGACGCTGTTATCGACCAGTTCCAGTATCAGGTGATTCGGTCGCTCCGTTTGAGTGTACATGCCCGGCCGCTTGCGCACGGGCTCAAGGCCAGAGAGAACCTCAATGGCGGATGAATCGTAAGCAGAACTCATTATCGAGGGAGCTATGTGTGATACTTCGTTTAAGCAGGAATGGACCCTGTCCTTGGGCCGGACATAATACCTAAGCTGAAAAGAAGAGAAAAGATGGTCATAGCGAGCGGGATGCGCCCTTTGCTCAACTCACTCCCGTCGTTCTCAAGTTAATGGCTAAGCCTAATCGAGATCTGGCGCTAACGATTTCTGGATATCTTTTGCCAGCGGGTAGTTGGCGTGCGAATACTCTGGGTGGTCTATGCCAAAACCGAAGTCAGCGCCAGCTTTGATTGCCGCTGCCATTTCCTCGCTTAACTCAAAGCGTAAAAAATGCACCGAAGATGTCTTGTCCTCGGTCGTCCGCTCCAAATCCTCATCTGCTATGGCATACGAGCGATCAAAGCCCTCTACCGCGACCCAGACTTTCTCCTCAATAGCGATAAGTTTAGCCAGGGCCTTTTTCCGCTCTTCCACATCACCGTACTCGATCATAAACGTCGCTTTGAAGTTACGACCATCAGGAACTAACGGGTTGTAAGCATCCAACTCCTCCTGAATACCGGTGCTTTCAAATATTCGTTCGACCCGCAGCATTTCCTGAATCTGGTAATGCATGGTCAGGCGGTCTTCGAAATAGAGTGTCGCGTGGTCCCCAATCGCCACCTTTCTATTTTTTTTATGCGCCAGGACCTTCACGCGAAACGCTTCCCTTATGTTGGAGTATTCCTCCAGCGAGTACAAGTCTGCACGGGTTAATGGTTTCATGCTTTACAATGCTAAAATGCTATGTACGGTTACCTGCTTGCGCTTGACGGCGTCCCGCTGTATCAAATTCCATACGCCATTCTGAGTAACGCCAGAGGGTGTTTGGGCGCAGTCCCGTCATCCAGACCGTTGGCGATCTGCTCTCCCGCCATTGGACAATCACTGGCGTAGTGGACGGCCTGGTTTTTTTTGACTCGGTTTACCACAGGTCGGCAAATCTTCGCCGCCACCTCATAGAATTCTTTCTTGACGGCATAGGTCCCATCGTGGCCGGAACAGCGTTCGATCACCTCCACCTCGGTGTTAGGCACCAGCGACAACAATTCTTTTGTCTTATATCCAATGTTTTGCACCCTAAGGTGACAGGCTACGTGATAAGAGATGCTGCCTAGTTCGTGCTTAAAATCAGTTTTCAATTCTCCATGTTTATGCCTCAACATTAGATACTCAAATGGATCGTATATCGAATCACGCACTTTACTCACTTCCGACTCCTGTGGAAACATCAATGGTAGTTCCTGTTTATACATAAGCACACAAGAGGGCACAGGAGCCACGATATCCCACCCGTCGTCGACCAGCGCAGCCAGGTTCGATATATTCTTATTTTTCAATTCCGCTACCGCATCAAGATCCCCCAGCTCCAGCTTGGGCATACCGCAGCATTTATCCTTCTGCACAATAGTGACGGGGATATCATTATGCTCAAATGTCGCGACCAGATCCCGAATAAGATCTGGCCGATTGTGTTTACCGTAGCAGGTGGTATAAAGCGCAACTTTTCCCCGCGTAGGCCCGGCTGCGATAGGGCTACGGACCAAATCGGGCTTAACCGTTTTCGCCGCGTTTTTATGGTAGCTGGGGACAGGCGCGTCTTTGTGCACGCCAAGTGTGGATTGCAATACGTTACGCGCCACTCCATTTTTCAAACTAGCGTTCACCACAGCGGACACCACTGGAATCCCCGCCAGCGAACCTAGCAAATCCGTGCTGGTAAGCAACTTGTCCCTTACTTTTGTTCCGCCTTTTTTGAACTTGACTGCTTTGGCGCGCAGCATTAGATGCGGAAAGTCTACGTTCCATTCATGCGGTGGCACATACGGGCATTTGGTCATGAAACACATATCACAGAGGTAGCAGTGATCGACTACGTCCCAATATACCGGTTTCGGAACGCCATCCAGCTCGAGCGTATCCGATTCGTCTATGGCATCAAACAGAGTGGGGAAAGCGTTGCACAAACTGAAACAGCGCCGGCAACCATGACATATCTCGTAAACCCGCTCCAGTTCCTTAAATAAAGCTGTTTCGTCGTAAAACGATTCACTTTTCCAGTCTAATGCATGACGCGTCGGCGCATCTAAACTGCCTTCTCGTGTATTCCCTGAACGTGCGGGCATGGTCACGCCTCACCAGCTGAGTTAAATTAGTACGGGGGGAGGGCCGATGGGTTAGCCGCCGGCCCTTTACTTTATAACTAAACAGGAGTCCCTTCGTCTAGTCCATATTGTCCAGTGACTTCTGGAAACGATTGGCGTGCGAGCGCTCCGCTTTGGCGAGTGTCTCAAACCAGTCCGCTACCTCGTCGAAGCCTTCGTCGCGCGCGACCTTGGCCATCCCCGGATACATATCGGTGTATTCGTGCGTTTCACCGGCAATAGCGGCTTTCAAATTGTCAGACGTCGCGCCAATGGGCAGCCCGGTCGCCGGATCACCTACTGCTTCGAGGTACTCCAGATGTCCATGAGCATGGCCGGTTTCTCCCTCAGCGGTGGAACGGAATACAGCGGAGACGTCGTTGTAGCCCTCTACGTCGGCCTTCGCCGCAAAATAGAGATAGCGCCGGTTGGCCTGAGATTCACCGGCAAATGCGTCTTTCAAATTTTGCTCTGTCTTGCTACCTTTTAAGTCCATCGTCTGCTCCCGTTGTCAATAGGGTTGTGTTTAAATTTAGAATTATTCTAAATTCTTATCTCTAGCCTGTCAAGCGCTCACCCACTCTGTTTTACCCCTGCACTCGCGTACAATTAAAGGTCAAGCAAAGCGGCATACACCAGTTCGTGACAAAGAAAACAGATAACGCAAATCAAGCGCAAGACCTGCATAAATTCGAGAGTTATTTGCAGGAACTCGAGGCACTGGTTGAACGCATGGAGCAGGGAGATCAGACGCTGGAACAATCGTTGAAAGACTTTGAGCGGGGCGTGGAATTGACCAAGGTATGCGAACAGACCCTGCTTCATGCTGAAAAACGAGTGGAGCAACTGGTAAAGAAACACGGAGAGTTAAAACTTGAAACCTTTTCTCCCGAGGAGTAACTGATTAAAGAATCACTCGCCGTTTTGCGCGATTACCAATCGCGAGTCGAATCGGCGCTGGATGCGCGCTTACCCATCCCCGACACAGAACCCGTTAAACTGCATGAGGCTATGCGCTATGTCAGCCTTAACGGCGGTAAGCGCATCAGAGCCATGCTGGTTTACGCCGCGGGCCAGTTAATTGGCACGGACTTATCAGTTTTGGATGCACCAGCGTGCGCCGTTGAGCTGATCCATGCCTATTCCCTGGTGCACGATGACTTACCAGCCATGGACGATGATGCTCTGCGGCGCGGAAAACCGTCCTGCCATATTGCTTATGACGAAGCTACCGCTATCTTAGTGGGGGATGGACTACAAAGTCTGGCCTTCGAACTGCTGGCCAAAGATCCCACCTGTAACCTGCCGCCATCTATTAAGTTAACAATGATTGCAAAACTGGCTCATGCGGCCGGCCCGCCTGGAATGGTCGGTGGCCAGGCCAAAGACATTGCTGCTGAAGGCCGCGCTTTGAATGTCGACCAGCTCAAAGATATCCACCTGCACAAAACTGGTGCTTTGATCAGAGCCGCGGTGGCCTTGGGGGCAATGGCAAACGAAGCAATACAACCCCATACTTTGGATCTTCTGGATGACTACGCGACGTGCATTGGGCTCGCCTTTCAGATCGTTGATGACATTCTAGATGTAGAATCAAACAGTCAAACTCTAGGCAAACACACTGGAGCCGATCGTCAGCTGGCGAAGGCAACCTTCCCGTCCGTTATCGGCCTGCAGGCGTCAAAGAATATGGCCCGGTCTTTGTACAAAGAGGCGGAATGCGCTCTTGATAAATTGCCGCTTAGCGCCCATATGCTTCGAGACCTAGCGAAAATGATGGTCGAACGCCGATATTAAGCAGATTTATCTTGCCCTATTTTTACAACGTGCTTAAACTGGTTCCAGTAACGCTCACCTAGTTGATTAGCAGGTCATATGTCAGTAACTAAAGCTCAAATCAAAGCGCAAACTGAAATCGAGGACGTTCAGGGAAGCCCGGATACCCGCAACATCGCAATAGATAAAGTCGGTATTAAGGATATCCGCCATCCCGTCCGCGTGAGCGATCGAAGCGCCGGTGAGCAACATACTATTGCGAATTTCAATATGTATGTGGAGCTACCGCACAGCTTCAAAGGTACACATATGTCCCGCTTTGTAGAGATCCTCAGTGAGCAGGATGCGGAGATCTCAGTAAAATCATTTAAGTCTATTCTGCGCGAGATGACCGAGCGACTGGAAGCGGATAAGGGCCACATCGAAATGACCTTCCCTTATTTTGTGACTAAAAACGCGCCTATATCCGGCGTCGCCAGCACTCTGGATTATGAGGTTACTCTGATCGGGGAAATCGACAATGGAAAATCTTCTATCCAGACGAAGGTTGTTGTTCCGGTGACCAGCCTGTGTCCATGCTCAAAAAGCATTTCCGACTACGGTGCTCATAACCAGCGTTCACATGTCACGGTAAAAATAAAGTCTGAAGCATTCGTATGGATCGAGGAGCTTATTGAGATTGTGGAACAGGAGGCCAGCAGTGAATTGTACGGTTTGCTGAAGCGTGTAGATGAAAAATACGTCACAGAAAAAGCTTACGATAACCCTAAATTTGTCGAAGATATGGTAAGAGACATTGCTGCGCACTTTAACAAAGACGAACGGATCTTGGCCTACACAGTAGAATCAGAAAACTTTGAATCGATTCACAATCATTCAGCCTACGCCCAGATTGAGAGAGATAAATCCGCTAGTTCCGGCGTTTAAGATCCAGCCGATTCCCTTCTCGCACCATATCCAGTTGACCTAGAAAAGACATGCCGAGTAGCGGCACGGTTGGATAGGCGCCAATTATCACGCCAGCTGACACATTATTCAGCTTTATACCTCCAACCGCCACCGATTTCAGATCCAGTCCGTACATCGGTGTTACTCCACTAGCCGTTCTGGCGATGCCTTTCTGACCTTTGGTGTAGTCAATGCCAATGCGTTCCGCCATCTCGCTGCTCAATGCGACTGTGGTTGCACCAGTATCTACTAGAAAACGAACTGGATAACCGTTGATCAATCCTGGCACGTAGAAAAACCCACTTGGATCCGCCCACAGTGATATTGATGCAAGGCCCTTCCAGGTTGGATCTGATTTCGCCTCACTTCCCGGTATCGTGGCCGCAAAACCCAAGCGCAGCACCTCTCGCCTTCCGCTTACCTCGACGACGGCCTGATCCGTATTTGCGCTGACCAGTAATAAGCCCTCTGGACTGGTTTCACCCGCGTGCATTAATCTTCGCTGTCCATCTACATTAAGTAAGGCTTTATTTTCGAACAGTGCCAACAGCTGTAGCTGATCCACGGCCGCCGCTGGGATGGGCGACGACAGCAGTATCAACAGCGAAATCCCGCACCGTATAATCTCTGCTAATCTAGCTCTTACCACGACTAACCGATACGCTGACTATGTCGAAAATCATCATTTTCAGATACGAAGAGACTAATGGACCGGGCTATTTTGGTGAGTTTTTGCAGAAAAACGATATCGAGTACCATGTTGTAAAAGTCGATAAACATGAGCCTGTTCCTTCCAGTATAGACGGGGCAGCCGCTTTCGTCTTCATGGGTGGAGTAATGAGTGCCAACGACGAGCTGGACTGGATCCCGCAGACACTCGACTTGATCCGTGACGCACAGCGTAACGACATCCCCATGCTGGGACATTGTCTTGGCGGGCAGCTTATTTGCAGAGCGCTAGGCGGGACAGTGAGCAAGAATCCGGTTCCAGAAATCGGCTGGCTGCCGATAGAAGTGGTGAAGGACGATCATACACCACAGTGGTGCCACTCACTTCCGTCCGCGCTACACGTCTTTCATTGGCATAACGAAACTTTTTCAATTCCGCAAAATGCGCGACATGTCTTCAAGGGGACCACGTGTTGCAACCAAGGATTTCAATTAGGCAAGACGCTAGCGCTGCAATTTCATTTGGAGATCCTGCCACAGATGGTCAAAGACTGGGCAAGGCTTTTTCTGGACGAGTCTCACCCGGCGAGCGCATCCATTCAGTCACGCCGCGATATGCTGGATCAGATTGCCGAAAAGTCCGACTCATCTATGAAAGCAGCGGAAAGAATTTACAGTTTTTGGTGTAGTAATCTGCCCTGATGCGTATCGGCATCGATCTGGGTGGAACAAAAATTGAGGGGATAGTCATGGATTCTTCCAATCAGGTGGTGGAGTCTAAGCGCATCAAAACCCCGAGCGCGCAGGGCTACTCGTCGATTTTACAGGCAATTAACGAGCTCGTGGATTTGCTCGAAAGCAAGATCGGCCGACGTTGCCCGGTGGGGATAGGCACCCCTGGCGCAATCTCCTCTATCGACGGCACCCTTAAAAACTCGAACACAGTATGCATGAATGGTCAGTCGGTTCAGCTTGATATAGAAAACTTACTGCACAGGGAAGTGCGTCTGGAAAACGATGCAAATTGTTTTGCTTTATCTGAAGCCACCGATGGCGCTGGCAGTGACTACCGAGTAGTTTTCGGCGTCATTATGGGCACTGGCGTGGGTGGTGGCATAGTAATTGACAGGCAACTGCACATCGGCCCCCACCACATCGCTGGAGAGTGGGGACACAACGTATTAATCGCCGATGGACGCGCTTGTTACTGCACCAAGAGGGGCTGCGTCGAGACCTACCTGTCGGGTCCCGGGTTAGCCCTGGAATGGGAGGAGCAGAGTGGTAACCCGGCAGAGTTGACCGCCGAAACCATAGTGCGGCTAGCCCGAGATGGCGACACCGTAGGCCAATCCGTGATGAACCGCTATTTCGACTACTTTGGCCAGGCCATTGCCAGCGTGATCAATATCCTGGATCCGGACGCAATCGTTCTCGGTGGTGGCATGTCTAACATAAGTGAGCTATATACCAGGGGAGTAGAACAAATCAGTAGACACATTTTCAATAATGAATTGAAAACACCGGTGCTGGCAAACAAACACGGTGACAGCTCCGGCGTCCGGGGCGCGGCTCAACTTTGGCCCGCACAGGCGATATAGAGATGAACAAATTCAGCGCGCAAGGGCAAATTGCTTTTGACATCGAGACCCTCATTAATGAGTGTCAGCCACGCTCAATACTCATCATTGGCGAAAAAGCAGAGACGTTCATAGCGAACTATCTTGCTCAAAAGAAAGTGTTGAACCAGGAATGCAAGGTGACTTTCGTTTCTGTCGAGGACGCGCTTTTTTCTCTGCGAGAACCGCTGCGCTTCGACGTTTGTATCGTCGCTGACACTCTAGAGTTCCTGGATAAGGAAAGAGCCGGACAGCTGATCGCTGCGCTGCGCGATTTACACACAGATCGCTTCGTCACGGTCGTTCGAATGGGTGATCAGTGGGAAAAGATTAAGAGCACGTGGCAAACCGTCGACTTTCTTGGTTATGGCATGAAGCTGGTTAATCGCTACCAAGTAGATAATAAACCGATACATATCTATAAGTACGACATACTGACGTACAAGAAAACGCCAGAATGGTTGAATGCACGCAACTGGGCTAACCCACAGCTGTGGAACAAATTTCGCTGGTGAGGTTCAGGAGGCGACCCGGCACGGTCGGCCTGTAGATCGAAGGCTTATACCTCGCTTTTTATTGCTAAGAAACGCAGTCGAACGTAATCAGCGTGCCATACGCCCTGTTTATCACATAGATAAGGACGCACCGCCGTCTCAATCTCCCGCGTGAACTCCTCGCGCTCCTGTTCTCTAACACCACCAAGAAAAGCCTGCGCGAAGGATTCTATCCAGCCGCTGATACCTGTTGGCAGCGGAGTAGGTCGGTCAATCAGTTCGATAACCTTTACGGCAAATCCCGCAGATTCTAGGACACGCCGATATTGACCGGGGTTGGGAAAGTACCACGGATCTGAGTCTTCCGCTCTGCCACCGCGACTGACCACAGCTTGGCGCAAGGCTGTGTGCAGCCGCCTGACGTTGCCCGCACCACCCATTTCGCCTGCAAACCGCCCTACCGGCTTCAGCGACCGCCATACCCCCGCCACCACCCGCGCCGGTTGCGTCATCCAGTGCAGAGCGGCGTTGCTGAATACGGCATCGAATTCTCCATTGAAGCTGAGTTCATGGCCGTCCAACACATGGGCATCAATGCCCAGCTGTCTC
This sequence comes from Gammaproteobacteria bacterium, assembly GCA_024638505.1. GTDB lineage: Bacteria > Pseudomonadota > Gammaproteobacteria > Arenicellales > JAANXG01 > JAHEKE01. The sequence goes on along the minus strand of JAHEKE010000009.1, from coordinate 831 downwards.
GCGGCGGATACCATCTCTTGGCTGCTGTCGACACCGACTACGGTGCAGCCGCAGTCAATGAGTTTTCTGGTAAGCGTGCCATCCCCGCAGCCGAGATCGAGAATACGCTCGCCTTTTTTCGGTGCCAGCAGATCGACAACGGGCGCGCCTAATTCGGCCACAAAGCTCGCATTACGCTTGTAGCTGTTTGGATCCCAGGCGTTCATTCTTGTCAATGCCCTGTTGCCGGCCCGTTAGTTAATCAAAACCCAACACCGCTTGTGAACCCTCAGCCTGAAAATAGCGCCTGCGTAGCACCCAAGAAGCCAGGGCCGGTAGAAGCAAAATCGCGCCTAACATGTTCATTAAAAACATAAAGGTCAGCAGTATTCCCATGTCCGCCTGGAACTGCAATGGTGAAAAAATCCATGTTGCGACTCCGGCGGCCAAGGCTCCGCCGGTACAGATCACGCCTACTCCGGTTATAGCAAGCGTAGTTTCATAGGCCTTCGTTATGCCATAGCCCTGGCGAAGCAGGCTTTGAAATCGGCTGAAAATATAAATACCGTAATCCACCCCGATACCCACACCCAAAGCCACTACCGGTAACGTGTTGACTTTCAAGCCTATTTCCAGATAACTCATCAAGGCGTAAGTCAAAAGAGAAACAACGGCCAGGGGGAGAACAATACATAAAGTTCCGCCCAGCGAGCGGAAGGATATGACGCAAAGAAAAAATACTGCGGAAAATACGTACAGCAGGATCGGAAACTGCGCGGCCTGCACCGCTTCATTTGTTGCAGCCATCACGCCAACGTTGCTTCCCGCCAGCTTAAATCTTAAATCTTCGTA